>CAJUPL010000005.1 GCA_910588435.1 uncultured Eggerthellaceae bacterium | reverse complement strand
GTTCCGCCCGCAAGGGGCGCTTGTCACATCAAGCATCCAAGAAGGCCAGCTGGACTCCCAGCTGGCCTTCTTGCGTTTCTCACCTGATCCCACCCCCCCCTATCCGTGGGCGTCTCCATTGGAGACGCAGCATTGCGATGAGCAATGCGTAACTTGCCCGGCAGGGCAAGAGCACCCGGCACCCAGCATCAGGTCAGGCCACCTAGCCTGGCGCAGACCAGCTATCCGGGTGCTTCGGGTTATCACCCTCATTACGCTGTGCTAGCGCACAGCTGCGTTCGCAATGCGAACGCCCACTCTTGGGGGAGGGACCCTTCGGGCTAGCAGGTGGTTGCGTCTCCGATGGAAGCGCCTGCTCTTTAGAACGCCATCTGCGGGGGAGAGGGTGCCTCAAGCAGGGCGCGTTCGCGAAGCGCAAGGCTCATTGTTCTATAATCGACACACTGTGGACAACTGTGTCCTTTTCCAGGAACTGAGGAGCAATCTCAATGAGCACACGCAGCGATGACGTGAAAGAGGCAGCCGCGGCCGCGGCGAAGAACAAGAAGACGCTTGAGAAGCATGTAGAGAACCTCTCTGGCTCATCTAGGCGTGAAAGGCAGATGTCTGCCGCCATCATCTCGGTGGTTGCCAAGGAGGACCCCGAGAAGGTGGCTCCTCATATCAATGAGATCCTTGATGCGCTGAACAGGCCAGAGGCGCAGACCAGGTGGGAGGTGCTGGACACGCTGACGCAGCTGGTGCCGGTGGACTCTCGCTCATGTGACAAGGCGCTGGTTGGCGCGGAGACTGCCCTCTTCGATGAAGACTCAGGCCCGTTGCGCTTGGCTGCCATGCGCTTCCTATGCACTTATGGCGCAACAACGGAGAACCGCTCTGAGAAGGTCTGGCCGCTGATAGATGAGGGCATCCAGTGCTATCACGGTGACCTTGAATTCCTTGACATGCTGGTTGGCGTCATCGAATTCTCAGCTGGCAAGCTGGCGCCTCAGGTGAAGGGAGAGCTTGCGGCCCGCATGAAGTTCGACGCAGAGAACGGCAAGGGTCAGCTCAAGAAGCGCGCAAGCCGGATCGAAGACAACCTCAAGAAGTAGGAGAGAACCATGGCTCATACAGCAGTCCTGATCCCCGGTGACGGCATCGGGGTGGAAACGTCCGCGGCAATGCAGGAAGTGGTTGCGGCAAGCGGCGCGCAGATCGATTGGGTGATCGAGAAGGCGGGCGCGGCATGCATCGACGAGTTCGGAACGCCGCTGCCTGACCGTACAGTTGAGGCTATCCGTCAGCATAAGGTTGCCATCAAGGGCCCCGTAACCACTCCTGTTGGCACCGGCTTTCGCAGCGTGAACGTTGCCCTGCGCAAGACGCTTGACCTGTATGCGAACCTGCGCCCAGTGATATCCATCCCGGGCGCGGGCGGCCGCTATGACAACGTTGACCTGGTGGTGGTTCGTGAGAACACAGAGGACCTCTATGCGGGAATAGAGTTCGAAGAGGGCTCAGAGGACGCGCTCAAGCTGATCCAAGACATAGACGACATGGGCAAGGGGACCATCCGCAAGGATTCCGGCATCTCCATCAAGCCCATATCAGTCACGGCCACGCGCAACATCACGGAGTTCGCGTTCAACTACGCCGTCAAAAATGGCCGCAGCAAGGTCACGGCTGTTCACAAGGCGAACATCATGAAGCATTCCGACGGTCTGTTCCTGCGTGAGGCGCGCGAGGTTGCGAAGGGCTACGAGGGCAAGATCGGGTTCGATGACCGCATAATTGACGCGTTCTGCATGAACATGGTCATGGATCCCTCGCAGTTCGACGTGATCGTGTTCCCGAACCTCTACGGAGACATCGCCTCTGACCTGGCCGCCGGGCTTGTTGGCGGACTGGGCATCGCGCCCGGCGCGAACATCGGGCATGAGTGCGCCGTGTTCGAAGCCGTGCATGGCTCAGCGCCGGATATCGCGGGCAAGAACCTGGCGAACCCAACGGCGGAGATCCTCTCTGCGGCCATGATGCTTGACCATATAGATGAGCATGAGGCGGCGGAGCGCATCAGGAGTGCCATCCGCGTCGTCTACGCCAAGGGCGAAGTGCTGACCGGGGACATCCGCCGTGCAGAGGGGCAGGCGAAGGCACCGGCAAGCACAACAGATTTCACTGCAGCCGTAGTGGCTGAGATGGCATAAAGGAGATTCGCATGGCAGAGCGCTTCGCATCGCAGATCAACGTCAACGGCCGCACGTTCGGCTGCTACCCCATCAACCAGGTGGAGGGTGCAGATGGCCTTCCGTTCTCGCTCAAGGTGGTGCTTGAGAACGTGCTGCGCAACGTGTCTGACGAGGATGCGGCGCGCAAGATGGCGGACCGGATCGTGTCTGCTGCGAAGGCGGGCGCGGCAGGAGACGAGGTTGAGTTCATGCCGGCGCGCGTGCTGTACCAGGACCTCACGGGCGTGCCTGTGTTCGTTGACTTCGCGGTGATGCGCGAAGCGTTCGCAGACCTTGGCGGGGACCCGGAGGACATCAACCCGAACATCCCGTGTGACCTAGTGATAGACCATTCTGTCATCGCTGACGTGGCGGGCAGCCCGGATGCGTTCGCGAAGAACACGGAGCTTGAGTTCCAGCGCAACAAGGAGCGCTATCAGTTCTTCAAGTGGGCGCAGCAGTCATTCCAGAACGTGCGGATCGTGCCGCCTGAGCAGGGGATCTGCCATCAGTTGAACATAGAGTGCTTTGCGAATGTGGTGTCTGAGGCAGAAGGCGCGGACGGCAATGCGTTCGCCTTTTTCGACACGCTGGTTGGCACTGACTCGCATACGCCAACTGCGAACGGCATCGGCGTGTTGGGCTGGGGCGTTGGCGGCATCGAGGCTGAGGCTGCCGCGCTTGGCCAGCCGATCACCACGCTTGTGCCGAAGGTGGTTGGCATCCGCATGACCGGGCAGCTCTCTGACGGCGTTGCGGCAATGGATGTGTCGCTCACGCTGGCAGAGCTGCTTCGCGCCCGCGGCGTGGTGGGATGCTTCGTGGAGTGCTTCGGGCCGGGGCTTGCCTCCCTGTCAGGGCAGCAGCGCGCTGCTATCTCCAACATGACGCCGGAGTACGGCAGCACCTGCACGCTATTCCCGGTGGACGAGCGCACGCTTGATTTCCTGCGCATCTGCGGCCGTGGTGAGGATCACGTGGCGCTGGTGGAGGCCTACGCGAAGGAGCAGGGCTTCTGGAACACAGACGATGCCGCTGGGCGCAACTACTCCGAGGTCATCCAGCTTGACCTGTCCACCGTGCGTCCAAGCGTGTCTGGGCCGTCCCGCCCGCATGACCGCATGGACATCCAAGACGTTCACGCGCGCTTCTGCGAGCTGGCCGAAGAGCGCGGGCTTGCGCGCAAGCCGCATGCTGTCACCATGGGCGGCCAGGATGTGAACGTGACGGACGGCTCTATAGCCATTGCTGCCGTGACCAGCTGCACAACGGCAACTGACCCTGAGATGATGGTTCAGGCCGGGCTGCTTGCGAAGAAGGCGGCAGAGCGCGGGCTCAAGGCCAAGCCGTGGGTGAAATCCATCCTGGCTCCCGGCAGCCACGCAACACAGCTTCTGCTTGAGCGCGCAGGCTGCATGGAGGCGCTCCAGGAGGTTGGCTTCTACACGTGCGGCTTCGGCTGCATGAGCTGCATCGGGAACTCCGGCCCGCTGGCAGAGCCGATGCATGAGGTTGCCGCAGACGTGGAGCTTGCAAGCGTGCTCTCTGGCAACCGCAACTTCGAAGGCCGCATCTCTCCGGACGTTTCACAGAACTACCTGATGACCCCGGCGCACGTGATCGCGTTCGCCATCTTGGGCACCATGGATGCGGGCATCACCAGCGCGCCCCTTGGGCAGGACGCGAACGGCGCCGACGTGTTCCTGGCTGACATCATGCCCACCCAGGCCGAGGTTGCAGCTGCCGTGAAAGAGCACGTGACGGCTGAGCTCTACGCCAGCGGCACGGAGGGCATGTACGACGGCAACGAGGAGTGGCAGGCCATCTCCGCCGATGCTACGCAGGCGTTCTCATGGGCGGAGGACTCCACTTACGTTCGCCGTCCCACGTTCTTCGACGCCATGGGCTCTGACTCAAGCGCGCCCGGCGTCATCGAAGGCGCGCGTGCGCTCCTCTTCCTGGGAGACTTCATCACCACTGACCACATCTCCCCGGCTGGCGCCATCCCGCTGGACTCTCCGGCAGCGGACTATCTTCGCGAACATGGCGTGGCTGAGGCTGACTTCAACACATATGGCAGCCGTCGCGGCAATCATGAGGTCATGGCTCGCGGCACATTCGGCAACGTGAAGCTGGCGAACAAGCTGGCAGAGGGCAAGCTTGGCGGCTGGACGCGCGACATGCTGACCGGGCAGATATCAACCGTGTTCAGCACGGCTGAGCATTACATGGCTGAAGGCGTGCCTGCAATAGTGATAGCGGGCAAGATGTATGGGTCCGGGTCTTCGCGCGACTGGGCCGCGAAGGGTCCCAAGCTTCTTGGCGTTCGCGCTGTGATAGCTGAGAGCTATGAGCGCATCCACCGTTCGAACTTGATCGGCATGGGGATCTTGCCGTTGCAGTTCCTTGACGGGCAGAGCGCTGAGACGGTGGGGCTTGCGGGGGACGAGGCATTCAGCATCCAGGCTGTGGACTTTGCGAACGGGCTTCCGAACCCAGCTGAGGTGACCGTCTCGTTCATCAGGCCAGACGGGTCTGCGGGATCGTTCCAGGCCACCGTTCGCGTGGATACGCCAACCGAGGGCGCATACCTTCGCAATGACGGCATCCTGCAGTACGTGCTTCGCAGCATGGCTTAACCTATTTGCGTGACATTAGGTGACATTAGAACACATCTAATGTCACGTTCGAACACCGATCCGGGTATTTCGGGTTATCACCCTCATTTCGCTACCTTCTCGCCCTTCGGGCTTTCAGGTAGCTGCGCTTGCAATGCAAGCGCCCACTCTTGAGAGAGTTGACCTTGCATGCGGGATGCAGCTGCTCTTAGGTGATAAAGGGGTCGACAAGGGGAGGCAGCAAGGTTCGCGATACAATGACGGCACGCAGATACGCAGAGGTTAGGAGCCAGCATGCCGCTTGTAGGGATCATCATGGGGTCAGAATCAGATATGCCAGTGATGCAGGCATGCGCAGACCAGTTGGACGCGTTCGGGATCTCATATGAGGTCAAGATCGCCAGTGCGCACCGCAAGCCGGACGTCGTGCACGAATGGGCCGGCAGCGCACGCGAGCGCGGCATGCGCGTCATCGTGGCGGCAGCTGGCAAGGCGGCGCATCTAGGTGGCGTGGTTGCGGCATTCACGCCGCTGCCCGTGATCGCAGTGCCCATGAAGACCTCGGACCTGGGCGGATTGGATTCCCTTCTCTCCATGGTGCAGATGCCAAGCGGCGTGCCAGTTGCCACGGTTGCCATCAACGGCGCGAAGAATGCGGCCATCTTGGCAGCTCAGATCATCGGCTCCGGCACGGACGATGTGGCAGAGGACGCAATGGCCAAGGTCATCCAGATGAAAGAGGACATGGCGAACGCCTAAGCGCGTACGCACTGCAGAACCTCCGTAGGTGCGTATCCGTTCTTGATGCGCACTCAACGTGAGCCAGATTGCGTGAGCTTCTGGATCACCCAGCCGGCCAGCATCAGGCCCGCAACCGGCGGCATGTAGGAGTACGTCCCAAGCTCCGTCTTCTCAGAGCGCGCGGCTCCGGGCTGCGGCTTCACCTTCGCGGGCCGCTCCGTTGAGTAGAGCACGCTCATGTTCGCAATGCCCCTTGAGCGGCAGATCTTGCGCATCTCCCTGCAGAACGGGCACCCTTCGGTGCTGAACAGGTCAGCGAACCTGAGCGCGGTTGGGTCAGACCTGTTCGCCATCCCCATGGCCGACACAGACGGTATGCCGCGTTGGCTTGCGAACGCAGCGATGGCCGCCTTCGCCGTCAGCGTGTCCACGGCGTCCACTATGAAGTCAAGCGGCAGGAACGGCTCGATCTGCTCCTGAATGCTCTCCTCAAGGACGAATGCATGCAGGCGCTCGATGCAGGCGTCCGGGTTGATGTCCTTCGCCATGGCGGCCATGACGTCAACCTTGCGCTGGCCTATCGTGCTCCTGAACGCTATCTGCTGTCTGTTGATGTTGCTTGCCTCAACAACGTCCTTGTCAACGAACAGGAAGCTGCCAACGCCGCCGCGCACTAGTGACTCCGCGCAGGCAGAACCCACGCCGCCAAGCCCGATGACCGCAACCTTCGCGGCCTTCAGCCTTGCCACGCCCTCAGGGCCCAAGAGGCGAAGCGACCTGGATATGCTCTCATCATTGCACATGGTGTGAAGGATTCTAACAAGAACGAAGTTCGCCATGGTAAGATTACGGTTCGGAAACATCTTCGGCGAAGCAAGCCTCAGATGTTCCCACGTAAGGCGGAGGGGGCTCCGGATATGAAGGTTCCAACTCCTCGAACGCAGCATGAACGCACCACGGAGGCTGAGATAGCTAGCATGCGCAACGCGCATGCTCATTTTGGTGCGAAGAGCGCGCTTTCCTGCGCTATGTCTGCAACCCTTTCAGCCATCTTGGCAGCAGCTCCCGTGACTCCGGCCATCGCCGCTGAGCTTGAGGCGTCAGATGAGCTGGATCCAGACCAAGAGAGCGGGTCATCCAGCGTCTCTCAGATCACCGCGGAATCCAGCCAGATAAAGGACAGCGCTCATGTGCTTGCAACCGAAGAGGAGTTGCTGGCGCTCTTGAAGCAGGCTGAGGAGCTGGTGGCGCAGGCGAAGGTGGCGCTAGATGTGGTGTCGCTTCCCATGACGGACGCGGATGGCAAGGTGGCCGCCTTGCAGTCTGCATATGATGCGGCCTTGAACAGCAAGAACGCAGCGGCAGCGGCGCATGCAAAGGCCATAGCGGATGCGCGCGCTATGCTGGAATCAGCCGTGGCGGACCTCAATCTCAAGTGCTCAGAGGTGGACGCGCAGATCAAGTCCGCGGAAGCCTACTTGCAGCATGCGAACGAGACGTTCGCTGACAAGCAGCAGGCGGTCATAGATGCCGAACGGGCCCGGGATGAGGCAAAGGCCGAGCTTGATGCCCTGAAGGCGGCGAACCCGAATATAGACGCTGACGTATCTTCAGCTGAGAGCGCTTATGAGAAGGCGAAATCTGACCTTGAGGCGGCCAAGTCTGCTGTGGCAACAGCAGCGCAAGAGCTTGCTGATGCGGAGGCGGCGGCATCTGAGGCCAGTTCGCAACTTGCTGCAGCTGAGGGCCAGCTGTCCGCATTGGAGCAGAAGCGGTCCCAAGCTCAGCAGCGCAAGAGCGAGGCAGACGCAGCGCTAGCATCAGCTAAGCAGGCATTGCAAGCAGCGCAGAACGGAACGGATGCTGACGTTGCCGCCGCACAAGCGCAGGTCACAAGCGCGCAGGCTGAGCTTGACGCCTGCAACGCAGAGATCTCACGCATTGAAGGAGGGCTATCCGCTGCGAACGCCAGCGTGTCCCAAGCGGAAGAGCAGGTGACCCAGGCATCGAACGCGGTTGCGGCGGCGCAGACGGCGCTCACCAACGCGAACTCAACGAAGGCTGCCTTGGAAACCGAGGTTGCCCGTCTTGAGCGGGAGAAGGATGACGCGCTTTCATCCAAGGGGGACGCTGATGCGTCTGCCAGCGCGGCGGCTGACAAGGTGCGGGCAGCTCAGGAAGCGTATGACAAGGCGAACCAGGCCGTGGAAGCTGCGCAGGAGGAGCTGGATCAAGCGCGCGCCGCGAAGGATGCCCAGCAGGCTGAGCTTGAAAAGCTGATCGCGGAGAAGTCACGCGTGGGGGAGGCGTATTCGGCCGTTGGCTTCTTCAAGTACATGATCAAGGAGACGGAAGGCACGTCTGAGCAGGCCGAATGGCAGCTTGCGCTTGATGTCTTGCTGGATCCGGATGATATGCAAGGCAAGCAGGGCTCGCTCCACTCAAGCGTGGGCTCTTTGAATGTGGCGGATGCCATGGGCAACATCGGGCAGCTGACGGATGCAACCCATATAGACAACATGCTGAAGGCGCTTGATCTTCTGGCGCTGGAGAATGACCGCCGTCTGAATGGCAGCTATCACTACACAGGCACGCCGCCGGCTGCCGGGGTGCAGACAGACGGGGCCTTAGGGGAGGCGCTTCGCGTGTCTCCGGTGCTCATGGCCATGTCAATGGTGAACATGAATGCGCTTGAGCATTTCAGCGCCACATGGGTCACCGAATATGCGCCGCGCGAGATGAATGTCATGAATACGGATGATTCCATCGCGGCTCTAGCTGGCATGGGCGCGAAGGATTATTCGCTCTATTCGGTGTATACGGTCTGCGGGCTTGCAACGAACAGCGCGGCTGCTGGCAATCCCAAGTTCGCGCAGCTGCTCTCTCGCAACCAGGCTGGCAAGGATGGCCTGACCTCGCCGTTCACGGTGGTCTTGGAGGGCGAGGCGCTGCGGGCGCTCCTTGAGGGGTACGCTGCCACGCTTGGCGGAGACACTCCTGAGATAGCGGCGGCGCGTCAGAAGCTGCAAGAGCTTGAAGAGGCGGCGGCTGGCAAGGAGGGCGTGGTCGGCCTCAAGCAGCAAGAGGCCGATGCGCTCTTGACGGCCTTGAACAAGGCGAAGGATGACAGCGTGGCGGCGCAGGAAGAGGCGGCGAACGCGGCAGATGCGTACACGGCGGCCCTGCAGGCCTACAACAAGAAGCTGGCGCAACTGACCGAGGCGAATCAAGCCGTAGCTGACGCTAGCACTGAGCTTGAGGGTGCCAAGCAGACGCTGTCTGAGAAGGAGGCTGCCAAGGGCGAAGCGGCGGCCAAGGCATCTGAGCTGCAAGCAGAGCTTGGGCGAAAGCGCGGGCTCCTGCCTGGCCTTGAGCAGGCGCTGACCAAGGCGAAGGAGGCCGTGACCTCCATCATCAGCGCGCGTCAGGCAGACGTAGACGCCAAGCAAGACGCAGCAACGGCTGCGCAGACGGCACTCACTGAGGCGGAGGGCGCACACAGCGCGAAGGCACAAGAGGTGAGCCAGCTGCAAGGCAAGCTCACGCAGGCCAACAGCGCAAAGGAGGCCAAGCAGTCTGCGAACGAGGCTGCAGCGAAGTCGGTCACTGATGCGGAGGCGGCAGTTGAGCAGAAGGCTGGCTTGCTGGATGGCATTCGCAAGACGGCGCAGAGGATCTCAGATGCCATAGCCAAGCTTGCAGGCAAGGAAGATGCGCTTGTCAAGGCGCAAGAGGAGCTTGAGGCTGTCAAAGTGACAGAGGAGAGCTTGGGGATCCCTGATATGCGGGCTGCTCTGTTGATGGCGCAGTCAGAGCATTCCAAGATGGCTGCTGTGGATTTCGAAACGGCGCTGAATGCGGGGACCATCGGGTATGGCTCTGCTCGCCGAGCGCAAGCCAGGATGGCGCTGCGCTCAACGGGGCGAGGGTTCGCTGAGTGGCAGGCGCAGATCGATCCCAAGCTGCAAGAGGTCCCGGATGCGAAGGCTGCTGTTGATAGCGCGCAGGCGCAGCTGGATCAGGCTGCGGCGGCGCTTGGGCAGGCGCGCGCTGATGCTGCTGCCGTTCGCGATCAGATAACGGCAACGCCTGCGTATCTAGCGGCGCTTGCTGACTACAACAGCGCGCTTGACGCGTATCGTGAGGCCAAGGCTGCATACGATGCGCTCATCGCTAGCAAGAGCGCTTGGGATGAGCCGGCTCCCGTTCGCGAACAGGGGGCGTATGGCGCGCTTCCGCAGACAGGGGACGTTGCTGCAGATGCCATGGCATGCCTCATGGCCACTGTGGCTGCCGCAGCCGTTGCCGCCAAGAAGACCCGCAAGAAGATGAAGAAGGCCGCCAAACGCGGTTGATGGGGCTTGCCCTTGATCCGTTGTCGCGGGTGCCAGCACAATCGCCTCCCTCATTAGTGGGCGCTTGCATTGCAAGCGCGATCGCCCCTAATAGTGGGCGTCTCCATTGGAGACGCAGCATTGCGCCAGCAATGCGTAACGCAGGCGATAGCCTGCGAACACCCGGAACAAGGCAACTGGTCGGGCCAGCTAGCCTGGCGCAGATCAGCTATCCGGGCATTTCGGGCTGACGCCCTCATTACGCTACCTTCTCGCCCTTCGGGCTTGCAGGCAGCTGCGCTTGCAATGCAAGCGCCCACAGAAAATGATTCCACCCGGAGCGGTGGCCGGAAGGCCACCAAGGCCGCTACATTCCGCATGAGCGTGAAAGCGAATGCGGGATGTTAAAGGCCGTAGTAAAAGGAGCGGGCACAGCGTGCCCGCGACACCGGATTAGGGGCATGTGCCCAGAAGGTGCAGCAGGTTGGGAAGGGTGGCAAGAAGAATAGAAAGAGCCTCAGGTTCACCAAAGAAAGCGAGGGTTCGAAGGGTGCCTGAGATTGCCATGTCTGAGGGCCAAGTTGGCTTTGGCCAACGCCGAGCCCGAAGAAAATGGCAAGGTCAGGTGCCATTCGGAGCCGCAGCGTCAATTCATTCCGCCGCTTCGTTAGAACGGCGGAACAAGAGAGGTCAATGACAATTCCCCGTGCTTAATGTCATTGACCTCTCAGGTCATAATTTGGGCGGCATGAGGATGCCCGATGTTCGCTTGCTGTAAAATGCCCGCATGCAAAATGACTCACAGATCGGCGCCACGCTAGACGCGCTTGCGCGCACCATCGAAGATAGGCGCCACGCCACCGGTCAAAGCTACACGCACGGCTTGCTCACCGGCAAGCTGGATTCGCTCCTCAAGAAGGTGTCTGAGGAATCCCTGGAAACCTGCCTAGCGGCGAAGGAGACGGAGCTCTTCGCGCCAGAGGATCAGCCAGCCTCAAAGGACCACCTTCGCTACGAGGCAGCTGACCTCATCTATCACTTGATGGTCCTCATGGCCAGGTTCAACATCTCGAACGATGACCTTGCAGCGGAGCTCAACGCGCGCATGCAGCCGGATGAGCGTCCGGAGGGTGCGAAGGTCATGGACGGCTCTCACATCAACAGGGGGAAATAGCATGGCAAGGATGTTCGGCACAGACGGCGTTCGCGGCATTGCGAACGTGGAGCTCACGAACGAGATGGCGTACCGCCTTGGGCAGGCTGCCGTGGTGTTCCTGGGCAAGACCATCGTTGTGGGCAAGGACACGCGCCTGTCCGGTGACATGCTGGAGGCCGCCATGGTGGCAGGCATCGAAAGCGCGGGCGGCACGGCGCTTCTGGCAGACGTCATCCCCACCCCTGCCGTGGCGCTCTTGGTGCGCAAGCTCTCTGCTGCGGGCGGCGCCGTGATCTCAGCTTCGCACAATCCGCCGGAGTACAACGGCATCAAGCTGTTCGACTCGAAGGGCTTCAAGCTGCCCGATGAGGTTGAGGACAAGATAGAGGATTTCGTGCGCGCGGGCGGCCTTGAGGGCGCCGAAGAAGAGGTCCCCAGCGGCTCTGACCTTGGGTTCACGGTTCGCCTGAACGACGCTTCTGAGATCTACATCATGCATGCGGTGGATTCCGTGAAGGATGCAGGAGTCACGTTCGAAGGCATGAAGGTGGCCATTGACACTGGCCACGGCGCGTCCTCTGCAACAAGCCCGGAGGCGCTGAGGCGGCTTGGCGCTGACGTGCACGTGATCAACGATGACTACGACGGCTTCGACATCAACGTGAACTGCGGCTCCACGCATCTGGAGCCCATCAAGGAGCTGGTGGCGAAGGTGGGCGCGGACATCGGCATCGCGCACGACGGAGATGCAGACCGCGTGATGCTGATCTCCCCAACGGGGCGCGAGATAGACGGAGACATGATCGAGGCCGTGTGCGCGCTGGACATGAAGGACCGCGGGTGCCTTGCAGGCAACACCGTGGTGACCACCGTCATGTGCAACCTGGGGTTCGTGCACGCCATGCGCAACGCTGGCATCCAGGTGGTGCAGACGAAGGTGGGAGACCGCTACGTGCTTGAGGAGATGCGCGCGCAGGGGTATTCCATCGGCGGCGAGCAGTCGGGCCACATGATCTTGCTTGAGCACAACTCCACGGGAGACGGCCTGATGACTGCGGTTCAGTTCATGGCGGCCGTTCGCAGAAGCGGAAAGAATGTGGATGAGATGGCGAACGTCATGGAGCGTTTTCCACAGGAATTGATCAATGTTCGCGTGGCTGACAAGACGGCCGTCATGGAGGACGAATCCGTGAAGACGGCAGTTCGCGCGGCGGACGAGGCGCTGGGGGATGACGGGCGCGTGCTGCTCCGACCTTCGGGAACAGAGCCTGTGATCCGCGTCATGGTGGAAGCGAAGGATCCTGAGGCCGCAACGCGTCACGCTGAGGATATAGCGAACGTGGTTCGGAGCTTGGATCAGTAGTTGATCTTTGGCGGATCGCGTCAGATCCGTGACAAGAATCTGAAGGAATCGAATAGATCTTTGCTGGCCTTGTGAAGAGCAAGGCCAGTTTCGTCATGCATCGATGCTCTCTTCGTGCCGCAGCCACGGCATATTTCTGTAAGACCAAGTACCTATAGTCAAGTCATCGGTCTTATCAAGCGCGAAAGCTGAAAAGACAACCGGATAGCAGGTGAGCCTAGGGGGCATAGCCCCTTGGATGGTCATACGCACTGAGCATTGTGAGAGAGGAGGGATGAGAGCAGATGACGGCGAACGGCGGCGGCCTTGAGCGCGGAGACGTCCTGAAGGGCAAGTATGAGATCTTGACCTTGATAGGGAAAGGCGGGATGAGCCGCGTCTATCTGGCGCAAGACCTGGACCTTGGCAACAAGCAATGGGCTGTCAAGGAAGTGGACCGGCGCGTGACGGATGCGCTGGGGCGCCCGATAGAGCAGAGCCTGTCATCTGAGGCAGAGCTGCTATCCAGATTGCAGCATCCGGCCATCGTCGGCATTGCCGACATCCTCAAGACGGAGGACTTCATCTACGTGATCATGGACCACGTAGAGGGGCAGACCCTTGAAGAGGTGGTCCGCGCCAACGGCCCGCAATCTGAGCCCGACGTGCAACGCTGGATGCTCCAGATCTGCGACGCGCTGAGCTATCTGCACAGGCAAGACCCGCCCATCATCTATAGGGACATGAAGCCGAACAACATCATCTTGCACCCTGACGGCTACGTGAAGCTGATAGATCTGGGAGTTGCCCGGGAATACAAGGACGACCAGCGCAAGGACACCACCGCGTTCGGCACCACGGGCTACGCGGCGCCTGAGCAGTACGGGCGCGCACAGACGGATGGGCGCGCGGACATCTACGGCGTTGGTGCCACCATGTGGCACTTGCTGGGCGGGGCTGCTCCGCCTGTTGAGTTCCCATTGCCGAACGTTCGGCAGGCGAACCCGGCCGTTGGCGAAGGGTTCGCGGATGTGATCATCCCCAAGTGCGCAGAGGTGGATCGCAGCAAGCGGTACAAGAGCTGCGATGACCTGGTTGCTGACCTGGCCACTTACGAAGAGCTCACGCGCGACCACAGGTCCCGGCAGGTGAAGCGCATTGCGGCGTTCGCGTCTCTTGCGCTTGCTGCAGTGGCGTTCTGCGTCATGGCCGTGGCCTGCTTCGCGTGGAGGGACGTTCGCATTGCGCAGAACCATGACCATCACATGGACGTGGCCAGCGCGCTCGTGCAGGTGAGCCCGGAGGATGCGCAGCAGGAATACCTTGCGGCCATTGCGCAGAGGCCGGATTCAGTGGATGCGTATCTGGGGCTGATCGAAAGCTACAAGGTGGATTCCGCCTTCACGCCTGAGGAGAAGGCTCAGCTTGACGCTGCGTACGGGCAGAACCTAGAGGCGCTCAAGGGGTCAGATCGCTTCGCGGAGCTGTCTTATGAGATGGGCAGGCTCTATTGGTACTTCTACTCTTATGCGCAGACGGGCACCTATGAGGACAACCAGCTGGCGCGCATCAAGGCGTCCGCCGAGCATTTCAAGAATGCCGCTGCGGATGGTTCATTTCCGAAGCTTGCAACGGCTGAGACCTATGCCGGGATCGCTCAGTTCGCATCTGGGATAGATGCGGCGGTCATGCAGGGCGAAGAGAGCGGAGAGCTGTATGCCGGTTTCTGGGAGAGCATCTGCGCCTTGTCTGAGCCGGCAGAGGCTGAGGCGCTAGAGACCGTGCAGCTTGATGGATGCGCGCTGATCGCGAACGCGCTTGAGACGTATGTGGGCAAGTTCCAGGCGATGGGAGGCGTTGGAAGGGATGAGATGTTCGGTTTGCTAGCGAAGGTGCGCGGCCAGCTGGAGTCGCTGGATACCACCACGGAGCAGAACGAGGCCTTGCGGGCGGGGCTTCTGGCAAGGCTTGAGGGAGAGATCCCGCAGAAGTTGGATGCGGTGTTCTCGGCAGCTGACTTGAGGAGCGTGTGAGACGTGGAAGATGCGCTGTTCATCTTGGGGTGCGCGCTATTCGTAGCGTCAGGCGTGTGCGGCGTGGCGGCCGTCATCGTCTTCGTGAAGCTCCACGTGCCGGACGCCGTTCGCTTCCTTGCTAGAAGGCCAAAGGTGCGCCAGGGAAAGACGGTGATGAAGGCAAGCGGGTGTGCGGCGAATGCTGCCCCCATGGAGTCATTGCCCACGAAGCCCATCGGAATGGGGCAGCCGGGCTTGGATGAGGGTTCAACTGAAGGGCGCGTGCAGAAGGAGGGGTTGTGAGGAGAGTTCTTCGAAGAGCGGGGCAAGTGGGTGCGTTCGTGCTGGCGGCGGCTTTGACGGCCATGCTCTGGCCGGCCATCCCGGCAGAAGGGGAGGCTGATCTTGCATCCCAACGCGCAAGCGCGCAGGTTGAGGCGGCGGAGGTGCAGGTGCCTGGCGCGCTGCAGGCGCAGGCGGACGGCGCTGATGAGAGCGCAGAGACTGACCCTGATCCAAGTGAAGGGCGTGATGAGGGTGATGCGGGGGAGACGGGTGATCCGGGAGACGGCGTCTCAGATGAGGAGCGCCTTGAGCTTGACATGGCTGCAGATGCGAAGGCGTTCGAGGAGATATCAGAGGCGCTCAGCCAACAGAGCTTTGCTTACAGGAGCCCTGTTTCCTTGTCCTCCATTGAGCTTCCGGAAGGCGATGAGCTGCCATCCTTGCGCCTTGCCTACAGCTTCAGCGTTGATGAGGATGCGTCCACTAGCAAGCTGAGCGCGTCATTCGCGGGCGATGATGACCTGAGCACCTTGAGCATCCTGCCTGTTGATGTGTCAGAGGCCGCAGAAGAGCTGGTCATCACCGCGCAATGCCAAGAAGCGCCTGAGTTCGCGCCGCAGATCCGCGTGCGTGCGAACGGGATCGGCAGGAAGCAGATCAGCGTTGCGGATGAGGTGAAGCTCCCGTTCAGGCTGGATGAGGCTCAGCAGGCAAGCTGCGCTAAGGGTGCATATGAGCAGGCCATCAAGGCGTGCACGGATATCTGGCCGCAAGACTTGGAAGGCACTCGCTCTCCCCTTGGAGCGTTCGGCCTCACGAGCTATCCGGTAGACGAGCATGGGTTCTCAGCGCAGGTGGAGCTTTCGCTCTGTGACCAATTGAGCAGGCTCTACGCATTGGATGATGCGCCGCGTTCGGTCTGCGTTGACCCGGTGAAGGACGTGGGCATCCCTGCGTACCTCTCGTTGGATGGAGTGTCTCATATGGGCGCGTGGACGAATGCTGAGCAGGTGCGTGCGCTGTATGGAGGCCACAGCCTTGCGCTCTCGCTTGATGATGATTTCGCGCCAACGGTGCCGCTCAATGGAGCGGAAGGCTGGTACGAAGGGGTGCAGCTCTACGCCAAGGACCAGTCAGGTGTCATCACGAAGGTGAGCGGGATCTCATATGGAGTGGATAGGACAGCGCCTGTCATAGATTCCTTCTGCGTTGAAGGAGCGGGCAAGAACATCTGGGACCCGGCGTTCTGGATCTACCGCGGCAAGGCCAAGGTGACGATCAGCATCTCGGATGCGCCTGGCAAGCTGGATGCAGTTCGCACGTCGGGGCTCACCGGCAGTGGCGCGCATGTTGAGTACATGGACAGTCATGTGGGCGAGGCAAAGCGGATCGACGCGCCTGGATTGGTAGATGATGGCGGCCGCATCACCTTCTATATAGATGAGGATCAGGTTGCCGATGTGAGCTCCTTCAAGGTGCATGTCAGGGATATGGCTGGGAACGCTTTGAGCTCTGACCTGTCCGATTCCGCGAAGATCCCGGACGGCGTGATGCGGATCATGGCGAACTCGGGAGCGCCGTCCATATCAGTGGAGCATGACAACCATGATGTCCGCAATGGCCACTATTTCTCGGCCGCCAGGAACACTAAGTTCATCATCACAGAACCCAACTTCCAGTACGTCCAGCAGTACGACCCTGACCAGCAGGTGGTCACCATCCATGAGGACGGGGCTGTGCGCGTCTTGTTCGCGAAGGACTTCCAGCATGTGTCAGGGGACGTTTGGAGCGCGGGATACAGCTTCGCTCAAGACGCGGACTATGAGGTTCAGATGCGCGTTCGCGATCTGTCCGGGGATGAGTCTGAGCTGTATCAGGAGAGCTTCACTGTGGACAGGACTGCGCCTGGGCTTGAGGTCAGCTTTGATGGTGGCGCTCCGGAGACTGGCGCGTACTGCAATAGACCGATGACTGCCAGCATCACCGTGCGGGATCGCAATTTCACACCTGATGGCATCCATGTGGATGCTTCTTCAGAAGAGGATGCTGACGGCAGGGTGACTGCGGCTGAGATCAGTGAATGGGCGGAAGACGGAGATGCTTGGGTGTGTTTTGCGGAGTTCGCAGGTCCTGGCATCTATGGGCTTGCGGTTTCCGGCGAGGACCTGGCCGGAAACGAGATGGTGCCCTATAGCTTATCTGAGTTCACTGTGGATGCGGAAGCCCCAGAGATCACGGTCACGGTTGGGGGCGATGATGACGCGTCTGCCCGCGCGTACCCTGGGGATTGCAGCCTCAGCGTGAAAGTCCATGATGCGAACTTGGATCCCGCATCTTCCATCACGGTCACGCCCATAGGTCTTGGCTCATCTGCGGATGCCTACTCAGACGTTGCTGATGCGGATGCAACTGAGATGACGCTGACCCAG
Source organism: uncultured Eggerthellaceae bacterium (assembly GCA_910588435.1). Classification (GTDB taxonomy): domain Bacteria; phylum Actinomycetota; class Coriobacteriia; order Coriobacteriales; family Eggerthellaceae; genus MGBC163016. Next base: position 77,471 of record CAJUPL010000005.1, on the reverse strand, counting down.
GCTAGCCCTGCTGAGGTGCCAGAGAACGACAACGTCTACAGGCTTGAGGTGAGCGCAGCGGACTTGGCTGGCAATGAGGCCTCCAAGATAGTGGAGTGGTCGGTCAACAGGTTCGGTTCCACCTATCTGTTGGATTCGGACACGCAAGAGCTGCTCAACAAGAAGTACGTCAAGGCTTCTGACCTGCCCGACATCCGGATCACGGAGATCAATCCCAGCGGGCTGATCGATGGCGGCCAAGCTGTGAGCGTGACGAACGGCGTTCGCACTAGCACGCTCACGCGAGATGAGGATTACTCCTTGCAAGCAGCGGAAGACGAGTCCTGGCCTGCGTATGAATACGTCATCAGCAAGGAGCGGTTCGCATCTGACGGCACTTATCAGGTGTCTTTGAGCTCAACAGATCATGCGGGCAATGCCTCCATGAACATCATGGAGGGAAAGAATGCAGACAGGAGTGGGGCTGCTGACATCGCGTTCGCAGTGGATAGCACGCCACCATTGGTCTCATTCAACGGGTTCCAAGATCCTCAGGTGGCAAGCGCTGAACACGAGGTCTCGTTCCTTGTGCAAGACAACGGACAGCTGGATCACGCGGACATAGCTGTCAACGGGCAGATGATCAAGAGCATGAGCGCAGGTGAGCTGGCTGCTCCTGGGGGAGACAGGATCACCTTGAAGGAGGGCCCGGATGCTCAGATGGTGTCCGTCAAGGCCTATGACGCAGCTGGGAACGAGCGTTCGGAGGCGTCTCCGGCCATCCATGTAGGACGGCAGGGTGCAGACGGCGTCTCTGCGTTGGTTGGCATCGCGTTGCTCGTGCTAGCAGGCGCGTTGCTCATATCAGCAGGAGCCATATTCGCAGTCCGCTTCCGCAAGGAGAAGGCGGCGGGCGTTCACGTCCGCAGGTGAGAGGCAGGTCTAGCCCCATGGATCGGTGACGAGCAGGGCATGAGGCCTTGCTTGCAGATAGAGAAAGGAAGATGCATGTCGAACATCAGGATCAGTCCGGACCAGATGAGAGGGCGCGCGAACGAGTTCAGGCGCGAATCTCAATCAGTGGGGGATTCCATCTCCAACATGGACCGCTTGCTGGGGCAGCTCCAAGAGGAATGGGAGGGCGAAGCCAGCCGATCGTACGCAAATCGCTATCAGTCAGAGCTTCGCCCAAGCTTCCAGCGAGCCCAAGAGATGATCGATGAGATAGCGGCGGCCTTGGACAAGACGGCACAAGAGATGCAGGACATGGACGCGCGCATCGCAAGCGGCTTTCGCGGCTAGGCGAAGACAGGCTGTAAGGGCAAAGAGATCCAGATGCTCATCACGGTGCAAACAGACGAAGCCATGTCCACCACATCCCTTCCGGATGAGGTGCGCGGCGCTTTCTGGATAGAGGATGCGCGTGGGCAACAGCTGATGTTCGCGGATGCGAATGATGGCCAGTGGCGCATGACGCTTGCAAGCGGCCTCATGTTCTGCCCACCATCTGCTGAAGGTGGGTTGGACGTGCTGCCTCATAAAGCGAGCATCTTCGCCATCCAAGGGGAGCTTTGCAGTTGGACCGTGATCTGCAGGCCGTCATCAGACGGGGACAGGACAACGCGCATCTTAGGGCTCACCAAGAACGTCATGCTGTCCATTGGCAGGGACCTTGCGTGCGCCATCGTCTATCCATCTAAATATGTGTCTGCGCATCATGCGAACCTTGAGTACGCTGACGGGAAGTTCTATGTCTCTGACCAGGGCTCCGCGAATGGAGTCTTCCTGAACGGGTGGCACCTGCCAAATGGCTTGGAGGCGCCTCTTGAGGTAGGAGACGTCATATCCATCCTTGGGCTTCGGATCACCATCGGGAACAGGCTCATCTCCTTGAACTGTCCGGAGGATTCTCTGGTAGTGCAAGAAGGCTTGGGGCTTGTTGAGTACCGGCCTCCTGCAAGCGCGCAGACGCAGCAGCAGTGCGCACCCCGCGCGTTCTTCTATCCGTCGCTTCGGTTCCCTAGAGCCATCAAGCGCAAGAGCTTCTCAGTTGATGCGCCGCCTGAAGCTGAGCATGAGGATGAGACGCCCTTGATGATGCGCATCGGCCCTTCGCTTGCCATGGTCTTGGCTTCCGTCATGTCTGCGTGCGTGTCCATCACGTTCATGTTGGGTCGGGATGGAAGCGCCCTTCGCGCCGTTCCCATGCTGGCGATGGCTTTCGCCATGTTGATGGGCAGCGTTCTATGGCCCATCATCAACAAGCGCCATCAGCACAAGAGGCACGTGAAGCTGGAAGCCGGGCGCAAGAGCGCATATGCCCAGTACCTGGGCAAGATCCGCTCCAAGCTGCAGAAGGAAGCGGCTCTTCAGCGGGGGATCCTGTTCGAGAACCGGATCTGTCCAACAGATTGCATGCAGATAGCCGCTCTGCAAGACCCCCGGTTCATGGCCAAGGCTCCATCGCATGCGGACTTTCTTGAGATCAGGCTGGGCATCGGGGACGTGCCGCTTGAGGTTGACCTCACCATGCCAGCTGATGGCTTCCAGATCCAAGAGGATGGCTTGCGCCGTGCGCTCAAGGAGTTCGCGAATGAGCCGAAGATGCTGAAGAGCGTGCCGTTGGGCCTTTCGCTCTTGGATTCACCCGTGGTGGGGATCGTTGGAAGCCGAAGCTTCACTAGCGCTTTCATGCGGAATGTCATCGTCCAGATCTGTGGCCTTCACTCATATATGGATGTGAAGCTTGCTATCTTGGCGGACGAAGATGCAGCTTCAGACCTCGAATTCGCCAAGAGGCTCCCGCACCTGTTCGCAACCGACAAGACGGCACGCTATTTCGCTGCATCATCTGAGGAGGCGGGTGTGGTGGGGGCGGTCTTGCTCAAAGCCTTGGAAGCCAGGATGCAGAGCGGAGCTGCCCGCGAAGGTGACGCATCCCCGCATATCGTGATCTTGTGCCCATCCAAGGAGGTCTTCAGCAAGAGCAAGCTGGTCAAGGAGGTGTGCTCGCTCAAGGGCAGTCACGGATTCTCTGTCATCGCCTGCGCGCAGCATGTCCATGAGCTTCCGGCGCAGTGCCAGGCTATCGTCTGCGAGGATGGCGCAGGAGCATACCTTCTGGATAGGGATGATCCAACTGGAACCCGGACTCCCATCTTGTTGGATGCGGCTCCTAACGCTGAAGCTGCAACCGCGTTCGCGCAGGATGCATGCAACGCGCGCATGGACGTGGCGGATTCCGCGCAAAGGCTCCCGGCAAGCCTCACCTTCATGCAGATGATGGATTCCGCGAACGTGCATCATCTGAATGTGGACGCAAGGTGGCGCAAGAGCAATCCTTCAGATTCGCTGGCAGCCCCGCTTGGAGTTGATGCGGCGGGAGAGCTCTTGATGCTGGATCTGCATGAGGACGCGCACGGGCCACACGGCTTGATCGCTGGCACTACAGGCTCCGGGAAGTCTGAGCTCATCATCACGTACGTGCTGTCCATGGCGCTTGCCTTCCCGCCGGATGAAGTGGCGTTCGTCCTGATCGACTACAAGGGCGGTGGCCTTGCGAAAGCGTTCTGCAATGATCGCTTCTGCTTGCCACACGTTGCGGGCACTGTGACGAATCTGGACGGGTCCAACATCTCGCGCAGCCTTGCTTCCATCAAAAGCGAGCTTCGCCGTCGCCAGAGCCTCTTCAATCAGGCACGAGAAGCGCTTGGTGGGGACAATGTAGACATCTATAAGTATCTGGATGCGTATCGTCAGGGCAGGGTGAAGGAGGCTTGTCCGCATCTGATCGTGATCGCGGATGAGTTCGCGGAGCTGAAGCAGCAGCAACCGGAGTTCATGGACGAGCTGATCTCAGCTTCACGCATCGGGCGCTCATTGGGCGTGCATCTTGTGCTTGCAACCCAGAAGCCCAGCGGCGTGGTGAACGACCAGATCTGGTCCAATTCACGCTTCAAGATCGCCCTCAAGGTTGCGGATGCTGCGGATTCGAACGAGGTCATCAAACGGTCGGATGCTGCGCAGATATCGCTTGCCGGACGCTTCTTCATGCTGGTGGGCTACAACGAGCAGTTCGTTCAGGGGCAGTCCGGGTTCTCAGGCGCGCCGTACGTGGAGGGTGCCGCCAATGAGAGCACTCAGCGGCAGGGCGTCTGTTGGATATCGAACACGGGCCGTCCGCTTCTTTGCGTGAGTCCGGAGGACCAGGGCGCGCCTGCTAGCAGCCAGTCGCAGATCGTAGCCGTCTCGCAGCACATCGCGTCTGTGGCTGCAGCCCGGGGCGTGTCTGCTGCTCCGCTTTGGCTCCCGCCCATCCCTAAGCGCATCTCGCTTGCTGAGATAGAGCAGCGGTTCGGGAAGGCGCAAGGTGCAGATGATCTGCTCTGTCTCACGGTGGGGGCCTTCGATGACCCCTCTCATCAGCGCCAAGATGCGCTCAGGCTGCCGTTGATGGAAGGTGGCAACGCGGTCATCTATGGCACTGCTGGTTCAGGTGCTGAGATGATCCTGCACGCCATGCTCTTCTCGTGTGTATCCCAGTGCTCGCCTGAGCGGTTGCATGCCTATCTGCTGGACTTCGGGAGCCAGTCTCTTCGGCAGTTCGCGAATGCGCCCCAAGTTGGAGACATTGCGGTCATGGGAGACGATGAGAGGATCCGCCGGTTCTTCGCCTTCATGTCTGATCAGATCGAGGCAAGGCGCAAGCTCATGGCGAATGGCGGCAAGAGCGCGCTTGATGGGTTGCCGCGGATCCTCGTCGTCTTGAACGGGATGGCGGCTTTCCTTGATGCGTATCCGCAGCACGAGGAGAGCCTGCTCGGCCTTGCACGGGAGTCGCTCCAGTTTGGCATCCGCATGGTGGTTGTGGGTGAGAGCTTGAGCGCAGTCCGCATGAGGATGCGCAGTTACTTCAGGCAAGTGCTTGCTGTGGATCTGTCTGATCCGGCAGATGCGGTTTCGCTCTTTGGCTCGCTTGAAGGGTTGACGCCTCCGCACGGGCGCGGCCGCGGGATAGTGCGCATAGACGATGAGCTGTTCGAATTCCAAGCGGCCACTATCTGCCAGGAGGATGCGGATGAACAGGAGCTTCTGAGAGCTGCGTGCTCAGAAGCTGCCCTCAAGTGGCAAGGCGTCGGAGCATGTGCGCCCAAGATCCCGATGCCTCCTGAGCGCGTGACGCCAGAGATGCTAGAGGCCGCGTTCGAAAGCTGTCAGAGGAGCATCTTGCCTTACGGCATCTTGGACGATGACCTGAGCGCAACAGGCTTCAACGTTGCTGATGCAGCGCTTACAAGGTGCGTCTTCCAGAAGCAGAGCGCGGGCGTTTCGTTCGCAAAGGGGCTCATAGCTGCGCTCGTTCGCATGCGTGGGCTTGAGGTTGTCGTTCTAGACATAGGGCGAATGTTGCCGGGAGAGCCGAAGGGCTGCGCATTCGCAACGCAAGCGCCTGAAGCGGCGGTCGCGTTCTTGCAGCAGATCGCATCTCGCAGGCGCGCTGATCGCATCGTCATCTTGCTCTCCGGGGTCATGGCACTCATGCAGGAGTGCCCAGCTGATGCTGCGCAATGGCTCAGATCGTGGCTTGCTGGATTGGAGAATGACGGTGCGGTGTCAGTGATCTTGATCGACCGTGCTATGGATGCAACGTATGGATATGAGGATTGGTTCAAAGCGCATCTGACCAGCAGGGATGGCCTTTGGATAGGGCCTGGGATCGAAGCGCAGAGCGCTCTTAGCACTGCGTATAGCCCGAAGATCTTGCCAGATGCTGAGATGGAGCAAGGGCTTGGGTACAGGGTTGATGGCGGAAGCGCGCATTTGGTCCATTTGGTCACAGCGCATGACGTTGAAGACGAGAGAGGAGATGGAATTGGATGAGACCGAGGAGTTCCTGCCGCTGGGGTCAGTGGTCTCGTTGGCAGGGAATGAGAAGCAGATGATGGTGATAGGGCGTGCCCTGATAGTTGAGGATGAGGATGCGCGTGAGAGCTATGACTACGGATTCTGTCTCTATCCTGAAGGCGTTGAAGGGGATGTCATCATCTATGCGAACCACGACAGCATAGATGAGGTCCATTTCAGAGGATTCGAATGCGTTGAGAGCCTCTTCCAACTGGATTGTCAGCGCGAGCTGCTCTCCATCTTGGATGTCCCCAAGGCAGATCCCAAGCCGATAAGCGCATGGTAGGCAAGCATGGGTGTCAAAGAGATGAGCAGTCAAGCTTGGGCGCTTGAAAGATCCATCGCCGGAAAGCGAGAAGCGGTCAGCGTGTTGGATGCGAAGCTTGCTGCCCTTGAAGAGGCGAAGGTGCACGCTGCTCAAGCCCGAGATGAGGCTGACGCGTTCGCGCAGTCAGTGACGTATTTCGCGCCGGTGACATGGGCTGGCAAGCATGCAGATTCATTCATGAGGAGCATGTCTGCTGGCGGCAGGGTCAAGTCGGACGCTGAAGCGCTGCATGCCAGATGCGCAGAGCTGGTGGATCAGCTTGATAGGAAGGCTGTAGCATTCCGCAGCGAAAGAGGTTCGCTGCAGTGCAGCATCGCAAGAGAGGAGCGTTCGCTGAACCAGACTCGCAGGAGCATCTCCCGAATGAAAGGGTCAAGGTGAGGCTATGTCTGACATTGAGATCAATGTGAACAGGCTCATGGAGGTGCACGGGCATCTTGAGCGAGATAGGCTTCGGCTGGCACAGCTGGATGCGCGCTTGAGCACTCCTTGCATGGGGTCTGCGGCGCTTGCGTGCTTTCAGGAGAGGGTGGCGGAGCTGCAGTCTGTGGTTGATGCGTTGGCTAGCAGGCTTGAATCTGATTCAAAGGCGTTCTATGAGCTGTCGCTTCAGTTCATGGACCGAGACACCTCCCTTGCCAAGAAGTATGCATCCAGCATCGGGTCAAGCCTTGGTGGTGGAGCAGAGTGATAGGAGGTGCATATAGTGGGATATGAAGTGAAGCTCTCATGGGTTGATGGCGCCTATGACGAATATCTGACCTATGCGGATCCGTCGTCAGGAGCGTTGTCGTCGGCGCTTGATTCGCTTGCTGAGAGCGTTCGTGAGATCAGCGTGATGAAGTCATTCAAGGGTCAGGCGGCGGAGAGCGCCAAAGCCTACTTCAGGGATCTGTATCCACCGATCATAAGCGCCCTGAAGGATGCGGCGGCACAGCTCAAAGCTGACTATGCCGTCCGGTACATGGACCGCTTCTATCAGCAGCCCGTTTTTGAAAGCGGCGGCGCCTGCTTGCCTGAGGATGAGATGGAGCACAAGCGTGGACGGTTGGAATTCGCGAAGGATGAGCGCGTGCCCAAGATCGGCCGCAGCTTGGATGCGGTTAGGTCCTCTCTCCCAAGCGGGGTGGCTTTCGCCATTCCCAGCACAGCTTCATTGCAGGGAGCCGTCAACGCATGTCACGGCGAAGTGGAGCAGGTGAAGAATGCCGTGTCTGACATAGAGGCGCAAGGTGCGCGCATATTCAGCAACAGCTCACATATCTTCTCTGAGCTCTGCCAGTCCATCTTGGCCGTGCTGAGAGGGAGTAGCTATGATCTGGCAACGTATGAAGCTGGAGCGTACTTTCAGAGCGATGGGGCTGTGCCCGTGGCGCTGTTCTCGCATGCGGCTCGCGCGGATCAAGAAGCGCTGCATGAAGCGATGATCTCAGCGGACAGACAGATGTATGACAGGCAGATCCTGCGTGAGGAGGAAGCGTACAAGGTCTTGGAGGAAGGCCGCGGGCAATGGGAGGTGGTAGGGCTTTGCGCTAGCGTTGCCGTCACATTGGTGGGCGTTTGCGCGGTGGTGGCATCGGGCGGCGTGATAGGCGCCGTGGGCGCTGGGCTCGGTGCATTCAAGAGCGCATCTTCAGTGGTCACGCGAACGCAAGACCTGATCAGCGGTAAGAATGCATCTGACAGGGATAGCCCGTCCATCAAAGGGACAACGGCTTCGAATGTGGTCAAGAGCCAGGCGAAGGATACTGCTAAGAGCATCGCGTCCAAGTTCGTGAGCAGCGCTCTCAAGGGTAAGAAGATGCCGGACATAGGAGATATCCGCAAGACGGTCAGCGGCACGTCGTCTGTGGTGGGGAAATCATCGCAGGTGGTGCTGGCCTTCGCGGACACCAACCATGACCGAATGCGGACTGAGGCACGGGAGAGGCTGGATCGCGTGCAGAGCTTGAAGGATAGGAGGGCTGCCCTTGTTGCATGAATGCATTCACTGGTTGGGTAACAAGCACTGGAGGTGCGAAAGGTGATGGATAGCACGCTCTTCTGCGTGGAGCTTCCGGCTACCGCTAAAAGCTATGACTTCTGGGTGCCGGACGACATGACCATGCAGGAAGCAAGCAGGTTGATCGGCCAAGCCATGCAGATGATCGAGCCGGACCATTTCCTGTTCACGGGTACGCAAGCGCTCATGTATAGGCGCACGGGGCAGATCCAAGACCCTGCAGCTACGGTGTCGCAGATCGGATTCGTTGACGGAGAGCAGTTCGTGTTGGTGTGAGGAGGGGGTGTTAGACAACTGAAGCTGAGGCTGAAGAGCCGGCGTCGCGATAGCGTGCTCCTTGGGAAGTGCGGCGCGAATGAGAAGCTGGTCTATCCAGAGGCTGAGTGCGTCAAGCGGGGACAGATGGACACCCTGCTCCCATTCGCCTGCATTCGCAAGAAGAAGGGACATAGGTTCAAATACCTTGCAGGTGTGGCGCGCCCGCTCAAGGAAGTGCAGCGCAAGGCGGTCTCATCTGAGCATCTTGAAGCCATGCTCGTGTCATTCTTCAAGTTGGGGCAGGCGTGCGATGCGAACGGGCTCTTGCTGCAGAGGGTCTCCTTTGACGCAGAGCACATCTTCTATGATCCGGTCAGGTATTCCTTGCGGTTCGCGTATATGCCAGTGAGCGGGGGCATGGGGAATGCAACCGATCCACTTGATGCTCTGGAGGCTGTGCTCGCAAGGTCCAAGATCGCTGATCCGCAGGCGGCGGCCACTGCTGAGGTGGTGCTGGATCACGTTCGTAGGGCGTCTCTCTTCTCGTGGCCAGTCTATGGCGCCTTCCTGGAGGAGCTTGGCATTCCAGTTCCCGTAGAAGCGGATGCGCATGAAGGGCTCAAGATGTCTCGGAGAGCGCCTGATGCAGATAGCAGGCTCATGTACGGATATGATTTCATGGACGTATGAGAACACTGGTAGAATCCAACGGACACTCTGATAGAAGGATAGAAGAAGATGCTCTCACCTGAAGAACAGTTGCATGTGATCCGCTCCGGTGCGGCTCAGATCGTGCCCGAAGAGGCGCTGCTTGAGAAGCTCAAGCGCGGGGTTCCGCTGAACGTGAAGCTTGGGGTTGACCCAACGGCGCCTGACATCCATCTGGGTCATGCCGTTCCGCTTCGCAAGCTTCGCCAGTTCCAGGATATGGGTCATGAGGTCACGCTCATCATCGGCGATGGAACAGCGCTCATTGGGGATCCGTCCGGCCGCAACTCAACGCGTCCGCAGCTCACGCGTGAGCAGATCGATGCGAACGCGCAGACCTACGTTGATCAGGCCTTCAAGGTGCTTGACCCGGCAAAGACCACGCTTCGGTACAACTCTGAGTGGATCTTGGGGCTTGATATGGAGGGTCTGCTGAGGCTTCTGTCAAACTTCACGGTTGCGCGCATCCTCGAGCGTGATGACTTCCATAACCGCTATACGCAGGGGCAGCCCATCAGCCTTCATGAGTTCCTCTATCCGGTGATGCAAGCTTATGACTCTGTGGTCATCAAGGCTGACGTTGAGCTTGGCGGCACTGATCAGCTGTTCAATCTGCTGGCAGGCCGTGAGCTGATGGAGAAGCTGGATATGGAGCCGCAGGTCTGCCTCACGCTTCCGTTGCTTGAGGGCACTGACGGCGTTCGCAAGATGTCCAAGTCATACGGCAACTACATCGGCCTGACCGATGCGCCTGAGGATATCTTCGGGAAGGCCATGTCCATCCCGGATGAGATCATGGTGAAGTACTTCCGTCTGGCGTCTGACCTGCCAGTTGATGAGATAGATGCCATAGAGGCGGGGCTTCAAGATGATTCGCTGCATCCAAACAAGGTGAAGCGCCAGCTTGCAAGGAATCTGGTTGCGCTCTATCACGGAGATCAGGAGGCGCAGGCGGCCGAGGAGCATTTCGACAAGGTCTTCAAGGCGCATGAGGTTCCGGATGATATCCCGGAGCTTTCGGGGGATCTTGAGCTCAACGATGAGGGTCAGGTCTATCTGGCGGCCCTCTTGCACAAGGAGGGTCTTGCAAGCAGTGCCGCTGAGGCCAGGCGCCTGATCGACGGCGGTGGCGTCAAGATAGACGATGAGCCTGTGGCATCCAAGTGCTACAACGTTGATCCGGATGCGCTTCGCGGATGCGTGCTCAAGGTTGGCAAGCGGAAGTTCTTGCGGATACCCTAAGCTTCACTGAAGCGTCATGCGTTGCTGCTCAAGGATGCCTTCATGCCTGTTAAACAGCTGCTTCACAATGGCGGCAAGCATTCGGAGCGCCAATTCGGCTGCACTATCATCTTCTAACGCCCTTTGAGGAGATGAGATGACAGCTACTCAGACGAAGCCAAGAGCACCAGAGAAGCCAAAGCCAATACCTGGGTTCCCGAACTTCGGGTATATGTCGTTGTCCGGCGTTGATAATGCGCGTGACCTTGGAGGGATGCCCACCGCAGACGGGCACCGCATTCGCAAGAGACGGCTCCTTCGCTCCGGCGCGCTTGGGGCAGCAACTGCATCAGATATGAAGCAGCTCATCCGCATGCACGATATGGAATACGTCGTAGATTTGCGGACGCCCGGTGAGGTTGCAAGAACGCCTGACCCCATGCCGCTCATGGCAGGCGTTGAGTATGTGAATACGCCATCATTGCCAGACGGGGCCATCGTGGCCGTTGGGCGCATGAACATCGCGAAGGACAAGAAGCTCCTGCAAGAGTTCACAGGGCACCCGTTCGAGACCATCCAAGACCTCTACCCCAAGGCGCTCTTGGGTGAGATAGGCATCCAGGCCTACAGCCGCTTCCTGAATGACCTGCTTGAGGCAGAGGGCGCCACGCTTTGGCATTGCACGCAAGGCAAGGACCGCACGGGGATCGCTGCCATCTTGGTGGAGCATGCGCTGGGCGTATCGCATGAGGTGATCGTGGCTGACTACCTGGCAACCAACCTCTTCATGGGCGGTTGGATCACGCGGATGGAGCAGTTCCTTCGGGTGACCCACATCGCGAAGGGGATCGACATGGACATCGAGGCGTATGCCTATGCGCATATGTCGTACTTCCAAGCGGCGATGGATGCCATGCGCGGCGTGTTCGGCTCCATAGACGCATACATGGAGCGTGAGCTTGACTTCGGCCCTGACAAGCAGATGCTCTTACGTGAGCTGTACCTGGAAAAAGCTTGATGCTGGATATCGAAAGCGCCCGCAAGCAGCTCATCGGGCTATTGCAAGAGCATCCGAAATGGAAGGTATGGGCCATGGCCTGGGGGCTTGCCGCGGTGCTCTTCATCATCTGCGCGGTGTGCTTCTCTGTGATCGCTGGCGTGCCAAGCACGGTTGATGAGGGTGGCGCGGCTTCTGTTGGTTCGGGGGAAGGCGCTGTTGCTGGCACCCTTGCTGGAGCTACCGTCCCGGCAGCAAGCTCTTCAGACGCGGCGGCCGTCTCCGGCGCTGAACAGCCTCAAGCAGGATCCGGTCAAGAAGCTGCAGCTTCCGGGGAGGCTCAGGCAGGAGCGCAGGCAGCTCCAACAGAGGCGCAGGAGAACGCGTTCATGTCCGCGAAGCTCCACATGTCCGAGATGCCGTATTCGCACAGCGGCTTGGTATCAGTGCTGGAGGGTGAAGGGTATTCACATGAAGATGCCGTCCTTGCGGCTGACAGGTTGGGGGTGGATTGGACGGCCAAGGCGCTAGAGATGGCTCAGCAGTACCTTGCTTCCATGGAGCTTTCGCAATCTGACCTGCAAGAACAGCTGGTCTACGAAGGGTTCACGCAAGAGCAGGCACAGGCCGCGGCGGCCACTGCTCTGGCTCCTGCCGCATAGCCCGCATCCTTCATCGCAACAGCTGAGATTCGTGCACCATGCCCTGTATAATCAGGGCACCAGAACCCACGAGAGAGGGACACGCATGGAGCGCGAAGTCACCGCATTCACAACGCCAACGGTCTTGGTCATGGATTTCGGAGCGCAGTACGGGCAGCTGATCGCGCGCCGTGTGCGTGACCTGAATGTCTACTCAGAGATCGTCCCGTGTGATACGCCCGCAGCTGAGATCGCGGCCATGAAGCCGGCGGCCATCATCCTGTCCGGCGGCCCCGCAAGCGTGTACGCAGAAGATGCGCCCTCTATGGATCCTCAAGTCTTCGAACTGGGCCTACCAGTGCTCGGTTTCTGCTATGGCCAGCAGATCATGGCGAAGACGCTTGGCGGCACGGTGTCTCACACGGACAAGGGTGAGTACGGCCCGGCTCCGCTCTCGCGCTTGGATGGTGCATGCGGCGAAGCGGTGGGGGATCAGACCATGCCTACTGAGAGCGCGCTATTCGCAGGCACCCCGTGTGAGCAAACGGTCTGGATGAGCCACCGCGACGCGGTGAGCCAGGTTCCGGACGGCTTCGTGATCACGTCGCGCACGGACGTGTGCCCGGTGGCGTCCATGGAGTGCGCCGAGCGTCAGCTGTACGCCACGCAGTTCCACCCGGAGGTGCGCCATACGCCATTTGGAAATGCGATGCTGGAGAACTTCCTGTTCGGGATCTGTGGGCTTGAGCGCACATGGACGATGGATTCCATCATCGAGGATTCTGTTGCTGCCATTCGCGAACAGGTGGGGGACAGCCGCGTCATCCTCGGGCTTTCGGGCGGCGTTGATTCGTCAGTCGTTGCGGCGCTTTGCGCGAAGGCGATAGGGGAGCAGCTCACGTGCGTGTTCGTGAACCACGGGCTCCTTCGCAAGAATGAGCCTGAGGAAGTGGAAGAGGTGTTCACGAAGCAGTTCAGCGTGGACTTCGTGCATGTGCATGCGGAGGATCGCTACGCGGAGCTACTGGCGGGCGTAACGGATCCGGAGCAGAAGCGGCGCATCATAGGTGAGCAGTTCTGGAAGGAGTTCTTCGCGGTTGCGGAGGATCTGGCTGAGGACGGGCGGCCTGTGAAGTACCTGGCGCAGGGAACCATCTATCCGGATATCATCGAGAGCGGCGCGCGCAAGACGGGCGGCAAGGCGTCCACCATCAAGAGCCACCACAACTTGATCCCGTTCCCGGATGGGGTGCATTTCGACCTGATCGAGCCGCTGGATCACTTCTTCAAGGACGAGGTTCGCGCGCTGGGCACCGCACTGGGCCTGCCGGATCACATCGTGCATCGCCAGCCGTTCCCGGGTCCGGGGCTAGCCATCCGCATCATCGGCGAGGTGACGCCCGAGAAGCTTGACATCCTGAAGAATGCCGACGCTATCGTGCGCGAGGAGCTGGATGCCTACAACGAGGCTCTGTATGCGGAAACAGGCGAACGTGGCGCTGAGCTCTCACGCGAAAGCGCTGGCGGCCCTGAGACCGAGCGACCGGTCTGGCAGTACTTCGCGGTGCTTCCCGATGTGCGTTCCGTGGGTGTGATGGGGGATGAGCGCACCTACCAGCGCCCGATCATCCTGCGCGCGGTAGAGTCCTCAGATGCCATGACGGCCGACTGGGCCAAACTCCCCTATGACGTGCTCGCCCGCATCTCCTCCCGCATAGTCGCCGAGGTCCCCGGCATCAACCGCGTCGCCTACGACATCACCTCCAAACCCCCCGCCACCATAGAGTGGGAGTAGGGGTTAGTCGTCAGAGATTTAGGATGGCAAGTTCCAATTATCTTAGGCCTGTCGATGATAGTGAGCGCTTTCAGGAGCTTAGGCACTTCATTATCGAAGTGGCCATGAGTTTTTCTGGCCGCATCGACTCCGATAATTACAATGTATTTCTCCAAGAGTCTGTAGAGCTGTTGTTGAACGCAATAGATGTATTTCGTATGGGGTATTTTGATGCCGCATATTATCTTGTGAGGTCTGCAATTGAAGTTTCAACGGTTGGAGTTTATTTTTCGGATTCGCATACAGTAGAAAAAGAAGAAAAGAAAAAATCATGGATCGATCTCTCATATTTTCCTGTTCAGAAGAAACTGTTAAAACGATTAATCGACGAAGGTCTCGCATTCTCCGAATTCAAGGAAGAGCTTCCGGCCTTTTTAGATTTGATTGAAAAAAGCTCTGATTACGCGAACAAGATGATTCATAAACAGGGGCACCAATCGTTCTACTGCGTCAGGAATCATCCAGCGTATGTTGGCAAATATCCCTTAAGAGATTTAACAAACGACTTTATGGAGTATTTGCGTACCGCCATAGGCATAGTTGCAGTGATGCGCCTCGCAATAGATCCATTTCCTGTGTTGCTGACTGACGAGACTTGCAGGAATAGATTCGCTGATTCCGTAACGCGGCCCTATTCTGATGAATTGATCGATCAATGTATCGGGAATGATATTCTTACTCAGTATAAGCAGACAGGGTTCTATTCATCCGTAAAACAGTGGGTAATTTCCATGTTTCCTATTATGAGTGACGCAGCTTACGACGCTCAGCAAGTCGGCTATATTGATGTTGAATGCCGCATGGATCTTCTTGCCGATATCGATCTCGTTGGCTTTCATACTGCTTGTGCTGTATTTTTTACTCTCGCATTTCCTGAAGTGTGCAATGTGTATGTTTTCGGTGGGATTGATTGGTATTTTAATAACAGGTTTGACACTATTCCAGCCTCATCAAGTACTGCTCTTATTGCAGAAGTGGAGGAGAGCGGAGTAGATAATTTTCAATGCACCTCGTCAAGATTTAATGCTGTTCAGAATGTCACAGATGAATTCACCCTATATAGAACGGCTCGAAAGATTGGGAGTGAAGGTTTCGTCATCGAAACGGTAACACCGCTTCTAAAGAACCAGATAGTGTTTCTTGATTCTATCGTCGACGAACTGGATTCTTTGCGTTTCAAGGCAGCAAATTTGACGGAATGGAGATCCGGTCTGAAATTGACAAAAGTATATGACGTTCTTTTTGGAGGTAAATGAATGAAGAGCGGCGATGCCATTAAGGCAATTCTTGTAGCTTTTTTACAACCGAAGCTTTTGTTTCTACTGTAGATCAAGAGGAGAATAACTCGCCAAGGCTTGCTAGCAATTGAGCAAGAGCGTAGATATCTAGTACGAGCCAGAAGGCCAAATGACGGGGATAGGAGTGGGATATTCGGATTGGTCCATTCTGCCTATTTCTACTAGTTTTGATGAGCACCTCATATATAGAAAAGGCGCTCGGATGCGCTATCGAGACTCAAAAGAATTCTGATGTGTCGCTGCTGGGTTTCTTGGCTAGAATCTGCTAGGACTTTGCGCTCTAGCGGATTAGGAGAGCAAGATCAAAATCAGAGATGCTTGATTGTTGCGAGCTCTCTATGATTGACAGACTCTCGAAGGTATGACGGACTGCTTGATTGGCCTCGATTGTGGCTGCGGTCTGATTGATAAGGTGTTTGAGGAACACGATCTGTTCGTCTAGCGTTTTTCCTGTGAGCCTTGCAACTTCTTTGGAGAACGAATCTCTAGGTGTATCTAGATTTAATCCATGCCAAGCTGAAAAATCATAATGGACGAGAGCGTTGCGAACAGGTTTCATGGATTCCAGTTGCCTTCTGCTTGCTTTATTTAAAGTGCACCTTCTCAGTGTGTCTAGATTCTTTGCTTGACTGTCGTGTAGATAATTGTTTAGTGATTTTGTAGCGTCCAAGTAAGCCGATAGATAGAACAGAGCGTATTTCATGAATAGGAGATCACCCACCCATCTATGATTATATGCATAGCAAAGCGCATTGAGCATGGAGAGGAACATGTCGAGGAATAGTGCGATACCTACCTCATCGCTTGATGCGGCGGAATCCAAACCGATTTTGTTCTGCGAATAAAAATCAATATGCTCAATATGCAAATCAAGGGATTGCGTCTGGAATCGCTTCTCGCCATGTTTCATGATTGATAGAGCGTAATTTGGTACCGATGCTTCCATGCATGCTTGACCTAACATGAACGCCATTCTATTGCTATGGGCAAGCATCTCGTCAAGGAAATCATCAAGGCCAAATTGCCATGCTAGTAGCAGCGTATTGCTCACAGGAGCTCTTTTTGTTAGTACGTACTCAGTCGGTAAATGAAGAGCATTTCGTTCGATTCGGACGATATGGTTCAAGAAAGGTTGCCAGCGATTAATAAAGTGTGACGAGAAGCCGCCCTTGTCATAGATCTTAGAGTGATTGCGAACCTCATTGATCTTGGAACTGAGTTTCTCGAGCTTGAGGTTGTATCTCTTTGCCAGTATCACATTGGATTCGTGTTCGATAATTGAAAGAAAAGGAATGGCAAGCCATGCAACAATGTTTCCCTCGTTGCACGTCGAGATATAATCAGTTAGCAACCTTATTAGTAAGCCGTCTTCCGCCATCAAAGAGAACGTGAAGTTGTCAATAGGATGTGCTTTCGTAGAAACCACCTGAATAAACTGAGGTGACGTATAGAAGGATGCAAGGATCTCGGTATTCTGAATCGCATCATCGTCTATGCCCATTTTTTCAACTCTTTCTATAAGGTGCCGCATCGTTTTTCACGGAGGCTCTTTTAGCTCCTGGTTGCCAAGGGTCACATCGAATGGCGCCCCTTTATGGACAGCGAGCGAGGCGCCAAGGACTGGGTGGTTTGGCATCTATGTTTCACGCACATTCTGGACGTCGCCTTTTCCGATTCCGACGAGCCGAGCGGTCTATCGAACTGTTGCCCCGTTGTCCTGTAGCCTATCATGACGTTTAATATGTTCTAATGTTGTTGTGAGTTTCAAACAGTGCATGTACCACTGGGACGGTTCTTTTGGTACTCTTTCAGTAGAGATTTCTCTTGCTAGTCTGAATCACCAGGAGGGCAATGCCAAGACTTGCTCGCGTAAAGAGCGAAAGCGGTTTCTATCATGTCATCATGCGAGGCGCTGGGCGTCAGGTCCTGTTCGAAGATGACCACGATAGAGATTTCCTTCTCGACAAGATAGCCAGCTCCAAGATGGAGAATGGCATCGAGGTTCTGGCATACGCGCTCATGGACAACCATTTCCACTTGCTCGTCCGCGATGAAGGAGACGGCATTACGCCATTCATGAGGAGTATAGCTGTGGCGTATGCCATGCATTACAACACGGTCTATGGTCATTCAGGGCACGTTTTTCAGGACAGGTTCATTAGCGAGCCGATCGAAGATGACCGATATGCCTTGTCGGCCCTTCGCTATATCCTGGACAATCCAAGGAAGGCGGGGATCCAGCGCCGAAGGGCATTGAAGATGACGAGCGAATCCGCATATTTCGGTAATGGACGAGCTGATGTTGTCGATGCTGGATTCATTCTCGATCGATTCAGCTCTTCCGATGCCTTCGAGTCGTTTCTCGGGAAAGACGACGAAATCTCGCATTTGGAGGCCAGCGAGCCCAAGATGAGTGATGGTGAATTGCGAAAGCGCATATGCGAAGCAGCTGCCATCTCGCACCCGACCGAGCTCAAGTCTCTGGAAAAGCCTGCGCGTGATCTAGCGCTCGCTGAGATCATGGCGAATGGCGTATCCGAGCGGCGCGTAGAGCGCGAAACCGGCATCTCGAGAAGCGTCATCCGTAGAGCTATGGGCAGATAAGAACCAAAAGAACCGTCCCAATGGTACCCAGGGTCTATCGAAGCTCCCAGAAAGCGCAAAAGGCTGAGCGATGTTGCTGCTAGAGGGATCGTGCAAAGGCTCCTTGGAGAGCATTTCTCCGAGGAAGTGGCTTTGAAAGGCAAGGATCAGAGGGATGAGGATATCCGCAGGCTATACGCATGTGGGCTATCCTCTAGGTAGATAGAGCGCCTTACAGGGGTAGGTCGAGGAATCGTCAGGCGTGTCATCACAACCCAATAGCCCTGTCCCCATTGGGTTCCATGATTTTCAGCCTGGTAATCGGGGATGGAGTGGGATTCCGACCATGAAGTCAAGGGGCAAGATGACGCCCTCGATATGGCTGGGAATGCATTGTGCGGAAGCCACGCCATAGACGTACAGGAGAAGGCACAGCGCGTAGAAGAACATGAGGCTGAGCCTTCGGGTTTTGACTGTGCTCATCTTTTGCCTTTCATCTGTTATTGAGCCAAGTCATCTCATTATGCTCTTTCTTGAGCCGCCCTCAATGGAGTCCATTGGCACTCAAATCATCATCTTCTTGGGAATGCGGCATTGAATGTGTTCCAATGTCGCATGCTGGCAGTTTCTGGCGTTAACGAAAAGAATCCAAACATATCTTTCGTTAGGCACTGCAGTTGCGGTCGTAATGAAAGAAAACTTTCGTTAGAGCTCAACCAGCTTCCAATAACTAAAGAAAGTCCAGATAATCTTTCGTTATGAGTTTTGAATCGCTCTGAACGAATCGGTTCGACTCAATCAGTTCCAACTTCTAGGATTCCCATGTACTCCTCGAAGATGTAGGTCTTATTCCGTTTCTTCTTTGGACTCATGTCTACGAGTATGCCGGCCTCCTCAAAGTGTTTTATCAACGAAGCTGCCGTAGGGTCGCTTACTCCGAGCAATTTCGCTATGCTCTTCTTATTGATCTTCGGCGTTATGAATAGTTGGTCCAAAACCTTGCTCGCATTGGCGGCAACTGCACCTCCAAAATCGCTGATGGTTTTGGAGGCATTTTCTCTAAGGGCATCTATCCGTTTTGCTGACCCTGTTGATTCGCCGGCAATCTCGATCACGCCTTGCAGAAAGAATTCAATCCACTCCTCCCAAGCGCCATCATGGCGAACTCCCATAAGGCGATCATAATATTCTGCTCTATTTCGCTTGAAGTAATAGCTCAGGTAAAGCAGGGGTCTATGCAATATGTCCTGCTGATATAGCCAGAAGGAAATGAGCAGCCGGCCCATCCTTCCATTGCCGTCAATGAAAGGATGGATCGTTTCGAATTGCGCATGCACAAGCGCAATCTTGATCAGAGGGGGGATATCATCCTCTTCGTGAAGGAAACGCTCCAGATCTCCAAGCGCCTCCTGCATATCTTCAACAGAAGGAGGTACATAAACAGCATTAGAGAGGGTGCATCCTGCCGGACCTATCCAATTTTGCGTCCTCCGAAACTCGCCGGGGACCTTATCGCTTCCCCGCCCCGAAGACAGAAGCTGCTCGTGGATCTCTCTGATGAGCCTGAGGCTAAGAGGAAACTCATTGAGCCGCTCCATCCCGTAGTTGAGCGCCCTGACGTAATTGTTGACTTCTCTAGCATCAGAGGTCTGCGCCTCTTCGACATCGAGGACTTCAGAAAGGGATGCTTGCGTCCCTTCGATCTGCGAACTGAGAAGGGCTTCCTTTTTGACGTACATCGAAACGAACAAATCCGGGTTCGGAAGCGTTTGCGTGACCCCGTCCAATCTCCCAAGCGTTCTATCTGCGCTTGAAAGAAGGCTCATCATTTTCGTGTCTATGTTGAGATCCGGCATTGGCGGAAGTGGATTCGGCTTGAATGCTTTATAGCCCGTGGGCTGCATGATGTATCTTCCGGCCCGGTCATTCATGAACTCTCCTTTGCTCGATGCGGCTATTCTACTCTAACGAAAGAGTTTCACATTTTTCTTTCGTTGTCATTCGTACGCTTGTCATAATGAAAGACGGTTTTCGTTCGCGACCGGTAACTCTCTTACGCGAACAGGGGACGCGTGGAGACAATAGGGACGTATCATCCCATCCAAGCAAGCTGCGATCTTGGATATCTGGCTTCGGATCAGATCGATATTACATCGAAATTGGACGATAGACTGCGTCCCTTGTTCTTGGAAGGTCTCTCTCCGTGGGAATCTATTGAGTTATTGAGCGTCCTGCGATCTGCTGTTTTCGTTTGGGTCTTTATATGGAATCGGGTCTATAACGCCTAGGCTTCTAAGGAGATCGTATTCGACTTCGTCGGCAAGGGTTGCGCCGATCCTTCGGCGCCTGTAGTCAACCTTGCTTTTCTTGATTTCGAATAGGTCTGCAATTTCCGACGAGAGGCAGCCCTCCACAACGTAGAGTTCGTATAGGTCTCCATCGGTCAAGTCTTTGAAGTTTGGGAGGGTGTTTTGGAACTTGCGCTTGCAAAGCTCTTTGTAAAGAGGCCTTGTTTGATGCCGATCCCTATCGATGCTTAAGAGCGGTACCATCTCGCCTTCCTCATCGTCATCCTCAATCGGGATTGGGGCTATGTCTACAGCTGGGTCAGGTCCAGAAGGATTACGCAGTGAGCCCGAAAGGTCTCTTATGACGTAATGACGAAAGGCAGGATCATCCGTCTTGTAGTACCTCATCTGCATAAAAGAGTCGCCAAAAGGATGGAGGCTCATCCATGAGACGTCTTTTGCTTCAGAGCCTATTCGGTCTAGCTCTACAAGATCTTCCAAGAAGAATTCATGCACGCTGTAATACATCTCGTCTTCATCATGGAGATCGACGAGCTTCTTGCGCATTCTCTTCAGGGCAACATCTGCATCCTGCGCCTCAACAATGAGGGTCATAAATACCATGCTATCTTTGGAATTTCCATAATCATCATCCTTGTACGGGTCAATGTATGAAATTATGCCGAGATAAAGCATGTGGCCTCCCTGGATGCTCCTCAGCAGCATGAATTGAAGATACAACAGTAACGCGGAAAGGGCATAGAAACTCGAATGTTTGACGTACCGCATTTCGATTTTATCTGGGAAGAGATCTACACTGAATGGCAGTCAGTTTGCGAAGAAGAGGGTATAGAACCCAGCACGCCACAAGTGTTGGAATATGATATCGATTCTAGCATCGGTAGTCTCGATCTCGATGACGAGTACGATTGGATTCCCTTTGCATCAAAGGTGTCTCAAGTTGGTCCGAAAAGGAGGTCGGTGAAGGGGCACGCGTATTACACAGCGCGTGCCCCCAGGGCGTCAGAGATTACCGTTTCGATGCTTATGAACAATATTGCTGATGAGGAAGTGGTCGCTAACGTCTGGATGATGGCGTGCGCGCTTCAGCTGGATGTAAATTTGCCATCATTTTGGAGAGGTATGCATAACCCATCATTCCTTAATGATTTGTATCTTTTTTGCAAAGCCAATATGGGGGACAAGTTGATATATGAATGGGGAGGTAATTCTAAGCGAATATTTCCACAGAAGTTCTTTTCTTCGATGCTTTTGGAAACAACTGATCATTTGACGATGGCGCAGTTCGTCAGATTTGCGGCGCTTAATGCCCAATATTATTTGAGCGAATGGGTTGTTGTTAAGTACACCATCGATGGAATGCCTGTTCGGGAATATCGAAAACGGAGAACGCAGGAGGCCTGCAGGCTACTTGGTTTTTCCCTCTCTGAGGACTCTCCTGAGGAAATAGACGATGAGGACTCAATAAAGAAACGGAATCCAAAGAACGATAATGCCTTACAACACAAAAGACCGAAATTGCTTGTTCCTGGAAATCGGTCAGGTGAATTGCGCGAAGGGAAGAGGAAGCGCAGGCTCAACGATGCAATCGAGAGGAATGCAACGGCGCGCAGGATATGCCTTGAGCATTATGGCCCGACATGCGTCGTATGCGGAATGAATTTCGAAGAAGAATACGGGAGCGACTTCGCGGGGATAATCGACGTGCATCACCTTGCTCCTTTGAGCCAGAAGGAAGGCGATCACTTGGTTGATCCTATTGAGGATATAGTCCCGGTATGTCCTAATTGCCACCGCATGCTTCATCGGAAGAGGGATGGCGTCTATTCGCCTGACGAGCTACGCGCCATCATTGGGCGTGAACAGGGTAAGCAGGGGGCATAGCCCTATTCAGGCGCGCTTTAGGCACTATCCATAAGGGGCAACGAAACCGTAGGTCAATGTCAGGGGTCGGGTGATTTGACACGCAAGGTCCCGGATACGGAGAACGGAGATTGGACAGTGGGGACTTGGTCTCCCGTCCATTTATCTATTGTCCTTGGCATACGCATTGACGTAGATCAATATTGCATAGAAGCTGGACAACAAGCTACCTCGATTTCAGA
The DNA here is from genome assembly GCA_910588435.1 of uncultured Eggerthellaceae bacterium. Lineage (GTDB taxonomy): Bacteria > Actinomycetota > Coriobacteriia > Coriobacteriales > Eggerthellaceae > MGBC163016. Next base: position 55,304 of record CAJUPL010000005.1, on the reverse strand, counting down.
GACCCAGTGATTCGACGCACGGGATAAAGATTCGCCGCTGGCTTATGAGATTCTCTTTCTCTGTGGGCGTTCGCATTGCGAACGCAGCTGCCTGCAAGCCCGAAGGGCGGGAAGGCAGCGAAATGAGGGCGGCAGCCCGAAATGCCCGGATAGGTGGTCTGCGCCAGGCTAGGTTGCCTGACCAGATGCTGGCATCCGGGTGTTCGCATGCTATCGCCTGCGTTACGTTGCACTGGCGTGCAACTGCGGCTGCAATGCAGCCGCCTACAGGTAGGGGGGCAATGCAGCCGGCTGCTAGCGGGGCATGACAACGGAGGCTTCGTGTCCGGTCATGCTATTCCTCTGGCAGCTTGCAGACATCCACCCAGGTACCTTCGGGTACGATCTGTGTCAGCTCATCGGGCGTCAGGGCGATGGCGCTGTTGGAGCTGCCGCATGCCGGGTAGATCACGTCGAACCGGCGCAGTGACTCGTCGAAATAGACATCGCAACCATCCTTCACGCCGAAAGGACAGACGCCTCCCACAGCATGACCGATGCGCTCCTCAGCCTCTTCTGCTTTGAGCATCTTGGGCTTCGTCTTGAACGCAGCCTTGAACTTCGGGTTCGCCACGCGCGCGTCCCCTGCGCAAACGATGAGAGCAACCCTATCTCCAACAGCAAAGGACAGCGTCTTTGCGATTCGCTCCGGTTCGCACCCAACAGCTTGCGCGGCCAGGTCAACGGTGGCGCTGGACATGTCGAACTCCATCACGTCATCAGCGCGTCCGAATCCCTTCAGGTATTCCTTTGCTCTTTCCAAAGACATTCGATCCTCCTGCCTAGCAGTCTCTTTTGGAACCCAATGGGGACGGGGCTATTGGGTTGAGACAGAGGGTACACCTATCACGTGAGCCTTTTCTACGAAAGCAGGTATCCGTACCCTTCGGCTTCCATTTGGTCGCGAGGGACGAACCGCAAAGCCGCGCCGTTTATGCAATAGCGCTGGCCGCCCAGCTCTTGAGGCCCGTCATCGAAGACGTGCCCCAGGTGGCTGTCACCGGTGGCGCTCCGCACTTCTGTGCGGGGCATGCCAGGAATGGAGGCATCCGCTGCTTCAGTGATGACCGTCTCAGCCAGAGGGCGTGCGAATGCGGGCCAGCCGCAGCCAGAATCGAACTTGTCGGCTGAGGAGAACAGCGGCTCTCCGCTTGCGGCATCAACGTAGATGCCGTCTTCGAACAAGCGGTCATACGGGTGCGAGAAGGGACGTTCTGTAGCTGCTTCCTGCGTCACCGCGAATGCATCCCCGCTCAGCTGCTCGCGCAGGGTTGAGGCGTCCGGTTTTGTGTACCCCTGCGCAGCAATGGCGAAGTCCGCTGCATGGCTTTCGACGAAGCGCTCCACATCAGCCAGGTTCACATGGCAGTAGCCGTACGGGTTCGCGTCCAGGTAATCCTGATGGAAATCCTCAGCGGGGAAGAAGTTCGCCAGAGGCTCCGCCTCCACGCGCACGCGGCGCCCTAGGCGTCGCTCCACCTTGGCCAGCTCACTGGCAACCGTGGGCGCATCCGCCGCATCCGTCCAATAGATGCCCGTACGGTACTGCGTGCCGTGGTCATTCCCCTGGCGGTTCAGGGAGGTGGGGTCTATCGTGCGCAGGTACCCCTCAAGCAGGAGTGCCAGTGGGATGACGTCAGCATCGTAGGTCACGCGAACGGCTTCGGCAGCGTTCGTGCTGCCTGTGCAAACCTCCTCATATGAAGGGTGCGGAACGGAGGAGTTCGCATAACCCACCTCCGTTGCAAGCACGCCCGGCAACCGCTTCAGATACGCTTCCGTGCCCCAGAAGCACCCGCCCGCCAGCGTGATCTCTCGCTTGTCCATGCTCGCTCCTTCTCTGGGTGTGACGTCAGGCGTGCTCTCTCGTCGCCATATCATTTCTCAACTGTATGTCTGCTCTGCGGCATGGATGGCTGGAAGCGTCAAAGCGTTTAGGAGTCGTGAGCGGCTGGACGCGTAGAGGGCTACGCCCCCGTCCGCTTGCTTAGCGCAATGCTCACTATGGCGATATCAAGAAGAACGGCCCCTGAGTGGGGCCGTTCGTAGGGTGCTGCGCATGAGAGTGCATCTACTCTTCGATCATCTTTTGATCCTTCGGCTTAAGAGATTTGATGAGCAAGGCGCAGATACCGCCCACGATGGCGATCGGTACGCAGAACGCAAGCGATGCCATGTTCCATCCCATCATGACCGCGATGCTGCCGAACGCGGCGGAGCCGATGCAGCCACCGAGGTTCTGGAAGAACGCAACGATGGCCATGCCAAGACCCACCTTCGATGGGTCACGGGCATACAGCGGAACGCTGGAGAACACGCCGGTGGAGCAGCAGGCTGAGCAGAAGCTCATGGCGATCACGAACACCCACACGAGCGGCATGCTGTCGCCGAATGCGAAGGTGAGCAGCACCGCAGCGCCGAACATGCCGAACACGATGAATCCCTTGTGGATGTTGAACTTGTCAGCGACGATGCCTGAGATCGGGCCGAGCGCCAGCACCAGGATGTTGGTGATCGACGAGATGGTGCCCGAGAGCTGCGTGTCAAGCGAATGCACATCGGCTAGGTAAGAAGGATAGAAGCCGCCGATGGCTCCTGCGTTGAACACGTTCCAGCATCCGAAGGCCAGCGCGATCATCACGATGCTGAAGAAATCAGGCTTGAGCTTCATTGGAGCCGATCCGCTCTCAGCGGACTTCTCCTCGCCACCTTCTTGCGGCGGCGTGGCATACACGGCAAGCACGAACACGAGCGCTACGGCCGCGAGGATAGCCGACAGCCACCAGTTCGCGCGCCAAGTGCCACCAAGCGCATAGACCATGGGCGTCACGTTCATGGCGAGCACTACGCCAGCCGGGAACCAGACGCTCCAGATGCCCATGGCAAGGCCCTGCTTGCGTGCCGGGATGATCGACGCCACGGCAGCAGGCCCGACCACCGAGATGAGGCCCATGCCGATGCCCTCGATGAAGCGCGTCACGAGCATCATGGTGGCATTCGTGGCAAGTGCACCGCCCGCAGCGCCTATGATCAGGCTGATCGCGGTGATGACGAGGCTCTTCTTGGCGCCAAGCTTCGCGAAGATGCCCCCGGCTGGGAAGGCGAGCACGGCACCGATCAGCGTGAACATCGACATGACCCAGCCGATGGTCGATTCGGTGAAGCCAAGCTCGGTGGTGAATTCGGTAGTGAACATGGTGGGAGCCTTGAACATCCCGAACGACGTCAGGATTCCAAGGAAGAACACCGAGCAGAAGATCATCCAGCGCCTGCTCATGGGGAACTGCGTATCAGTTGAACCAGTCATATCTACCCCTTAGATGGTTAGGGTTCGAATACAAGGGGGATATGCAACGGAATCGTGCAGGCGCGTGGCACGCTTGCACATGGCTCTTTCCTCAGACTTGGCATCTTCGATGCTACACGAAGCGGCGCTTCCGGCGCATCCCGCGGGAAGCCTGAGATGGCTCCTTTAAGGCTGGTCGGAAGGCTCTTGCATCGAACCGCAGGGTTGATTCTCCCGAATAGAGGCCTCTTCCTCGTCTATGAGATCCAACAGCTCCTGCAGCGAGTGGATGTCCAGCTTGCGGTAGATGTTATAGATATGCGTCTTCACGGTGTGGTTGGAGATGAATAGCGTGTGCTGGATGAACTCGGCGTTGCGCCCACGGGAGAGCAACGCGAACACCTCGATCTCACGCGGGGTCAGCCCGTGACGGTCCGCCAGCACGTCCATCACATCCACCTCTTCGATCAACTCCTCCTCAACGCTAGCAGTCTCTGCAGCAAGCTCGCATTCTTCGGCGCGCTTCGGTTTGTAGAAGGTTGCCTCCCAAGGAGGGCGCTCAGTGGTCAGGAACACTGTTATGGCAACCAGCACGAAGATGGCCGTGAATGAGATGGCGAACGGCATGTAGTAGTCATCGCTCAGGTGCTCCCAGAGCACGTTGCCGGCAAAGATGCCGATGGCGAACATGGAGTACTCGAGCGCCTGGTTGAGCCCGACTATGCGCGTGGTGTTGAGGTCGAAGGTGCGGCACAGGTCTATGATGAAGATGAGCGTCAAGATGAAGTAGAAGATGAACCCGGTCATGATCAGGAACGCAGCAGCTTGCGAGAGGATGGATGAGCCGAAAGGCAGGAGCATCATCCCTGCGATGTACATCATGAGCGAGGTGCTGATGACGGGGCTCAGGTTCGGAAGGTGCCGGTTCCTGGCGTAGAGCGCGAAGAGCACGATGCCCGCAAGCGCCGCGCCCAGCACCGTGAGAGGGTCGGCGGCTGGCAGGAGGGTCTTCTCGGTGGTGTTGCACCCCTGCACCATGCCGAAGAAGAGCGCCATGGCCATGAGCTGCGCCGTCGTCTTCCAGAAGGGCTTGCGGGCTGGTTCCCAGTCAGGGATGCCCGCGCCTAGAAGGTCATTGCTTCTCAAGGGGATATCCCGCGTCATGGTCACCAAGAGCACCCCGGAAAGGATCGGCAGCGTGACAAGCACGAAGATGGACACCTCGAAGGTGAGATGGTAGGTGAAGAAGCAGATGAGGCTTGCCACTACTGCGGATGCGCCCAAGCTCTTGCCCGAGTAGTTCTCGGAGGTCTCGGTGTAGAAGCGTAGCCAGAACAGCATGAGCACAGCCTCCGACGCGCCGGTCATCACAACTGCCAGGATGGACCAGACAACTCCGAGGATAGAGCCTGCAACCAATAAGATGCTCCCAAGCGCACCGATGGCCATGGCCGAGAAGGTGATCTTGTGGGACCTGATGGCGTCACGCTGCGGCAGGTTCGCCATCAGGCGCCCGAATAGCCCGAAGAACACACATAGCGATGCGTTCAGCGCCACTTGCCTGATGAAGAGGAACTCGGCAGGCACCATGCCGGCGGTCATGGGGAACGAGAAGTAGATGATCAGAAAATGCCAGCCCAAGAGCACGCCGAAGCCTGCAAGGCCGATCGTGGGGCTGAATGCACGGGACGTGCGGCTGCGTCCCTCCGCCGTAGCTGTGTCGTTCATCGTCAAGACCTCCCCCCTTGCGCGCCGGCACTCCTCTCTTGATACGCCGGCTGCGCATCATCCCTGTTCAGAGGCTATGAACCGAGCATTCTCATACTCAGGGTCATAGACCCAATCAACCCCTCGAACCGAAACAGACGCCATGGAATCAGCATGAGCACACCTGAAATCAGCAGGCGCACGCGATTGCCAGCGTTCCTGTGGCGCAGTAGTGTCGAGGCACGCTTCGACTTGGCAAAGAAGTGGATTGAAAAAGGGATCTGTAACGGAATTCTAGCGAAGAGAGCGAGGAATGAAAAGGGCTTTTGTGGCGAGATATCAATGAGGAAAGAAAGAGAGAGGGAGTAGGAATGTCGAACGATGTGAAGACAGTCTACAAATCGCTCGGGCTATGCGGATTCGGACTTGGTTCGAATTCTGCAGCCGTTGATGTGAAGGATGGAAAGATCCTCCGCATCCGGCCGATGCATTATGACGACGCATACGATCCGAAGGACTTCAACCCGTGGCGCATCGAGGTCAACGGGGCTGTGCTCGAGCCCAAGGACAAGACGATGCCCACGCCTCTGCAGTACGCATATAAGAAGCGCGTGTATTCGAAGAACCGTATTCCTTATCCGCTGAAGCGTGTTGACTGGGAGCCGGGCGGAGATCCAGAGAAGATCAACCCGCAGAACCGCGGCATCTCCAAGTACGAGCGCATCAGCTGGGATGAGGCCACTGACATCATCGCCTCAGAGCTCAAGCGCATCCACAAGCAGTACGGCCCGCTGGCGGTCCTCGCCCAGGTTGACGGCCACGGCGAATCCAAGATCATCCATGCGGCACATGGCTGCCCCGGCAAGCTCCTGGATCTCATGGGCGGCTACACCCTGCAGGCGCGCCAGCCTGACAGCTGGGAAGGCTGGACGTGGGGCGCGAAGCACATCTGGGGCATGGACCCGGTGGGCAAGCAGGGTCACGTGCAGAATCTCTTCCAGGACATCGCCGAGAACGGCGACGCAGTCCTGTACTGGGGCGCTGACCCTGAGACAACCCCGTGGGGCTGGGGCGGCATGCAGCCTGGACGCCTGGTTCGCTGGCTGCATGACGTGGGCCTGAAGTCCATCTTCATCTCACCGGACCTCAACTACACTGGTTGCGCCCATGAAGGCAAATGGATCCCCATTCTGCCGAACACCGACGCAGCCCTGCACTGCGCGCTTGCATATGTGTGGATCACCGAGGACACTTACGACAAGGATTACATCGCCACGCACGCTGTGGGCTTCGACGATTTCAAAGACTACATCATGGGTGTTGAGGATGGCGTGCCGAAGACCCCGAAGTGGGCGTCCCCCATCACGGGCATCTCTGAGCGCCAGATCAAGGCGCTGGCGCGCTACTGGGCGAAGCACGCCATCTCCATCGCGCATTGCGCAGGTGGCGGCCTGATCCGTGCGGCTTACTCTAGCGAACCTGCCCGTTTGGAAGTTGCGCTTCTGGCCATGCAGGGTCTTGGCAAGCCGGGTGTCGGACAGATCAACTTCATGGACTGGGGCCTGTTCGGGATCGACGAGATCTACCCTCTACCCCGTGCCGCATGCCAGCCTGATCTGTCTTCGATCTACAACGGCTGGGCCATGCTCACCTACCCGGTCAACTTCATCCCAAAGACCCTCATCCCCGAGGCCATCATGAACCCGCCAGTGAAGTGGCGCGGCGGCCATGTCATCGCTGGTTTGCCTGCAGAGGATCAGGTCGTCGAATGGGACTTCCCGCATGAGGGTGACTACGAGCTGCATATGATCTGGACCGACAGTCCCTGCTGGCAGACGTGCTGGAATGGCGGCTTCGAGATGCAGCGCGCACTGCAGCACCCCAACCTGGAATTCATCCTGGCTCAGCATCCTTGGCTGGAGAATGATTGCCTGTTCGCTGACATCATCCTGCCCACCACTACCAAGCTGGAGGTGCGCGATATCTCTGCCGACCTGTTCAGCGGGCAATACAACATGCTCATGCATGAGGAGCAGGCCATCCCGCATGTAGGTGAGTCCCTTTCTGATTTCGAAGCAGTTGGCGAAGTTGCCAAGAAGCTCGGCCTCTACGAAGAGTACGTGGGCGGCACTGAGGATGAGCTGATCAAGAAGGGCTTCGACAACTCCGGCGTCCAGGACATGGTCTCCTACGAGGAGTTCATGGAGAAGGGCTATTTCGTAGTGCCCACCGCAAAGGACTGGGAAGATGACCCACGCGGCATGCGTCCGTTCTACGATGACCCTGAGGGCAATCCGCTTAAGACCCCAACTGGCTTGATCGAGTTCCGTTCTACGCTGCTTGACCAGTTCTTCCCGGATGACGAGGAGCGGCCGCCGGTACCGCACTTCGTGCCCTATGGCGTGTCTCACTCCGAGAGCCTGCTGCATCCGCGCTCTGAGGAGTATCCGTTCCTGCTCATCACCAACCACCCGCGTTGGCGCGTGCATGCGCAGAACGACGACAACACCTGGTGCCGTGAGATCGAGACCTGCAAGGTGAAGGGCCCTGACGGATATATGTATGAGCCCATCTGGGTGAACCCGAAGGATGCGGCAGTGCTTGGCGTCAAGGACGGCGACATTGCCAAGATGTACAACGAGCGCGGTGCGGTGCTTGGTGGCATTCGCCTGTCTGAGCGCGTCATCCCCGGCGCCATCTATCAGGACCATGGCGTGCGCGTTGACAACATCGTGCTTGGCGAGTTCGATCGCGCCGGTGCGAACAACCTGATCTGCCCGTCTAACACCACGTCCAAGAATGCTCCCGGCGAGGTGACCAACAGCTTCCTCGTGGCGCTTGAGAAGGTTGATGTGTTCGAGCTGGCGAAGCAGTACCCCGAGGCATTCGATCATGCCTATGAGGCCGAGACCGGTCAGATCGCTCTGGACAAGATCATCGTGAAAGGGGCATAGGAGATATGAAGACCTTTATCGTCGACCTCGACCGTTGCATCGGCTGCCACAATTGCCAGCTGGTGTGCAAGGACGAGCATTGTGACAACGACTGGATGCCCTATGCTGCCCCTCAGCCCGATACCGGTCAGTTCTGGATGAAGGTTGAGGAGGAGGAGCGCGGCCAGACCCCGAAGGTGCGAGTCTCCTATACCCCCATCTTCTGCCAGCATTGCGAGGATGCCCCTTGCATGAAGGCTGCCAAGGACGGCGCGGTATACCGCCGCGATGACGGACTCGTGATCATCGATCCGGCGAAGGCCAAAGATCAGATGGCCATCAAGGACGCGTGCCCCTACGGCGTGGTGTACTGGAATGAGGAGCTGTCCATCCCGCAGAAGTGCACCGGTTGCGCACATCTTCTGGATGATGGCTGGATCGTGCCGCGCTGCGTGGATGCTTGCGCGCATGATGCGCTCATCTTCGGTGAGGAAGAGGACCTGAAGGACATGCTGGCTGAGGCCGAGGACCTTAAGTGCGCCATCGGCACGAAGCCGCGCGTCCACTATCTCAACATCCCCAAGCGCTTCCTGGCTGGCGAAGTGGCCGACTTGGAGGACGAGGAGGTGCTGATCGGCGCAGAGGTCAAGATCACGAATCTGGAGACTGGCAAGACCTACACCCAGAAGACTGATGACTTCGGCGATTTCTGGTTCAAGCAGATCGAGCCTGCCGACTATGCGATCGACGTCACCTATGACGGTTACATGCCGCGTCACGTGGTGGACTTCATCTCCACCAAGGATAAGGACCTGAACGCTGGCACCATAGCCATGTACAAGGCCTGATCGGGAGCACGTCGTACGCAACCAATGAATGATCGGGTGGGGCGCTGCATGCGGCGTCCCACCCGACGATGATCCACTGAGGAGGATCTCAAGATGAAGATAGCTCCACACCATATCGGCGCCTACTGCAACGACATCCAGGAATCCATCGGGTTCTATACCGACGTGCTGGGGTTCAAGCATCTCTTCTCAACCGAGACCATGGAGGGTGACAAGCCTCTCAAGATGGCTTGGGTGAAGAGCCCTGATGGCGTCATCATCGAGCTGCTAGAGCAGGAGGATAAGTCCACCATCGATGCGGCGAACAAGTGCCTGAACCACTTCGCTGTGCGCGTGACCGACATGGATGAGATCGTAGCGCGCCTGAACGAGAAGGGCATCGCCATCGAGGCTGGGCCGTTCGATGCGCTATGTCCGTTCGACCGCCCGCTTGATGCTGTGGACGACGATGTCTTCACCGTGTATGGCGAAGGCGGCGCGAAGCTCAAGATCATGTTCTTCAGAGGACCTGGTGGCGAGCGCATCGAGGCCGTGCAGGACAACATCGGAGCTCTGGATTAGAGCCACGCCTGAAGCTTTCCCCCTGAAGGGCTGCTGCACCCCCGCGGCAGCCCTTCCTTATCTAGCGAGTCAAAGGGCCACGCCAAATAACACTCCTTAGCAGAGGATGCCATCGTGGCGTCAGATGTGTTCTAATGTCATGTCATGCGTTTCACAAGGGGACATACCGCGGTGCCGATCTGGGTCTTCAAGGGGGCGCTGCTCCTGGCTGCTGCCATCTGGGGCATGGGCACCGTTGTCATCAAGTCAACGGTGGACGAGCTCTCGCCGTCGTGGATCGTGGGCGTGCGCTTCCTTGGTGCGGGCATCATCCTAGGCGCGCTCTCATTTCCGAAGGTCATTCGCAGCGTTCGCCAGCCAGGCACTCACCATCTCCATCATGGGATCGTGCTGGGCGTGTTCGTCTTCCTCTCGTATTGGTGCAACTCAACGGGGCTTGCGGACACCACCGCGTCGAACAGCTCCTTCCTCACCACGCTCTACGTGGTGATCATCCCTCTCATCAGCTGGTTCATCATCCAGAAGCTGCCTACGCGGTTCAATCTGGTGGCTGCCACGCTCTGTATGATCGGCGTGGGATTCGTGGCATACGGCGGCAGCGAAGGGGGATTCTCGCTGCGTGGGGGAGACCTGATCACCATGGCATCCGCGGTCTTTCTGAGCTTTCACGTGCTCTACACCGCGAAGTACGCGCCGGGCCACTCCATGACCACGCTCACCGTGATCCAGTTCCTGGTGGCGGGCGTGCTTGGCGTCATAGCGGCGTGCGCGACAGGGCCGCTGCCGGACCTTGGCAGCTTGAGCGCGCAGACGTGGATCAGCCTCGTCTATCTCACGGTCTTCGCATCGTGCGCGGCGCTTGGGCTGCAGAATGCGGCCGTGGCCCGCGTGGATCCAGCTCAAGCCGCGCTCTTCCTGGCCACGGAGTGCCTCTTCGGCGGCGCGTTCTCTGTCATCTTGCTGGGGGAGACTGTATCAGCAACCTCAGGGATAGGTTTTGCGCTCATATTCTGCGGCATCGTGGTGAGCGAGTACATGCCGCTCCTGTTCGAGAAGCGCGCGAAAGGGCGCTTGCAAGAGGACGGGGGCAGCTCTGCCGCTCAGGTTGCTGAAGCCCAGACGGCCAGGGATGAAGACCGCGCCATGGAGGACGCGGACGCCTTCATGAGGTAGCAGCCAATGAGCTTGGCGAAAGGGTCACCGGAGTTGAGCCTTTCGCGCTTGCTTGGATGCTGGTCTGACGCACCAGTAGGCGCTTATGGCAAGCGTGCCAACGGCCGGGATGAGCATCACAAGCCACATGAGGGAATAGGCTTCCACCTGCATGCCCACGGTCAGTGACAGCGAATCGATGACCACGCCCCCGATCAATGGCCCGAAGAGCATCCCTAGGTCAAGGCCAGTGAATGTCGTGTTGGAAGCGGCGCCGCGCCTGGATTCTGGAACTGACGATAGCGCGAAGGATTGCAAGAGGGGAGCGCAGCAGCCGAATCCAGCTGAACCTGCTACTGCAGCGGCAATGAAGCCCACAGGCCCGTTCGCCACTGATAGCAAGATGTAGGACGCGCCAAAGCAGATGGTGCCCGTAACCAGCAAGGCGGGCGTGCCGAACCGATCAGCAAGGCTGCCGGTGACGGGGCGTGTGACCAGGAGGCAGAGGGCGTAGATGACGAAGAAGAACCCCATGCTCTCCACACCGCGCTCCATCCCGTAGAGCACAACGTAGGCGCCCATGCATGAGAAGGACGTTGACAGCAGCATGAGCGCAATGCCCTTCGCAACGGCCTCTTTCGCGAACATGCGGTCCAGCTTGAGCTTGTAGGGGAGCCGTTCGCGCTCTGGCTCCCGAATGAGGGAGATCCCGCACATGGCGATGATCACCAGCGAGGCGGCTAGGAAGTAGGCCGGGGAGAAGCCGATGGCGTCCACGATCTCCAGGCCCGCAGCGGGGCCGATCACCTGAGCCATGGATTGCGCCAGCGTGTAGATACTGATGCCGCTTGCGAACCTTTCGCGCGGCAGGAATTCGGACACCAGAGAGAGGGCAAGCGGGCCGCCGCAGCCGATCCCGATGCCGTGCAGGAGCCGAATGGCTATCAGCTGCGGAATGGAATCAGCAAGCCCGTACCCGATGAGCGATGCGGAGATGATGGCTTGTGAGGCCATGAGCATCTTCTTGCGCGAGAAGCTGTCGAAAGCGGGGCCGGCGAACGGGCGGATCAGAAGCGCCGTGATGGAGAATGAGCTGACCACCATCCCGACGGTTGCCGTTGATGCGCCAAGCGCGTTGACGTAGAGGGGGAGCGTGGTGTTCGTCATGAACGCCGCCATTGACTGGAAGAGATTCACTGCCATCAGGATGACATAGGGAACGCTCCAGATGGATGGCTTCTTGTGGTTGGACGGCATAGGTTGCCTCTTTCTGCGTGTGCCCCTTTGTCCCCCCCCGATGCGCTTTCGCTAGAAGTCTAGGACTTCTCCGATGCTGCCGCGGATGCACAGATCGGCCGAGCGGTCAGCAGGCGTAGGATCGCGGTTCGCGATGGCCAGGTGACTGCCGCGAAAATGCTCCAGCAAGCCAGCCGCGGGGTAAACGGCAAGCGACGTTCCAGCAACCAGCAGCAGGTCTGCTTGCCTGATGGCGTTGATGGCGCTCAGCATCACCTGCTGGTCAAGCGGCTCTTCGTATAGCACCACATCCGGCTTGATGATCCCTTCGCATTCGCAGTGCGGCACGCCTGTGTCAGAAGCATCCCGCGCCTTGAGCATGCCTTCCAGGTTGAAGGGCTTCCCGCACGCGTTGCAGTGGTTGCGGTGCACGCTTCCGTGCAGCTCTAGCACGTTCCGGCTCCCTGCCGCTTGATGCAGGCCGTCTATGTTCTGCGTTATCACCGCGGCGCACGTGCCTTCGTGCTCAAGCTCCGCCAGCTTGCGGTGCGCCTGGTTGGGCTTCGCGCCGCGCGGCAGCATCTCGTTGAAGTAGTAGTCATAGAACTCAGCGGGATGCGCGTCGAAGAACGTGCGTGAGATCATGGTCTCAGGCGGGTAGGGGTATGCGCTCTTCTGGTTGTATAGACCGTCAGCGCTTCGGAAGTCAGGGATGCCGCTTTCGGTGGACACGCCTGCGCCTCCGAAGAAGACCATGCCGCGTGAGGGGCATTCGCGGATCCATTCGCGCAGGGTGTCGGCGCCATCAGCTGGCATGTCAGCGCTCCTGGCGCATGGTGGGCACCCCAAGATCTGCGCGGGCGGCATTGCCGCACATGATGGAGATCTTGCCCGTTGCGTCGTCACGCGTGGCGTGGCGGAAGGGGCAGCAGCACGAGCAGCTCACGCATTCGCGCCCTTCGGCCTTGGCGGCGTTGCTCTTGTCTGCGTGATCTGTCATGGCACCCTCCTGTTCAGCGTGCATCCATGTCCGTGAGCGTGTTCTATATCATGACACAGAGACCCGCTGGTGGAGCGGCGAAGTTGTGCGGCAACGTGGAGGGAGATCAGATGACTGATGGCGAACTGCTGCGGCTGATGCGTGAGAGGCATTCCGTTCGCACGTATTTGAACAAGCCCATTGAGGATGAGAAGGCGCAGCTGATCCGCGCGAAGGTGGCCGAGCTGAACGCTGAGAGCGGGCTTCATGCGCAGTTCATGACCGATGCATCTGGCGTCTATGGCGGGATCATGCTGAAGATGATGGGGTGGAAGAACGTCCCTGGTTATTTCGCGCTGGTGGGCAAGAACGAGCCGGGGCTTGATGAGAGATGCGGCTATTTCGGGGAGCAGCTCGTGCTGTTCTGTCAGGGGCTGGGCCTCAATACCTGCTGGGCGGGCATGGCGAAAGCGAGCAAGGTGAAGGCGGATCTTGAGCCTGGTGAGCGAATGTGCATCACGATCGCCGTGGGCTACGGGGCAACGCAGGGCAAGCCGCATAAGTCGAAGGCGTTTCCGGATGTTGTAGACGTGAGGTCTGAGTATATTGATGGGCTTCCTGACTGGTTCAAGAAGGGCGTCGAATACGCGCTGCTGGCACCCACGGCCATGAATCAGCAGAAGTTCAAGCTCGGCATTGGCCGCAACGATGAGCCGGAGATCTCCATCAGTGCGAACGGCCCCTTCGTGCGAGTGGACCTAGGCATCGCAGCCTACCACTTCAACGCCGCCACCGGGCGCAAGGCAAAGGTGGTGTGAGCGCTGGAGTTGGGGCTCCAAATCTGTGGCGCTTGCATTGCAAGCGCAGCTGCCCACCCCTCCCGTGTGGGCGTCGGCATTGCCGACGCAGCTGTGCGACAGCGCAGCGTAATGAGGGCGCCAGCCCGAAACACCCGGATGCGCTGGGTAGCGCTATTGGGTGGGTGATTTCAACTTAATAGCCCCGTCCTTATTGGGTTCCCATTCGGTTGTTGAACGATTCGAGTATAGAGATCTTTTGGGCTAGACTCTGATATTGGATTGCATAAGGGAATAACCACATTGATAGAGGAGTCGGCTATGTCGCTCATTAAGTGTCCAGAATGCGGTTCTGAGATAAGTGAGTTCGCAGAGTCGTGTCCACGATGCGGATGCCCAAAACACATGTTTGACGAAAGGGCATCAGTTGCAATGTTACTGTCAAAGCTGGCCCAACAGGGAAATGGGTGGATACGTGGCAATGTAGGCTATAACCCTTTGACACCTCCTGACGTATTAGTAAGGCTTGCCTCTGATGAAGATGCAGAAGTGCGAGATGATGTTGCCTGCAATGCTTCAACCCCTCCAATTGTTCTAGCTATACTCGCATGTGATCCGGAGAAGGCTGTTAGATTGAAGGCGGCTCATAACCCCTCCACACCTACTGATGCCCTAGCTCGGCTCGCAAATGATACGGAGAAGATGGTGAGGGAGACTATTGCTGGAAATCCCAACGTATCTCCTGACGTCCTAGCAAAGCTTGCGAATGACGAAAGCTGGTATATCCGTTGGCTTGTCGCGAGGAATCCCTCCACACCAGCATACGTTCTTGAAGGGCTTATCCATGACGCAAACGCAAATGTGCGCATAAGTGCTCTTTTAGTATCTTCTACTCCTCTCTACGCTCTCGCAGACCTTGCGACAAATGGAAATGGTGACGAACGCGTCCGACTTGCAGAAAATCCTGCAACTCCTGCTGAGATCCTCGGGATGCTTGCAAGAGACGAAAGCAAAGATGTACGAGGCGCGGTCGCGTATAACAATTCAACGTCTTCGGATATCCTTGCAATGCTTGCGTGTGATATAGACGATGATGTGCGAAGACGAGTCGCTGCGAACCCTTCTACTCCAGAGAGTGCGCTTTCAAAGCTCGCTGATGACGCAAGCGAGATGGTACGAATGGAGGTCTCCGAGAATGAATCCACGTCAATTGACATTCTCACAAAGCTTGCAGAGGATTCGTTTTGCCAAGTACGGATAAAGGTTGCTGAAAATCGCTCTACTCCATCAGATTGCCTTAGGCGCCTTTCAAGCGATGGAGATAGATTAGTGCGGCAGGCCGTTGCCGGAAACCCCAATACACCTTACGAGACCCTATCAAAGCTTGCGTATTATGAAGAGGGCGTGCGAGAGGATATTGCCAGCAATCCTTCTGTGCATCCAGGAGTACTAACGATGTTTGCAGAAGATTTGCTTTCAGGACGCATGAGGGACGATATCGGCAGCATGCGTCGCTGTCTCGCTGAGAATCCTTCCACGCCCAAAGACGCTCTTGCAAGACTCGCAAGAGAGAGCAGCGATTACATTCGTTACTGTGTTGCGCAGAATTCTTCAGCGCCAAAAGATGTCCTAGCAGAGTTCATACGCAATGAAGACCCTTACGTTATCTTAGGAGTGATCAACGCCAAGGGATCTATCGTGGAAATATTAGGCGTAGCTGCAAGGTCCGGTCAGTAGGCCTAAGCCGCAAGTGCACCCTGAATGATGATAGTTTCGCTATTCTCGGGGTCGGGTGCCGGGTGGTCCGGCCTTGCGCACAGGCTGCGAATTGCTCGGCTCGCATGCCCTTCTTTAGCTGCAAGTGCAGATGTGCGACAGCACGGCGAGATGAGGGTGTCAGCCCGAAACATCCGGATTCGCTATGTGGTACCACTGGAGAAGGGTATTCTGACTAGTAGCCAAGCAAGCGAGGTGATCAAGATGCCATGGCCAAAGAGAGGACCCCAACACTCAGACTTTTGCCCGTATTTCGAGTCATTGAGAAGGATGAAGCGAATCTGCCCTGAATGTCATAGCCGAGTGTTGCAGCTACGAGAGACGCTGAACCCGAACGGTGCGCTGGAGTTCTGTGATTGTGGCTATTTTCAAGGCCTAACTGCACCTAAAGCCGCGCAAGTTCCATGGGACGGCAAGACACCTTGGCGCAACCCGAAGAGGAAACGCGCTCCAAAGGTGATAAAGCTGGATTTCGACTCCTATAGAGATTCGTAGGTAAAGGGTGGAGAAAGGTCAACAATAAGACAGTATATCGAAGGGGTGTCTTGTGATTAAGATGTGCGTCATGACATCATGCCTAAAGCTTTGTCTTCTGAGACTTATGAGACGGCCATGATGTCGTGTACTAGTCTCCTATGATTTGCCTGTATCTTTGCTTTAGTGAGTAAGTGTCTGGAAGCTGGGATATACGTTCATGAATCAACTCGTCAAATCTTTCAATCTGTTTAGAGACAGTCTCCAGCCCGTTTGCTTCTTCAACTAAATCTGAAAATGTCATAAAGGCAAATGTGAATGGAATGCCGTGGATGGTCTCCTGATGCCCATTCTTGAACCGCTCAAGTCTGGATATATCGTGAGCGACATAAAAAACATCAATTGACCGTACGTACTCTTCTCCACGTGCTGCTGCCTCAGATTTATGATAGTTGACGGTTTCATGCAAAGAATCGATATGACTTTGCACATATTCGTCTCGCAGCATTCCGCCGTGTGCTTCGTAGGCGTGAATTTGGGAATGTGTGGCAAGGTCTAGATATTCCACATCCCCATATTTTCGACCTGATGCGTTTGTTTCGTTCACGGATGAACCCAGGCCCCGGGCTATCCATTTGTCATAGTCGTGTATGCAGTACGTTAAGAAGTCTACAAGGCGCTGATCAAGTACCCCTTTAGTAAGACTATTGGCTGCTCCAATAGTCATGATGAACCGCTTAATGCCATCTGGAGTGATTGGGGTAAGAGGTGTTTTCTTCTGGTTCTTATCTGATACAAGCAAAAGGTAGCACCGGATCATATGCGCTACTCTGCGTCTTGTTGTGTATGGCAGTTCTGCCATGATGTCAAAAACATTTGCGAGTAGGAGTGATCCGTTTTGTTTTTCGGGTGATAGCTTTGTTTCTGCCCAAGATAGGTCTAGAGAGTAAACGGATTTTGCATTGTTTAGATAAGGATTCTGTTGAGTTGGATGATACATTTTGTTCCATAGCGCTTTGACATCGGCACCTCGTGGCATGCATTCATAAATCGCTCGGCCTGGAAACCTGTCGGTAGTCTCCAGTGTCAAAAGCTCGTAGTACAGCATGAAAAGGTATGGTTCGAACCCGATATAGGTTAACTCTGTCACATTTTCCCAGAGTTCGTCATTGCGCGAGAAAGATCCAAGCAAGCCCCGCAGAGTTGTGGCAGCATCGTCAGCCGTTGTGTCTCCGAAAAATGAAGCAACATCATCAGCGTCGTTTGCGTGCATAGATTCAATGTTGTTTTGATCTAGACTCGTTGGTGCTCCCATGGAACTCAACACGCTACGAATCGCATCAAACGTAGCCCCGGGGACATTCAGGATTGACCGTATTCGATCTAGCCCCAGATGTTGTTCAGCAACCAAAGTGCGAATTAATGGAGCACATCCAATAAGCGCTATTGCATAAGAGCGTGCCATGAATAGTTTCTCTTCTAGTTTCTTTTCGAGTTTAAAGTAGTCGCTCGCAAGTTGTTTCATGTTCTCATCTGCACTGATCGCTGCACAGACGACATCTCGAAGCTCCTTTATTGGTTCATTTGTCCCCCCGAGCCATAATATCCACATTTCTGTAAAGCGCTCTGAGACTTCTTCTTTGGGAATGGATATTTTTTCTGAAGCAGTCTGGTAATACTCTATACATCGCTTAGCTGCAAGATGCATTACATCTGAATTTATCGGCATTGATGCTCTAAGTAAAGCGTCCGAAATATCGTCAATTACATTCTCATTGTTCATTTATTCGCTCCCATAGAGGTCTATCAGCTAAATCAAAGACTTCTTCAATATCGTTTACGGCTTCCCGCAAGGTAATACCGCAAGCATTTAGTATCGACAAGAGTTGTTCGACAGTGAGCCTATAAGTGCCAGATTCCAGCTTTGATATCGTGGCTTGTTGTGTGTCTATTGCATCAGCTAAGCGGCCTTGAGATAGCCCAGCACTTTTGCGCCATGATGCCACGAGGGAGCCGATTCGTTCATTTTCATCAATCATCTTGACAAGCTTTCGAATCATGTAGGAATGCTGAATGGTATGATAGCATCTGTAAGAGCTCATTCTAAATAAGAATGAGCCCGGTCAGAGGGCAAAAAGGCATGTCAAAATTTGTAAGTCTTTATACCGGTGCAGGTGGACTCGACATCGGATTTATTGCTGCTGGGTTCAGGCCAGTGTTTGCGAACGACATTAATAGTGATGCGATGCAAACATATGAGGCTACAATGGAAATCATCGCTAAGCGAGTCGAAGAGAGCTTAGAGCATGAATCCATTACAGGCGATATTCGGCAAGTTGAAAAGCTCCCAGAAGAAGGATGCGCGGATTTGGTTATAGGAGGTCCTCCTTGCCAAGGATTTTCCGTAGCAGGCAAAATGGATCCGAATGACCCTAGGTCACGGCATGTGTTTGATTTTCTTGCAATGGTGCAGCGTGTAAAGCCGAAGGCTTTTGTCATGGAGAATGTAAAAGCTCTTGCGAGAAACAAAAGATGGGCAGGTACTATCTCCGATGTACGTTCCAAAGCAAAAGAAATCGGCTATAAGACCTATCTTGAAGTTCTAAATAGCGCAGATTTTGGTGTGCCACAAACGCGGGAGAGGATGTTCCTCATTGGTTTTAAAGACTCAGATATAGAGTATGAGTATCCAGCTCCAACCGTTGCAGATCACATTGGAGTCGCAGAAGCTTTAAAGGATCTCCCGCATATCGGAAAGCCTGGCAATGATCAGACATGTAAGGCAAAAGTGACCGCAGCCAAGGACCCCATTCTTAGGCAGTCTCCTTTTGCCGGGATGCTATTCAATGGACAAGGGCGTCCGATGGACATGAATCGTCCAGCTCCTACATTGCCAGCTTCCATGGGAGGCAATCGAACCCCTATTGTGGATCAGGATACGTTAGATACTGGCGCGAAGCAGTGGGTGGTTAATTATCACGACGAGCTTATGAACGGCGGCGAAGCTGCTACTAAAATTCCGGAACGATTGCGACGAATATCGGTGCAGGAGGCGGCAGCTATTCAGTCATTTCCGCGAGATATGCCCTGGCGTGGATCGCAGAGTTCGCGCTATCAGCAGATTGGTAACGCGGTACCACCCAAGATGGCATTTGCTGTAGCTCACTCAGTAGCTAATGCTCTTGGCCTTGATTTATCGGTGCATGAATCATTACTTGATTTCATATCTAAGGAAACTCGTTGATGGCGAACTGTCTGTATAGGTACTGCGAGCAAAGGGCAACTAAAGATAGAGTTGATTGGATTGCTCAGTATTGCCAATGATGCAAATCCAGCGAGCTCGCTGGCTGCAAAAGATGAACCGACAGGTTACTCTTCTATGCGTTCCTCCTATTGTTCGGAAAGAGGGCGACAGAACGCTGGATGCACATGAGGGCGATGAGATAAAGTGTATTACAGGAAAACATGTTTGAAGCAGTCGCATCTGAATTGAGAGATACAAAGGCAAGCTCAAGTATGGACGAATTGCTTTCTAGGGAATGATGTAGATGGCCAAGAAGAAGACTAAGCTTTCAATCTATCTAATTAAGGCGGATTACGAAACAGAAGACTCAATCCTTGCTGAAGACAAAGAATATGATTGTCAAACAATAGCGAATATTGGCAATCTCTATCATACGCGTTCGTTTTCTTCTAGGCCTCGATGGGTAGAATCCTTTTTTGGAAGCGCGATTGACGATGCTGACATTTTCAATGCAACAGCAAGCGCTCTACTGCTTGTTCCTATCGACATTAATGAAAGTCAAAGATATTTTGCCGTTTCTTTCGGAAGAGGGCTTTCGTTAATTAATAAAAACTGCATTGAGGAGAGATTTGGATTGAAGACGGTTTTGAATTGCGTTGAGCCTGATTCTATTCGTCGCATTACGAAGACCGAAATTGCTGGAAATGCTAGTAAGACCAATGAGCAAATGCCCAAGAAGTCGGAAATACATGATTTTGCATTGGATATCGAAAGAGATCTACTCAATGGGATTACGGCATCTGGTGAGAGCGATGCTATTCTTCCAGGGTCACTTACAGGCACGGATTCGCTAAGCGTGACCACGTCCGTGGAACTCAAGGGTTTATCAAGCTACTTGCGGGAGATATATGCGATATATAAGTCCGAGCGATATAAAGATAACTTCCCGTGGGTTGACCATATCGCGCCTGTAAAAAATTCGGCTATGAAGCGAGATTTGGATGCAGCTCTTATTGAAGCAATTAAAGCGAAAGATATCAGTATTTGGATGGCGGTACCCGGGCTGATTAATTGGGAGGAGACAGCAGGTTTTAGATACCAAGGAAGCAAGGAGATACATGACGATATTCTTATAGAAAAGGTTACTGGCACCCTAAAGGGTCCTCTTGAAAACATTCAGCAGCTCAAAAGCAAAGTGATATTTCAGCTTGGGGCTGTTGATGATAGCGAAATCAATCACTGGTCAGCATACAAATGTCTATATGGTGAGCTTGAGCATAACGGGTTTCAATACTGTATTAATGGTGGTGAATGGTTCCGCATCGAGCCAGATTATGTGAAGAAAATCAATCAGCAGTACTTTGATACCTCTATCTCCTCATTCAGTTTTCCGTCATATTCTAAAAATGAGAAGAATGAAGGTTCTTACAATAGGCGGGTATGTGAAGAAAAGCCTAGCACTTGCATTTTGATGGATCAGAAGTTCATTATGCACGGCGGATCAAATAGCAAGTTTGAATTGTGTGATATCTTGACTCGTGACGGATCGTTCGTACACGTAAAAAGGTATTCGGGCTCTGCAGCGTTAAGCCATCTATTTAATCAGGGTCTAACGACAGCAGAATTGGTTCGGTCCGACATATCGTTCTTGGATAAGGCTAACGAAAAAATTGCCGAAGCTCAGGATGGGGAGACTGGGTATAGGATATCTAGCTCGCATCCCAATGAGGTTGTGTTTGGCATCATTACAAAAGAAGAAAGTGATCTGCCAGATATTCCCTTCTTTAGCAAAATCACATTCTGTGCAGTAAAAAAGCATTTGGAGATGATGAATATCCAAGTAGCTATTGCGGCAATTTCGAAAGAGCGATAGCGGGTGTTTGGGGGACGGGCGATTAATGCGTATCTGGCAGCCCTCGCTGAGTGATGATTCCCTTGATCAATGTGAGACAAACGATCTGTCGATCTGCCTCTCGACCTTCTTGTGATTTCGAGAATATCGTATTGCGATTAATCATCAGCCTTGAGAAATGCCGATACCGCTGATATCTGGTGGCCGTGATTGTCCCTCAGAACGAAGGTGTGACGAAGGATGTTGTTGTTCTGAATGCATGCCAAGGGGCGTATCGGATAACACTTCTTGAGTCAGCAGGCAGAACAGCAGAGTCGCAGCGTTTTTCGTTCTGCGTCCCCACGATCGCTGAAGAGCGCCGTAGTAAAAGTTGAACAATACGTCACGACACGCTGTTCGTAGCCGCTTGGCTACGCTCTCGGGTGTTGCTTCTCGTAGAAATCAATAACCTCAGGAGCGGTGATGAGGAAGCTGTCTGCGCAATGGTGGGCAAGGTGCAGCCCCTCAATGCGTGTGAGCCGGGAAAGCGCAGTGTAGAGTTGTCCCGGATCCCAGCATTCAGGATAAATGGAAGCCTCTTCGAAGGTCTGACCTTGCGATTTGTGTATTGTAATTGCATAAGCGAGTTTGAGCGGAATTTGTGTATAGGAGCCAATGCATTTGTAACGTGTCTTTCCGTCCTCTACAGCAGGTTTCAAAACCTCCCAAGTGTGAGGATATACGTCAGCCTCTTTTCCTGTGTCGAACAGCACGCGTACGAATTTGTCCTCACAACTGAGCACTGTTCCAAGCGAGCCGTTCATGTATGTTTCAGTGCTTTTGTTGGCGAGTGTCATCACGCGTGCGCCGCGTTTTAATGCGAGTTTCATGGCAGTCGGCATATCCCCTTGCTCTATAGTGCCATCTTTTACGCCTGTATATGTAACTTCAGTATCAGGCAGCTCAGCCAAGCTCCTCTTATTCACGTCCTCGGCTGTCTTGTTTCTGCCGCACAGAACGATAGCGTTGTTGCCAGGCGTATCTGCCGAGTGGCTCTCTATCCACTTCAGTCCGGTGGTATTGCCAATACGACAAGCGTTCAGGGCGCTCACGAACTCAGCGTCTCGCTGTCTGATGGCCTCTGTCAGCTCGATGCAGTCGAAATTCCAGCTCTCCCATTCGTCACCAGAGAATGGATACCCGTACCCTATATCGCGACCGTACTTCTCGTGGAGGAGCTTCGCGTCATCACCTGTCATGACGGGTGGTAATTGGCAGAAGTCTCCGACTACAATTAGCTGGCATACTTCCTTTTCGCCATTTCGCAGCTTTGCTGCGTTCTTTAGCGCGAGGGATAGATAATCAAACAGATCCGCTCTGCACATAGATATCTCATCCACGATCATTAGATCACAGGCAAGTAGAGGCGAGTCCTCTCGTATCCAAGGATTGGCATTCGAGGCAGTTGTCTTTTCGGGACGTATGCCAAGCGCGTGATGTATAGTCGTGCCGCCGATGTTCAATGCTGCGATGCCTGTAGGGGCACATACGATAACGTTTTTGTCCTCGCTATTTGCCCATTCAATGATGCGCTCGAGAATGTAGGATTTTCCAGTACCTCCGAGTCCTGTTAAGTAGATGTTCTTCCCGTCTTTGACTGCGTCAAGCATGCTCTGTTGACCATCAGTTAAGCCATTGAATTCCAGTGCGACAACCTTGGTTGACGCGTTCTGACGTTCGAACCTGCCAGTGATTTCCTCTATCGTAGCAAGAGCGTGGGCGGCATCTTTAGCGTCGCTTGACGAAATGTATTGGAAGAATGCGTTTTCGGTGACTATGCCTATATTGGCACCCTTTGAAAGTTTTAGATCCAGTGCCTTTTTAACTTTGCTGCCGTAATTTCCAAAAGCCCACGCATCGCTTCCGAGTCCTCCGACAACAACATATTGAACCTTCTTCGAAACACCGCTCTTGCATACCCCTCCAGCCGCCTCGATCGCTGACTTCATGGAGCTTTTGCCTCCAGGCACTTCGAAGTCGCCCGTCAACACGAAAGTATTTTCAGCAATAGCTTCAATAGGTTCACTTGATATCGGATTATCGAAAATCGAAGCGAAGCTTGCTAGAGCTTTCTTTTCGTCATCTGAAAGCATATTATCTTCGCAGGTCTCTGTCAGTAGTTTCTTGGCGGCTAGTACGAATACGTCTTCGGAATTGCTGAATTCCTTGTATATGTGCTCAAGAAGCGATTGGCATGCGTCTATGGATGCATTGTCGTCCAATCCGATGGAGGTGACAGCATCCATCAGTTTGCGAATCCTCAACGTTTCGTCGCTGACCTTACCGTAAGAGTTCTGCCTCATTGGCTCTCCTCGTCACTGTATTTCAGTGCGTTGCTTGGCAATGCCGCTTTGATGAAATGCGCTGTCATGAACAAGGCACACATCTTCGTCATATGACACGCTTTTCAAGCTTTCGCAATGCAGAAAAGCGCCCTTGCCTATCGATTGAAGCGAGCTGCCGCTACCCTTGAACACTTTTCCATCAATGCGCATGCGGTCAGGTTTAGTCGTCTTGATGCCTGTGAGTGCTTTGCAGTCAGAAAAGGCTATAGGACCAATATGCTGAAGCTTTGGACAGAGAAGCGTGCCGTTTAAGGAACGACATAGTGCGAAAGCACCGTTTCCAATAGTGACTACTTCTGGTAAGACTATGTTGTCGAGCTCCTTGCATTCGTAAAATGCACTGTTCCCAACAATGCGGGCTTTTGGCAAATGTGCACTTATGAGGTGAGCAGACCATGCGAAAAGCGCTGACGGAACCTCAATAAGATTAGGCGCGTAGACCACTTCCATTTCGTCTGCATATTGTGACCATGGAAGAATCTGTCGCATATCCTGCGCATCATATTCGCGCATTTTGCTATTGCCTGGAATATCGCTTTCGATACTCGCGGCTTCACTAGATCCATCAGACCCATTGAAACTGTTTGTAGATGAGCATGATAGGGCTATCGAGGCGTTTATCAACCCCACATGCTCTGCATCTTCTATCAATGAGAGGAAGTCAGGGAGCACACCATTTTTAATCGTGAGTGTATTTGTTCTGGAGTCATATTTCCATTCAACGCTATCGATTTCGTTTTTCAGTCGCTTGCGCTCCTCTTCCATCTTCTTCTTATACTCCTTGAGCCAGGATTCGATTGTTATTCCAGCATTTTTCAGGGAGTGGAGAAGGCTCTCTTCCGAGACCACGGCGATATTCTGCCCCCGTTTCTTAGCGGTCTCGACTTGTTCTACTTGAGGGCATTCACCCTTCTTCCAAGAGGGAGATCCCTTGGCGCCGAGCACAAGGTAGTCGACGCTCTTATTGATGGTGAGGCCATCTTTGACGTGGCCGCCTGCCATCTCGATCATTTGCTTAACAGCAACAAATTTGTCACCGCATTCAAAGTTCCCTGCCAGGACGAACGTCTTTCCTTTGATGTTCATGGATCTGTCCTCCCATTACAAAACGTTCAAGCTGCTTAGATAGCCATAATTCAAAAAGAATTTCTTTGTAGGATTATAGAGAAGTCTTTGCACGAAGCTCCAAGATTCAAAGCCAGATTAATTATGCGGGTGGTATGGGTAGGGATTTACATTCATATGATACGCGCTTTCTGGTTGCCGTGATTTCATATTATCTGCAAGCTGACCGATGGATATGATCGCTACTCAAGCTATCGTCAGATCCTAGAGCAATGTATTGCGCTTCAGCTGTTGGGCGTAGAGCCGCCGCTGTCCAAGCGCCACTTCAGCTCATCCGAAATTGTCATTTGATGACCTTGTCGTGATGCTGAAATTTGCTGAGGTATTGAGCGGCTTCTCGGAGGAGTCCTCCTAGGAACGGCGCCTATCCATCTTGGAATGTGCGCTGCATCACCCGGCTCCCCTATGTCATAGCTAACATCGAGTACTGTCGCAAAGCAATGCGAAAACTCCAACAGAAGAACCACAAAGAGGTTTTAGAGTCGCTGAGAGATTATGTCCCTGAGTGCTTTGCCCGATCGTCGTGGACGCGTATCACACGTATTCTCGAAAAAGGCGGTCGATTTGATCTCGCTCGCTTTGCTCAGTTGCCTTGTTCTTGGATTTGTTATTAAAGCAAGGTTCCTCAAAGGCCCAATAGAAATCGCCTTCTTCTACAAACTGCACGCATTCGTTTGCGTAAAGACGTTCCAGTTCTTTATCGGATAAAAAAGACGCGCTTTCGTCCTCTAGCTCGCTTAGCGTTTGAGGAATCGTGTCTCTCCAATCTGAGTAATCTTCCATTATTGCCGTAGCGCATTTTGAGCAGAAGAGGGGCATATCGATCGAGTCCTGGAGATAACCCTCTTCTTCATCGTATATCGCCGAATCTTGAGCAAAATCGTCATAATAGAGCATAACGACCTGATCGGCATGCTCGATTATTGATGCCTTTAGCTGTTTGCGCAGAAGGGGATAAATGCAATGCTTGAGTTCACCCTTTTTGTTATCGGGTAGAGGCAAGCTACTTACCATTTCGAGGCAGGATGCAAGTGCCTCAAGACCGAGCGACTGAATTAATGCAATGAAATCGTCGCCGGTTGTAAAAAGTGCACATAGTTTAGGCATATGAACGAGGAGGTCTCTCTCTTGGATTGTTTGTATAAGCTTATCAATTTGTGCATGGTCATCAGATGAGCCTTTCGAGAGCAGCTTTAGTGATGCGATAACCACATCTGATAAATCGTTGTCGCATAGATTAGCGTTTACAAATGCTTCGAGTATATTTCTTGCAGTGCTGTGTCTTATAGAGCGAAGCAACAGGATGTCTTTTTGACGCATTCTGTTGCTGACGGCGTCAGCAACAAGCTTTGATTTATTAACTTTTGCGATTCGATTAATCTGATCGGCGAACGCAGCGTTTTCAACGAGATTGGCTGATTGAGAATCTGCATCAGCTAAGAATCCGAGGATATAGTCATTGATTGATGGATTGAGAACGGAGTAACAATCTTCGTGATCGACGCGAGTTTTGCGCAGAAGAGAATTAGTTAATCTTTGGATTGCTCCCCTGTAGTCGTTTTTTGTCAAATCAAAGGTGGCATTGCCATATATTAGCCGTTCAAAAGACTCGTGAAGGGTTTTGTCTGATACCTCATGCTCTGATAAGGAGAACAATAGATACATACACCATCTATCTGACCGTGAAAGCCTTCTGTTGAATTCGTTTTCCCAGACATCGGCGGGATTTTCTAGCAGCCCTATTATATAAGCGTAATACTGATTAGAAGATATGGACTCATATCTTGATCGCAGGCATGCATATTCAATAATGCGTGGATTGTAATTCTTATGAGTTATGATTCGGTAGTACCCCGGCACTTTAACTCGGACACCTTTGTCCCAGATGTAATGATTTTCGAGGCATATATTGCTTATATTTTCCTCAGGTACGTTTCCATATATCAAATTTGCTAGCAGGATTCGCGCGCGGTCTAAATCGGTCATCTCTTCGGAATTCACAATGCATACCTGCTCATCCATTGTGTTGATCATTCGTACAAAATCGGGTTTACGCGCTTTGGCATCGTTCAGAATCGTAAATCGTGAATTTAAGATTAAGCGTCTATTCTTTGAGTGACGGACATAGTTGATAAGGCTCATTACGTTGTCTAATTCGCGATCATTAACATCTAAGTAGCTCTGCCCCAAAAAGTCATCGAGCACTACTAGTTCTTTGGCATCCTCGGAGGACGAAAGGGCATCTTTGATTTCACTAGCGCTTCCGCTCGCTGAGTACAGAACGGTATAATTCTCTGCAGCTGATGAAAGCGCCAGCATTTTAGTAATAGTCGTCTTTCCAGTCCCTGGGTCTCCTACTATTAAGACAACACCGCCCTCTTCAAGGTGTTCGCGTGCTTTGTCGTAAAGTGTTGTTTGGACGAATAGACGTTCTTGGCTTTGAGCATCCATTAAGAACACGTCGCAGTCAACAAAGAGCTTGCGATTGAATAGTTGAGTTAGGACTTCGGTGTGTGAAATCCAGAGCTTGTAGTTTTTTCTGAGAATATCAGCGTTTTTGGGGTCTTCGATCAGCTCACTGATTTTGACCTTATCGAAAATGGCCACATGTGTAAAACCGCATTCTTTGCATGTAGAAATGAGCTCGGTTTGCCGTTTTCTGGTTAGCGGCATGGATGTAAAAATCATCAGCTGCGGGTCGCGTGAAGAGTAATTCGCGATTCTCTCAAGCACCTTTAATAATTCACTTTTAAGCTTTGAAAAGCTGTTTGTTTTTAACCAATGTTTTGCTTGGACGATCACGTTTGGCTTTGTATAGTCATCTGCATAAAAGTCATCTGCATCTATTCCGCCATCCTTACCCGCCGTGTAACAAGTCAGTTTGATGCCCACTTCTTTTTCCGCAAGATCTTTGCATAGGAATTCAAAATCTGTAGAATCTAGAGCTTCAAAATTGATCGCCATGATCCTCCCTCTTCTTTAGCGACACCATAGCAAATTCACATCTGGAGAAGAGTCATATCAAATGACACCTTTTGAACTAGGGAGTGACTGGAAGAGAGATTGCAGGCGTATATCAGGGGCCGGGCGTTTGGTACTCGTGAGATGTATGCTTTCTTGACGCTGTGTTCTCCGGATCCTGTAAACCCAATAGAACCCAATAGGGACGAACCCAATAGGGACGGGGCTATTGGGTTATGTGAAGGCGAGTACTGGTTACACGCTATCGGCATCTACGACCACCAATAAGCAGAAAATCAAGATTAATCAGTGAGGCGATGATGAGTTGGAGACCTATACCAGCGCAAATGACCTGTTCGTGCAAGTGAATCAGCGAATCATCGCCTTCCGCTTTGTCGGCGTGCTTAGGGCTAGGCAAACAGAGCGGCTGTTAGGCGTAGGATGAAGTGTCGACAGGTGAATGATTCCGACCCAATAACCCCGTCCCCATTGGGCTAATGCGCACCGTGGCCTTGCGGTGCTTCGCCTCCTGTATCAGCTCCGAAGTTGTCGCAAGAGGCGAAGCGCAGCTTCACCTACGAAGGTCCGCACAAAGGCTGCGCAAGCGCTCGTGAGTTCACTTATTGGATATAATCCAACAATTGATATGAGCACTAACTGGCAATGGTCAATGGGAGGATGACATGGATAGGGAAGTGGCGCGCATCATCAACAAGGCGCTGGACGGTTCTGACTTGAATGAGAAGGAAGCAGTCGAACTGCTCAAGTGGGATGACCTCTCAGATGAGGCAGCGCAGATCCGCTTGGCAGGGCGTCGCTTCAGCGATGAGCTGCTTCCCCAGGCAGAGATCCATGGGCAGATTGGCCTCAACACGGGGCTCTGCCCGGCGGATTGCAAGTTCTGCTCGTTCGCGGCCAGCAACAAGGTGTTCACGGATCCAACGGAGGAGACGAAAGAGACCGTCATCGAATACACGAAGCTTCTGGAGGATGCGGGTGCGAACGCAGTGTACCTCATGGCCACCGCACGCTATGACCAAGAGCAGTTCCTGGAGTACGGCCGCGCCGCTGCGGGTGCGCTCACGAAAGGTACGCCGCTCATCGCGAACGTGGGTGATTTCGACTACGACTATGCGCTGGAGCTGAAGAAGGTCGGGTTCGTGGGCGTGTACCACGTCATCCGCATGGGCGAGGGCGAATTCACGCGCATCCCGGTAGAGCGCCGTTGGAAGACCATCCATGCTGCGCAGGAGGCAGGGCTTCTGCTGGGTTCGTGTGTGGAACCGGTGGGGCCGGAGCACAGCTTGGAAGAGATCGTGGAGAAGACGCTCATCACGCGCGAGATGGGCGCGCGGTTCTCAGGTGCCATGCGGCGCACGCCTATCCCCACGTCCGAACTGGCTGTGCACGGGGCCGTGAGCTATGCGCGCATGTCCACCATCGTGGCTGCCGTGTCGCTGATCACCGGCACGTCCATCCCGGGCAATTGCACGCATGAGCCGAATCAGCTGGCGGCGTTCAATGGCGCGAACCTGCTGTGGGCAGAGGTGGGTTCGAACCCGCGTGACACCGAAGGCAAGACAGAGGAGAATCGCGGCTGGACGGTGGCTCGCTGCACTGAGCTCCTCGAAGAATGCGACCTCAATGTCCTTCAAGGCCCCTCAGTGATGTTCAGCGCATAAGAACAAACGGAAAGGCCTGTAGCGAAGAGGGAAGGGCGCGAAGCGACCTTACCGATGTGTCGGGCACCACAGGTGCCCACATCCACCGCCGTCAGTCATGCATCGGACGTTGGGGGTGAAACCGTGCCAAAAGGTTCCACCAAGATCTTGGCGGAACTACATAAGAGGGAACCCAATAGGGACGGGGCTATTGGGTTATGTGAAGGCGAGTGCTGGTTGCACGCTAGTGGCATCCACGACCATCAATAAGCAGAAAATCAAGATTAATCAGTGAGGCGATGATGGGTTGGAGACCTATACCAGCGCAAATGACCTGTTCGTGCAAGTGAATCAGCGAATCACCGTCTTCCGCTTTGTCAGCGTGCTTAGGGCTAGGCAAACAGAGCGGCTATTAGGCGTAGGATGAAGTGCCGTCAGGTGAATGATTCCGACCCAATAACCCTGTCCCCATTGGTCCACCCACAATGCAAGCGCCCACTCCGAAGAGAAGGGGCGTTCAAGCAGCCGCGGCGGCATCTGAAGAGTCTGCTCTTGGGGGGCTACAGCTGCGTTAGCAATGCAAGAATTTGCTCTTGAGCTCAATAGCCACATCCCTATTGCCCTAGGAACCGCAACCTAGTCTTCCAGATCCTGGGCGAGCCTCAGCAGATACTCCCTGTATTCCCTCTTCAGGCTCTTCGGTGCGTCCAGGCGCACGGTCCCTCCGAGGCCGGCGAGCCAGCCGAAGAACTGCTCGGACTTGTGCACCTTCACGACCGCCTTGGCAGTGCTGCTGTCATGGCGGTACATCTCAGCTGAACTCCCGAAGCGATCCATGATGATCTCCACCTTGTCCGCATTCACTAGAAGCGTTGCCGTCACGGGCTCACCCCCGAAGCGACCGAAGAGCTCATGCCCGTCGCCTTCGAAAGTATGATGCGTTATCTCGTCGTTCTTGGTTGCCCGTTCATCGGACACCTCCACGTTGTCCATTCGGTCTATGCGGAACTCGGTCATGCTCTCATGGTTGTCGTTCCAGGCAGTGAGGTAGTAATAGCCGTCTGAGAAGGCGATGCCCACCGGCGTTACCACATGCTTCTTGTCGTCGTGCGTGGCATAGCGCGATCCGTCGAGCCCGTACTTGTAGTACTTGAACTCCACCTTCCTGTGGAGCCTCATGGCGTCGTGAAGCGTGTCGATATCCTGGAAGACACCGTCGCGCTTGGAAGAGATCCTGCCGGATACATGGATGCGTCGGTCAAGCAGCGCGCGCTGGTGGTCGCTTGCGAGCAGCTTCAAGTTCGTGGTGAGTGCGCGGGACTGCCTCATGGTGAGGAACTTGCAAGACTCCACAACATCTACTAAGAGCATCAGCTCAGACAGCGTGAAATCCCGCGTGGCCATAGCGTATTGCACGGGGTTCCTCTGGTAGGTCTGTATGTTGATGCCGAATTCCCTGAGCGCCTCGATATCGCGGTAGATGCCCTTGCGTTCGGCCTGGATGCCGTAATCGTCGAGCCGTTCGATGATCTGTCGAAGCGACAGGCCATGCTCGGCATCCGTCTCGTCCTGGAGGATGCGCATCACGTAGAGCGTCTTGAGCTTCGCTTTCGGGTTGTTCGACATAGCCCCCTCGATTCCTCGCGCCTTGGCGTAACGTAAAAGCGCCGCCGTTCATTCTAGGCGATGACTCCGCTTCTCGCTTACGGGTGTCCCATGGGTGCACATGCTCTTCCGTCGTGGGGCGGTCATTCTCGCGCCTTCTAGTCCCCGTGGATCAAAGCAGATTCTGTCCGGGAAGCTCATAAGCCTAGATCGAAGGGGGCGGGCTTGAGCATTTGGATTGGACGCGATTCCTCAGGATGGGCGTTCATGGGACACCGTTGGCCATTCTCCATGTGTATCCTTTTTACGGCGAATCTGTCAGGGAGGTAGGACCAAGCTCATGACGTATCAAGTTTTCGATAAGAATCCCAAAGCGGGAACGACTGAGACAATGTGCCTTGGCAAGGAATCATGCCCGCTCGACAACTTGGCCGATAGTCTTTTAAGAGCAATCGCGGCAAAGGAGGGAAACTCTGTCATCTCACCCGCATGTCTCTTCAAGACTCTTGCGTTGATTGCGAACGCCACCGATAGCAGAACGCGCGATCAGCTAATAGAAGCGCTTGGCGGAGAGGAGGCAATAGCCTCAATAGCTGAATCAACCGACAACATGGAAGCGCCAGAATGCTGCAGCAATGATTTCCGATATTCCACAGGTGCATCCCTTTGGCCAAGCAATAGCCTCTCGAAAGGGCCTATGCTGGGAAGCCATTCGCAACTTGGTGAAGGGGTGCATATCGAGTCCGTCGCGATGGGAAGCCAGCATGCAAGGTCCGTCATGGGAGAATGGCTAAAGGCGAACACAGGCGGCGTGTATTTAGGGGCGCCAAATACAAAGCCCCAAGATCTTCTCGTTGCTATGGGTGCGCTATACCTACGCGATTCATGGACAGGCGATTTCGATGAGGGCGGAACCCATGCATTCGCTTTGGACGACGGCACCAAGATAGATATGGATTTCATGATGAGCTGGGAGCAGCACAGCATCTATGAAATGGATGGAGCTCTCACTATCGCAAAATCATTGTTGGGCGGAAGCCGCATGATAGTATCGCTTCCTCCTAAGGGTAGACCAGTGAGCGACTATGTCGAATCGGGGGAAGCGTGGCGCAACATAATGAGCTTCACCTGCGGCATATTCACTGATAAGTGGGCAGAGTGCAAGCTCTATATGCCTAAGTTCGAGATATCTGCAGATGGGTTGGATATAAAGCATCTGATAGAGTCTATGGGTATCACGGAGATCTTTCAGCCAGATGCTGATTTCGGTCCTATCACCTCAGACTCGTTAATGGTTGACGATGTTATTCAAAGCACGCGGCTCAAGATCGATGAGCAAGGGTTCGAAGGCGCTTCCTACGTCTGCTTGTGGGCTTGCGCCGGTGCTTTGCCCGAGGATCCGCCCGAGCCTAGGGAGATCTATATCGACAGGCCGTTCGCGATCTCGGTGGTATCTCCAGAGGACATGCCTCTTTTCGTTGGAGTAGTCAGAAATCCTGAGGAGGTGTCATGAGCAAAGAAGCACATGCAGCCACCGAATGCCCTAAGTGCGGCAGCGCGAACATTGCCAAGATCCTATGGGGAATGCCCGCTATGAGCAAGGAACTTGAGCGGAGTCTTGAAGAAGGACACATTATTCTTGGTGGTTGCTGTGTCACAGGGTTTGATCCTGATTGGCACTGTAACGAATGCGGTTGCGAGTTTGGTGATAGGGTCGATGCGTATGAAGCTTGCTTAGAAAGCAGGCAAGAAAAGCTCAAGGGCGTCATCTATGGGGCTGCTGTCGGTGATGCTCTCGGTGTGCCCTGCGAGTTCATGGAGAGAGACAGTTTCGAATGTGTCGACATGGTAGGCGGAGGCTCTCACAATATGCCTGCGGGAACTTTTTCAGATGACACTTCTATGCTGATCGCAACTTGTGACAGCATCAAGCAATGCGGCAAGATCGATATCGAGGATATGAGAGAGCGCTTCAAGGCATGGATGTGCGATGGGAAGTACACTCCCGATGGAAGGATGTTCGATATAGGGGACACGACAGATCATGCTTTGGAATCCGGCATCGGGCAGGCTGGGGAGCGGGACAACGGCAACGGCTCTCTAATGAGGATCGCGCCTGTCGCTTTTATCCGCCCTTCCGATGATGAGGTTCGATCAGTCTCTGCCATAACGCATGCGCATTGGATATCAACCGAGGCATGCCTCGTTCTCGTGAGGCTGCTTGACGATTTGATATATGGAGAATATCCAGAAGACGCCATCAACGCAAACGTTCCGGACAGTGGAAGATTTGCATTCCTTCGCGAACTCGAGGATATGCCTCGTGATGAGATACGCTCTAGTGGATTCGTTCTCGATACGCTAGGGGCTGCCCTCTGGTGCCTTTTGCATACTCATAGCTTCAGAGATTGCGTGCTGACGGCAGTGAACCTTGGCGACGACTCCGACACGACAGCGTGCGTGGCGGGAGCGCTGGCTGGGGCGCGGTACGGCTATGACACCATTCCTCAGGAATGGATCGATGCCCTAAGAGGCAAAGAGCAGATCGAAGACTGTCTCTTCGATATCGTGTTTTGAGGAAGAATTGCCAATACAGAACAGCTGGGTAGATCAAAGGGCTACACCAACTGGTGCAGAGCACTGACGGTATGACTTGATTCATCAGGGAAAGCTTCTAACAGGAAAGCCAGTATGTTCAAGAGGAAAGCGGATATAGTTGCGGCAGAGCTTCTGAGCGTCAAGGACAAGATGAGCCTTATTGATGCCATTGCTTTCCCGATGGCGGGAGAGCATGTTGCAGGTTTGGCCGGTGCGCTTGTAGGTGCATCTCTTGTCCCTTCGAAGCTCATATACACGTATCGCGTCTTCAGGGAAGACGGCAGCTATGACAAGATCAAGCTCAGCGGTGATGATCCACGCAATGATGCTATGTTGAGCTTGCCGTATACCCCTGATTACATAGGGCAGCAAGAAAGAGAGAAAGAAATGGCAGATAGCATGATGAGCAATCCTCCTGCACCCCAGGTAGAGCCAGTGCAAATGCCGATGCAGCCTCAAATCGAGAGTCAGCAGCATGAGCAATCGACGAGCACTGGCGCGGGCGAAGCCATCATCGGTGCTGGCAATTATGTCTTCGGCGGGAACTTTCCAACAGGAGCTTTCGATCTGCAGGTGCTTTCCGGCGAGGGATCGCTCTGGATCTATGACGCTCAGGGTGAAGGCACCTACAATTGGATGGGCGGCGATCGTGGCGCAATGGGCTGGAACGGATTGACGTCTGAAAGCAATAGATCGTTCACGCTAGATGGCAGCTTGCGCGTGAAGGTGACACGAGCACAGATGATCCAGGTCTGAGGCAGAGCGAGCTGCTATTGCTCTTATATATGGGTGCCCAAGAAAGGGGGCTTGGTTGGCAATGGAGCGTTCACTGTTTTGATGAATCCATCCTTGCAGATCACAGCAACGGCCCTGATAGATCCTAGTCTCTTGCATCAACAACATAGATCCCTACGCGGACCTGCTTCCACGGATCTGCTTCTGGGTCAGCTTTGAGAACGCGCGCTTCGAATGAAGACCCATGGCCATAGAAGAGCATGATTGACAGGTGCTCATTCATGTTTGCTGGCACATACCCAAGCTTGGTCTCACCAAGATAGATGGCAACAGCCGATGGGTCGTGCGGATTCTCAGGCTCCGCAACCAGCTTCACCGTGGTTCCCGGCTCAAGGCTACTGAATACCGTTGCGCCATCCCAATACTGGAAGCCACTCACCTCGAACGACGCCAAGCATCTTGAAGGTTCATACATCTGTATCACGTTCCTTTCGCACCTGATTCGAACTAGCCCCATCCTACAGACTGCGAAGGGACTGCCTTGTCCCTGTGACGGGACACCCTTCAAGAATCAGAAGAGCCGCTCAAGGGGTGCTCTTGCCGGTGACGCTGCTGCCTCACTGGGAGCGGAAATAGTCCATATCAGTTATGAAGTACGTACGAATGAAGCCGTCTGGGGAGACCACGACGAACTCGCCTGTTCGCTCAAGGAAGTAGGCGTCATCGCCGTCTTCGCGCTGCGTCTTGTGCAAGGCATCCGGATGATCGATGACCGCGTTCGCGCAAGCCAGGTATTCCTCAGGCGTGCTGCACCCAACCTCCGCTCCGTGCTTCTTGAAATGGTCCTCAAGGCGATCGTCCGTGCGAAAGGTGAGCGCGTTCGCCTCTGCGGCTTGCGAAGCCTCTGTAGGATGCGCATCCGTCTGGTCTGATTGCGGCTGGCATCCTGCTGAAGCGCAAAGGATGGCAATGAGCAACGCGCAGAATAGGACGCGCCCTGCATCCCATAGGCGCCCGCGGAATAGGCCATGCGCGTGCTGATCGTTAGCTTTCATGCACATGATTGTATCTGAGTGCAAGCCGGATGCGGATCAGTTGAAGCGTTGAGCTGGAATAGATAGCGGACGCATGCTATGATGAATACAGTGTATTCATCTGATGCGGAGGTGCAAGATGACCACGATGACACTGCGACTTGATGATGTTGACGCACAGATCGTGCGCAAGTACGCGAAGTTCGAAGGGAAGAGCATCTCTGACTTCATCCGCGATGCGATCTTCGAGCGCATCGCGGATGAAGAGGATCTTGCGACGTTGCGTCAGGCTATCGAAGAGGACGACGGGGTGCGGTACTCGCATGCTGATGTGCTGAAGGAGCTCGGCCTCTGATGGCGTATCGGGTCATGTATTCTTCGAAAGCGCTCAAGAAGCTGAAGAAGATGGACAGGTTCGATGCAGCTTTGATCACATCATGGGTGGGCAAGCATTTGGAGGGCGTTGATGATCCACGCCGCATGGGAAAGGCGCTAGTGGGCAGCCATGCGGGTGAATGGCGCTATCGCGTGGGTGATTATCGGCTCTTGTGCGTCATTCAAGATGACGTCCTTGTGATCGAAGTGATCACGATCGGGCATAGGCGGGATGTATATCGGTAGGACGAATGAGTCGCTCTGCTGTCTACCTGTGCATTCGGTGTGGTGTTGCCGTTTCGTTAGGATGCTAGACGTATAATTCCGCAATGCGCATCGCCATACATACTGACCGCGGGATCTCAAAGGCCATCGCCGTTGCGCTGTCTGTGCTCTTGGCCTGCGCTTCGCCCGCATTCGCCTTCGCGGCAACTGAGGACATAGACGCTGAGGTGACGGGCGCGCAGCAAGCGGTGGAAGCCACCGCCGAGGAGTACAACACCGCCACTGAGCGCGTGGATGAGATCAACGCGCAGATCGAAGAGAACGAAGCGCAGATCTCCGGGTTCGACGAAGAGATCACCGAATATCGCAAGATCTGCAGCTCTGACATAGTGGGCCTGTACAAGCTGCACCGGAACGAATCCGGGATCCTTTCTGTCATCCTTGGTTCGCAAGATTTCGCAACGTTCCTGACGCTCTTCGACTACTTCAACAGGGTGCAGGCAGACGCGCAGGCGAACATCTCCCGCTTGAGCGGGCTTCTGCAAGAGCGCGAAGACGCGCGCGAGCAGCTGGATGCTGCGAAGGCGGATGCTGAGAGCGAACAGGAGCAGGCTCGCCAGGCTGCCATAAGGGCAACGTATCAGCGTGAGCAGGCGCAAAAGGCTGCAGCAGAGAAGGCCGCCCGGGAGGCGCAGGAGGCGGAGGCCGCTAAAGCCGCGCAGCCTGAGCAAGAAGAGGTTGCCAAGGAAGCGGCCAGCAACACGAACAGCGTGGGGGATGCTGACTGGTCGCAAGACAAGTCAGCCTTCGTGCGCAATTGGGCAGGCCGCCTGGACGCCTACCTTGCGGGGTCACCCCTGGCCGGGCAGGGCTCCACGTTCGCCTCCGCCGCGTGGGATGCAGGGATAGACCCTAGGTTCTCGGCGGCTATCTCTGAGGTTGAGAGCAGCAGAGGCGCCGCATGCTTCCGTCCCCACAACGCCTGGGGCTGGGGCTCCTCGTCTTGGGGAAGCTGGGAAGAGGCCATCAACGCGCACGCGTTCGGCCTTGCTCGCGGCTACGGGTACACGGTCTCCGTGGAGGGCGCCAAGAAGTACGCCGCCAATTGGGAGCACTGGTACGATCGCGTATCAGAGGAGATGGCGAAGATCTGACCGGGGCTTATCCAGGCGCTGTCCCATCAGCGTGCTATCGTCACCGTCGTTGCAGCCTAGCGGTAAGGCACAAGCGCGGTGCCTTACCCTACGTCCACCGGGAGGCCGCCTTGCGGGTTGGATGCGTTATCGATCCGAGAGATCTTTTAGGTTGACGTAGGGCATGCCGCCGATCTGCTCTTGGCCACGATGTAGGCGCAGACCACTGACACGACGTCGAACACGACGAACCAAAGGCCGATGGATGCCAGGACCATCTCACCTGTGCTCAGAAGCCCGCTCTTCTTTGCCCGAACGAAGGCGAACTGAGCGATGATGCTGGTTGGGATGATGAGCAGATAGGAAGAGAGCGAAAGCACGATCCCCAGCGGCGCGGAGAGCAGCATCATCATGAACAGCACGACCATTGCACCGATGGCCAGGAAGAGCGGGATGTTGGTCAGCTTCATGAGCATTGCCCAGAACAGGCTTTGCTCGGGCGTGAATCCCGCGGACTTCATCAGCGCGCCAAAGACGATGGTAGCGATCACCATCAGCGGAAAGCAGATAAGGAAATTCAGCGTGACCATCATCTCCACAGCGTCAGCGCTGAGGCCGTCGCCTGCTAGGGCGATGATGACGTCCGCAGCGAAGATGATGTAAGGAATGACCATGAAGAGGATCAGCGGCACTTTCTTCACAAGCGTCTCCTAATGCGATCGGTCTGTCATGAGCAGACCAAGGATACCATCACACTAGATAACGGTGGCGAAGCTCCTCTTGCTCTGGCTGTCCGAAATGGAGCGCCTTTGAAAGATACTCATCGAAAGAGCCGTACTCCTTCTGCACCGCCGCCTTCGCCGTGTCGTAATAATCAAGGTTCGCATAGAACACGGCGTCTATGTCTGCATCCACATGATCCAGCAGCCCGTGGCGCCCCAGCGCATCCATCGCCTTCTCCGCCCAATTGCGCACGAAGAGATTCGTGGCAAGATAGTCCCGAACGATGTGCTCCTCAGACACCCCCAAGGCGTGCTCAACAAGCACTGCTGCCAGCCCCGCGCGGTCCTTGCCTTCCGTGCAATGCCAGAGCGTGGCACCTTCGTCCGCCTCAAGCAAGATGGAGAGGAACTTCCGGTATGCCGTGATGCCCTCTTCGTCCAGCAGGCACTTGCTGTACAGGCCCTTGATTATGTCAAAGACGGAAGCGCCAGACTCACGCAGAGCCGATAGATCCTTCATGGCGTCATGATCATGAGTGATGCCCATGGCAGATTCGCTGAACACGGGAAGGTCTGCGAAGGTCACCTCCGGCAGCTTTGCTGTAGGATCAGGCGCCTCTTTCCGTTCGACACTGGTGCGAAAGTCAACGACGCGCTTCATCTGATGGCGCTCCGTCAGATCAGCGAGGTCGTCCTGGGTGCAGTGGTGAAGGTCTCCTGAACGGATGAGGCGGCAAGCCGCCACATTTCGCCCGTCTGCCGCTGGAAGCCCGCCAAGATCACGCGTGTTGTGGGCACCTTTCAGCGGGATGTGACCGAAATCCTTGAAACCGGGAATGGGCTTTGGCATCTCTGGCTCTCCCACATGCTGGGCTTTGAGCTCTTCTTTCATGGCAAGCAGCTTTCTCTCTGAACTGGGCATGCCCATACCCTAACCCCGTTCGGTGGCAAGAAAGCTCAGGTCAGCAGATCTATAGCATTCGGTTACCCTTGCTCACTTCCCAAGGAGGTGCCGCATTGCGGCAATGGGATGCTTTCGCAACATGCGAGGCCCTGAGTAGCGCATGATCTTGCGGATCTTTTCCCTTTGAGCCGCGGCATAGCAGTGGTTGCCGCACTTCTCGCAGCTGGTCTTCGTGGCCATGGATCTGCAGCGCTCTGTGCGCAAGACGCAGTAATCGTCAAGCTCCTTGCATTCCGGGCACATGGGCTCACCCGAATGTCCTGTCACCACGGCGGCTTCCTCTGGATGATGGTCTGCGCAGTAGAGTGCGATCATCTGGGATACCGTGCGCTTCTCGCGCTCTCGTCGGCGCGCCACTGCAGGAGAGTCAGGCTTTCTAGCTGCGGCAGCCTTGCCAGCACGTGAGTCGCTGCCCGCTTTCGCACCGTCAAGATGAGTGCCGTTGTGGTGCATCGTCAATATCGTCCTCTTTTCGTGAGGGGGCTTGCGTTCTTAGATCTTGATGTTAACCTACGCAAACTTTGTTTGATATCATAAGTTAAAAATGGTTAACAACACATATTCAACAGACCGCAGAAAGGCAGTCCGCTCATGAGCAAGAACCGCAAGGGCATATTCGAAGAGACTACATTGAGGCAGAAGATCTGGGCCTTAGCGGGTTTTGTCGCATTCGGCCTAGGTTGCGCTGGCGCTGCGCTCCCCATCCTGCCCACCGCGCCATTCATACTGCTTGCGGCGTTCTGCTTCGCGCGCAGCTCTGAGCGCCTCAATAGCTGGTTCCGCGCCACCAAGCTCTACAAGACCGTGATCGAAGGGCTGGTCACCAAGCGCAAGATGACGCTGAAGGCCAAGCTCTGCGTTCTGCTGCCTGTCACTACACTGCTGGGCATTTCGTTCATGCTGATGGCGAACGTTCCCATCGGCCGCGCTGTTGTGGCTGCCATCTGGGTGGGGCACGTAGTGTATTTTGGGTTCGTGGTGCCCTTGGATCGCCCGAACGACGCGCCTCGCGCAGCTGGCCGCGAAGAGCTTGCGGTAGACGCGGAGTGAGCACCGCGCGCCTGCGCGTCCGCCTCTTGACCTAAGGAGGTCTCAGATGTTCGACAAGCGCCTGATGGAGATGGCGCCAGCTGCCAGAGCTCATATCATCGCAAGCGTCCTTCTGCAGTGGGCTGCGCTCTTGGCGAACATCGGATTCGTGTTCGCGATCGCCCTCGTGGTGCAGGGCATCCTATTTGGAGACGCTGAAGCGGGATGGCAATGGTTCATCGTGGCTGTGGGTGTTGCAGCCATCGCTTTGCGCACTGCATTCTTGTCACTATCGCAGCGGCAAGGGCAGAAGGGGGCAGCCGTTGCCAAGCGCGAGGTTCGCATGCAGGTGTACGAGAAGCTTGCTCAGCTTGGGCCCTCTTACACCGAATCAGCGTCAACCGCCGAAGCCGTGCAGGTCAGCGTGGAAGGCACAGAGCAGCTTGAAGGTTATTTCGGGGCGTACGTGCCGCAGCTCTTCTATGCCGTGCTGGCTCCGCTCACGCTCTTCTGCTTCCTAGCGCCGCTCTGCCTTCCTGCCGCAGTTGCGCTCCTGGTGTGCGTCCCCCTGATCCCTCTTTCCATCGTTGCGGTGCAGCGCATCGCACGCAGGGTGATGAGCGATTATTGGGACAGCTACACTGACTTGGGCGAGACCTTCTTGGAGAACCTGCAAGGCCTGGTGACCCTCAAGATCTTCCAAGCGGATGGGCGTCGTCACGCGGCCATGAACGAGGAGTCCGAGCGCTTCCGCCGCGCCACCATGCGGCTGCTCTCCATGCAGCTGAACTCCGTGACCGTGATGGACCTGTTCGCATACGGCGGCGCGGCCGTTGGCATCATCGTCGTGGCCATCAGCTTTGCGAACGGTGCGGTGCCGCTGTGGGCCGCGTTCGCAATAGTCCTGCTCTCTGCTGAGTTCTTCCTGCCGCTTCGCGCGCTTGGATCCTATTTCCACACTGCCATGGGTGGCATGGCAGTTGCCACCAAGATGTACGCCATCTTGGACGCTCCCGTGCCCAAAAGCGGTACGCGCGCCCTTCCCGTGAAGGATGTTGGGATATCAACCCATGACCTTGGCTACTCATACGATGGTGAGCGCCAAGCCCTTGAAGGCGTCAGCTTCGTTGCGGAACCTGGGACGTTCACGGGGATAGTTGGCGAAAGCGGTTCGGGCAAGTCAACGCTGGCCGCTGTTCTCTCTGGCCGTCTGTCAGGATTCTCGGGCAGCGTGGAAGTGGCCGGCATCCCTCTGCGTGACGCGTCCCCTGCATCGCTCTCTACGGATATCGCAACGGTACCGTTCGCAAGCTATCTGTTCCACGGGACGGTCAAGTCCAACCTGTTGATGGCGCTCCCCGATGCAACGGATGACCAGCTATGGGAGGCGCTCAGGCGGGCGCGCGTGGATGCATTCGTTCGTGAGATGGGAGGCTTGGATGCGCCCATCTTGGAAGGCGGCTCCAACCTTTCGGGTGGCCAGCGTCAGCGGATCGCCATCGCTCGTGCTCTGCTGCGCGACGCCCCCGTTTACATCTTCGACGAGGCCACGTCCAACGTGGATGCTGAGAGCGAAGAGGCCATCATCCATACGATCAACGAGCTGGCGCACGAGAAGACCGTGATCATGATCTCACACCGGCTGTCGGCCACTGCGAATGCGTCGCGCATATATGTCATGGCGGGCGGCCGCGTTGCTGAGTCCGGCACGCATGAAGAGCTGCTTGCACAGGATGGCGCCTACGCAAGGCTTTGGGACCAGCAGGCTGCGCTTGAGGCCATCGCGCACAAGGCCGAAGGCTCAGGAGTTGAGGACGCTGGCTCAGCTGATGCCAGTGAGGCCGAAGAGGCTCTTGTCTCTGAGAACCTGGTGGCCCAGGAAGGGAACCGGGAGGCTGCCATTGGTCAAGGCCGTTCGCACGCGTCTGTCATGCTGGGGCTCTTGAAGCTGGTCAAGCCGCTCATAGGTTGGATGTGCTTGGCGGTGTTGCTAGGTGTTGCGGGCTTCCTGGCGGCCATATTCCTAACAGTGCTGGGCGTCCATGCCATCATCGATGCAGCTGGCGCGGGCATAGGAGTTGGCTTCACGGCGGCTCTCGTTCTGGTGGCAGTCTGCGGCATCGTCCGAGGTCCGCTTCGCTATGGCGAGCAGATGTGCAACCATTACCTGGCATTCAAGCTGTTGGCGCTGGTGCGTGACAAGGTGTTCGGCGCCCTGCGTCGCCTTGCGCCCGCTAAGCTGGAAGGCAGGCGCAAGGGGGATCTGATATCGCTGATCACTTCAGACATAGAGCTCCTTGAGGTGTTCTATGCACACACCCTATCTCCCGTTCTCATCGCCTTCATCGTCTCTGTCATCATGGTGGCGTTCATGGGGACCATGTCTCCGTGGTTCGCTGTCATGTCCGCCGTTGCGTATGTGATGGTTGGAGTTGTTTCCCCATGCATCGGCTCTAAGGTTAGCGGCACTGCGGGACGAGAGCTGCGCGAAGGCATCGGCCAGCTGAACGCCTTCGTTCTGGATAGTCTGCGCGGGCTCTCTGAGATCTTGCAATTCGGCCGCGCGGATGAGCGCAAGCGTCAGCTATCGCAGCGCATCGCAGCTCACGAGCGCGTGGAGATGCGGCTGAAGGGCCGTTCGTCCATCTTCACCGCTTCCGTGAACGGCCTTGTGTTCGCGCTTGATGTCTGCATGATCGTGCTTGCAGGAACGCTTGCGTTGACAGGAGCAGTGCCAGCTGGAGCGGCGCTCGTTGGGATCACAGCCTTCATGTCGTCCTTCGGCCCGGTCATCGCGGTGGCGAACTTGGGTACCACCTTGCAACAGACGCTTGCATCAGGTGAGCGCGTGCTCCAGATCCTTGAAGATGAGCCAGTGACGAAAGAGGTTGAGGGTGGCGTGGAGCTGCGCGAGTTCACGGGCGCTGCTGCGAATGACGTGTGCTTTGCATATGACGGAACCGCCGTGCTCTCTGACATCAACATGCGCATCCAGCCTGGTCAGATCGTGCAGATCGCCGGACGCAGCGGGTCAGGGAAATCCACGCTCTGCAAGCTGTTCTTGCGCTTCTGGGATCCGCTTGAAGGCGTCATCGGCATCTCGGGCGAGGACCTGCGCTGTGTCAACACGGCCAGCCTGCGCAACATTGAGAGCTGCATGACGCAGGACACGCATCTGTTCGTGGGTACGCTGGCTGACAACATCCTCATAGCCAAGCCAGATGCAACGCGTGAGCAGCTTCTGGAGGCATGCCGCAAGGCAGCCCTTGACGGATTCTTGGCACAGCTGCCGAAGGGTCTTGACACGCCAGTGGGTGAGCTGGGTGAGACGCTGTCGGGCGGTGAGCGTCAGCGCATCGGGCTAGCCCGCATGTTCTTGTATGACGCCCCCTTCATGCTGCTTGACGAGCCAACTTCCAATCTTGATAGCCTGAACGAGGCAGTGGTGCTTCGCGCCATCAAGGAGGAGAAGGGCAGCCGCACTGTGTTGCTAGTGAGCCACCGTGCCTCAACGGCGGCTCTTGCTGATGAGGTTGTGACCATAGAGCGCGGCCGCATCTCTTGAGGCGAAGGCGTGCGTCCGTTCCTTTGTCTTTCACAGGGGCGAAGGGGTCAGCAGGACAACCTGCACGCGTTCGATGACATTGCCTCTATGTGCCAGCTTGTGGCATCAAGGCCATTCGCAAGCTGCTCATCGTGCGTGACCAGCAGGAACGCGCCCGGGAACCCTTCAAGCAAGCCTGCCAGGGCATCCACTGAGCCCATGTCCAAGTGGTTGGTGGGCTCGTCCAGGATCAAGAGGTGTGGGTCCTGGATCAGCTGCTGAGCCAGCAACAGCTTCTTCAGCTCTCCCGGGCTCACGTCCTGTCCGTCTGAGAGCCGCTCAGGGTCAGAGTTGAGGCCGCCAACGATGGAAAGCACGCGCCCGCGCTCAGCTTGGTCAAGCTCATCAAGCGCGGTCAACGCGGACACGCGTTCAGCTTCGCTCACCTCTTGAGGGACCACGGCCACCTTCACCTCTTGAGGCACGGCGCGCGCGATGGTGCGAACCATCAGGCTCTTGCCGCATCCGTTGTTGCCCGTGAGCACGATATGGTCAGTGGGGCCTATCCAGAGCTCCGGCACATGCAGTTCGAACTCACCTGCGCGAAGGGTTCCGGCTTCTATGTGCGCAAGCGTCTTTCGCTGTGCTGCCTCTCCGTGGGCGAGGAAGCGTCCGGCATAGCGCTTCTCGATCTGGATGTCCTGCAAGGTAGCGCTCGCTTTCGCAAGGCGCGCATTCATGGATGCGGACTGCTTTGCGGCCACGCCATCCTTGCCGGACACGATGGCGCGCCCGATCCGCTCACGCGCGTCACTGTCGTGGCGGTCCAGCCCTCGCGCGCTTCGCTTGGCCGTCGACCTGTCCGCTTCAGCGCGCCGCCGTGCAGCTTCTGTCGCGATGCGCTTCTGTTCAGACGCTGCCTTCTTCCGTGCCCGCAGCGCACTTTCCCGCTCAAGGGATGCTTGTTCGCTAGCCTGCGAATACGTGCCAGCCCGCATGACGAATCTCCCGCCTTCGAACATGAGACATTGTGAGACAAGCCTATCCAGCAGCGCTCGATCATGTGAGATCAAGAGGCCGATGCTGTGATAAGTTGCCAACGCGTCGCCTACCAGCGTACGCGTTGCAGCATCAAGCTCGTTCGTGGGTTCGTCCATCACCAGCACGTCTGGTTGCTGCCACAGTGCGCAAGCTACCTGGACGCGCTTTTGCTGACCGCCGGATAGGGTGCTGAAGCGCCAGAGCCATTCGTCTTCGATGCGCAAGATGCGACGCAGCTTCAGGGCCTCTTCGCTCCAGTCACATGCGAACTCTTCCAGACGGTCAGGCATCTTGGTTGAATCTTGGTGACAGTGGACTGCGAAGAGCTTGGGCGTGACCGTGCCAGCATCAGGTGCGATGCTTTCGCAGGCTATGGCAGCAAGCGTGGATTTCCCGCAGCCGTTGTCACCCACTATGCCGGTCCAGCCTTGGGGAAGCGTTGCTGTCACCTCCTGCACGGCGGCATGGGCGGCGCCCGGATACGTGTAGCTCACATTGTTCAGATTCAGTTGCATGGCAGGCTCCTTCGAATGGAGGCCGCCTTGAGTGATGGCGATGGTTCGGTCTATGGAGTTGTTCGGCAGAGACGAGCAAGCAACGCAGCACCCAAGCGCGACCTTGAGATCAGTCAGAATGCGGGTGCCCTTTTGGGCGTTGCTATATCTTCATGTACCTTGCCTTCCTCGGGGTGCAACTTGCCAAAGGCCGCACCGGGAACATCCAGGTGGGTATTGTAATGCAATGGGCACAACAGGCAACTGGTCAGGCCGGGCTGCATGCCGAATCCTTCGGCCTCGCTGCGCACCTACATCAACCAGGTACCTTTGTGGTGAGGGAATGCATCTTCTGTCCCGTGGGCGGCTGCATCGCAG
Organism: uncultured Eggerthellaceae bacterium; assembly: GCA_910588435.1. Classification (GTDB taxonomy): domain Bacteria; phylum Actinomycetota; class Coriobacteriia; order Coriobacteriales; family Eggerthellaceae; genus MGBC163016. Next base: position 10,412 of record CAJUPL010000005.1, on the reverse strand, counting down.
CCGCAGTTGCCCCCCCAATTGTGGGCGGCTGCATCGCAGCCGCAGTTGCACGCCAGTGCAACGTAACGCAGGCGACAGCCTGCGAACACCCGAATGCCAGCAACTGGTCAGGTTACCTAGCCTGGCGCAGACCCGCTTGCCGAGCGATGCGGGTTCCTGCCCTCACCTTCCCAGCTAGTTCATCTGCGACAGGCCACCTTTCCTCACCTGCATCACCTATCCAGCTGCCCTTGCCCTTGCGGGCAAGTTACGCTGTGCTAGCGCACAGCTGCGTCGGCAATGCCGACGCCCACTCTTGAGGGGTAGCTGCGGCTGCAATGCAGCTGCCTACCGCAGGGGAGGTGCAGTCGCCTACCGCAGGGGAGGTGCTGTCGTCTACCGCAGAGGGGGCCTTCGCCCGGAACGGGGCGCGTAAGCGCCCCAAGGCCGCTACATGGGCGCGAATGAAATGAGCAGCCATGTTAAAGGCCGTTATAAAAGCGCGTGGGCACGTTCTTTGCCCACGCAGCATTTTGGAGCGGCAGATGGGTGAGGGATATTGGTCAGGCAAGTTCGCAATGCAAGCCCACTTTCGGCAAGGGCGGAATCTGACGCTCAAGAAACGAAGGGCGGGGAGGCGGCTTGGGTCTGCTTTCGCGGGAGCATACTGTGGTCATGATCTACATCACAGGCGACATACACGGGGATTTCCGGGACCTGCTCACGTTCAGCCAAGAGCACGGCCTGACCCAAGATGACGTCATCATCATCCTGGGAGACGTTGGCGCGAACTATTACCTGCACGGGCGTGACCGGCAGACGAAGAAGCGCGCATCGCGCAGTCCCGCCACGTTCCTCTGCATCCACGGCAACCACGAGGCGCGCCCGCAATCGCTGCCGGAGCTCTACCATGAGCAGACGTGGCGCGGCGGCCAGGTCTTCGTTGAGGATGCGTGGCCGAATCTGCTCTTCGCGAAGGACGGAGAGGTCTACGATCTGGATGACTTTCAGACCATCGCCATCGGGGGCGCCTATAGCATTGACCGTGAATGGCGCCTTGAGCGCGGCATGCAGTGGTTCCCCGATGAGCAGCCTGATGAGCGCACGAAGGAGCGCGTGACGCGTGCGTTAGATGTGCGGAACTGGCGCGTGGATGTGGTCCTTTCGCACACCTGCCCTGCGAAGTACACGCCGGTAGAGGCCTATTTCCCGGGTATCGACCAGAGCGCCGTGGACAAGAGCACAGAAGAGTGGCTGGATTCCATCGAAGATAAGCTGGACTATCAACGGTGGTACTGTGGGCACTGGCACATCAACAAGCACATAGACAAGATGGATTTCCTGTTCGGCAACGTAGAGGAGTTCGCATTCGGCCTGACGCCGTTCAGCGCGGGCATACAAGATGAGAACGAATGAGAAAGGAAGCTCACATGAATGACCCGATCTTCGAAAGGACCAGCGTCCGCAAGTATACGGATGAGCCAGTAGACCGCGAACAGCTCCAACAGCTCTTGTTTGCCGGGATGGCCGCGCCTTCTGCGGGCAATCAGCAGCCGTGGGAGTTCTTCGTGGCAATGGACGCTGACATGAAGCAGAAGCTCTCCGAATGCAGCCCGTATGCGCATTGCGCGGCTGAGGCTGCTGCGGTCATCGCGGTTTGCCAGCGTGAGGAGGGCCTTCGCTTCGAACCATGCGCCACGCAGGATATGAGCGCATGCGTGGAGAACATACTGCTTGAGGCAACTACGCTGGGATTGGGTGCTGTGTGGCTTGGGATAGCGCCGGAAGAAGACCGTGTCCAGAAGGTGGCCGCCGTGATAGGGGATGAGTGCGCTAGCTTGCACCCGTTCGCGCTGGTGGCGGTGGGGCATCCCGCAGAAGAGTTCGAACCGCGCAGTACCAAGCGCATGGATCAATCCCGCATCCACTGGATCTGAGACTGGCTTGGGGCTGCATGAGGATGGCCATGATCGCTTGAGGAGGTGCCATGGCGCGCGGGCTGGCGAATTGCGCTGTTTGCGGGGAGCCGCTGCAGTATCTCAATGAGGCGCAAGATGTGGTGTGCGCTGTGTGCGGCGCGCCGGATGTTGGTCGCTGCGTGTGCGCTTGCGGCCACTACGTTTGCGACGCCTGCCATAGGAGCGCGGGCGTTGACGCGGTGATGGAGGCGTGCCGCGCAACGGATGAGCGCAACCCCATAGTGCTTGCGAACGTCATCATGGAGGATGCGCGGATCTACCCGAACGGCCCGGAGCATCATTCGCTCGTAGGCGCCGTGCTGCTTGCGTGCTACAGCAATTCTGGTGGCGAAGTGGATCTTGAGGCCGCCTTGGAAGAGCTGAAGTCGCGCAGCATGCAGGTACCCGGTGGCACGTGCGGCTATTGGGGCTGCTGTGGCGCGGCCATCAGCGCCGGGCAGTTCTTCTCGGTCGTCAGCGGCTGCACGCCTCTTGAGGCTGAGCCATGGGCTCAAGCCGCGCGCCTCACATCTGACATCCTGGGGCGCATCGCTGATGTGGGCGGTCCCCGATGCTGCAAGCGCACGTGCTTCATTGCCATTGAGACGGCTGTCCAGCATGTAGAGCGTGAGCTTGGGGTGGCAATGGAGCTTCCGGAGCGCACCACGTGCACGTTCATGTCAGGGAACGCTCAGTGCAGGAGACGCGGGTGCCCCTACTTCCCCGCCTGACGCTCCAGTACCATTCGCCCCGTTTCGCCCTTCTCTGTTGGATATAATGCGGCTGTACTCTTGACCTGAAGGAGCAGCCATGGGCAGTCTGCACGTCATAACGCATCCACTGATCGAAGCGAAGCTGACTCGCATGCGTGATGCGAACACATCCTCGCAGGAGTTCCGCAGCCTGCTGAAAGAGATATCGCTGCTCATGGGCTATGAGGTGACGCGGGATTTCCAGACCAAGATGATCAGCGTGAAGACACCCATCATGCGCGAAGAGTTCCCCACGCTGAAGGAGGACTTCTTCACGATAGTCCCTATCCTGCGCGCAGGGCTTGGCATGGTGGACGGCCTGCTTGAGCTGATGCCGTTCGCGCATGTGGGGCACATCGGCCTGGTCCGCAATGAGGAGACCCACCAACCTGAGGAGTATTACTACAAGATGCCCGAGGGCTTCGAGCGCTCGGTGATCATGGTGGTTGACCCCATGCTGGCAACTGGCGGCAGTGCGATAGACGCCATTGCAAGCCTGAAGCGTCGCGGGTGTGACAACATCCGACTGGTCAATCTGATAGCGGCGCCGCAGGGCGTGGATGCCGTTCGGGCTGCGCATCCTGACGTTGATATATATGTGGCGGCCGTTGATGAGGGCCTGAACGAGAACGCCTACATCGTTCCGGGCTTGGGAGATGCTGGAGACCGCATCTTCGGGACGAAGTAGCAGTTGCCCTTAGCGGCTCTCTGCTCAGCAGCTCTCTATTCAGCAGCTCTCATAGGCCTCCCCGTGCTCTGAGCTCAGCACCTCCTCTTCTGCGCGCTTAGCCGTCTCATTCACTGCGTCTTCGTGGCCTGATAGCGCTGCGAACGGAGAGAACTGCGCGGCTCTATCCGCTTGCGGCATTGGAGGATGAGCAGAGACCGGCCGCGACAGGTGGACGATGTCTGCGTAAGGCCAGCTCTGCCTGCTGCCGCGTGCGCCTTGCGTCCCGTTTGTCATGCGCTGTGCCCTCCGATCTGTTGGTTCCGCTGCATGGCGGTGGCGCTCTCTTGCAGGCTGGCCGCCTTGAGCACGGCATTCTTCCCGAACTTCCCGCGAATGCCGATCATGGTCTCCTGGATGCGCTTCTCACGCTCAAGCTCTTCTTCGGACACCGCAGGCTCTTCCGTGAACAAGGACAGCTGCTCAAGCTGGGCCGCTTTCGCCAGCTCCTCTTGGCTCACCATGCGCTCAGCCGCTATGGTCAGGCGGCGCACGAGGAAATCCGGGTTCACCAGCTCATCGAAGAGGCCAAGGACCGCCTCTGAGATCAGGTGTGCCGATGCGGTTGGGCGGTCAAGCCGCCTTGTGCCGTGCGCGTGCTTTGGGATGTCACGCCCGTATCTGTCCTGCACCACTTCTATCCGTGGGCCGGTGCCGTCTGCGGCGTTCGCGATGTCCAGGCTCTTGCGGTCATACCCCACGGTGAGCACCAGGGTGTCCGTTGCCTGCTGCTTCTCCGTCAGGTCAAGCGCCAGCTGCTCCGCCATCTCCCACGCCACGATTCGCGCGTCCGGCGCTGAGTACGGGCAATGCAGCACCTGCCCGGACACCATGCAGCGCGTTTGCGGGCGGTATGCCTTGATGTCTTCCATCTGAACGGGCTCTATGCCCCACGCGTGGTCTATGAGGAGCTCCGCGTTCTTGCCGAAGAGCTTGAATAGCACGTCTTCATTGAGCGCGTCATGCGGACCGCCAAGGGATGCCCTGGCCACATCCCCCATGGTGTGCATGTTCTTGCTGGCTAGCCGCTTCGCCGTGCCCGCGCCCACGCGCCAGAAATCCGTGATGGGCACATGATCCCAAAGCCTTTGCTTGTATGCCATCTCATCAAGGTGCGCTATGCGAACGCCCCGCTCGTCTGGCTCTTCGTGCTTGGCAAGCATGTCCATGGCAACCTTCGCCAGATAGAGGTTGGTGCCGATCCCCGCGGTGGCCGTGATCCCCGTCTCCTGATAGACGGCATGCACCACCTCAGATGCCAGCTGGCGCGCGTCCATTCCGTAGGTGCGCAGGTAGCCGCCGGCGTCTATCAGCACCTCATCTATTGAGTACACGTGGATGTCTTCGGGCGCGAAGTACTTGAGGTAGACGTTGTACACGCGCGTGGAGAACTCCAGGTAGAGCGCCATGCGCGGCTTGGCCACCAGGTAGGCAAGCTCAATGGATGGGTCAGCGCGCACCTCTTCGTCGTTGTAGGAGGCTTTCGAGAAGGACGCGTTCGGCATGCGTTGCTGGAGGTTGCGGAGGCGCTCCTTGTTCACAGCTGACACGCGTTGCACCACTTCGAACAGGCGTGCTCGGCCACTGATCCCGTACGCTTTGAGCGATGGGGAGACCGCCAGGCAGATGGTCTTCTCAGTGCGCGATGGGTCTGCTACCACCAGGTTGGTGGTCAGCGGATCCAGCCCGCGCTCTTGGCATTCCACCGAGGCGTAGAAGGATTTCAGGTCAATGGCTATGTATCTGAAAAGCGAACCCATGTTCGCATTATAGCAGGGCTGCTTGATGCCAATAGAGAAACCGTTGAGAGATCTGCGAATCATCTCTTCTGGCGCATCTAGGATGGAGCTATTCAGACGAAGATGGATGACTCAGAAGGTGGCTTTCATGAAGATCGATGTGCTGAGCGCGTATCAGACAACGGCTGAGGAGTTCTTTGAGAAGATCATCGGCTGGAAGGCGGATCTGGTGCTTGATGTGCGGCTGAAGAACACCAACCAGCTTGCTGGATTCACGAAGCAGGAGGACTTGGAGTACTTCACGCATGTGATCGCGCATGCGGACTACGCACATGATGTTGAGTATGCGCCGTCCAAGACGCTTCTTGACAGCTATCTGGATGATGGGCTTCCGTATGAGGATTATTTCGCTGCGTACAAGAAGGAGATGGATGAGCGCGGCGCCATTCCGGAGTTCTTCAAGAAATACGGGCAGTATGACTCCATTGCCATCGTGGGCACTGCTACCAAGAAGCGCCACTCTCACGCCGAAGAGCTGAAGCTCCTCCTGGATGCCTACCAGACAGACCATTTGCGGTAGGCGGCTGCCCCCCCAATAGTGGGCGCTTGCATTGCAAGCGCAGTTGCACGCTAGTGCAACGTAACGCAGGCGATGAGCCTGCGAACACCCTGCACCCAGCAACTGGTCAGGTCACCTAGCCTGGCGCAGACCAACAATCCGGGTGTTTCGGGCTGCCGCCCTCATTACGCTGTGCTAGCGCACAGCTGCGTCGGCAATGCCGACGCCCACTCCTGGGGAGGGGAGCTGCGTTCGCATTGCGAACGCCCACAGGAGGAGAAGGATCCTTCCAGCATCAAGTCAGGCTGTGTATCCTTACCCCACATCTCCCAGAGAAAGCTAGCGCATACGGCTATGATATGGCCTTGTGATCATTGACCGATGATGAGCAGGAGAGCGCTTCCATGGACTATCAGGACCTGAAAGAGCAATGCGTGGCGGTTCCCACTAGCAAGCAGGCAGATTATCGTCAGCTGTTCTCGTTCGCCGGGGTGGCAGGGGATGTGTGGCCGCAGTTCCGTGCGCACTTGGAAGCGTCCAGCACCGCCGATGAGTTCTTCGAATCCATCTACGCTGATGATGACCTGCGAATGGAGAACGTCTGGGCTCATTGGGCGAAGATGAAGAAGAAGCCCTGGGTGGACCGCTTCGAAGCGGACGCTGTGATCTTCGGTCAGCTGCAAGGCAATCGCGGGATCTTCGTCAAGAGCGCCGATGAAGGCAGTCAGAACGAGCTGATCATCCCCATGATGGGCCGCGGCCGCAACTGCAGCATCTACCTCTTCTCTGACAATGGCTTCAACGAGAAGGCAGCCACTTTCTATGGCTCCATCTGGGGCAAGCATACCTGCTGTGAACTGGCGCTTGATGGCGCGTTCGACATCTACATAGCTGACAAGGCTCTCATCTTTGAGCGCTGGTCAGTTGATGCGCTTGGGCGCCGCGAGGGCAACAAGGGGCAGATCCGCACCGGCTGCGACTGCGCCGCAACCTGGTAGCCCACCCTGGCCCTCTTGCTCAGTCCGCGCTGCGTAGCTCCTGGCGCACAAACATATGATTTTATTTCGGCAAAAGAGGTGAGCGGGCGAGAGTGTTCGTAGCGTTGGAGCTGCATGAGGCCTTTGCTGACGAAGCAGCATTCGGTATGTGATCTTGACAATGAGAATGTTTTTGCCAGATCCTGTTGGCATATAGAGGGGATGGCAAAATGGACAATCGCAGTTTTCTTGTACTTCGTGGCGACGATTTCGGAAGACCTGGGTGGCTTGATGCGGCAATAGGCTCGCTTGCGGATAGCCATGTTCAGGTTTTTGGGCTTGAAGAGCCACAGCTTTTTGCGTGGAAACAAGAGCTAGAGTGTCTTGAGTCTATCGCGCGCGTATTTCCTGACTGCACGGTGGCTTTTGAGTACATGATTCCGCGTATGGGGAAACGCGTAGATGTAGTACTTCTGATTGGCGGTTATGTATTCATCGTTGAATTTAAGGCAGGGGAGGATTGCTATACCGCTGACGCAACCAATCAAGTTGCTGACTACGCATTTGATCTCAAGAACTTTCACAAAGAAAGTCATAGCCTTCCGGTGTTCCCCTTCCTTGTTAGCACGAACGCACCTGCTGTGCAAAACGAAGTAAATGAAGCTGAGGACCTGGTCTTCAATGTCCAACTAGCTAACTCCCAAACCCTTTTGGAAGTCATATGCGAAACGATAAATCACGTTGATATTTCAGTAGAGAGCATAGACCACGCAAGATGGTTAAATTCAGTCTATAGCCCAACGCCTACCATTATTGAGGCGGCTCAAGCACTGTATGACGGCAATCAAGTTGAAGATATATCAAGAAACGAAGCAGGCCTTACTAATATCACGGAAACCACCGAATGCATCAATAAGATAATTGCTAGCAGCAAAGCAAATTCTCGTAAGTCAATCTGCTTTGTAACGGGAGTCCCGGGCGCCGGAAAGACTCTTGTCGGCTTAAATCTTGCCAGCCAACGACGAGAAGGCGAAACCAAAAGGGACGAAGTTGCTGTTTTTCTTTCAGGAAATGGCCCGCTCATTGAAGTGCTGCAAGCGTCTCTTGTGGAAGACCAGCAAAGAAGAGACGAAGAAGATCGACTCCGTCTCAAGGCGCAAGGCATTGATGCTTCAAAGAAAACAAAGGGTAGGCTCTATTCTGAGGTTAAGGCTTTTGTCCAAGGTGTCCATCTATTTCGCGAAGAGTTATTTCGGTCTGATGATCCCCCTGCAGAGCATATTGCCATTTTTGATGAGGCGCAGCGAGCATGGGATGAGTCGCAGCTGTCTTACAAAATGAAGACTCGCTGGCGCAATAAGCTAGACGTGCACAAGTCTGAACCAGAGTGTCTGATTGAGTATATGGATAGACACAATGACTGGGCAGTTATTGTTTGCCTTGTTGGTGGAGGTCAGGAAATCTATAAGGGAGAGGCCGGAATTGGCGAATGGTTCAAGGCTATCAAACGCAGATTTCCTGATTGGGATGTATATGCTTCCACTGCAATTGAGGCAGAGAACTATCTTGGGGAAACGAAATTGCAAGATGTTGCACCCAATGCATTTATTGAAGACAAACTACACCTTTCTGTAGATATGCGCAGCTTCAGGAATAAGAATGTTGCGGCTTTTGCGGAGGCGCTTGTATCAAATCATCCGGAAGAGGCTAGGGATATTTATCAAGAGATTAGTAAGGATTATCCAATTTATGTCACACGTGATTTAGATGCAGCAAAGAATTGGGTCCGCAAAGCAACGAAGCGTCCTTCTGATCGCTATGGGGTTATCGCGGGATCATATGCACAGAGACTACGCGCTGATGGGGTTAATGTCCCGCTAGATTTTGATGCCGTAAAGTGGTTTCTGCGCGGCAAAGATGAGATTGATTCTTCCTATTTCATGGAAGTGGCTGCTTCAGAATTTAAGATTCAGGGGCTTGAAATTGACTATGCAGTAGTGGCTTGGGAGGGCGACTTCCGGTACGGTGATAGGGAATTTGAATACCATCGGTTCTATGGAGGAGAATGGCAAAACCTTCACAGTGATACTCAAAAGCGTTATCTAAAGAATGGATATCGCGTTCTTCTTACTCGGGCTCGTCAGGGATATGTCATTTATGTTCCACAAGGATCCAAGGATGATCCCACGCGAACACCATCAAATTACGACGCTACGTATCAGTATTTGCTGAATGCTGGTATCGAAGAATTACCTGAAGATATTTCGTGATATTGCAGCGGTTTGTAAAGGTGTGATCCACGCCTAGAACAACCAGCAACATCCGAAGTAGGTGGTTGCATCTTTTGCAAGCTCCGCCATTGTGGGTTGCAGTATTACTTCTCCTTTTCTCTATCCTGTGGGCGCTTCCATTGGAAGCGCAGTTGCACGCTAGTGCAACGTAACGCAGGCGATAGCCTGCGAACACCCGGATGCAAGCAACAATTCCTTTGCTCATGCCCTGGATCCGGTGTCGCGGGCAAAGAACGTGCCCGCTCCTTTTATAGCGGCCTTTAACTCATGATCATGCAAGCATGCTCATGAGTAGCGGCCTTGGTGTACTTACGTGCGCCTATCCAGGCAAGACAGGGAATAGCGCTTGCGCGCTCAGTCAAGCCGCAGTCCCTCTTGTGGGCGCTTGCATTGCAAGCGCAGCATTGCGCTAGCAATGCGTAACGCAGGCGATAGCCTGCGAACACCCGGACGTCAGCAGCTAGTCAGGCAACCTAGCCTGGCGCAGATCAGCTATCCGGGCATTTCGGGCTTCCAGCAGTGGGTATGGCTGCCCACTCTGAAGAAAGGAGCATTTCGTACTGTGACAAGCGGCGCAACAATATGTTGCTTGAAAACGGTCATTCGGCAAGGGATGATGGGTGGCATCAGAGGCGGCCGCAAATGGCAGCCGCATACGCCGCAAGCGCTAGATGTTGAAAGGACTGCTCATGGCCATGAAGGACACGATCGCGCAGATCCGCAAGGAGAACGGGCTCACGCAAGAGGAGATGGCGCGCGACCTCTTCGTCACACGCCAGGCAGTCTCGCGCTGGGAGATGGGCGAGACCTCGCCTAGCATAGACATGGTCAAGTTGATTTGCGTCAAATACAGCGTTCCGCTTGAGCGCTTCTTCGACATGCCCATGGAATACTATTGCCAGAGCTGTTCCATGCCCATCCCGGATCCGCAGCTGCACGGAACAGAGGCGGACGGATCGGAGAGCCAGAGCTACTGCAAGTACTGCTACCAGAGCGGTGACTTTACGGCGAAGGGCGTGGATATGGATGAGTTCATCGAGGCCACAGCCCAGATGGAGGCAGACGCGCTGGGCGTCTCTCGCGAAGAAGCCGTCTCACTCATGGCAACCCTGCTGCCGCACCTCAAGCGCTGGTCAGGCGGCAACCAGTAAGCAGTTGCCCTCACAGAGGTGCGCACGTGAAGTGCGCACCTTCCAACAACTTTGCATGACAGGGGCCGTTCCAAATGTCATTCGAGGATCTTGTGGGCGCTTGCATCGCAAGCGCAGCTGCCTAGAAGCCCGAAGGGCGAGAATGCAGCGTAATGAGGGCGGCAGCCCGAAATACCCGGATAGGTGGTCTGCGCCAGGCTACCTTGCCTTACCAGTTGCTTTGCTCCGGGTGTTCGCGGACTGGCGTCCGCGTTACGTTGCACTGGCGTGCAACTGCGG
>CAJUPL010000004.1 GCA_910588435.1 uncultured Eggerthellaceae bacterium | reverse complement strand
CACATTCGACCGCCAGCCTGAGGCCTAGCGAGGGTGCCGGCCATCGCGGGCGAGCGGGAAGTGGAGCGTGACATTAGATGTGTTCTAATGTCACGCTCAGTTAGAGCTTCTGGGAGAGAAGCTTTGCTATGCGATCCCCGTACTCAAGGTTCTCAAAGCCCTCTTCCTTGGAGAGGTCAAGAAGCTCAGCTTCGTCCCAAAGGGTCTCTAGCCTGTAGTAATCACGAGTCTCAGGTTGGAACACATGGATGACCAAGTGGCCATAATCCAGCAAGGACCAGGACCCGTCAGATGAGATCTCCCTAGCAACCGGCTTGATGCCGCAGCATTCGCGAAGCTTGTCCTCCACCTCATCGATGATGGCATCCACTTGCCTGTTGTTGGATGCCGTGGCTATCACGAAGTAATCAGTGACGCCGATATGCGGCCCCATTTCTTGGACTACGATGTCAACGGCCTTCTTGGAATCCGCAGCGCGCGCAGCTGTCAGCGCCGCTTCCTTTGATGAACAGCTCATCTTCTCTTGTTCCTGCATCTTTCCTCGTATCTCTCAAGCCTTGCATGGGCCTTGGGGTATGCCATTCTATTCCAAATATCCAGCGTATCAGGATGGAGCAAGCCATCGTTTCCTATCAGCGTCTCTATCCAGAACTTGTATACCATGAAGTACAGCTCATCCAAGCTGACCTTGCCCACAGAGCTGCGGATCTCATCAACCTCAGGGAAGCTGCGGTTTGGCTCTATAGCATCTGATATGTAGATGATCTTGTCCAAGTCAGACATCTCAGGAGAGGCGATGGTGTGCTTGTAGATTGAAGAGAGCACGTCAGACGGGATCTGAGGGTATTCATTTGCCAAGCTTGCCGCAGCCGTAGGCCCGTGGATCACCTGCGGCATGTTCAGCACCACCCACTCACCCAGCTCATCCACAAGGCCAAGGTCAGCAGCCTTCGCCCTGATCTCATCGTTGTCCAGCCCCTTGTCCCAGTCATGCAAGATCCCAGCAAGCCTAGCCTTGTCCACATCTGCCTCATAGACCTGCGCTAGCTCAACAGCGGTGTCAGAGACGCCTTGCATGTGATGGAATCTCTTCTTGGGAACTCGCTCTTTAGCCTCTGCGCTCACGTGCTGGAAGAACTCCTGGCTCAAGGCGTCATCCATCAAGACCCTCCTTGTATAGACCCTCTTCGATGATGATGTCCCTCACCGGATCGGGGACCAGATATCGAATGGTGCTCCCCTCTTGGCACCTCCTGCGAATCTCGCTAGAGGAGATGTCCAGCAACGGAGCCTCCACCAGCGCGAAGCTGAAGCCCATATCCATAAGCTCATCAAGCGAGCTTTGCGGCACCTCATAGCCTGGACGAGAGAGGCTTATCACCTTGCAGAGCTTAGCGATCCTAGAGGCCTGATGCCATGTGCTGAGCGTGAGCAAGGAATCCGCGCCCATGATGAAGAAGACCTCATCATCAGGGTGCTGGCGCCTGATGTCTTCAAGCGTGTCTGAGGTATAGGTGATCCCATCCCGCGCAAGCTCTGCATCAGATGCGGAGAATGCAGGATTGCCCTTTATGGCTTCCTGCACCATCTTGAGCCTGGTGTCACCTGGAGCTATGCGCTTTCCCTGCTTGAACGGCGGGTTCCCAGACACCATGAAGATGACCTCATCAAGATGGCATGCATCGCGTGCCATCTCAGCCATGGCCAAGTGGCCAAGATGAGGCGGATCGAACGTGCCGCCCAGGATGCCAAGCCTTCGGCTCAAGCGCGCACCTGCCCGCCACCTGTGATGACATACTTATACGAGGTCAGCGCTTCTGTTGCGAACGGGCCTCTCACGTGCAGCTTCTGCGTGGATATTCCGATCTCAGCTCCAAGCCCGAATTGGCCGCCGTCCGTGAAGGCCGTAGAGGCATTCGCGTATACGCAAGCGGCGTCCACTCCGTTCAGGAACTGCTCTATGGCTTGCGCATCCTTTGCCACTATGGCCTCAGAATGCCCTGTGCCGTATTCGTTCACATGCGTTATCGCCTCATCAACGCCAGACACGCATTTGACGGAGATCTCAGGTGCCAGATACTCGGTTCCCCAATCATCATCCGTTGCGGGGAGTGCGCTGATGGCGGCATCCTGCATCCCATTCGCTATCTCCAGGGATGGGCCGTCCATGTGAAGGAGCACATCATGCTCACCAAGCGCCTTCAAGACCTCAGGAAGGAGATCCTGCGCTGCTGACTCATCCACCAGGAGCGTCTCAGCTGCATTGCAAACGCCGTATCTACGGCACTTGGCATTCTCGACTATCTTCTTGGCCATCTCAGGGTCCGCTGATGCATGCAGATAGATGTGGCAATTGCCAGTGCCAGTCTCTATAACAGGCACCTTCGCCACATCCACGCAATGGCTGATGAGCCCAGCTCCTCCCCGTGGCACCACCACGTCTATCAGCCCGTGCAAGGAGAGCAGCACATCAGTTGCGGCCCTGTCTGTCACATCTATGCACTGGATGCAATCAACAGGCATGCCAGCGCTCTCAGCAGCGCGTGCCAGCACCTCAGATATGGTTGCATTCGAATGAGCTGCCATGCTGCCCCCACGAAGGATGCAAGCGTTCCCTGACTTGAGGCAGATCCCAGCAGCATCCGCCGTGACATTCGGTCGCGCCTCATAGATGACCGCTACAACACCCAAAGGCACGCTCACGCGCTTCACTTCCAATCCATTCGGGAGCGTGCTCTCCATGAGCGTACGACCCACAGGATCTGGGAGCTTCGTCAGCGCCACCAGGGCATCGGCCATGTCCTTCACTCGCGCTTCATCTAGCATGAGGCGGTCTATCAGAGAGTCCTTCGTGCCAGCTTCTTTGGCAGCCTGGACGTCCTTGGCATTCGCAGCCACTATCTCTTCTGTTGCGGAGACGAGTGCCTGCGCCATGGTCTCAAGGGCGGCATCTCGCTCATCTGACGTCTTCAAGGCAAGCGCGCTTGCAGCAACCTTTGCCCTCTTCGCCTCATCACGCACCAGCTCTTCAATGCTCATCCATGACCCCCTATTCGAAGAGCACTAGATCATCTCTATGGATCAGCGGGCGGCTTGCCAGCTGAGCCAATAGCCCGTTGCGCTCAAGCTCTGAACGCTGTTTTCCGCATGCCAGGCTCACCTCATCGCTTGAAGCAGAGATCACTCCGCGAGCGATGATGAGGCCGTTCGGGTCTTTCACATCCACGATATCCCCTGGCTGGAATCCGCCTTCTATCTGCTTCACACCAACTGCAAGGAGAGATGCACCCTTGTCCTTGATGGCTGATGCCGCTCCTAGATCCACGAACAACGCGCCTTTGGCTGCATCTCCCAAGGCTATCCAGAGCTTCCGCGGAGTGATCTCATGGGGCTTGGATGCGCTCTCGAACAAGGTGCCAGGGCATGCGCCTTGCAAGGTATCTACGATGCAGCCGTCAGTCTTTCCATGCACTATGGCCATTGGGATGCCAGCTGCCATCATCACGCGCGCAGCTCTGATCTTGGTCACCATGCCGCCAGACCCAGCAGTGGTCCCAGGGCCTCCCGCTGAGCCATATATCTCAGGCGTCAGCTTGGACACGCGTGGAAGCAGTCGCGCGCCGGGATCCTTGGATGGGTCTGCATCATAGAGGCCATCTATATCAGACAAGATCACCAGCATGTTGGCACCTATGAGGCACGCCACCAACGCCGCGAGCGTGTCGTTATCACCGAATCGTATCTGCTCGATGCTCACGGTGTCGTTCTCATTGACGATGGGCACCACGCCAAGCTCTAAAAGGCGCGTCAGCGCATCACGCGCATGAAGATAGGACTCCCTATCTGCCGTGTCCCTGCGCGTCAGCAGCACGATGGAAGGCGTCATCTCGAACGGAGCGAACGCTTCCTCATAGGCTGTCACCAGCGCAGCGCCCCCAACTGAGGCTGCGGCTTGCAGCGTTGGGGCATCTGTTGGCCTCGTGCTCATTCCAAGCTTGCCAAGCCCGCAAGCGATGGCCCCAGATGAGACCACCACCACATCAGCGCCCGCATCCCTCAATGATGAGACCTGCTTGGCGAACCCGTCAAGCCAAGACGTGTCTATGGAGCTGACGGAATCAGTCAATGTGGAAGAGCCGATCTTGATGACCAGCTTCTTTCCCTTGAGGCTCTCTCCTGTCAAACCGAGGCATTCCATCTAGATATCCAGCTCCGCGTAGATGTCCTCTTCTCCATCAGGGGATTCGTAGGTGAACGCAACCTCGCAGATGCGCACCTCATCCCCGCCCTTGGCACCCGCATCTGCCAGAGCGTCATCTACGCCAAGGCGCCTCATCCTATGCTGCAAGAAGCCAACGGCCTCTTCATTATCCCAGTCAGTCTGGACCACCATGCGCTCCACCTGGCGTCCGCTGACGCGCCACGCACCTGGCTCCTCCTCAGTCACGGAGAATGCCTCATCTCTCTTCTTGCGCTTGTGCTCCCAGACCTTATCGAACTCAGATGCGTCCTGATCATTGGCCGCGGCTTCCGCACGAAGCTGTTTCACCTTGGTTGAGATGGCTGCTTTGAGCTGCTCTATGCCAGAACCCGTGACTGCGCTCACCAAGTAGAGCTTAGGGTCTATGGGGCTCTCTTCGAACTCATTCCCACCGGCGGCTTTTATGGAATCCTGGCGAACGCGCTCTTGCAAGCGAGATATGCGCTCATCATCTTCGCTTATGGCGTCTGATTTGTTCAAGACGATGATGCGCGGACGGTCTGCAAGCTCATCAGCGTATAAGGCCAGCTCAGACGTTATGGTCTCGTAGTCCTCTACCGGGTCTCTGCCTTCGAAGCCTCCCGTGGCATCTATCACATGCACTATGAGCGCGCTTCGCTCTATATGGCGCAAGAACTCATGCCCAAGCCCCTTGCCAGCGTGCGCCCCCTCTATGAGGCCTGGAACGTCAGCAAGGACGAAGCTGTCATCTCCTGAAGTGGCAACGCCAAGATTGGGCGTCAAAGTGGTGAAAGGATAGTCAGCGAT
This sequence comes from uncultured Eggerthellaceae bacterium, assembly GCA_910588435.1. Lineage (GTDB taxonomy): Bacteria > Actinomycetota > Coriobacteriia > Coriobacteriales > Eggerthellaceae > MGBC163016. Next base: position 117,165 of record CAJUPL010000004.1, on the reverse strand, counting down.
CTTCGGCCTGGCCGCGCTCATCCTGGCTATCAAGCTTGACTTGCCAACGCTTGGCATGCCCACCAAAGCCGCATCCGCCAGAAGCTTCATCTCCAGCTGCACCCAGCCCTCCTGAGCAGGCTCACCAAGCTCAGCGAAGGCAGGAGCGCGCCTTGTAGAGGTGACGAAATGGATGTTCCCTCGGCCACCCATGCCGCCCTCAGACACTATGACGCTCTCACCGTCATGAGACAGGTCAGCTATGAGCTCCCCCGTCTCCTTCGTGGCCTCATCATATTCGCGAACTTGGGTTCCCACTGGAACGCGTAGGATCAGGTCCTCACCGCGGGCCCCATGCATCTTAGAGCCCTTCCCATGGATGCCGCGCTCAGCCTTGAAGTGATGCTTGAACCTGTAGTCTATGAGGGATGACTTCTGGGCATCCGCCACCAAGATCACATTGCCGCCATGGCCGCCATCGCCGCCATCAGGGCCGCCCTTGGGAACATGCGCCTCACGACGGAACGACATGCACCCAGCGCCGCCGTCTCCGCCCTTCACATGGATATGCACCTTGTCTACGAAAATGCTAGGTCTCCTTAAAAGAAAAGCCCTCTTTCGAGGGCTTGCATGCTAGTTCTCTGGTACAGCAGGCCTATGCGGTCTGCTCAGGGATGACGTGAACTTTCCTCTTGTCACCGCGAGTGTACTTCAGAGTGCCATCGCAGAGAGCGAACAGGGTATCGTCGCCACCACGTCCAACATTCTCACCAGGATGGAAGTGCGTGCCGCGCTGACGAACGATGATGTTGCCGGTGCGAACCTTCTGGCCTGCGAACATCTTGCAACCAAGGCGCTTCGCCTGAGAGTCACGGCCATTTCGCGTAGAGCCAAGGCCTTTCTTGTGTGCCATCTTAGATCCTCCGTCTTATCCGTTATTCAGACTTGCTCTCAGCTGCATCCGCGTCCTTCTTTGCGGGCTTGCTGGTGGTCTTCTTAGCAGTGGTTGCCTTCTTGGCCGCCGGCTTCTTCTCAGCGGTCTTCTTGGCAGCGGGCTTCTTCTCAGCCTTCTCAGCGTCATCCTTTGCAGGAGCTTCCTTCTTCTTGGAAGCAGCCTTGGTAGGCTCCTTGAACTTCTCAGAGCCGATCTGGACGATCTGGATGCGCGTGAGGTTCTGCCTATGGCCCTTCTTGCGCTTGTAGTTCTTACGCTTCTTGAACTTGAAGACGATGACCTTCTTGTCCTTGAACTGGTTCAGGACCTTTGCCACCACCTTGGTGCCAGCTGCCTTCTCAGGATCAGCCACGACATCCTTGCCGTCCACCGTGCAGATGGTCTGAAGCTCTACCGTATCCCCTGCCTCAGCCGGGAGCTTCTCCACATTGAGCTTGTCTCCAAGGGCGACCTTGTACTGCTTGCCGCCTGTCTTCACTATTGCGTACATTGCTTGTTTTCTCCTATGAATGTGTCCAAACGCAAGGCGTTATCCTACCAATGCCAAATGCCTGAGTCAATAAGGAAATCTGCAGACGATGCGCTAATTCACGCCCAATATCCTAGCAGCAACCTGCTTCTTCCTTGACAGGACCCCCGGAAGCCACGTTCCACCCTTGCCCGTGCACTCTATCCCGAATGCCCTGTTGACTATCTTCCTATTGCCCTCGGCCATGAGCTGCGTGCCCTCGGCAAGGATGTCCGTTGCCATGAGCACCACCGTCTCATAGCCCCTGTCCTGCAGGATCTTCCTCATGTGAGTGCGAATCTCCTCTTCGCGCTCCATGATGCACGGCAGATCCACCGTCTCATGCTGGCCTATCAAGATGGTGGAATCATCTATCTGGAATTCCTTCGAATCCGCCTCCACGATCTCTTTGACTGACATGTCCGCATCGCCGCCACGTGCGCGGAAGACCTGCAATCCGAACTCCTCCGGCTCTACGCCTGCGAAGTTCGCCAGGTATTCCACAAGCTCCCTGTCCGTATCCGTTGCCGTTGGGGACTTCAAGATCACGGTATCCGTCATGATGGCGGATAGCAGGACGCGCGCGATGGCGGGCGGGATGTCAACGCCGCTCTCCTGGAACTCCATGGTCACGATGGAGGCCGCAGAGCCTATTGGCCGGTTTATGAACTTGATGGGGTTGGTGGTGGAGACATCAGCTATGCGATGATGGTCCAGTATCTCCATGACGTCGGCCTCTTCTATGCCAGCCGCCGCTTGGCGCACTTCGTTGTGATCCACCAAGATGACGCGCCTCTTCGGAGGTGTTGCCACATCAGAGCGCGTGACGATCCCCAGAGCCCTTCCATCGCCATCTGTCACCACGGCTTCGCGAAGCTCGGAGGCGATCATGTCATCCACCACATCGCGCAGCACATCCTCAGGCTCCAGCTCCATGACGTTGGAGAACATGAGCTCTGAGACCTTCTGCGAGAGTGACTCTATGAGGGATGCCGCAACGGCCATGGATGACTCAGGGCTATCTGGCTCCATGGCATCGGTTGCCGCCATGTAGCGCTCAGCGATGGCGCGCGTTGAGATGAGCCCCTTGAAGCGGCCGTCATCGTCTTCCACCACGAGGGAGCGGATGTTGTGCTGCCGAAGCAAGCGCCCTGCCTCCAGCATGCTGGCGTCAAGCCCGATGGATATGGGATCAGGCGTCATCACGTCTGAGACGCGAGTATGCACATGATTGATGAGAATGGGTGGCTCTATCCCATTCTCCTCTAGCACCCACTTGCTCTCAGGCGGCAGCGGGCCCAACCGCGCCGGTATGTAGACCTCATCCCTTGATGCGCGCTTCGCCAACTGGTTCTTCAGATATGCATAGCCAACGGCTGCGCTGATGGAGTCATTATCTGGGTTCTTGTGCCCCACAACTATGATCGGCTTAGGCATGCATCAGCTCCTTTGACGTAGGTGCGCAGACTCCTCACATGATATTTGGCTGCGCGCGGGTGCATCAACCCCGCATCCGGCTAACGGGGGCTCAGCCAATCTTCACGATAGGAGCATAGTCCTTTAGCAGCTTCTTCGTGGATCCTGTGTTGTCGAACTTCACATAGATGACATCGGATGCAGCCTTGATGACACGGCCCTTTCCGAATGTCTTGTGATCCACTATGTCTCCGGTCTTGAACGTCTCCTTGGCACCTGCACGCTTGCCGTCAGATGACGTGCCCCTGGATGCAGATGCATAGGACCTGGGCTTCCTGGAACCCGACGCGCTTGACTGCCCGAAGACGCGGCCCCCTCCTGCCTCGGATCCTGATCCTGATATGCCGCGGCGGCTTCCGCGCTTCTCCCAACCGCTTCCGCTGAAGCCAGCAGAGCCCAAGCCCTTGGTCTCTCTCAGCTCTTGTGGGATGTCACGCAAAAAGGATGACATCTGGTTCGCGCTGGTCTGACCGAAGAGCTTTCGCGTCTGCGCGCAGCAGAGATAGAGCTTCTTGCGTGCACGCGTGATGGCCACATAGGCAAGCCTGCGCTCCTCCTCATATCCTGACTGCTCCGTGATGGAGGTCATATGAGGGAAGATGCCCTCCTCCATGCCGGCCACGAAGACGGTGTCGAACTCAAGGCCCTTGGCGGAATGCACCGTCATCAGCGTGACAGCCTGTCCATCAAGGGCAACAGCATCAAGATCAGTGCGAAGGCGAACCCATTCCAGAAGGTCAGGCAGAGAATCCCCGCGGAGCTCACGCACGGGCTCTTCCTCGTCAGCGCCTGGTTCTTCTGCGGCAGGTGCCGCATACATGACGTCATCCACCTCATGCGTCTCAGAGAACTCAGACACCACGCCGAAGAACTCCTTGATGTTCTCAACGCGTCCTGCTGCCTCCTCAGTGCCTTCCGACTCATAGGATTGCACGAGCCCCGTGTTCTCTATGATCCGCTCAACGCATTTCCTCAAGTCCCCCGAATACGTCCTTGCCTCGCGAAGGACCTCAAGGAACTCAGCTAGCGCCTTCTTCGTCTGCGAGCGAACGGAATCATCCACCAAGATCATCTCAGCAGCAGCCGACATGGGGATGCCAAGCTGGCCTGCGAATGCGCGCACCTTGTCTATGGTTGACGCGCCGATGCCACGGCGAGGGACGTTCACCACACGCTCAAAGGACACATCATCTGCAGGGTTCACCACAAGGGAGAGATACGCCATCACATTGCGGATCTCAGCCCTATCGAAGAAGCGCGTGCCGCCCACTATCCTATAGGGTACGCCAGCGCGAAGCAGCATGTCCTCCAGCACGCGCGATTGAGCGTTCGTCCTGTAGAAGACGGCCATCTGAGAATAGCTCTTGCCGCCTTCATGCAGCTTCTCTATCTCACCTGCTATCCAGCGGCCCTCATCTCTCTCATCTGCGGCAACATACACTGAGATCTTCTCGCCATCTCCTGCGTCAGTGAACAGCTTCTTCGGCTTCCTTGAGGAGTTGTGCGAGATGACCTCATTGGCTGCCTTCAAGATGTTGCCGGTAGAGCGATAGTTCTGCTCCAGCTTGACCGTCTTGGCCCGCGGATAGTCCTTCTCGAAATCCAGAATGTTGCGAATGTCAGCACCGCGCCATGAGTAGATGGACTGATCGTCATCACCTACCACCATGATGTTCTCAAGCTTGCCCGCCAACATCTGCGTGAGCGCGTACTGCGCGTGGTTCGTGTCCTGATACTCATCCACCAAGATGTGCGTGAACCTTTCCTGATAGGCCTCCAGCACATCTGGGTGATGCTTGAACAGAAGATACGTGTAGAAGAGAAGGTCATCGAAATCCATCGCATTGGCTGCGCGAAGGCGCTTCTGATACTGCTCATACACCCTAGCCGCAGCCCTTTCTTGGGTGTCATTCGCGTTAGCGGAGTAGTCACCGGCAACGATGAGCTCGTTCTTCGCATTCGATATCCTGGCCAGTATGGAGTTCACCTGGAAGAGCTTCGGGTTCAGGTCCAGCTCAGCCATGATGGCCTTCACCAAGCGCTTCTGATCATCTGTGTCATAGATGGTGAAGTTGCGCGTGAAGCCTATTCGCTCAGCATCTTGCCGCAAGATGCGAACGCACATGCTATGGAAGGTTGACACCCACATGCCGCGCGCCTGACCGCCCACAAGGGATGACAAGCGCTCCCGCATCTCAGACGCAGCCTTGTTCGTGAACGTGATGGCCAGGATCTGCCAAGGAGCTGCTATCCCTGTCTCTATCATGTGCGCGATGCGATATGTCAGCACGCGCGTCTTGCCAGACCCGGCGCCTGCAAGCACGAGAAGCGGCCCTTCACATGTGAGGACCGCCTCCCTTTGTGGTTCATTGAGTGAGTCTATGTCAACTGGCACAGATGAGAGCCTTTCGCTTCCTTCTTCGTTGCAAGTGCAAGACCGTCCAACAGGTGCTAGACGATCTTCTTCCCCAAGACATCTGCTATCTGGCGAAGCTCTCCCACCAGCGTTTCGAACTGCGCTGGGGTGAGCTGCTGCGGGCCGTCTGAGAGCGCTTGGGGTGGGTTGGGGTGCACCTCTATCATCAAGCTGTCCGCGCCTGCCGCAACCGCCGCTTTCGCAAGCGCAGGCACGAGGTCACGCTGGCCTGCGGGGTGCGACACATCTATGCAGACCGGATAGAGGGACTGCTTGTGGATCACGGGCACGGCTGCTATGTCAAGCGTGAAGCGTGTTGCGGTCTCAAAGGTGCGGATGCCGCGTTCACAGAGCACGATGTTGTCATTGCCGCAGTCAGAGATGTAGTCGCACGCAGCAAGCCACTCTGCAATGGTGCCGGCGAAGCCGCGCTTGTAGAGCACCATCTTGTGAGAGTCAGCCGTCACTTGGCCGATCTTCTTGAGCAAGCTGAAGTTCTGGAAGTTGCGCGCTCCAACCTGCAGGCCATCAACATATGAATGGACCAGTTCGCAGTGTGCTGAATCCATGACCTCAGTGAGGGTGAGCAGATCGTATCTCTCACCGGCATCCTTCATGATCTTCAGGGCCTCTTCGCCAAGGCCCTGGAACGAATGCGGGTTGGTGCGCGGCTTGAACGCTCCGCCGCGGATCCAGTGAAGGCCTAAGCCCTTCACGCATTCTGCAACCTCATCGAACTGCTCAGCGGATTCAACTGAGCAAGGCCCGGCATAGATGGTTATCTCGTCTGACTTCTGACCGAGATATGGGATGGGTGGTATGTTCGCGTCACTCATACAGCCGGCGTCTCCTTGCTCACCTTCAAGATGGTGGAATAGATCTCACGAAGATATTCGTTGTAGAGGGGGCCTTCGTTATAGCTGGCCACCTTCTCGAATATCTCCTCTTCGCGCTTGGCGTCGAAGAGGCCCATCTGAGCTTCCGGCTTCAACCCGCGGATGACCAGCGAGTGTCCGGCACGCTTGTTGAGCAAGACGACGAGCTGCTTGTCTATCTCGTCGATCTCTCTCCTGTGCTTCTCGATCTCAGCGAGAGCCTGTTCTGCATCTGGCATGTTCTACCCTTCCAGACATAAGATCCTTAGCGCTCAAAGGGCGAACCCTGTCTGCGCGTGGGCGATATGATACACCTGACGGGGACGCTCCGATGCAGAAGAAAACGTCAGGACAAGAGTCTCTTGGAGTTCTCAGACGTAGTCTGGATGACATGCTCTTTGCTGCATCCACGGACCTCAGCAAGGCCGGCCATCGTGTTCTCAAGCTCTTGCTTCCAGGTGCCAACGTCCCATTCGCTGCCTTCATGCGGAGGGCTGTCAGTCTCTGCCAGCAGCTGCTCATCAGGTATGGCGGCTGCGAACTTGGCACCAGCATCCGTTGCCATCATCCTCATGCACACTGACATCATGGCACCGGTGGCCAAGGCACGCCCGAACTCCTCATGGCTTCCCTGGAACCAGTGGAAGATGCATGTGTTCTTCTGAGCCACATCAAGCTCATCCAGCATATCCAACAGATACGTTGCAGCGTGCACGGCATGGAATGTGATCACGCGCCCGGCGCCCGCATCCTGTATGTCTGCGAGTATGCGCCTGAGGACTTGCACCTGATCTTGCAGGCTGTCCTTATGCTTGTTGGCAAGATCCAGCCCTATCTCTCCTATGAAGCGAGCATCGGGCAACAAGGTCTCGAAGTGGTCTATATCTGCCTCTCCCACGCGCTTGTCCCCTACCCACCATGGGTGGATGCCCAATGAGAGGTAGATGTTCTCGTGTCCCTTGAACTTCTCAAGATCTGACACATAGCTTGAAGGTATCACGGTGTTCACCAAAGCTGTGATCCCTGCATCCGCAGACGCCTTGGCTATGGCCTCAGCTTCATCTGCGAAATCGAGATGACAGTGCATGTCATAGAGCTCCATCCGCACCTCCTGACCTGATCGTATCCATGCGATGAGCCTACTCCCTTGCGCCTTCGCTTTCGCCTTCCGCAAACGAAGTGCTTGGATATGTATCCCGAGCGTTTACAACATGACACAGTTGCAGTGAACGGCGCTCTTGAAAGATAATCTCAAGCTCGCACTTGAATGGAAGGATCCGCACGCATGGATATGATCGTTGAGCTACTGAAGGCGCTTCTCATAGGCGTTGTGGAGGGCATCACCGAATGGCTCCCCATCTCATCCACAGGTCACATGATCTTGGTGGATGAGTTCGTGAAGCTTGGCGTATCAGATGCATTCCGTGAGCTCTTCTTGGTGGTGATCCAGATCGGCGCCATCATGGCTGTGATCATCTTGTACTTCCATAAGCTGAATCCCCTCTCGCGCAAGAAGACCGCACCTGAGAGGCGCGATACGTGGAGGCTCTGGGGGATGGTGGTCATCGGATGCCTTCCCGCTGCAGTTGCGGGCATCCTGCTGGATGACTTCTTCACCGAGCACTTCCACAATGCATGGACAGTATCCGCTGCGCTCATCGTCTACGGGATCGTATTCATCGTGCTGGAAAGGCGCAACAGGAAGCGCGAAGCGGCTCTCCTTGCGAAGAGCACACCGCGCGGAAAGCACGTTCGCGTGGGATCAGGAGATGATGGAGATGAAGCCGAGATGGCGCTCTTCAAGGTGAAGAGCGTTGATGAGATCGACTGGAAGACGGCCCTCAAGATCGGATTCTTCCAGGTCCTTGCCATAGTCCCTGGCACCTCTAGGTCAGGTGCCACCATCATCGGCGGCATGCTCTGCGGATGCTCCCGCACGGCTGCGGCAGAGTTCACGTTCTTCCTTGCCATCCCCATCATGTTCGGCTGGGGGATGCTCAAGACCATCAAGTACGTGGCTGAGCTTGGCCTTTCCATGAGCACGACAGAGATAGGCGTGCTAGTTGTTGGCGTTCTGACAGCCTTCGTGGTATCCATCATCTCCATCAAGTTCTTGATGGGATACATCAAGAAGAACGACTTCACCGCTTTCGGCGTCTACCGCATCGTGCTGGGCGTTTGCGTTCTTGCCTTCTTCGTGGCGAAGGCCACCATCCTCTCCTAGAGGAGGATGAACAACAGCACCACTACCAAGATGACGAGCACCGGTATCGCCAGCTTGACGAATGGCGGAAGGGACGAGAAGCCTTGGTTGCCCTTGCCGTAGTTGGCGCTGCCGCTGATGGAATCAGACAGAGACCCAAGGTCAAGCCGCCTGTTCACCTTCGGGCGAGAAGACTGGAACCCCTGTCCGGCATGTGAATGCCACTTGGCCTTCGGGTTGGAGGCATCTACTGCTGGGGCAGGCTTGTCAGACTCATCCACCGAATATCCCACCAAGCGCCGCTGCTCATCGAAAGCACGCGAGTCTATGCTGCCGCGGCCATCTATGACGTCCCTGTTCGACGTCCTGGAAGACCTCGTAGAGGAGAGAGCATCCCTTGCGTCACGCTCGCGCTCATAGGCATCGCGCGACATCATGGTACGGCTGCGGAACTCTTGCGAGGTCATGGGCCTGACCACCCTGTGCGCTCTGTGGATGTCATGCGCCTCTTGCTCATGGATGCTTGAAGAGGTGCGCGCGTTCGCCGCTTCTTGGTCACGCTGCACCTTGCGCTTGTCGGCTTCGATCCGCTCTTGCTCAGCACGCCTTGCTTCCAGTATGCGCCGCTGGCTCTCGCGCTCCTTCAAGCGAAGGGAGTTCTCGTTGTATGCCTTTGCGGCCTCTTGCGAATGCATCCTGGCATTGCGCGCCCTTGCTGCATCTTGCGCCGCGTATGATGAGACGATGCTCTCGCGCGAAGGCCGGCTTGTTATCTGGCCGCGATTGCCGAAGGACCTTCGCTGCCCTCGCTGCTCCCCAGAGCTCATCTGAGAGTTCATGTCCAGATCATCATGCATCTTGATCACCTAGAAGAAGGTCTGGTTGAGCCATGCGGCCCACTCGCCCGTCCACATGTCCCCCAACTGCGCGAACACCATCTGCCAATCTATCTTAACGCCGAAGAGCGCTTCAAGGTAATGGAGGTTCTGGATGCCGGCCTCAGGGTTGGCCAAACATGCTTGAGCAACCGTGTAGGTGCAGGTTGGGCACATGGTGATGAGCGTTTCAGCTCCCGTTGCCTTCGCCTCCCCTATCACGCGCCACACGCGCTCATCCGTGATGACCGCATCGTATGAGGACACAGCACCGCCAGCTCCGCAGCAAAGCGTTCCGCGCTTGGCGTGATCCATCTCTGCTTGCGCTGCATCCGGCAAGAACTCAGCGAACAGGCTGCGAAGCGCATTCGCATTCCGCATGTCATTGCGATCATGACAGGAATCGAAGAAGGTGATGGATGAGAGGTCCATGGGGCTGAAGCCCGCATCCGCACCCTCTGCCTCCCGCTTGGATGCAGCGCTGCGAAGGAGCTCCGGCAATGGCACCAGCTCTATGTCAGAGGGCATATCTGGCCGGAACTCATCGGCGCATCCCGGGCATACCGTCACCATTCGCGTGATGCCAGCCTTCTGCATGCGAGAGATGATGGACTCCCTCAGAGCATGGGCGCGTTCGAACATGCCCGCGCTCATGAGCGGGCTTCCGCAGCACTGATCGGATATGGCCCAAGAGATGCCGCTGTCCGTCAACCACTGGCCCACAGCGCGGGTGAGCTCTGGTGCATATGAGACAAGAGAGCATCCCGGGAAGAAGAGCGTATCCACCCAGCCATGCCCAAATTCTGCTGCAGCGTCTAGCGTGACGAGGTCAGCGTAACCTATGCCGTAGATGGCACGGTAAGCGCTGAAGATGTGCCATTCGTTGTCCACCATGACCAGCTTGCTGTCATCTAGCGGCATGAGGTTGGCGCGCATGAAGAGCTCACGCCACGCGCGCATGTGATCCGGTGCTGCAACGTGATGCGCGCAAGCCGCCGTGCAATGCCCGCAGAAGCAGCAGCGGCGGAGCGTGTGATAGAGCTCGTAGTCCTCTTGCATGAGACCGATGACAACATCTGGCTGCTCATCGTAGGGCTTTGCCATCACGCGCTCGTAGGCTTGGATGATCTGACCCATGTCAAGGCCTGGGCCTTCCAGGATGTCACACCTTCTAGTGCACTTCTTGCAGTGAGAGCACTTGAGCTGGACATTCGTCCAGGCGGCCAAGATATCCAGCTTGCGAGACCCTGCCTTCGCAAGGGACTCAAGCTCATCTTGTGTCATCTGCTGCGAATTCATCTGATGTGCACGCTGCCTCGTCTGCCGCTTGCCTGTAAAGTTCCTGCTCAACGGCTGATTCCATGATGGATGTCCAGCCATTGAAAACTATAGTGGACAGGATAACCCATGAAGCTGCGTGATTAGGAGCATCTTGCCAATGAATGTCGTTTGCCTTGACCTTGAGGGAGTCCTCGTTCCTGAGATCTGGATAGCGGTTGCAGAGAGGCTTGGGATAGAGGAGCTCAAGCGCACTACTCGCGATGAGCCAGACTACGACAAGCTCATGAGCTATAGGCTGGGACTGCTCGATGAGCATGGGCTCAAGCTCAAGGACATCCAAGACGTCATCGCCCAGATGGAGCCGATGGAGGGTGCGAAGGGGTTCTTGGAAGCGCTCCATCCGCTTGCCCAGACCATCATCATCTCTGACACGTTCTCCCAGTTCGCCAAGCCGCTCATGGAGAAGCTAGGCTGGCCCACCATCTTCTGCAATGAGCTTGAGGTGTCATACGACGACAAGATCACCGGATACAAGATGCGCTGTGAGAAATCGAAGCTGACAACGGTCCGCGCGCTGCATTCCGCTGGCCTTGAGACCATCGCATCCGGGGATTCCTACAATGACGTTGACATGATCCTCTATTCGAAGGCCGGGTTCTTCTTCCGCACCACAGATGCGCTGAAGGAGCAATATCCCGACATCCCAGCGTATGAGACCTACGACGAGCTCCTCACCGCTATCAAGGGCGTGCTGTAAGAGACGCATCCATCATCGGTGACCGAACGCGTTTCGCGCCATTGGCGCGAGCGACGGTAAGAACGACCGGCGCCTACATCAACCAGCAACACGCATCTAGTGCATGCGAACGCACCCGGCACCATATCAACCAACAACGTATCTCTAGCACATGTAGGTGCGCATCGATCTCATGCGCACCTGGCCCAACGGGCCAGAATGCATCATAGCTTGCGTCGCTGATACAGCCCCGCGTCCTCAAAACCCAGCGATCTATAGTATCCGCGCGTTCCAACAGCGCTGATCACATCCACTGCGCTGAATCCGGCTCCTTTCGCCATCTGGCAAGCGCGCTCTATCAATTGCGTCCCCAGCCCTAGATGCTGCACGCCCTCTTCGCTCTCATGGATGCGTGACGTGCTTCCATATATGTGAACCTCTCGTATCATGGCCGCATCGCGCGAACCGCCCTCCGGCAAGGACAGCCTCAGGAAGCCAGCAAGCCTGTCATCGTCAGTGACCCATTCAAGGAAGCGCTCTTGTGTGCTGGAGGTGTCGTAAGCATGCTCTCTGAAAGTGAGCTGATCTGTGAGCACCTGGCTTGTGGCAACCTCCCGCATGCGCATCTCCTTGATGGGGATGCCTGTGCCTTGGGCCCGCTCCTCCACCATCTGGCGCAGATTCGTCCTCTTGCTGCCTGCGATGATGTCCGTTGAAGGGATGTCGCGGATCATCCTGGATATCCGCGTATGAGAAGGCGTTGCCAGCACGCACTTGATCAAGAGATCGGTGAGCTCATCTTCTGAATATGGCTGCCACTCACCGCTTTCGAACGCACTGGTGAGGCGCGCGCTCTCCACCAGCGCGCACGGGTAGAGCTTGACCTCATCGGGCATGAAGCGCGCATCTTCCATCAGACGCTCGTATTGGGCAAGGTCTGTATCTGGCGTTGCGCCCATAAGATTCGCCATAAGATGCACATGTGTCTTGAAGCCGAATTCCCTTGCAAGCTGGACGGCCGATGCGGCCTCCTCCACTGTGCCACCGCGGCAGTTCTTCGCCAGCACATCATCATCCAATGACTGTATCCCAAGCTGTATCTTCGTGGCGCCGAACGTGCGAAGCTCCGTCAGCAGTGCAGCATCTACGGTATCAGGGCGCGTTTCGAACACGAGCCCGACGCACCGCACGGGTGCGGTCTCATTGGCAGCCTGCAAACAGATGAGCTCCTCATCTCCGCTTGCATCATCAAGCTCAGGCTCCATCTCCTCGCGAATGGGTGCCAGCTTGCTGAACGCTTCGGCATACGACTCTTCGCCTGCATCGATCTTCTCTTGATGAGCGTCAAGCGCTGCCTGGTATGCGTGCTGGCTGCTTTCGCAAGCACTCGCATAGAGGGCAACGCGCCTTTCCACCTCAGCCTCTTGCCGCTCAGTGCCGAACTCGTTCATGGCTCGGAACAGCTGGCAGGTGAACCACATCCTGTAGCCTTTTGGGTAGTCAGCCCAAGTGCCACCAAGCACTATCACCTCAGCCTTGTCAGTAACATGGCCCATGCTGGCTAGCGTCCTCAGGCGGGATGCCATCTGAAGATACGGGTCGAAATGGCAACGGAGCGCGCGCTGGCAAGCAGGCTCATCTGAGATGTAGCTCTTGGGCATGCGCACGTCATTCGGACAGTAGATGCAATCATGCGCACAAGGCCAAGGCTTCGTGAGCACGCTCACCGTAGCAACGCCAGAGGCAGTGCGGCGTGGCTTCGCTCTCAAGAGACGCACCATCTGGGAATCCTCAGCGTCATCTAGCGCCATCTCACGCCAAAGCTCTCCTTGGAGATCGCGCTCCTTGACGTAGAGCGCCATGGCGGACCGCTTGGATAGCCTGCGGCTTGGATCTACCTGCGCGCGTGACCTCTCGCGCAAGATGCGCTCAACATCCTTGTGCGTAGGCGAGGCTCCTTGCTTGATCAGCGCTGCTATCTCTTTGAGTGCTTCTTCCATGATGCTTGGGGATTATACTTGCCGGATATGGATGAGAGAGCACAAGAGATATCTATCATGACGGCTGCGTTCTATGAGGCGCACGCGGATTCCTTCTCAAGCACCAGGAATGCCCCTTGGAATGGTTGGAGGAAGGTGCTCCAGCATCTTCCAGATCCCGGCTTCAGCTTGCTTGATGTGGCTTCAGGGAACCTTCGCTTCGAGCGCTTCCTGCATGATTCAGGGCATGTTCCATCTGAGGTCTTGGCAGTGGACTCGTGCGCAGCTCTGCTTGAGTCTGAAGTGTCTGCTGATATGAAGGTGGTGCGCGTTGAGGCAGACATCATCTTCAGGCTCCATGATGACTCGCCGCTTGCTGGAGGAGATGCGGTCTTTGACGCAGCTGTGTGCTTCGGCTTCATGCATCACGTGCCAACGGACGCACTGAGGCGAACCCTCCTGCGGAAGCTCTTGGCATCCGTTCATCAGGGTGGAGTGGTCATCATATCCTTCTGGCAGATGCATAAGGATGATCGCCTCATGGCCAGGGCGCAGAAGGCTGAGGCTAGCCAAGAGGGCAGCTTGGCGCCTGAGCTTGATGAGGGGGATCACTATCTTGGCTGGCAAGGGGACACCTCCCACCTCCGTTTCTGCCACAGCTTCTCAGATGAGGAGATCTCCACACTCGTGGATGAGGCCTGCGAACGCGATGCAAGCTTGCTTGACGCGTTCAATGCAGATGGCGCAAGCGATGACCTCAACCGATACATCGTCTTGAGGAGAAGCTCATGAGCTTTCTGGACAAGGTATTCTCAAGGCGTTCCTATCAGACGGCTTTCGGCAAGGCGAATGTCGTCGTCATGCCGGATTCTCAAGGCGAGCGCGTTCGCATCCTAGAGCTGAACGGCACGTTCCAAAGCGCGAGCTATGAGGGAGACGCGTGGTCAGAGCTGCCGTTCGCGTATTTCAAGGGCTTCGATGCTGTGTTCAGCGCTACAGGTGAAGGCTTTCAGATAGAGGACATCCTCATGATGGGTGGCGGTGGCTTCGCTTGGCCGAAGCATGTCCTTCGCACAAGACTTGATGTGCGGATGGATGTGGTTGAGGTTGATCCAGAGATCATCCGCATCGCCAGGAAGCATCTGTTCTTGGATAGGCTGGAGCGCCTGCTGGCTTCCGAGGGAAGGTCAGAGGACCTGCATATAGTGGTAGAAGATGCAGCTAGCTTCTTGAAGGCTAGCGGGCGCAAGTATGACGTCATCGTGAATGACCTCTTCTGCGGGACGGATGTCCCCGAGTCCTCACAAGGAGACGGATTCTTGGCGAATGTGAAGGCAAGGCTTGCCCCCGGTGGCATCTACATGCAGAACGTGATAGCCGATCTTGCGCGTGAAGGCGCGTATGCGTTGTTCAGCTTGATGTCAGAGCTGGATGATGCCTTCAAGCACGTGAGCGTGCTGGACGCAACCGATGAGGAATATGGTGGCGCGGACAACTACATCGTGTTCGCCTCAGATGAGCCGCATGCCATAGAAGGAGCCAAGCCCTTCAGCATGTGACGAAATTAGAACCCTCATGTTCTGGCCCGTTGGGCCAGGTGCGCATAAGGCCGATGCGCACCTACGCGTGCTAAAGGGGTCCTCCTGGTTGACGTAGGCGCCGGTCGCTCTTACCGGCGCTCGCGCCAACGGCGTGAAATGCGAATGATATGAGCCTACGCATCCCGGATGGCAACGTCTATGAAATAGCCGGATTCCTCGTCTGTCTCATATACGAAGTACGCTATCTGGGGCTCAAGAGGCGTGCCGTCCTCATGAGAGGCGCGCATGACATCATCCATGTAGGCCAGCGGGAAGGTGATGGACTCCTCTTCTGCATCTTGCATGACATCCACACATCCCGCTCGCTCAAGCTCACGCTTGGCAGGCTCAACATCCTGCCCGAACGCCTTTCCTGCCTGCAGGAAGAACGTGTCCTCATCAACGGTGAGACAGGGATGCAGTCCTCGCGCGCGCTCGTTCTTCTGGCGAATCTCAGAGCGATGCTTGTTCTCAAGGGAGCAATAGTGAAGCCCTAGAGAGAGTCCCTCATCAAGCGCCCAATCCATGAGCTTCAAGATGAGCACCTCTGACCCTGACACGGCCAAGCCCCCGGAATACCCGTAGTCATACATGACCTCGAATGGCGGACACTTGAGCTTGAATCCGCGACGTTCGAACTCATCCCAATTGCAGAACGGGAAGCAGAACTCAAGCAGATTGATGCCGTCCACTCCCGCCTCATCAAATGCGCGAAGCAGGCCCTTCATATGGTCCTCAGCCCCTGGGATGACAGGCATCTCTACCATGACTGACGGGATGTAGCGCTTCGCCAGATGGATGGCGGCTAGCACCTTCTCCTGCATGCTGGCTGGATCATCGTCCTTCACGCTGAAGCGGATCTCATCAAGATGAGCGTCTGCAAGCCTTGCCGCACCCTCTTCTGTCAGGAGGTCTCCTGAGGTGTACATTCGAAGATGCGCATCAGGGAACCTGCGGTGCGCCTCTTCCAAGAAGCGGATGGAGTCATCCAAGTTCAGCAGCGGCTCTCCACCAGTGAGACCAACAGCCGCAAGCGTCTCGTTCTCAGACGCGCAGCGGTCAAGCCCCTCTTCCCATGGGCACCCTTCGCGAAAGAACCTCTCATAATCTGGCTGGTTCCTGTTGAAGCAGAAGTAGCAATCCCTGTGACATGCGAACGTGGTAGAGAACGTCTCAGAGCCATCAACGCCCGTGCACTCCACGCACGCACGCGAGAGATGCCCCGAGCTCAAAGAGGCGCCACCGTTCCTGAAGGCAACGCCCTTCTCCTTCAGGGAAGCAAGGAGGGCTTGACGCTCCCCCTCATGCGCATGGGGCTCATCGAATATGAGCCCCTTGTCCTCCAGTGCCTTTATATAGCGCTCTTCAACCTCTTGATAGGCGATGCGCGCCTTCTTCAATGCGATGTTATCCATGTCAGGAATTATAATCACTCAAGCTATGACGGGCTATGTTAAGGACGGACGGATGCATGAGCTGAAGACAGATGCCTTCTTCGACTCTGCGCACTTCCTGGCTGACTACCATGGAAAGTGCGAGAACCTCCACGGACATAGGTGGAGGATGGAGGTCACCATAGGTTCCTCCCAGCTGGGAGATGCGGGCACAGAACGCGACATGGTGTGCGACTTCGGCAAGTTCAAGGAGATCGTCCGAGGCATTGCCGAAGAATACGACCACACCTTCTTGGTAGAAGAGGGGACGCTCTCCAAGAAGACCGTGAAGGCGCTTGAGAAGGAGGGATTCTCTCTCAAGGTCCTCCCCTTCCGAACCACCGCCGAGAACCTGGCAAGCCACCTGTTCCAAAGGCTGACAGAAGCAGGCCTTCCCGTAGTTCAAGTAGAGGTTGACGAGACGCCGAACAACAGGGCGATATATCGAAAGGATGCATGATGGCAAAGATCAACGATAACTTCCAGAAACTGCCCGGCAGCTACCTCTTCGCAGAGATCGGCAGGCGGACCGCCGCCTTTCAGGAGGCCAACCCGGAAGCGAAGATCATCAAACTGGGCATCGGAGATGTGACGCAGCCTTTGGTGCCTGCCGTCTTGGAAGCCATGCATGCGGCAGTTGATGAGCAAGCATCAGCGGATACCTTCAAAGGCTACGGGCCTGAGCAGGGCTATGGCTTTCTTCGCGAAGCCGTTGTGGAGCATGACTTCAAGGCGCGCGGTGTGGACATCTCACCTGATGAGGTGTTCATCTCAGACGGTGCGAAATCTGACTGCGGGAACATCGGTGACATCTTTGCTGTTGATAACATCATCGCTGTCTGCGACCCAGTCTATCCTGTCTATGTTGACAGCAACGCGATGGCCGGACGCGCAGGCGAGTACGACGTTGATGCTGAATCATGGACGAAGATCCATTACATGCCCACCACCGCAGAGAACGGCTTCTGTCCCGCCATCCCCGAAGGCCCCGTTGACATCATCTATCTCTGCTCGCCCAACAACCCAACTGGCACCGTGCTCACGCATGATCAGCTGAAGGCCTGGGTGGACTACGCCAATGACGTTGACGCTGTCATCATGTTCGACGCCGCCTATGAGCGCTTCATCACAGAGGATGGCATCCCCCATTCCATCTATGAGGTAGAAGGCGCGAAGACGTGTGCCATAGAATTCCGCAGCTTCTCCAAGACGGCAGGATTCACCGGCATGCGCTGTGGATACACCGTCGTCCCTCATGAGCTCATCCGCCAAGGCCAGAGCTTGAACGCCATGTGGAACCGCCGCCAGACCACCAAGTTCAACGGCGCCTCCTATATCATCCAAAAGGGTGCCGCTGCCATCTACACACCCGAGGGCAAGCGCCAGGTAGAGCAGGCCATCTCCGGATATCTTGCGAACGCGAAGGTGATCAGGGACGGCCTCGAGTCTTGCGGCCTTGAGGTTTACGGAGCCCAGAACAGTCCTTACATCTGGTGCAAGACGCCTGATGGAATGGGGAGCTGGGACTTCTTCAACAAGCTCTTGGAAGAGGCGAACGTCATCACCACACCAGGTGCTGGCTTCGGTCCTGCAGGCGAAGGCTACATACGCCTCACAGGCTTCGGCGATCCCGAGCAGACGAAGGAAGCTGTGACAAGGATCAAGAAGGTGCTCTCATAGGAAGATGAGCGCCAAGCAGCTTAAGATCCTTGATAAGATCCTCACCGGGATAGGCTACATAGCCTATCCCGCCTTGTTGATATATCTTCTGATCATCCAGTCTCCGCTGCTGCTTGCTTGCATCATCGTGCCAGCGCTCTGCTTCGCCTCTACATCAGCGCTGCGCTATCTCATCAATGCAGCTAGGCCCTATGAGACAGGGACATCTGAGAACCTGCTTGATAAGAAGACCCAAGGCAAGTCCTTTCCAAGCCGTCATGTCTCATCAATGTTCGCCATAGCTGCAAGCTGGCTGCTCGTGAATGAGGCCATCGGGGCTATCCTCTGCATCCTTGGTTGCATCATGGCAGCAGTTCGCGTGAGAGGCGGTGCGCACTCCACGAAAGATGTCATAGCTGGAGCAGTGTTCGCGTTCGCGTTCTGCGCGATAGGCTACGCTATGGCGTATCAGCTGATCTGAGGAGCATATCTCATGGGCAAGCACAAGGATGTTGAAAAGAAGAAGCCCAAGAAGGGCAAGAAGAAGGATAAGCTCAAGAAGGGTTCCAAGAATAAACCTAAGGAGTTCCTAGAGAGCACCCATTGCACTGGTTGCAAGAAGAGATGCCCCTTGAGCGACCCAAGGTGCAAGAAAGGCCGTGTTCAAGCAGAGGCCCTTCTCAAAGAGCTGAAGAAGAAAGCATAGGATATCCCCATCAAGATGAGGCCTGCGCCATCGAACGCGACGAAGCGCATGATGGATGAGGCCAACAGCTCGTATCCTTGAGGCAAGCTGCACCAGATCAGCACCTCTCCCACAAGGCCTATCACCTGCTGCACCAAGATGACCACGCCTAGGGCCTTGAAGCGCTCAGGTGACACCAAGAAAGCTGGGTAGGTTGCATTCCACATGAGGAAGGCAACGCCTATCCCACGCACGGCCGTCTCCGCTGCCACGCCTTCAAGCTGATATGCTCCAGCGAACGCTTCAGGCGCAAAAGCGAACTGGAACGCGCAGAGCACGTTCCAGCCGAATACTATCGCGTAACAGACGCGGGCTATGTTCGCTGTGGTCCTACTCGTCAATGACAACAGCTTCTGCGCGCGCTTTCCCGTCTACGGTGCCACCGAAAGCCAGCACATCCTCCTCATGCCAGCACTCCGTGGGAGGAAGCCCCGGGATGCTATCCGCATGGAAGATAGGATTCAGGCCAGCCTTGCGCTGCTTGGAGTAATCATCAAGAGCCTGCAAGGCATACTTGCCAAGCAAGATGATGCTGATGAGGTTGATGATGGCCATGAAGCCCATGAAGATGTCAGACAGGTTCCAAGCCAGGTCGAAGCTGTTCACGGCACCGTACATGATGAAGCACAGGCACAGGATGCGGAACCAGAAGAGGACGGTCTTGTTATCCTTGATGAACTTGATGTTGCCCTCAGCGTAGAAGTAGTTGCCGATCAAGCTTGAGAAGCCGAAGACGAAGATGGCCGCGGTGATCATATGGATGCCGATCTCACCGATGGAGTTGTTCATGGCCATCTGGACGAATGCCATGCCATTCAGCGTAGTTGCAAGCTCAGGGTCCTGCACGTAGAAGACCATCATCATGAAGGCAGAGCAAGTGCAGATGAGAAGCGTGTCAATGTAGACTGACAGGCTCTGCACGAGGCCCTGCTTGCAGGGGTGTGACACATCTGCCGTTGCTGCAGCGTTCGGCGCGGAGCCCATGCCGGCCTCGTTGCTGAACAAGCCGCGCTTGATGCCCCACATGAGGCAGCTACCAGTGAAGCCGCCTGCGAAGGAAGCAGGGTTGAACGCCTCAGTGAAGATGAGCTGCAGGATGGCGGGGAGCTCACCCAGGTTGGACACGGTGGTCCAAACAGCAACCAGGATGTAGCCGCCAGCCATGATGGGGACGATGACAGAAGTGATCACAGAGATGCGATGCATGCCGCCGAAGATGACCAGAGCCGTGGCGATCACGATCAGAAGGCCAACCAGCGCGTTCACTGTGAACTGATGCTCAGGGATCACATAGTAGTCAAGGGCTGAGGTGATGTTGAACGTCTGCAGGCCATTGAAGCCGAATGCGAAGCAGAGGATGAGCGCGATGGCGAACACCACGCCAAGCCAGCGCTTGCCCAGCGCCTGCTGGATGTAGTAAGCAGGGCCGCCACGGAAGGTGCCGTCGCCGTTCTTGACCTTCCAGATCTGAGCCAGCGTGGATTCGATGAATGCAGAGGCTGATCCGATGATGGCCATGCACCACATCCAAAAGACAGCGCCTGGGCCACCCATGGCTATAGCCGTGGCGATGCCCACGATGTTGCCAGTGCCAACGCGGGATGCGGTGGACACCATGAGAGCCTGGAATGACGAGATGCGCTTCTTCTTAGAAGCATGAGCCGGTGCCTCGCCGCCGCCTATCTCAGCGTGGAACACATCGCTCTCAGCTTCCTCCGCCTCAGCTTCTACCTCGTCCGCAGCCTCTTCCGCTTTGATGCGGTCGCTAGAGGCTGTGAGCGAGGTGAACATATCCTTGATGTAGCGGATCTGCACGAACTTGGTGCGAATGGTGAACCAGAAGCCCGCGATGACCAGGAGTATCACCAAGATGTAGGTGTACATGAAGTCATCGATGACGCCCGTGAACGACACGAGCGCATCATTGATGGCTGTGAAATCCATCTTCGCTCCTTTCTTCCCTCATGTTCATTTGCCTAGCTAATGATACGGCATCATGAACAGAACTCAGCGTGCACTAGGTGCTCGATGTTGCCTTTTGGTCCTGTGATGGGTGATTCACACGCTCCCTTGACCTTGAATCCAACGCTCTCAAGCGCTCCGGACACCTCTCCTACCACACGCTCCCTCACCTCAGCGCTTCGGACCACGCCGCCCTCCGTCTCGCCCTTGCGGGATTCGAATTGCGGCTTCACCAAGGCGATGAGCTCTGTGCTCTTAGAGGAGAGATCAGCCAGAGTGCCAGCAAGGGATGCAAGGCCGATGAAGCTGACATCTATCACGATGATGTCGAACGGAGCTCCCAGCTCCTGAGGATCTGCCAGCTTGATGTTCGTTCGCTCGAAGACGGTGACGCGCGGGTTGCTGCGAACCTCCCAAGCAAGCTGTCCGTAGTTCACATCCACGCATGCAACGCTTGCAGCCCTTGCCTGCAGCAAGCAGTCAGAGAAGCCGCCAGTGGATGAGCCAACGTCTATGCAACGCTTGCCCTCTACGCTGATGCCGAATGCGTCAAGCGCGCCTTGCAGCTTCTCGCCGCCCCTTGATACGAAGCGCTTGGCACCCTTCACGAAGATGCTGGCGTCAGGTGAGACCTGTATGGCAGGGCTTTGCGCATAGGCATCATCTACGCGAACCTCTTTCGCGTAGACCGCCCGCGCTGCCTCTTCCCTGCTTGCGAACTTGCCCTGGCTCACCAGCAGGTCATCTAGCCTCATCTTCTTCATGCGGCCAAAAGTGCACCCAGGGAGATGCGGTTACGGCAGCAGTAGCTCTGCTATTTGAACTGCGTTGAGAGCAGCGCCCTTGCGGATCTGGTCAGCCACATCCCAGAATGCGATGCCATGCTCAACGCTTGCATCCTTGCGAATGCGGCCCACATGCACAGGGGTGGTGTTCGCAAGCAATCCTGGCATGGGGTACTCGTTGTTGCTGACGTCATCCATGACCACAACACCCGGCGCCTCCTCAAGAGCTGCCCTTGCAGCCTCCACGCTCACAGCGCCTGAGAACTCCACATTGATGGCCTCTCCATGGCAGCGCAGCACCGGGACTCGCACGCAAGTGGCTGCAACCGCAAGATCAGGAGCGTGCATGATCTTCTTCGTCTCCTCGATCATCTTCCACTCCTCTTTGGTGGAGCCGTCATCCAGGAAGACGTCGATGTGCGGGATGCAATTGAAGGCTATCTGGTGCTGGAATGCGTTGACGGAAAGCTCATCTCCACGGGCACCGTCCAAGAACTCCCGCGTCTGATCATAGAGCTCATCCATAGCTGCTGCCCCTGCGCCGGATGCAGCTTGATAGGTTGACACCACAACGCGCTTTATAGGAGAGAGCCCGTCTAGCGGCTTCAGCGCCACTACCATCTGTATGGTGGAGCAATTCGGGTTGGCGATGACTCCAGAGTGCCAGCTGATGTCCTCTGGGTTCACCTCAGGCACCACCAGTGGCACATCCTCATCCATGCGGAACGCGCTTGAGTTGTCTATCATCACAGCGCCTGCATCCACGACAGCTTGGCGCATCTCACGCGATACGCCAGCACCCGCTGAGAAGAGCGCGATGTCAACGCCTTCGAATGCGTGAGGCGTCATCTCGGCCACGGTGAGCATGCCAGCTGGCACATCCCCACAGCCGTCGAACGGCAGCTCCTTGCCTGCAGAGCGGGCGGAAGCCAGAGCGCGCACCTCAGATGCCGGAAAGTCAAGCTCATGGAGGACCTTCAGGAATTCCCGCCCTACGGCTCCGGTTGCCCCAGCAACGGCCACCACAGGGCGTGCTGGCATGACCTTATCCCACATCGTCATCTCCCTTTCTCCATCTTCGCAGCTATCTCTTCGGCAGATAGCTGAGTCTCCTCGAATATGCTGTCAGAATCGAGCTCGAATGCGGTATGCAGCACTTGCACTGCGCGAGCCACCTCATCAGCCTCTATCACCATGGAAAGGCGAATGGGCGATGTGGAGATGGCGAGTATGTTGATGTCGTTTTCGGACATGGTGCGGAATGCCGTGGCAGACACGCCAGGAGATGACTTCATGCCCGTGCCCACAAGGCTCACCTTGGCTATGTCCTCATCCACATCCCATCCGCTTGCACCTATCTCAGGCAGCACGCTCTCAATGGCAGATACAGCGCGCGCAAGGTCAGCCTCAGGGCATGTGAAGGAGATATCAGTAGCTCCATCAAGAGAGGTGTTCTGGATGATCATGTCCATGTTCACCATGTTCTCCGACAGAGCCGTGAACACCTTCGCCGCAACGCCTGTTGTATCTGGAACGTGGCGTATGGTGACCTTCATCTCAGATGTGTCATGGGCGATCCCGGTGATGACAGCCTGCTCCATGGGCGTTTCCTCTCTGATGATGGTGCCCGCCGCGTCTGAGAAGGCAGAGCGGGCATGGATCTTGACGTTCCATTTCTTCGCGAACTCCACAGCGCGCATCTGGAGCACGCCGGAGCCCGCGCTTGAGAGCTCTAGCATCTCATCGTAGGAGACGCTCTCAAGCTTCTTCGCCCTAGGGGCTATGCGCGGATCCGTGGTGTAGACGCCGTCTACATCTGAGTAGATCTCACAGACATCTGCGCCTATCCCCCACGCAACGGCAACAGCGGTGGTATCAGAGCCACCGCGGCCAAGCGTTGTCATATCGCCGTTCTCGTCGATGCCTTGGAATCCAGCGACCACGGGGATGAAGCCCGCATCCAAAGCACGCTCGATGCGCTCATTGTGGATCTTCACGATCTTGGCCTTGTTGTGGATGCCGTTGGTCTGGATGCCTGCTTGGCGCCCGGTATAGCTGATGGACTTGTACCCCTTCTGCTCTAGCGCCAAGGCCAGAAGCGTCATGGATATCTGCTCACCTGTTGACAAGAGCCTATCCAGCTCTCGCGCTGGAGGGGCGTCGTTCACAGCGGCCGCCAAAGCCAGCAGGTCATCTGTGGTCTTTCCCATGGCAGAAACCACAGCAACCACTTGGTTGCCCTCTTCGCGCAAGCGTATCAAGCGGTCCGCAACCCCATTGATGCGCTCGGGAGAGGCCACTGAGGTCCCACCGAACTTCGCTACTATCAAAGCCATCTTGAGTGCCTAGGATTCCCTTCGAAGACTGCGATCGTGCATGAATCTGTAATCATACAGGCAAATGGGCTTGCCCGAGCGCACCACTTGCACAGGCGGCATATAATCCTCAGGAAGGGTCAGCATCGGAGGTCAGCATGCCAGCAGTCATCACGCACTATCTCTTCGCTCGCGACGTCTATCGCGCGCTCGGGGACGACGCCTTTCCCTCATCAGAGGAGTTCTCAGCGTTCCTGCTAGGCAACCAAGGGCCAGACGTCCTCTTCTTCAGCGTGTTGGATGTGACGCAGCTTGCAGCGAAGGATCTTGGCACGAGGATGCATAGGGCAGTTGCAGCTAAGACCATAGCCTGCATGAGGGATGCAGCGAACATGCTCCCAGATGAGATCCGCCCCATAGGGCAGGCTTTCGCGAAGGGGTTCCTCTGCCACTATCTCCTTGACTCCTCAGAGCATCCATTCATCTATGCGCAGCAGAACGCGCTCATCCAAGCTGGCGTCCAGGGGTTGGACGAGGATGCAGCCCATGAGGTGCACGCTGAGATAGAATCCGAGCTTGACGTCCTGGCGCTGAGCGTGAAGGAAGGTCTCACCATAGAGCAGTTCCAGCCAGCTTGCGCGCTGCAGTCCTCCAAGCGGGTGCAAGAGGTCATCTCCTTCATGTTCAAGCATGTAGCAGCAGCCCTCTTCTCCACCAACATCAGGCAAGATGCCTACATCTCTGGCGTGGAGAATTACATGACGGTGCTCTTCGCACTGCATTCGCCCTCAGGCTTGAAGCGCGAGATATTGGGCAGAACAGAGAGGCTCTTCCGGAAGCATTCATTCGCACGCGCCATGAGCCACCGAAATGAGCTCCTGCATGAATCCATCTTCGACAACCACGAGCACATGCCTTGGACGCATCCCGGCACGGGAGAGGTGTCAGATGAGGGCTTCTGGCAGCTATATCAAAGCGCGCTTGATGCAGCCATCCGTGAGGTTCCGCGCTTGCTCACAGCAGACGCAGCGCACCTTGATGAGGTGACCTCAGGCTATGACTTCAACGGGAATCCCACTCGCGCGCAGCTCATCAGCGTGGATTGATGCCATCATGCGCTATCCTTTAGGCAAGATGAAGACCAGGAAGAACATACTGCTCCTTTTCAGCAAGGTGCCGAAGCCAGGGCTCGTGAAGACGCGTCTCACAACCTTGAAGGATGGGATCTTCTCACCAGAAGCCGCAAGCGTGCTCTACCACTGCATGCTCTTCGATGTGGTGGAGACCTGCATGACGGCATTCAGCATGCTGGAGGATCTCCAAAGCTCTGATGGCGTTGAGGACTCCTATCAGCTCATGATCTCCACCGCTCCAGTTGAGGACCTGCCTCAGATGAGAGCGTTATTCGAAGATTCCGGCACTTGGCCCAGAGAGATCATCTTCACATCAGATGCAGGCGCCACATTCGATGAGCACTACAACGACGCCTTCAACAAAGCGTGGGATGCAGGGGCTGACTGCATCCTGTCAATGGGAGCGGACATGCCAGCGCTCACCACGCATGATGTCATAGGCGGCTTCTGCGCGCTGCATGAGCTTGACGATGAGGATGTGCCGGGCATCGTGCTATCCCCCGACCAAGAGATGGGGGTCAGCATCATCGGCTGGAACAAGGAGACCGCCTTCAGCCATGATGGGGTCTTCTACAACGAGTCAGGCCTCACCGTGCTTCCCGCATACATCCGCAAGGCGAAGGCAGCCGGGCTTTCCGTCAAATACCTTCCCGCAGTGCCTGACGTGGACACCATGCAAGACCTGATGCATGCAGCAACGCTTGTGGAGGCCATCTCATACTGCGCACCGTTCGGACTTGGCGCCAAGCCCTACAGAACAGCCAAGGCGCTTGATGAGATGGGCTTCTCAGACATCCGAGTCATGCCGAACGGGTTGCTAGACCCCAGGTCTCACATCGACAGCTGAGCTCTTCCTCTTCAGCTTGCGGCTCATCCCGAAGGCCAGCTTCCCGTACATCCCCTCAGGACGCCCTAGCACGAAGGCTATGGAGATCCCTATCAGCAGATAGGGCGCCATCCCCCATCCGAATATCTCACACCCCATGAGGAACGCTGCTGCCGGGCATCTTGAGAACGCCGCGAAGAAGGACATCACGCCAACGGCTGCTGCGAACTCAGGAGAGCCGCTGGTCATGTATGTGGTGGAAGCCCCAAGGAGGCCACCGATGCAGAAAGACGGCATTATCTCTCCGCCCTTGAACCAAAGCCCCAAGCATATGAGCGTGAGCAGCATCTTGATGGCGAAATCCCACGCTCCGAAGCTTCCTGCGAGAGCAGCATTCAGCTGATCGCCTCCCGTACCGCAGAATGCATCCCAGCCGAAGAAGGTGACAAGCACGGCGAAGACCAACCCGCCCACCACCACCCAGACGAAGCGGTTCGGGTAGATGACAAGGGAGGCCTTCCTGACCATGCGGATGAGGAATGCGAAAGCTGCACCCGCCATGGAGGCAAGGCACCCAACGAGGATGCACTGGCCAGCTACAGGCCAGGAGATCTCAGGGATAGCAACCTTCGCTATCACATCTCCGATTCCTGTGAGGCAGGCAACGCCATATGCCACGAAGCATGAAACCAGGATGGTGAGCACATGCTTGGCCACGGACTTCTTGAAGCGAGCAAGCTCCAGCACGAACATGCATGAGCCAAGGGGCGCGAAGAACAAGGCGGAGAAGCACGCCGCCATCCCAACAGCACCGGCATAGCCTTGCAGCGGATCTGGATCGTCCTTCCTGAATACGCGCTTGAGCTTGAATGGCTTCGCTATGAGAGAGCCCAAGGATGACCCCATCTGGAGCGCACCTGCCTCCTTCCCAACGGAGGCGCCGCAGATGACGCTCATGCACGTGGTGATGAGTATGCCAGGCGCCAAGAGATACGAGATGCGCTTGTCAGCTCTGATCTTCCTGACTATATGGTCTGTGGATAGCCCCAAAGGCAGCTTGAAGGCCCTATACAGGAGAAGCTGCAAGATGCCGGATATGGGGAGCAGCCACACGAGCCAAGGCACGATGCTGAACGCATCGAACGCAACGCCAACGCTGAGACACAATGCCATTGAAGCCGCACCCGTAACCAACCCGACCACGATTGCGAACAGCAGGTGCTTGATGGCGCTAGTGGCACTGAAGCCGCTCCCCTCTTCGTGCATCTATCCAGATCAGACCATGAGGCTTGAGATGCGCTCAGAGAACCCTAGAGGATCCGCTATGGGAAGGCCTTCCACCAACAGCGCTTGGTCGAAGAGGATCTCAGAGTAGTCAGAGACCTTCTTATCATCCCCTGCATCCTGAGCAGCTTGGAGCACCTTGAAGACGGGATGCTCCATGTTCACCTCCATGACGATCTTGGCATCGGGCACGCCCTCTTCTGACCCTGGCTGCTCACGCAAGATGTGAGCCATCTGCAAGGACACAGCGCCCTCTGTTGTGAGCACCACCGGCGCTTCCGTCACGCGCGTTGACACGACCACCTTCTGCACCTTGCCCTCAAGGGCACGGCTCATGGCGTCGAAGAGACCTGAGTTCTCTTGGGTGGCCTCTTCTGCCTTCTTCTTCTCTTCCTCAGTGGTGAGGCCCAGATCCTCTGAGCCCACGTTCTTCAAAGCCCATGCCTTGGTAGAGCCGTCAGGCTCCGTGATCCCCTTCGGGGTGTAGTCTTGCATTGCCATCATGCAGAACTCATCCACGTTCTCATCGCAGAGGAGCACGTCATAGCCCTTCGCCAAGACCGTGGTCACGATGGGCATGTCAGCCAAGCGATCGATGGATTCCCCAGCTGCGAAGTAGATGGAATCTGCATCCGCTGGCGCATCTGCGATGTACTCATCCAACGTGATCATCTTCTTCTGCTTCGCCGAATAGAAGAGCAGAAGATCTGCGATGGTGTCCTTCGCCATGCCATAGCTTGAATACAAGCCGTACTTCAGCGTGCGGCCGAACTCCTTGAAGAAGGAGACGTATGCATCCCTGTCATCTGCGCACATGGATGCCAGCTCTGACTTCACCTTCTTCTCAAGCCTTCTGGCTATGGCGCGCAGCTGAGAGTTCTGCTGCAGCGTCTCACGAGAGATGTTCAGGGTGAGGTCAGCGGAATCCACCACGCCGCGAACGAAGCTGAAGTAGTCAGGCACCAGCTCCTCGCACTTGTCCATGATCAGCACGCCTGAGCTGTAGAGGGCAAGGCCACGCTTGTAATCCTTCGACCACATGTCGAATGGAGCGTGCGACGGCACGAACATGAGCGCATCGTATGTGAGCGTGCCCTCAGCATGGAGGCTCATGGTGCGCAGCGGATCCTCGAAGTCATGGAAGTCCGTCTTGTAGAACTCAGCATACTCCTCATCAGTGACATCAGACCTCTTGCGCTTCCAGATGGGGATCATGGAGTTGATGGTCTCAACCTCAGTGTAGTTCTCGAACTCAGGCTGGGCATCCTCACCTGCATCAGCAGGCATCTCCTTCATGCGGCTCTTCGTGACCTCCATCTGGATGGGATAGCGAACGTAGTTGGAGTACTTCTTGATGAGCCTCTCCAAGCTTGACTGGGTTGCATAGGTGCCGAATGCTTCCTCATCCGTGTCATCCTTGAGGTAGACGATGACATCCGTGCCATGCTCTGAGCGCTCTGATTCCTTGATGGTGTATCCGTCTATGCCATCAGACTCCCACTCCCACGCCTCATCAGAGCCATATGCGCGAGAGATGACCTTCACGCGCTTGCCCACCATGAATGCGGAATAGAACCCAACGCCGAACTGCCCGATGATGTCCACATCAGCGGCGATCTCATCCTCTGGCGACACGTCATCAAGACCTGCCTTGTCAAGGCCGCCGTTCTTGAAGTCATAGCTGTCAGAATGAGCGATGGTGCCAAGGTTCTTGTCCAGCTGCTCCTTATCCATTCCGATGCCATTGTCTGATACGGTGACGGTGCGAGCGCTCTCGTCATAGCCCACGGTGATGCAAAGGTCTGCTCTGTTGATCTTGACGGTATCATCCACCAAGCTCCTGAAATAGAGCTTGTCCACTGCATCAGATGAATTGGAGATCAGCTCGCGCAGGAATATCTCCCTGTTGGTGTAGATGGAGTTGATCATCAGATCCAGCAGCTTCTTGGATTCTGTCTTGAACTTCCTCATGGACCTCTTCGCCTCCTACAGGATTCATTTGATTCATGAGAGCGTTATAGCAGCCCTCTTGTGCGCATGTTGGTCAGTTCGCTGATGCGTCACCTGTTGTTTGCTCTTCGGTAGTGCCAAGAAGTCCGCTCAAGGGGCTATCCTCTTCCAGCAAGCCATTGTTCTTGAGCATCTCTTGGATCTGCAGCTTCATGATCTCTTGGGAGAAGTAGGCATCTGAATTGGACCTGTAATCAACATCCGTTGGCATCTTGGAATAGAGGATATCTATCTCCTTCATGAAGTCATTCAGATAGTTCGCATACGTCTGAGCTTTGCTCAGATACGCAACCTGTGCGGACATCTCCTCCACTATCTCAGGATCCACCTCATCCAAAGACTCCGCTTCCTCGTATTCTGGATACTGGTTCTTCACTGCTCTGAGGACGCCCTTCTTGAAGGCATCCGTATCCTCAAGGCCTTCCGTCACGACATCCTGGAGCAGCTCTTGCTGTGCGGACATGCGAAGGTCTGCCTCATAGTCCTCCATCGTGCGCCCCTGTGCCTCCAGGTTCTCCTTGATGGCTTGCTCAGCCTCAGGCGTTGCGAAGGCTTGATCGCGCACGCGCTGGATGTCCTCTTCTGTTGGCTCAACGCCGTATTCCTTCGCCATCTGATCCACGATCTCAAGGTTCACGTAGTACTTGATCACGCTATAGCGAAGGGATTCCGTAGTGAAGCCGTTCTCCTTCATCCATTCATCCCACGCCTCTTGGCTGGTGAGGTCAAGCCTCTCACGCAGCGTGTGGATGTAGTCCTCCACCACTGACTCCGGGATCTCCACATCTCCTACTTGCGCCGCTATCCCATTCGGAAGGCGCGCCTCTATGGGATATTCCACAGCTGGGTTCTCACCTTTGCCCTTGATCTCACGAGCCGCGGCCTGCGCATCTATGATGCTGGTGACCACATATATGCCACCGAACAACAGCGCCAGCAAGAGCACCGTTATCATCACGGCAACAGAGGTCCCAGGTATCTTCTTCGAAGAGATGGCGCTTGCACCGTCTTTGGAAGGAGCCTCCTGGCTTGCGCTACCCTTCAAGCTGTCATTGTCGATGGATGTCATCTGATCCTCCAATGAATATGAATCCATGCAGCAGAAAATCTCAGCGTCAAAATATAACACTCACGAACTTGCATATGCCGCTTCATGCCATGCGTTTACAGATTGAGCATAAAGCGACCTCTCAATATGAGACAGCCAGACCATATATGATCATCTTCCTGCATGAGGATGCGGCTCTCCCCATCCATTGCGCTATCCTCTATCCTCGAAGCCATACGCCATCCGATACATGAAAGGTGCAAGGACGCGCTCATGTCAGCAGTGAACCCAGGTGTGTACAAGTCGGTCATAAGGGTGCGCCAAGCCTATCCCTTCGACATAGCCGGCCTGTTCATGCGCTTCTACTCGTCCATGATGAGCATAGGCACTGTGAGCATGCTCTCGCTCACCGGATACTCCTTCATGACATCGGGCATCGTGGCATCCGTCATAGCCTTCTCCATCTTCCTGATATCGCCCAGGATATCCAAGCTCATAGATGAGCATGGACAGTCGAAGGTGATCTGGAAGGCTGCCATAATCGTTGTGATAGGGCTTGTCATCATGCTGTCCAACGTTGCGCTGAAAGGGCCTGAATGGGTCTTCTTCCCTGCCGCGCTCCTAATGGGCTGCATCCCGAATGCTCAAGCCATAGTGCGTGCTAGATGGACCTATATGATCCGCACGGGCCTCATCAAAGGAGACGTGCCTGAGATCCGCACCGTGTTCTCGTTCGAGGGGGTGCTAGATGACCTAGCATTCATGGTGAGCCCTCCGTTCGCTATCTTGATGGCCTCCACGATCGCGCCCATCGCAGGGCTTCTGGCAGGCGGCATCGCATTCATCGTTGGCGTCGTGATGATGTGCGCTGCGAAGGGATCAGAGCCCACTGTTGGATGGGGCTCAGGCGATGAGGAAGCATCTGATGCATCCGTGTCACAAGGCCACATCAAGCGCAAGAGCATCATACGCACCTCATCAGTGGTGCGCATACTCTTCGTCTTGATGTTCTTGACCGGTGCCTTCTACGGCATATTCGACACATCAAGCGTTGCTTTCGCAGAGAAGCTGGGCAACCCGAACATCGCGGGCATCGGGCTTGTGATCAGCGCGCTGCTCTCTGCTGTGATGGGATTCGTGTTCGGCATGATCCGCATCAATGCATCCATGTACAAGCAGGTCCTAGTGAGCGCCGTACTGATAGGCACCGCATATGGATTGCAGATCCTGATAGACACAGAGCTTGCCTTCTATGTCATCTCCGCATTCGCAGCGCTGTTCTATGCGCCATTCCTGATCATCAACAACTCCGCAGTTGAGCGCGCGGTCCCCGGAGCTCAGCTGACCGAAGCCATCACTTGGGTGAGCTCCGGCATGACATGCGGTGTGGCGCTCGGTCCCACCATGGCCGGCTTCATCGTGGACCTCTTTGGAGCCGAGGCTGGCTTCGATGCAGGCGGTCTGACCGCGCTCCTCATCCCCATCGTCACCATATGCTGCTACAAGATCATCAAGCGCAACATCCGCGATGGGTCATATGAGGTGGTCATGACCTCTAGCGATGAGGATCGAGGGTAGCTTTGTTCGGCATAGCCGTAGCTAGGATGGACCAGATATCAGAAGCCGAGAAGGCGCGATATCAAGCCATCTACTGTGGCCTCTGCAAAGAGCTCAAGACGCGCTATGGACAAGCATCCCGGCTAGCCTTGAACCATGACCTCACGTTCGCTGCGATGCTGATGTCATCCCTTGCTGAGGGGCCAGAGGAGACAAGCAGCGGAAAGTGCATCCTGAATCCCGGAAAGCGCATGGAGTTCACACGCCTCTCCTCAACGCCCTATTGCGCTGATCTCACAGTGGCGCTGGCTTACCACAAGTGCCTAGACGATGTGAACGATGAGGGTAAGCTGCGCGCAAGGGCTGCGAAGGCGGCACTCGATGGAGCATATGAGAAGGCGCAAGCACGCATACCTGAGCAATGCGCTTCGGTGCAGCAGTCCATGGAGGCTATCACCTTGATAGAGTCTGACCCAACCTCTGGCATGGACGCAGCGGCGAATGAGTTCGGGCGGCTTCTGGGACATCTCTTCGAACATGATTCCGGCTTCTTCGAAGAGCATATGCGCGCCTTCGGAGATGCCCTAGGGCGGCTCGTGTACATGATGGATGCCGCTGTGGACCTTGAGGATGACAAGCAGACAGGCTCATACAATCCCTTGGCGATGAGCAGCATGAGCGTAGATGACATGAGGTGCATGCTGTCTGCCTTGGCGTATGAGGCGGCTTGCACCTTCGAGAAGCTACCGCTTGAGCGCGATGCTCATATCATGCAGAGCATCCTCTATTCTGGCATATGGCAGAAGTTCAATCATGTATACTCGGATGCTTGAAAAGGCGAAGAATGCAATAGATGATCGAAGACCCTTATGACATATTGGGCGTCTCAAAGGACGCCTCTCTCGATGAGGTCAAGCGTGCCTACAGGAAGAAGGCGCGTGAGAACCATCCTGACCTGAACCCGAATGACCCTGCCGCTGAAGAGCGGATGAACAAGATCAACGAGGCATACGACAGGATCACCAACCCTGAGAAGTACGCCGCATCTGATGCGCGCAAGCGCGGCTACAGCGCTCCTTACAGCCCTGGATACGGAAGCGCTGGTGGCACGGGAGGGCAAGCCTCATCAGGTCCTCAAGGGCAGAACCCATATGGGCAAGAGGGCGCACAAGGGCAATACACCTGGACCACCATCGATTTCGATGACATCTTCGGGTTCGGTGGCCCCTCTCATAGCCCCATCCACCCTGAGGCGAACCCAACAGACCCCCCTGAGGTCAGAGACGCCATCACGCTCATCAACCAAGGCAGGTACAAGGAAGCCATACAGCGCTTGCAACTGGTCACATCAGCTGGCAGGGATGCAAGATGGAACTACATCTTCGCGCTTGCGAACAACGGAGCAGGCAATACGGTTGCCGCATTCGATCACATCCGACAAGCACGTGACATGGACCCCACGAATCAAGAGTACCAACGCGCTGAGATGAGCTTCAAGAGGCGCCAGCAGGCATACTCCCAGCAAGGCGCTGAGCGTGGGTTCACATCCTTTGGGATAGACCCGAACTGGATCTGCTGCTGCATTTGCATAGGTCCTACATGCTGCTCATACATCTCAAGGATGCTCATGTACTCAGGCATCGGCTTCTAGCACGATGACTCGCATCGCAAGCGTGAGCCTGCAACCGACAACTGTAGTGCAGGCGTGAGCCTGCAACAGATGAGGAGGACGATATGCCAGCCATAGGAATAGACCTTGGCACCACCAACAGCTGCGTGGCCCTCGTGGAGGGCGGAACGCCTGAGGTCATAGCCAACGCAGAGGGCGAGCGGACCACTCCATCTGTGGTTGCATTCTCTAAGGACGGTGAGCGCCTGGTGGGCTCTGTTGCCATGCGGCAGACCGCCATGAATCCAGCACGCACCATATCTTCGGTCAAGCGCCATATGGGGACGAATTGGCGCAAATCCATAGACGGCAAGGAGATGACCGCGCAGGAGATATCAGCCATGATCTTGCGCAAGCTGCGCCGCGATGCTGAGCGCTTCTGCGGAACGGATATCACTGACGCCGTGATCACAGTGCCAGCATACTTCAATGACATGCAACGCAACGCCACAAAGGATGCTGGCACCATCGCAGGCCTCAACGTGCTCCGCATCATCAATGAGCCAACGGCTGCTGCTCTGGCCTACGGGCTGGACCACGGAGACCCGCAGATGGTCATGGTGTATGACCTTGGCGGCGGCACGTTCGACGTCTCCATCATCGAGATAGGTGACGGCGTCATAGAGGTGCTCTCCACAGCTGGCAACAACCACCTTGGCGGAGATGACTTCGACGCAAGGCTTGCAGATGAGATCCGCTCAAGGTTCGAACGCGAATACGACTTGAGCCTTGAAACAGACCTGATGGCACGCCAGCGCATCCTAGAGGCGGCTGAGGTAGCGAAGCGGGAGCTCTCCTCCATGGAATCCACTACAGTGAGCCTCCCCTACCTGGCTCAAGGCGCATCAGGGCCGCTCCATCTCGAGCAGACCATCACGCGCGCTGAGTTCAACCGCCTCACCCATGATCTTGTGGAGTCAACAGAAGATGCCGTGCATCAAGCATTGAACGATGCGGGCATAGCAGCATCTGAGCTTGGTGAGGTGCTCCTGGTTGGAGGTTCCACGCGCATCCCTGCAGTGCAGGAGCATGTGCAGCGCATAACGGGCAAGCGCCCATCAAGCTCCATCAACCCTGATGAGTGCGTGGCGCAAGGCGCCGCCATACAGGCAGCAACGCTTGAAGGCGCGCGCACTGGCTGCACTGACCTCATGCCGCGCGGCGGTGAGCTCTTGCTCTTGGATGTGATCCCCATCTCCTTCGCAATAGAGACGGTGGGAGGTGTCGCAACACGCGTGATAGAGCGCAACACCACGCTGCCCGTGCATTACGAACAGGTCTTCACAACGGCGGCCGCCTTCCAGACCAAGGTTGAGATCAACGTCATGCAGGGTGAGCGCCCCATGGCGGCTGACAACAAATCCATCGGAAAGTTCACCTTGAAGGGCATCAAGCGCGCACCTGCAGGCGTGCCGCAGATCAACGTCTCCTTTGACATAGATGCGAACGGGATCCTGACCGTCACCGCGAAGGACCTCGGCACCGGAAACGAGCAATCCATCACCATCACTGACTCAGAGCGCCTATCTGATGATGAGATACAAGCTGCCATCCGGGACGCAGAGCGCTATGAGGCAGAGGACTCCGCGAAGCGAGCCTCCATGGATGAGAGGGCTGAGGCACAAAGGCTGGTATCAGAAGCTGACGCCAAGCTAAAAGAAGAGCGCAAGGAGATGGACAAGGACGAGAAGCGCCGCCTGAAGGCCTCGGTTGCGAACGTGCAGAGATACCTGCAGAAGAGGCCCGAGAAGATGAAGGATGAGGACAAGGCCAACTTCACAAGCGCCATCGCCGAGCTGAAGAGCCTGCTTGGAGAATAGCTCTCAAGCCCTTAGGCCTCAAAGAGCGCCAGCCTCCGTGATGTCATACGGGGTGGTCTGATACACGTAGTAGTTCAGCCAGTTGGTGTATAGCAGCTGCGCATGCGCGCGCCAAAGATCCACTGGCTCCTTCTCAGGGTCATCATCAGGGAAATAATGCTCAGGCACCTTCGGATCCGCGCCAGATCTGAGGTCGCGCTCATATTCCTCAGCAAGCGTCCGCCTCTCATATTCGGGGTGGCCGAACACGAAGAAGTGCCTGCTGTCCGTGCTCTTCACTATGCATGCGCCAGCCTCTTCAGATGAGGCCACCATCTCAAGTGCGGGATGCGCATCCACATCACTTGCGTTGATGCCTGAATACCTTGAGTGCGGCATCCAGAAGACGTCATCGAATCCCCTGACAAGCGGTGAGAACCTCTTCACCACCTCATGCTCATACACGCCAGATAGCTTGCACGCAAGCTCATGCTTGCAGATGCCGTAGTGATGCCATATCCCAGCAAGCGCGCCCCAGCAGATATGGAGAGTTGAATGCACGCGCGTCAATGACCAGTCCATTATCTGCTCAAGCTCTGGCCAGAAGTCCACTTCCTGATAGCTCAAGCGCTCAAGGGGCGCCCCTGTGATGATCATGCCGTCGAAGTGCTGGTCTTGCACCTCAGAGAATGTCCTATAGAACGCCTCCAAGTGCTCAGATGACGTGCTCTTGGACTTGTGGCTTGCGGTCTTCAGCAGCTCCACCTCTACCTGCAAGGGCGTGTTCGATAGCTTCCGCAAGATCTGCGTCTCGGTTGCCACCTTAGATGGCATGAGGTTCAGCAACAGCACCTTGAGCGGGCGTATGTCTTGATGCATAGCCCGCTTCTCCGTCATCACGAAGATGTTCTCTGCTTCAAGGGCTGCTGTTGCAGGCAGGCTATCAGGTATGCGAATGGGCATGACGGGCTAGATGATGACCATCTCGTGAGTGGATGCTGTGAAGACATCAAAGCCATTCTCTGTGATGACGCCGAAGTCCTCCAAGCGCATCCCGAATTCTCCCGGGATGTAGATGCCGGGCTCCACTGTTACCACGTTCCCTGGCACCAGAGCCTCCTTGTTGCGCGGTGAGAGCGAAGGCTCCTCATGCACCTGGATGCCAACCCCATGACCAAGCCCGTGGCCCATCCTCCCAGCATATCCAGCGCTATCAAGCACTGATATGGCAAGCTCGTGAGCCTGAGCTCCGGTCATGCCGGGACAAAGCGCCTCTTCCACGGTCTCATTGGCGCGCCTGAGCGCGTCCCACGCGCAGCGCAACCGCTCATCCGGCTTGCCCACGAAGACGGTGCGCGTCATGTCAGAGCAGTAGCCGCGGGCGCGCGCGCCGAAATCCATCACGATGCACTCACCTGGCATGACGGTCTTGTTGGAAACGAGTGCATGCGGAGATGCCCCATTCGCGCCGCTTGCAACGATGGATGGGAAGGCAAGCGAATCAGCCCCGTTCAACAGCATGAAGGAGTCAAGCTCAAGCTGGATCTGGCGCTCGGTCATGCCGGGCCTGATGAACTCGAGGATGTGGCTGAAGGCTGCATCCGTCACAGCTTGCGCATCCCTCATGCGCTCAACCTCAAGGGCATCCTTCACAGAGCGCTCATCCATTACAACCTGAGCTGTCACCTCAAGCGATGCCGCCCCGCTGAATGCTGCTTCCAGGGCCTTGAACTCAGCTACGGTGAGGGAATCCTCTACGGCTAGAGAGCCTGCAAGCCCGCTCTCCTCCCAGGCGCTGAGCGCCCATTGGCTGAATGAGGCGCGCTCAGAATCCACGGCGAACGGGGTGCCCTCAGCCTCCCTCTCCATTGCCGTTGAGTAGCGCGAGTCCGTATGGACCAGGACCTGACCTCCGTGCGCAGGGATGAATGCGGCATGTGCTTGTTCATCATCGAACACACCTTCGAAGCCTGTGAGCCATTCGATGCTAGCCGTGTCACGAAGGTACATGGCAGAAGCCCCAAGCTTGGCGATGCGCTGCTGGAGGCGTTGTATGCGCACGTCAGCTGCCGCCATGTCAGCAGCCCCCATCTGATGAGTCAGACAGCTGCTTGACCAAGAGCTCCAGCGCATCAACGTAGCCTTGCTTGCCACGGCCAGATATCTTCTCTAGAACCACGCCGTCGAAGACCGATATGGCACGGAAGGGCTCCCTTGCGTCCACGTCAGAGATGTGGACCTCCACGACTGGCGTGCTGACACTGGATACGGCATCACGCAGAGCATAAGAATAGTGCGTGTGCGCACCTGGGTTGTAGATGATCCCGTCATATGCGGTGTGCGCCTCATGGATCTTGTCTACTAGCGCACCTTCATGATTGGACTGGAAGCAATCAAGCTCAACGCCAAGCTCCGCTGCACGCAGGCGCACCATATCCTCTATGGACGCAAGCGTGTCATGCCCATATATGGCAGGCTCACGCACGCCCAGCATGTTGAGATTCGGGCCATTCATCAAGAGCAGCTTCATCTCACACCATCCCTCATCTGGAAGTAATCCTCCAAGCCATCCAAGATGACGTCATCTGGGACAGCGGACACCTCCCATGCGCCAACATCCTTCATCAGGACGAACCTCACATGTCCCGCACGGGCCTTCTTGTCATGCTTCATGGCTTGCAGGATGTCATGAGGCTCAGCCGACCAGTCAAGATGAGGAAGCCCAAGCGAATCCAACAGCTCGCCTTGCGCCTCAGTGAATGCAGGATCTGCCCCTATCACTCGTTCAGACAAGAAGGCTGCGAATCGCATCCCTTCCGCAACCGCAGCTCCATGGGAGAACGTCCCATATCCTGCAAGCGTCTCTATGGCATGAGCCAACGTATGGCCATAGTTCAGGCATTCGCGAACACCAGCTGTCTCTTGCTTGTCTCTCGCCACGACACCCGCCTTGAAGACGATGCATCTCTTGATGGTCTCAGCCACCAGCTCCTCTTCCCTGGCGAAGATGCCCTGTGCGTTCTCCACCATCCAGAAGAAGAAGTCATCGGAGTCTATGACGGCGGATTTCGCAGCTTCTGCCAGCCCGCATGTCCATTCGCGCTCATCTAACGTTGCAAGGGTCTCTATGTCAGCACAGACCAGGTCTGGCTGGTAGAAGGTGCCCACCATGTTCTTGCCAGCGTCAAGGTTCACGGCTGTCTTGCCGCCAACCGAGGAATCCACCATGGAGAGCAACGTGGTTGGTGCCTGCACAACAGATATACCGCGCATGTACGTAGAGGCGGTGAAGCCAGCTATGTCACCTACCACGCCGCCACCAAGCGCGATGACGCAGCTATCTCTTGTCAGCCCCAAAGATGCCATCGCATCCCACACCTCAGAGGCCACCTGAAGGGATTTGGATCCCTCACCTGCTGGTACAACGATGTCCGCTACCTCATATCCGGCATCTGCAAGGGATGCCTTCACGCTCCTGAGATACAGGCCCTCCACATTGCTGTCGGTGATCACAAGAGCAGATGAAGCGGCCTCGAGCTTCG
The DNA here is from genome assembly GCA_910588435.1 of uncultured Eggerthellaceae bacterium. GTDB lineage: Bacteria > Actinomycetota > Coriobacteriia > Coriobacteriales > Eggerthellaceae > MGBC163016. The sequence continues at coordinate 78,535 of CAJUPL010000004.1, read as the reverse complement.
GATATGACCTCATCCTTCGCCCTAGATCCGCTCTGATGCCAGACCCTATTCGAACGTCGTAATCCGCCTCCTCTGGGATGCTGACCACTATCCTCGTATTCTGCAAAGAACGTCCTCCTCCAGAAGCTTGTCCCTGACCTCGCACATTATCCGATAGACATCCTTGCCCGATGTGTCCACAACGGCTCTGGCAGCTTCCTCATAGCGCTCTTGCCTTGCACGGCAGAGCTTGCGTGCTGCCTCCATGTCCTGGAACAGGGGCCTAGACGACCTGTCAGATATCCGGGATGCGGCCTCATCCGCCTCCACCTTGAGCAGAAGCGCATATCCGCACTCAGCAAGCGCATCCCTTGAAGCTTGCGTCTCTATGATGCCCCCGCCACATGAGACGAGCAGCGGCGCATCCATGGCGGCAACGTCGCGAAGCGCCTCTGATTCCATCTGACGGAACGCTTCCTCGCCATCCTCAGCGAAGATGTCCTTGATCTTCCTATCGTGCTTGCGCTCAATATAGGTATCCAGGTCAAGCGAAGCCACCTTGCACGCACGCGCAAGCCTCCGCGCAACGGTGGATTTCCCCGCCCCCATGAACCCTATCAAGAAGACAGGCTGGGTGAGCTCATAGCGCCTGGGCTTTGGCTCCGGGCGCTTCTTGTCATCCCCTCCCGCGGGCTGCGCATTCCTTGCAGGCCTATGGACGATCTTGCTGCGGTGGCGTCTCGTCATCTCATCAACTGCCCATCAGCGCGCCATGGTGCTCAAGCGCTCTTGGTAATGAGCGATGTTCGCCTTTATGTCTGCCATGCATGTCTCGCCGAACGCCTTCGTGTATGCATCAGCCAAGACCATCGCAACCTCACCTTCGGCCACCACAGCGGCCGCAGGCACAGCGCAGACGTCGCTTCGCTCACGAGACGCCTCTTCAGGCTCTAGCGTATCCATGTTCACGGTATCCAGCGGATTCATGAGCGTTGGTATGGGCTTCATGGCAGCCTCTATGACGAGCGGCATCCCTGTCGTCATGCCACCCTCAAGCCCTCCAGCATTGTTGGATGCGCGCGTGAACGCACCGTCTGCCAGCTCTATGCCATCATGCACCTTCGAGCCCACGTTCCTAGCCGCTTCGAACCCCATGCCGAACTGAACGCCCTTGATAGCGGGTATGGAGAACATGGCGCCACCTAAGAGCGATGTCAGCCGCTCAGGGCCCGTTGCGTAGGAGCCAAGGCCGGGGATCAAGCCAGTGGCGATGACGCGGAATGTGCCGCCAAGGCTTTCGCCAGCCTCCTTCGCTGAATCTATCTCCCTGCACATGAGCTCGGATGCGGTTGGATCTGGGCACCTGACAGGCGAGAACTCCACCTCAACAGGCTCATACACCACCTGCCCCTGATCCTCCATGCGAATGCGCCCAATGGACGTGACATAGCTCATGACCTCAACGCCAAGCGCAGCCAGGAACTCCTTAGCTATCCCGCATGCCGCCACGCGCGCCGCAGTCTCGCGCGCGCTTGCGCGCTCTAGTATGTTCCTGCAATCATCCGTGTTCGTGCGAAGGGCACCAACAAGGTCAGCATGACCTGGGCGCGGCGTCACCTCGCGCTGCATGCCCTCTGGCTTGTCTGAGAAGTGCCCCATCCTGACCTCCCAGTTCTCCCAGTCCCTGTTCTGGACCGTGATGGAGATGGGAGCGCCAGTGGTCACGCCGAAGCGCACGCCTGATGTGACCTCTGCCCTATCTGACTCTATCTTCTGCCTGTCCCCGCGGCCATATCCTGACTGACGGCGCGCCATGTCAGAATCCAGGTTCGAAAGGTTCACGGGAAGCCCTGCAGGCACTCCGTTCACTATGGCCGTGAGTTGAGGGCCGTGGCTCTCACCTGCTGTGAAGTATCGCATCGTCTTCCTTGCCTCTAATGCTCATCGTATGTCCGCAACAAGTTTAGCGCGTCTGCGGCCATCAATGAGCCGCCGCCCAGTTAGGACCCCACTGAACGTCCGCCAATAGCGGCACGTCAAGCTGGACGACGCCCTCCATCACCTCTCTGACCATGTTGGATAGGCGCTCTGTCTCATCCTCCGGCACCGAGAAATCAAGCTCATCGTGCACCTGGATCAGCATCTTCGCTTTGAAGTCACCTGCGTTCAAGCGCTCTTGCACCTGGCACATGGCAAGCTTGATGATGTCAGCAGCGCTTCCCTGCATGGGATGGTTCATGGCGTTGCGCTCTGCCGCTCTTCTCATCTGCTTGTTCGAAGACCTGATCTCCGGGATGCGGCGCTTTCGCCCGAACATGGTCTCAGCGTATCCTGAGTTCTCAGTAGATGAGATCACGCCGTCAAGATACTCTCTCACCTTCGGATAGGCCTTGAAGTACATCTCTATCATCTCTTGCGCCTCCGACATGGGGATGTCAAGCGTCTGCGAGAGGCCATATGCTTGCTGCCCGTACACTATCCCGAAGTTCACAGCCTTGGCACGAGCGCGAAGCTCATGCGTGACCTCATCAGGTGCAAGCCCGAAGACACGCGCTGCAGTGCTGGCATGGAAGTCCTCACCTGAGTTGAAAGCCGCTATCAGATGCTCATCCTTTGACAGATGAGCCAAGAGCCTGAGCTCGATCTGCGAATAGTCTGCTGAGAGGAACGCTTGCCCCTCCTCAAGCGGGATGAAGCATTCGCGGATCAGGCGTCCTTGGTCTGTGCGAGATGGGATGTTCTGCAGATTGGGATCTGATGATGACAAGCGCCCTGTCACGGCAACAGTCTCATGGAAGACGGTATGGAGCCTGCCGTCAGAGGCGCGCATCTTCGGCAAGCTGTCTATGTATGTGCCCTTTATCTTGGATAGCTCTCTATACCTGAGGACCAGATCCGCTATGACCTCAGTCTTCGCAAGCTCCCTCATCACCTTGGCATCCGTTGAATAGCCTCGAGTGTTCTTCTTGATGGGGGTGAGACCCATGACCTCGAATAGGATATGGGAGAGCTGCTTGGGGGAATCTATGTTGAACTCCTCCCCTGCCTCGCTGAAGATCTTGGCTGACAGCTCATCAAGCTCTGCTTGGGTCTCTTCCCCGATGCTGCGAAGCCGCTCCACATCAAGCTCAACGCCTGTGCGCTCCATGCATGCAAGGACAGGCACCAGAGGCACATCCACTTCGGCGTACACCCTAAGGCTGCCATCCTCCTCAAGCTCCTTTACCAAGACAGGCTCTAGCATGCGGCAAAGGACGGCTTGCATGATGAGAGCATCTTGGCCTTCCTCCACCTCTGGCATCTCCGCATCCAAGAAGCGCTCACAGAGGCTCTCATAGGAATAGGAGCTCACCCCTGATTCAAGCGCATAAGCCGCAAGCGATAGGCTGAATCCCTCATTGGCGAAGAGCGTCTCATCATCTATCAGAGCATCTGTTGAGCTGTCGGGAGCATAGACGGTCTGCAAGAGCCCCTTCAGATCAAGCACCGAAAACGATGACGTGCGCACCATGTGCGCTATGGCCTCAAGGGACTCATCAGGGCCCACCAAGACGTGCTGTCCCTTGACCGAGAGCGCCACATCAACAGACTGCCCGAAGATGGTGTCAACGTCCCCTCGCGCAAAGGCGCACCCGATGCATTCACCGGCGCTTGCAGCCTCATCTATGAGACGCGCCCAATCCTTCGCAGCCACGCGCTCACCAGCGTCTATCTCAAGCGTGCCCTTCGTGGTGGTCTCATCTATCAAGGAGAGCACGCGCGCAAGAGGCGCACGCAATTGATACTCCTCGAATGCCTCCTCCACGTCCTTCGCCTGGAAGGCCGGGAACGCTGCCGCCTCCACATCCACCTCAAGGTCAAGATCGCGAACTATAGTGGCGATCTGCCTGCTCAGATACGCAACATCCTCGTTCTCTTCCAGGTTCTGCTTCTGCTTCCCCTTGAGCTCATCTATATGCTCGTACACACCCTCTATGCTGCCATAGCTCTGCAAGAGCTTCGTTGCGCTCTTGGGGCCGATGCCCGGAACGCCCGGGATGTTGTCTGACGAGTCCCCCATGAGCCCCAGATAATCAGTGAATTGCTCAGGTGTCACGCCATACTTCTCCATGACCTCATCTGGCCCGAAGACCACCACATCCGTGATGCCCTTCTTCGTGGTGACTATGTGCGTGAGCTCAGTTGCTAGCTGGCAAGCGTCCTTGTCCCCTGTCACCAGGAGCGTCTTGAACCCATGCTCCTCATCCTTGGCAGCGATGGTGCCCAAGATGTCGTCACCCTCCCAGCCCTTCTTCTTGACCACTGGGATGCACATGGACTCCAACAGCTTCTGGATGATGGGGAACTGGACGTGCAGCTCCTCATCCATTGGCGGGCGCTGCGCTTTGTACTCAGGCATCTCCTGCATGCGGAACTCTGGCTTGCCCGAATCGAACGCGCATATGACGGCGTCAGGCTCCACGTCTTCTGCGAACTTGCAGAGCATCTGCATGAAGCCGAAGATGGCGTTGGTGGGCGTCCCATCCTTCGCGGTCATTGGCGTCTGGATGGCGTGATACGCACGATGCATGAGCGAATTGCCGTCTATGACGGCCACTGTCTTTGGCATGCTATTCCTCTCTTGGGCCTAAGCCCAAAGATACCCTACACCTCGCACCGTCTCAAGGTGCTGCGCAAGCTCAGGTCCCAGCTTGGCGCGAACGCGTCGCACATGGACGTCCACTGTGCGCGAGCCACCATAGTAGTCGAACCCCCACACACGCCTGAGCAGCGCATCCCTTGAGTACGTGCGGCCAGGATGCGTTATCAGGAATGCCAAGAGCGCATATTCCAGATATGTGAGGTCAAGGGGCTCACCGGACACCTTCACCTGGTAGGTTGCCAGGTTCACGGTCATGTTGTCCACCGAGATGAAATCAGAGCTCGATGACTCATTCCCTGGCCAGAGCAGGTGGCGGATGCGCGTCGATATCTCCTCATCGGTCGCATTCGACACCACGAAGTCAGCCTTCACCTGCACCGGGATCCTGAACCCGGCAAGATGGTCCGGATCAAGCACCACGAGCATGGATGCTTCCCCCTCTTCTGAGATGGCTGACTCCATCTTGAGCGCCTCAGCCGAGGCATCACCCTTGGCTTCCAGGATGACAAGATCGCACGCGGGATTCGAACGCAGCAAGCTCTTCGCCTGCTGAGAAGACCCCGCCAGCACATTGACATCCAACCCGGAGAGAAGCCCCTTGAATCTGCGGGCGTTGTCTAGGGTGTCCGCTATGAACACGACTTGCTTGCTCATGCTCAGAGCACCGCCAAGAGACGATCCCGCTCCCATTGAGAGACGTGCGCTTGATAGCTTGCCCACTCCTGGGTCTTGCACTTCACGAGGAACGCATGGGTGTATGGGCCAAGCGCCTCCTTCATCAACGAGCTGTCCTTGAACGCCTTTATGGCCTCTCCCAGATTATCTGGCATCATGTCCGAGCCCTCGCAGCAGACCCTCTCGCCTGCCTTCGTGTCACACGGATCTGCAAGCTCAAGGCCTCGCTTCATCCCATCAAGGCCAGCCGCCAATACGGCTGCGAAAGCCAGATAGGGGTTGGCTGCAACGTCTGGCATCCTGAGCTCTATCCTGCACGCATCAGCGCTTGACGGCCTGTATGTGGGCACGCGGAGGATAGCTTCCCTGTTGGAGCGCGCCCAGGCAATATGCGTGGGTGCCAGCACGTCAGCGCAGAGCCGCTTGTACGAGTTCACATACTGGTTGGTGATAAGGCTCATCTCTCTCGCATGCTCCAGAACACCTGCCATGAAGCCCTTCGCAACTTGAGACAGCCCCCAGCCCTTCGGGTCATTCGCATCATGGAAGGCGTTCTCGCCCTCCTCATCGAAGAGGCTCAGATGGATGTGCATGCCGCTTCCCTGCTGGTCTGTCATGGGCTTCGGCATGAATGACGCGAACACGCCGTGCTTGCTTGCGATCTCCTTCACAACCAGCTTGTATGTCATGACGGAATCCGCCATGGCGAGGGCATCCGTTGCGCGAAGGTCTATCTCATGCTGCGAGTTCCCAAGCTCGTGGTGGGAGTACTCAACGGGTATGCCCATGTGCTCTAGCGTGAGCACGGTGTCACGACGAAGGTCAGATGCGTAATCTAGCGTGGTCAGGTCGAAGTAGCTCCCCTTGTCCAGCACCTCTGTTGCCTCAGAGTCCTTGAAGTAGAAGTATTCAAGCTCACAGCCGATGCTCGGCTGGAAGCCCGCTTCCTGGCAATCCCTCAGGACGCGCTCTAGTATGTGACGGGGATCCCCTTCGAAAGGCTGCTCATCCGGGGTCTTGATGTTGCAGAACATCCTGCCAACAGCGTCAGTCTGCGGACGCCATGGCAGCACCTGGAAAGTGGACGGATCTGGGAAGGCCAGCGCGTCGGGCTCGTTCGCATCAGTGAAGCCCTTGATGGATGAGCTATCGAACCCCATCCCCCTATCGAATGCGCCTTCAAGCTCACCCGGGACCACAGCGAACGACTTCAAGTTGCCGAGCACATCCGTGAACCAGCAGCGTATGAAATGCACATCCCTGCTCTCTATGGTCTTGAGCACGAAATCGATCTTCGGATCATTGGCCTTTGACAATTGGACCTCCAGACTCTCATCTTCAAGACCCAAGATTATACAGCGCATGAAAAAGGCGGCCTCCTGTCAGGAGACCGCCTTAACGAACCAGAAACTTGAGAAGAGGAGCTACTCGGCTGCTTCCTCGGTTGCAGCCTCAGCCTCAGCTGCAGCCTCATCCACAACAGCCTCAGTCTCTTCCGCAACTGCCTCTGCGCTTGCGTCAGCCGCCTCAGCTTCAGCCTTTGCTGCCTCAGCAGCAGCCTTCTCAGCATACTTGGCTGCGCGCTCTTCCTTCTCCTTGGCCTTGGCCTCACGCTCAGCCTTCTTCGCTGCCTCACGCTCAGCAACCTTCGCTGCGCGCTCTGCCTTCTTTGCTGCCTCACGCTCAGCTACTGCATCAGACGCAGAACCGAACCTGTCAGCGAAGCGCTGGACGCGTCCGCCGGTGTCGATCAGCTTCTGCGTGCCAGTGTAGAACGGATGGCAAACGTTGCAGATGTCGATGCGAAGCTCTGGCTTGGTGGAATGAGTGGTGAACTCATTGCCGCAGCTGCAGCGCACCGTGCATTCCATGTACTCTGGATGTATGTCCTTCTTCATCAGCTCAACTCCTAGTTCCATGCCTTGGTTTCCGACCAAGGCTCAAAGACAAGCCGAGCAATCTTATCACAAACTATAGGTCTATCTTCCACAGACCATGGAGATTGCAGTATTCATAGACCGATCTTGGCTCTTCTCCCTCACCAAGGTAGAAATCAGTTGCTGGCGCCTGTCCAGCTGAGAGCGGATGGATCTCATATCCTGAATCCTTGACGAGGCAGATGAACTGGATGAAGTGCGCATCCTCCATGGGATGGTCCACAGAGCCGATGTTCACATGAACATGGTTGCCTTCCTTGGTGACCTTGGGCACATGCTTCTCAACAGCCGCATCCACCGTATCAGGGATGAGCTCCACCATTGGCTCTCCACAGCACACCAGCGGAACCCCGCTGTCCACTACCTTGATGGCGATGTTGCCGCAATGCTCGCACTTATAGAACTTGACCTGCATCTGAGCTCCTTTCACTCATATCAGCGCTTGCATCATATGCTATATCGCATATCGCGCGCACGGTCTTCAGCACCTACCTTGTAGGCCATTCGTTTCGAATCCAGCACTGCCTGCCCATCACCTGGCTCATGAGCACCAGGCGCCTAACCTTGCCTCACGCCCTCTTCGGGGAGCTTCTCCTTGTGCGCCCAGATGAGGATGCACACGCCGCATACGATCAGCGGGACTGATAGCACCATCCCCATGGTGAGCCATCCGCCGAAGAGGTATCCCAGCTGCGCATCTGGCTGGCGTACGAACTCTATCAAGATGCGGAATGCGCCATACATGATGAGGAATGTGCCCACCATGGTGCCTCGAGGCTTCAATGGCTTCCTGTATGCCAGGTAGAGCATCACGCAGAAGATGACCAGGCCTTCAAGCGCGGCTTCATAGAGCTGAGTTGGATGGCGGGGGATATCCCCTCCAGCTCCACCGAATACCACTCCCCATGGAAGGTCCGTAGGGGCACCCCAGAGCTCCCCGTTGATGAAGTTCGCGAACCTGCCGAACAAAAGCCCCAAGGGAGCAGCTATGGCGCCAAGGTCAGCTATGGTCATGTAAGGGATGCGCGTGATCTTGGCTGCCACGATCCCTGATATGAACGCACCTGCCAACCCTCCATGGAAGCTCATGCCGCCTTCATTGAAGGCGAGGATCTTGAGCGGGTGCTGGATATAGTATCCATCTCCGTAGAGCAGGCAGTAGCCAAGGCGCGCCCCAAGCAGGATGCCCACCATGACGCAGAGCATGATGGATAGCGTGGCATCAGCATCAACGTCAAGCTTCCACTTCTTCGCCACGGAATAGATGATGGCTCCTGCAAGCGCGAAGCCGATGAGGTATGCAAGGCCATACCAACGAACCTCCACAGGCCCGATGGCGAAGGCAACAGGGTCTATGGCATGGTAGAGCGAATCCAGCATCTGCTTCCTCAGATGGCGCTGCCACGGCCCATGCCAGCACCAAGCCTCTCAGCCGCCCGGTCCACTTGCTCTTCTAGCTCTGCTGGGATGGGCTGGATGGATGAGACCTTCGCATCGCAGTTCTGGCATTGGATGGTGAACAACCCCAGATGGGGCTTGAGCACGAGAAGCGATGCGTAGTTCGCAAGGTTGAGGTCACGCGTGCCGCAGGAGGGACAGACCATTATCTGATCGTATTTAGCCATATGCTCCCCCTTCCGCACGCCCGCGCAACTATCCTTGCTTGATTCTAGCTCAGCAACGCAGATCTTCGAGAAAGGTTCCACGGGGTGTTCCCTTCGCGTCAAAGAAGGAACCTGTTCGGATTGCCTTGGCGCTTGAAGCCAGCAGGCCTATCCTTGATGCTGGGGCCATTCTTCAAGAAGAACTCGCAGAAGCGGCAGATCTCCTTGACGGCCATGTCATAATCACGCTCAGGGTTCAAGAGGATGCCGAAGTCATCGCAGACCTTGTGCGTATCCCTCAGACACGCTGCGAACCTGCAATCAGCAGGGCATGGCTCTCCGGGGATGTTGTGCGGGCATCGTGACATCATCTCCTCATCACAACCCCTCATCTCCCAGCATATATCGGCCACAGCTGACCTCCTTCCCCTGATAAGAGAAGGGCGGTCACCTGATCAGGCGCCGCCCTTTGAAGAACAGTTCGAACAGATCCTAGAATGCAGCCATCGGATCATCTGCGGGGCGCACGCCAACAACACCCGGCACGCGCTCCTTCAGGATGCGCTCGATCCCGTTCGCCAACGTCATCTGAGACATCGGGCAGCCCTTGCAAGCACCCTGCAGCTCAACGGTCACGATGCCGTCTTCGCCAACATCCACCAGCTCAACGTCACCGCCGTCAGCTTGGAGGGAGGGGCGGACTGCGTTCAAGACCTCTACCACTTGCTCTCTATCTACCATTGCACTCTCCTTGTTCTAAAAGAGCCTCTTCATCGGGTGACGATGATATCACAGGCGCCTGCTACCTCAGTTGACCGAAGCGCCGTGCGCTGCCTTATCCATCATCATCCCACAGGCATCCAATCAAGCCCGATGATGGCTATCACGTCAGCTTGCGAGGAATAGAAGTCCCCTCCGTTCACCACGCGCCCAGAGCCCATGTCCTCCACTATGGCCTTGGCAGCTCCTTCGGATCCCTGATCGGTGTAGACCACCAAGGTCTCCGGATAGATGGTCCCGTCATCGGTGTTGCCGACGCCTATCACCTCATATCCTGAGCCAGACAGGAACTCGCCTAGCTTCGCCGCAGCGCCTGCCGTGCTGGTGCCATTTCGCACCTCAACGGTGACGTTGGATGCATTCACGTTCTCAGGCGCGCTATCGATGTCATTCGGATCCTCTCCCGCCTTGATGCGCGAAAGCATCGCCTCCCAGCTCTTCGTCTGCCTCTCATAGAGGGTCACGTCAGAGCCCTTCGCATTAGACTCCGCATACGGGACGGTGCATTGGTATACCGTGAGGTCCTCGAAGGGCTTGAGCGCGCCGCCAAGCGCAAGCAGATCAGACGCCGTCCAGTCCGTATAGATGTACTTGCTGGTCTCCCCTACCGCATTCGCGAAATCAAGGCCCTCTGTGGAAGCCGCCTGCTCAGCAAGCGCAAGCGTGAATGCCATCCTGTTCTTGTACATGGCGCTCTCGCCGCCTGAGACGTTCGATGCGCGAAGGAGGATGAGCGCTTCCTCGCCCGTGAGCTTGTCATCTCCTGGCATCACCACGAGCGTGCCTGCACGTGGGTCATCTATCTCAGACGGAACGCTCATCTGCACTCCGCCCAATGCCTCTGTCATCCCAGCTATGCCATCCGCATCCGTCTTCACGAAATGGGATATGTCCACCTGCGCCAGGTCAGCCACGCACTTGATCAGCTCAGCCTCGCCGCCTATCTGCGATGCCTCATCTATAGGGTGCGTTTGCCCGTCTGACGTGCGGACATTCAGCTTGGAGGGGATGGTGACCATGGTCACCGCATGCGCGCCCTCATCTATGCGCAATAGCAGGAGCCCCAGAGCTCCCGGCTGCTGTTCCCTCAGCTCAGGTCGGGAGAGATCCGCCGACATGAGGGCGTAGTAGGCCTCTCCATCCTTCTGGGCAACAAGCGCATCCTTCGCATTGGACGGATCCAGGTTCAGGTTGGAGTCAGTGGTGCGGAAGAACGCGAATGCTGTCATGCCTGCCGCAGCTAGGGCTACCACCAGCGCAATGGCTATGACCACGACCAGAAAGCGCCTGCGCCCGCGCCTTCGCTTCGCGTCTACCAGAGCGGAATGCGAACCTGCCCTATGCGATGCGCTCCTAGACGCGCTATCTGCCCTGTGCGCTACGTTCTGCACGGTCATAGGACGCCCAGCTGGCCTCTTGCGCGCGTTCAACGGGCGCGCAACGGGATCGCCCATGCGGGCGGCTGAATGACGAGGATTGTTGCGCTTCGTTGGCATCTAGGCTTCTAGCGTCCGCACGCTGCGCTCTGGCGCACGACGTCTGCCCCGAGGGACCTGAGCTTGCCAACGTAGTCCTCATAGCCTCTGTCTATATGCTGCACTTCATAGACGGTGGTGTAGCCATCAGCCACGATGCCAGCCAGCACGAGCGCTGCCCCTGCACGAAGATCCGTTGATGACACGGGTGCCCCCTGGAGGTGATCCACCCCACGCACCACAGCGTGATGGTCCTCTAGCGTGATGTCCGCGCCCATGCGCAGAAGCTCAGATGCGAACATGAAGCGGTTCTCGAAGACGTTCTCTGTGATGAGGGAGACGCCATCTGCCAAGCTTGCCATCAGCATGAACTGCGCCTGCAGGTCAGTTGGGAAGCCCGGATGCGGCAACGTCTGTATATCCGCTGCGCGCAGGTCCCCCGTGCGTGACACCGTGATGTAGTCGTCCCCGCATGACACCTGGCATCCCATGGCATCAAGCTTCATGAGGGACATTCGCAGATAGTCCGGGTCTATCCCTTGAACGGTGACAGGACCTCCCGTTATGGCGCCCCCTGCCAGGAATGTGCCGGCTTCTATCCTGTCCCCCACAGTTGTGTGGGTGCAAGGGCCTAGCTCTTCCAAGGGCACGCCAAGGACCTCTATGTTCATGCTGCCGGCGCCCTCTATCTTGGCGCCCATGGCGCAGAGCATGTTGCAGAGGTCCACTATCTCAGGCTCACGAGCTGCGTTCTCTATGATGGTGCGTCCCGGCGCCACCACAGCAGCCATAAGCATGTTCTCAGTAGCACCCACGCTTGGGAACTCAAGCGTGACGGCAGCTCCCTTGAGGCCGTCAGGCGTGGTGGCTATCAAGGTTCCGTGATCCACCGCGAACTTGACCCCTAGCGCCTCAAGACCCACCAAGTGCATGTCTATCTTGCGCGCGCCTATCTGGCATCCTCCAGGCATGGCAACCTTCGCCTGCCCGAAGCGCCCGATGAGCGGCCCCAGCACTGAGATGCTGGCGCGCATCTTGGAGACCAGCTCATAGGGCGTGCTGAAGGAATCAAGGGATGATGTATCTATCTTCAGGCGATGGTCTTCACGTTGCACCTTAGCGCCCAGGCGCTCTAGCACCTCTGACATCAGGCGGATGTCGGATATGTCTGGGACGTTCTCTATGATGCTCTGTCCGCATCCCAGGATGGATGCAGCCATGAGCTTCAAGGCGGAATTCTTAGCACCTGAGATCTTGACCTCGCCAGCCAACGTATGGTTGCCTCGCACCAGAATGGAATCAGTTCCCATCTAGGCTCCTTCGAAGACTTGCGGCTTGCCTTGCAAATGAAAAAGGCCATGCCGTATGAAGGCATGGCCTGTGAAGCTATCTAGGGTTACTCCCCAAGCGCGAAGCGGATGAAGCCCTTGATGGCAACCTTTCCGCCAAGCTCCTTTGCGCAGTTGTCAACGTACTGGGAGACGGTGACGTCTGGGTCCTTCACGAAGTCCTGCTCAGTGAGGCAGCTCTCCTTGTAGAACTTCTCCATGCGGCCCTGAGCGATCTTCTCCTGGATGTTCTCCGGCTTGCCAGACTCTGCAGCCTGTGCCTTGTAGATCTCAAGCTCATGCGCGGCAACGTCCTCAGGAACGGACTCACGCGTTGCGGAGACCGGATTCACAGCAGCAACCTGCATGCAGACATCACGTGCGCACTTCTGGAATGCCTCGTCAGCCGGGTTGATGCCCTCAACGTCGAAGTTCACCAGGACGCCGATCTTGCCACCGCCGTGGATGTAGCTTGCAACTGCCGGTGCCTCAACCTCAGCAACGCGGCTGATCTGGCAGTTCTCGCCCATCACGTGGATGCAGTCCGTGAGGATCTCCTCAACGGTCTCACCGTCGACCTTGCAGCTCTTGAGCTGGTCGACATCAACGGGAGCGTTCTCCATTGCAGCGGTTGCCATGCGGGTGGCGTATGCCTTGAACTTCTCGTTCATGGCAACGAAGTCAGTCTCGCAGTTGAGCTCCAGCACTGCACCCTTGGTGCATGTGTCATCAACGATGGCCATGACCATTCCCTCGTTGGTGGCACGGCCTGCCTTCTTGGCAACAGCTGCAAGGCCACGGGTGCGCAGCACGTCAACTGCTGTCTCCATGACACCCTCAGCCTCAGCCAGAGCCTTCTTGCACTCCATCATGCCTGCGCCAGTCATCTCGCGCAGCTCTTTGACCATGGAAGCGGTTATGTCCGCCATTCCTACCTCCTTGTTGGGTTCGTTCGAAATATGGTGGGACTTGCGTCAGCTACTCGGTTGCAGCCTCAACAGCCGCAGCAACCTCATCTGCAACCTCAGCGCCGTCAGCAGCGATCTGCTCAGGGGTTGCAGTGTCAGAGACCTGCACCTCAGCAACAGCCTCTACGCCTTCTGCCGGAGCAGCCATCTCAGTCTCTGAGATGTTCGCACCCGTGCCAGCGATGACAGCATCAGCGATGAAGTCACATAGCAGGCGGACGGAGCGGATGGCGTCATCATTTGCCGGAATGCCGTAATCCACATCATCAGGATCGCAGTTGGTATCCAGCGTGCCCACGATGGGGATGTTCAGGCGACGCGCCTCATGGACCGCGATCTCCTCACGGCAGGTGTCGATGATGAACACGGCGTCCGGCACCTTGCGCATGTTGCGGATGCCGTTGAGGTTGGCCTGTAGCTTCGCCAGCTCCTTGTGCTTCAGGATCTGCTCCTTCTTCGGGAGCATGGCCATGCGGCCGTCAGCATCCTGAGCCTCAAGGTCCTCCATGTACAGGACGCGCTGGCGGATGGTGACGAAGTTGGTGAGCATGCCGCCCAGCCAACGGTTGTTCACATACGGCATGCCGCAGCGGTTCGCTGCGTCTGCCACAGCCTCCTGAGCCTGCTTCTTCGTGCCCACGAAGAGGATGGTGCCGCCCTTGGCTGCCAGATTGGACACGAAGCTGTAAGCCTTGTCCATGTCAACCAGGGTCTGCTTCAGATCCAGGATGTAGATGTCCCCACGGCTGCCGAAGATATACGGCTTCATCTTCGGGTTCCAACGGCGCGTCTGATGCCCGAAATGAGCGCCGGCCTCCAAGAGGGACTTGATGCTTACCTTCACTGGTGCTGCCATTTCCTACTCTCCATTCGTTAGTCCTCTGCCCAAGGTCAACCCCGTCTGCGCAACCCGCACCCTGCGGGCCACTGGCGCATCCGAGTCACTTGAGCATGCGTCTTGATAGAAACCGTGAAAGATTACCACTGTGCGCCTGCTCATGCAATAAGATATTGGTGCGAAGGGAGCATTCCATGTGCGGGAAGTTCGTGGCGTTCACATATGATGAGATCGAGGGCGTGCTGAAGGCGCTCGTGCACAACACGCCCATGATCTACGAGGCTGACTGGCCAGCCACGCGCACCGTCTATCCGAAGAGCAGCGTTGCTGTGATAGCTCCAGGTGATGGCGGCCTTGAAGCGCGCGACCTCATCTGGGGCTTCGAGCCCGAATGGTCTGACAAGGTGATCTTCAATACGCGCCTTGAGAAGGCGCTATCTGGCACTGGAATGTGGGCGCGCGCCATGCAAGGCGGCCGTGCGCTAGCATGCGGCACCGGCTTCTTCGAGCCGCACCGTGAGCACACGCACGTGAACCCAAGGAACGGGCGCGCTGTGAAGGATCAGGTCCTCTTCCAGATGGCGAACGGCTCCCCCTTGCTCATGGGAGCATTGGCTGAGAATGGGAGATTCTCCATCGTGACCACGCGCCCGAACGCAGATGTCGCACCCGTGCATGACAGGATGCCGCTCGTGCTCACGCCTGACGAAGCGCGCCGTTGGCTTGCCGGGGACGCAGAAGGGCTGGATGATCGCTCAGACATCCACCTCACCGCAACTCCTTCCCCCGGCTCTCCTTCCCCCACCCAACAGTCCCTGTTCTGAAGATAGGTGGCCTCGCGGCCGCCGTTCTAGATGGACCCCCTCCTGAAGACACGCCCTCAAAAGTGGGCGCTTGAACAGCGGAGTGAGGGCAGCAGCCCGTAGCGCACGGATTGGTGGTCTGCGCCAGGCAAGGTTTCCTGACCAGTTGCCTTGTTCCGGTTGTTCGCAGGCTCGCCGCCTGCGTTACGCATTGCTAGCGCAATGCTGCGTCTCCAATGGAGACGCCCACAAGATGAGAGAACACCTTCTCTAGAAGCAACTGCATTTCCTATAAGGGTGCCCCTCCAAGTGTAGACACTTGCAAGCCTACCCCCCCCCTCAAGAGCAGGCTGCTGCCTGCAAGTCCTCCCATTCAAGAGTGGACGCTTGCATTGCAAGCCCGCCCCCCTAAGTGTGGGCGGCTGCATTGCAGCCGCAGCTGCCTGACAAGGCAGCGTAACTTGCCCGACAGGGCAAGAACACCCGGATGGATGATGCAGATCAGACAATCCAGCCTGATCAGTTGCAAATGCCCGCCAACACGAACACCGACACCATGCCACTAGATATAAGGCGAATCCATCGCTCTCTCATATTCGAGGATCTTCTCGTAGTTCGCCTTCTCGATATCGCTCAAATAGCTATCATCGAAGTCCTCAGGCTCTATCAAAGGTGTGTACCACGGCATCAGATTGAAGTACTCCTGCAGATCATCATTCTGGAATTTCCTACCATGACGTGCGAATATCTCATTACGAGCGAAGTACAGATAATATGCATCATAGCCATCAAGATCCCTATCAGTGAGCAACCTAGTGCCGCTCTCTGGAATCAGATAAGACCCATCAGAATAGGGAGAGTAATAACCTTGACCAGAAGAGCAATACCCCGGATCTGACGAATCGTAGTATCCATAACCGGATGCTTCCATATCCTCTATTCCCAGCATCTGCAAGCTTGAAAGGACCTCGATCGCCTCATCCAAGATCCCTTGATCCATGTCCTCTTTCGCTTCGAAGGAAAAAGACACCCAGCATCCAAGATCGAACGCAGGCGCAGTCCCGATCAGATTCATCTTGCTCCTGTCAGATACACCATCCTCTGGGATCACAGCGTAGACGCTCTTGGTCGTATCGTTCGCGCTAGCAACATCCATCTTGGCAACGACATATTGCTCGTAGTGATACCCGTCTCCTGACTCATCAGCTAGTCGGGCTCTGAGGTCGCAATCCGACACCTTCTCTATGTTGCTGATCCCTGAATCCAGGTTCACTGGCTGATCAGGGTCTAGCAGCTTATATGCGATGGCATTGCTGCCGCTTCGCTGCATCTCCACCTTCTCCTGGAATGCGTTCGAGCTTTCCTTGATGATGCTCCAAGTTGAAGGGAACTCGAATTGGAAGACGGGATACGAATAGTCCCTGGTGACAAGATCATCAGTTGTGTAAGTCGTGTATGCGACCGGAGCCTCTTCCTCTTGAACAGACTGTTGCTCGATAGGAGCCTCACCCGCCACTTCGCCCTCTTCTTTGTCAAATGCCCCGTTCATGAGGAGGACGCACACCAAGATTATCAGCGCACCGAATATGGCTATGATCCCAACTATGACAGGCATGCTCGAGCCACCGGACTGAGGCGCTGGTGCATCTTGTGTCGGCGCTGCAATTGGGACCGATTGCATCACGCTTGGCTGGGGATTCTGCATGGCCTGAGCCTGTGACGGTTTGAAGATGCCGAATGGCACTCCACACCTCATGCAGAATGACCCATTCGGATGCATTGGACTCCCGCAATTCATGCAGAAGCGCCTTCGAGGCTGCTGCTGAGGGAATCCTCCAGTCTGGGAAGGTCCAGCCGCGGCAGCAGGAAATGGATTCGTCTGATACATGCCTTGTTGCGTGAATTGCTGCATGGCTATCCCTACACTGCGCGCTCTCTGAGGTTGCAAGCTACCGGCCTCAACTGGCTGGTAGGTCCCTCTTCGGGCAGTGAATGCACCCTATATGCCTTGTAGTTATCCAGATAGCCTTCGAACTCGTCAGATGTATCTGAGTTCCCGGATCTCCAGTCCTTGTGATCGATTATCTGGCTCTCAAAGCCGTAATATGCATCTATATAAGCGATCAGCTTGTCCACCGCTTCAAGCTGCGCTTCTGGATAAGAGCCGCTCCCGCCAACATGGACCATCTCTATACCTATCGAATGAGAGTTCATGCCGTAATCAGAAGCCCAGCTGCCGATCGGCGTGGTTCCCTTCATGTCGTCTCGCGATTCATCCTCTACGCCATACGCTTCATTGTGCCCGATGTCCCCATAGCCTGCATGGTGGACGATCTTGTCCATCGGAGCGCATTGATAGACCGAGCCATCCTTGTTGACGATGAAATGGGCGGCAACGAGATTCCCGTTCGAATCCCACCAATCTATGACCGAGGATGCGTCCGAATCGCCTTCTGTGTCATGCAAGACGATGTACTTCTGGTATTCGACCGGCTTCTCCCCATGCACGAAAGAGGAGCGGATATCCTCTTGTATCCCTAGCTCTGCGTAGAGCTCCTCCGCGCTTGGCTGCAGCTTCTGTTCCTCTGCCTTGCTCATTGGGTCGATCTGCTGGATGATCGGGAGCTCTTCTTCGCTCTTCGGCTCTTCAAATGCGGAGTCGTTCACCGGCTCCGAGAACCCCGTCTCAGCTTCATCAGCGCTTCCTGAGGCCTCACCGCACCCCACAAGCAAGATGCTCATGCAGGCAGCAAGTGCGAAGGCAAAAGGCCTATGGATCCTCAGCGCTCCCATCTCATCCCTCTTGCTAGCTGCTTAGATCTCATGATGTTCCTTATTGTATGTTAACTTATTGTATGGTGACTTCTTGTCTGTAGACGCATTGAGGACAATTTTGAAATATCTGCCCTACTCAACCGAAGAGAAGGGCGTACATGGACATCCTCGAAGTATTCAGCAAAAATGTCAGATCTTATAGAGAAAAGCAGGGATTATCACAAGAAGCATTCGCAGAGAAATGCGGTCTTCATAGAACATACATCAGCGCAGTAGAACGCCAAAAGCGCAGCATCTCATTGAATAACGTGCAGAAGATTGCGGACGCTCTTGAAGTTGAGACATATAAGCTATTTCTAGCGCAAGACAACGACTAGATATCAACTGATTCAGTCCGTTGCATTGAAGCTCATACAACCTGTGAATAATCCGAGTACGGTAAGCATTGACTACGATCAAGAATAGATAGCATCAATAAAGCTGTCTCTTCCTGTTCACAACGGTTTAGCTGAATACTATATATCTACTGACAATATGTTACATTTTGGTATCATTCTCTTCTAAAGAGCGAAGTGGCAAAACTTGTCTATCAACCGATTGCTCTAAGAGGAGAGTTCTACATGCCTGCTGTAGATCCTAGTCATTATCAACATCCACTTGATATGCAAACGCTTCAGGCGCTCCAAAGCGTACCTGTGTTTCCAGCATTCATGAAAGCCTTCATGAAGTTCTTTGACGAACGTCTTTTCTTTATGGAGAACATCTCTTCGCATATTGAAGTAACACCGAACCATTTCGGCGATGTTCATGAACTGCTTCCACCACTGTGTCAACGTCTTGGCGTCCCTGTCCCACATCTATATATATGCAATGACGGATCCATCAATGCATACACTTCAAATGAATCAGATCCATTCATAGTGTTGAATTCTGGAGTCTTGGATTACTGCACGGATAGACAGATCCAAACCATACTTGCACATGAATGCGGACATATTGCCTGCCACCATGTTCTCTATCACACAATAGGCGACCTTGTTATGAGTGGCGCTTTGGCCATAGTCCCTGGGCTTGGAGGATTAGTAAGCGTTGCTCTTCAAGGAGCCTTTATGACATGGATGAGAGCTAGCGAATTCTCAGCAGACAGAGCTGCAGTACTTGCTATGGGGGACCCCATGGATGTGGTAGATATTTGCGCAGTATTGGCTGGAGCCTACGGAGAGCGTGCTTCAAAAGTAGACCCTAATCTCCTGATTCAACAAGGCATCATGTACGAACAAACATTGCAAGGCTCAACGAAGGACAAAATCCTTGAACTGATCAGCTTCAGCATTTCAGGCAGTCATCCAAGAACGGCGGTCAGGGCTCTTGAAGCTGTTCGATTCGGTTCCTCCCAAGAATATCAAGGAATGCTCAACTTCATAAACCAAGACAGCCTAAGCAATCAAGGAGGAACGCTATGAAGGTTTGTGGGAATTGCAATAATGTTAATCCCGATGAAGCGCAATTTTGCGCGTTTTGCGGTGGCAACCTCTCAGCAATGGTCATCAGCCAGCCAATGCAAAGCCCAAATCTGAGCCAGCCGAACCAAATGCAGAATACACAAACGCTATATGCGCACCCATTAACTGCACCGCAAGACTACTCTTCCCCTGCCGCCGGAGCTTATTCCCAGCCTTTCACTCAAGGTTATGCCCAACAACCAGCCGCTAGCTATTCCCAGCAAACGGCTACAGGATATTCTCAGCCGACGACTACAGATTATTCACAACCTGCATCAACAAACTCTGGTCAGCCATATGCGCAGAACTATTCACAACAGGCAACACCGAACTACTCTCAGCCTCATGTTCAGAGTTATGGTCAACATGCAGCACCAAACTATTCACAAGCTGTATCAACCACCCCGAATCATGGATATGCAACCCCAAACACAACAGACAAAAAGAAGAGCAAGACTGTTGCAGGGGTACTCGCTTTATTCTTGGGGAATCTAGGTATACATCGATTCTATCTAGGCAATACGACTGCAGGGATAATCAATGTCGTACTTTGGATTCTGATCATTCCCATTCCCGTTCTTGCTGTTATTGCACTTATTGAGGGAATAAAGTTCTTGACAATGAGTCAAGAGACTTTCGAACAGGAATACTTGATCGGACATAAAGCCTGGCTCTAACAAGCAGATCTTCAGGAGAATATCCAGCAGATTTGCCCCCCTCTTTCTGTAGACATTGTCAATGCAACCAGGGCTACAGTCCACTAAGAGTTGGAGTTCGCAATGCGAACGCAGCTGACTGTAAGGGCGTCCCCTCAAGAGTGGGCGTCGGCATTGCCGACGCAGCTGTACGTCAGCACAGCGAAATGAGGGCGGCAGCCTGAAATGCTCGGATTGATGTTCTGCGCCAGGCTGGATGACCTGACCTGATGTGGGCGTCCGGGTGTTCGCAGGCTATCGCCTGCGTTACGTTGCCCTGTCAGGCAACTGCGGCTGCAATGCAGCCGCCCACAAAAAACTTCTAAGGCCACTACTCATGAGCATGCTTGCATAGTCATGAGTTGAAAGCCGCTTTCAAAGTGCACAGGTATGCTCTTTGCCTGTGCAGCACTTTTGGGGCAGCAACCAGGATGCACTCGCAGAGACCTTCCGAGGAGTCTTGCTAGCAGATGTAGGTGCGCATCGTCCTTATGCGCACTTCGGGATATGAGGCGCACCTGGATAAGGTGCCCGAATATCCCGCATATGAAAGAGCATCAACCCCCTATATGACCCCGCCCCCTCAAGAGTGGGCGTCGGCATTGCCGACGCAGCTGTGCGACAGCACAGCGAAATGAGGGCGGCAGCCCGAAATGCCCGGATTGATGTTCTGCGCCGGGCTGGGTTGCCTGACCAGTTGCTGGCATCCGGGTGTTCGCAGGCTATCGCCTGCGTTACGTTGCCCTGTCAGGCAACTGCGGCTGCAATGCAGCCGCCCACAGGAGAGGAGATGCAGTCGCCCACAGGTTAGGAGTTGAGGGCTGGGTCATACGCGCTAGCATTCTGGGTTGCTGTGTTGCGGCACGCCACGAAAGCGGCGGCGAGCCCTACGTCAACCTGAATGACCTCTCTTGTTGATGGCGTTGTTGGACATGAAGGTGCGTCTGGTGGACGTAGGGCAACGCACCGCATTTGTGCCTTGCCGCACATAGGCAAGCGGGAGCGCGCATGAGCGCCCCAAGGCCGCTATAAAAGCGCATTGGCGCACTCTTCGCCCTTGCAGCACTTTTGTCGCAGCAAGGATGTCAAAGACCGAAACAAATGGGACAGGCGTTCTTCTTCAGCAGAACATCCCTATACAGGCGTCATGTTTGACTCAGAGATTTCGATACACATCTCTTCTGTGGCCAACCCTGAATACCTCTATCAGTATCTCCTTGTCACGAACCACGCCCAAGATGCGATAAGTGCCCACACGCCAACGCCATCCATCATCTACGCCACGAAGCTTCTTCGCATTGGAAAGCCCACGTGGATCCTCGGCTTCTTGAATCTTGTCTATTGCTGCAGAAACGAGCAATAGAGACTTTCTATCCAGTACAGCCAATTCCTTCTGCGCGCGTTTAGTAAGGACAACCCTGAAACCCATATGATTAGATCCCAAGCTCCTGCTTTGCATCGCTCCAGTCAATGCGCTGTCCGTCATCCTCAGATATGGCTGCTGCCAGATCACGTGTATCCAATTCATCTTCCAGGCGCTCTAGCACCCAAAGCCTGACTTGAGATGAGAAGGTATTGCCATCCATCTTTGCGAAAGCGGTTATCCATTCCTTTTCTTCAGGCTCGAAGCGAATAGCCGAAGCAACCTTTGACATATCGCACCTCAGATCAATATAGTTGACATCGTATACTCATTTTAGACCGGAAGATATCCTTGTCAAGAACAAGGCACACTCGCCTTCGAGTTCTCGCAGGCTCACCGCCTGCGTTACGTTGCCCTGTCGGGCAACTGCGGCTGCAATGCAGCCGTCCACAGGAGAGGAGATGCAGCCGCCCACAGGTTAAGGGTTGGGGCTGGGTCATACGCGCTAGCATTCTGGGTTGCTGTGTTGCGGCACGCCACGAGAGCGGTGGCGTTCCCTACGTCAACCTGAATGACCTCTCTTGTTGATGACGTTGTTGGACATGAGGATGCTTCTGGTGGACGTAGGGCAAGGCACCGCATTCGTGCCTTGCCGCCCATAGGCAAGCGGGAGCGCGCATGAGCGCCCCAAGGCCGCTATAAAAGCGCATTGGCGCGCTCTTCGTCCTTGCAACGCTTTTGACGCGGCAAGAGGTGTTAGTATTGGCTTTCGTGCTTGCGGAAGAAATCGAAGCGCGGGGGCAGTTCGCAGACTGCATGAGCGCCAGCGTCTATCTCATGTGCATGGCAGAGCTCATCCATGTCGTTGAAGTCATAGTTCCAGCTGAAGAACGCTTCTGGTTCGAAATCCATGTAGTCGCAGATGACCTCGCAGCCCTTGGGCACGATGGGGTGCATCATGAGCGTGCAGATCCTGAGCAGATAGAAGGAATCCAGCAGCACCTGGCGCCTGTGCGCCAGCGCATTCGGGCTTCCGGCCTCCTCTTCCTCAGCGGCCAGCTTGATATTGTCCGCCCAATATTTGTTGGCATACCTGATGAACTCATCAGCAAGCTGCATCACTGAGTGCAGTTCGAAGGAGTGCATCAGATGCTCGTAGCGGCCAAGCGCCTCATGCGCCTTGTCCACCACGTCCACTGACACTGCCCCCAGCGGCATATTCCCATTGAAGCTCTTCTGCGCCTCATACAGACAGCTGCGCGCCAGGCGGTTGAACACATTCGTGAGCAGCGTACCCTCTTTGAGCACCGGGTCCGCCACGCGCTTGTCCTCACGTTGCTCATCCGTGAGCGCCGGGTCGAACGGCTTCGGCTTGAAGCCCACTGACTTCTGCCCCAATCCAAGCGCAAGGAAATGCGCGCGGAGCTGCTCTGCCGTGTAGTGCTCTAAGAGCTCCTCCCCTGTTGGCGGCTTCACAGCGCCTGATGATGAGGCCTTCGTCTTCCCGAAGAGCACGTGATGGTTCGCAACCAGCGTGGTCTGCCGAAGCGGCTTGGCATCCGGTCCCCCGAACACGCCTCTCTTGCCCAGCGCCTCCCACATGGCAGGCTGCGCCACGCCATAGAAGTAGATGTTGTCCTGCCCGATGAACTGATACACCTGCGCGTCATCTGCGCACCAGAAGTCACGCCAAGTGTTGCGGGGAAGCGCCAGCTCATCATTGAGCGCGATGGTGAACGAGATGGGAGCCCAAAGGGATTCCGGCCAGCACCAGACGGTGAGGCCTTCAACACCATCCAGCACAGGCGCCTTCACGCCCCAATCTATGGATCCGGTGATGCGGAATGGCACCAGCGTCTTGGAGGTGCGGAAGCGGATCTGGGCCTCAGTGAGCGCCGCTTTCGCCACGTCCCTGTCAGAGATGGACTCGAACTGGATCTCAAAGCTCTGCTTGCCCTTCTCGGCTTCGCGGAAGGTGTGAGGCGGCAGGGAATCAGCTAGCAAGAGGTACTCATCGTAGAACTCGTTCTTCACGAAGATGACCGGCGGCGCTAAGAATTCATCTATCGTCTGCGGGATGACAGGGCGCGTCTCAGGATCTGACTGAAGGAGCGCAACATGCTCCTTCAAGAATCCCGAGAATGCCGGCAGGTTGAAGTACCAATTCTTGACAGGGCGCATCTCAGGCACCGTGCCCGTGATGGATGACACGGGGTTGATCAGATCCGCCGGGTCATACTGATGACCCATGTCGCACTCATCAGCGTATCCATGCTCAGACTTGCACCCTTGAACGGGGCAGCGGCCAACCACCTGGCGCCCATTCAGATATGTATTCGCCTCAGCATCGAAGAACTGGAGCGTCTCCTCAAGGTGCAGATATCCCTGCTCATACAGCCCTTCGATCAGCTTCTCGGACAAGGACTGATGCACATCCTTGCATCTCCCAAGCCCGCTGCCTTCGAAGATGTCCAGGCTTACATCAAAGGCATCCAGCGTCTCCTTCTGGCGGATATGGTTGCCCATGACGTATTCGTCGATGGTGCCTGCGAACTCCCCTGCCTCAACAGCCTTGCGGTAGCCCTCATTGATGGGAGAGCCGTAGCAGTCAGTGCCGGAGACGAAGCGGACGTTCTCCTTGCCTATGCGGTCACGCAAAAAGCGCGCGAACGCGTCCGCCGGGATGAACACGCCTCCGATATGCCCGAAATGGAGCGGCTTGTTGCCATAGGGCATACCTGCTGTGACAACGGCCCTTGAGGGCCAGACGACGTCTGTGTCATAAGTGCGACTCATGCGCTTAGAACCTCGCTATTCCACGGTTGGGAGCGACATCCCCTCTGCCTTGATATCTGACGTTGAAGACGAGCTCTGACCAGCGCTCAGAAGATCCAACAGCTGACCAAGAGAGCTCTCAGAGACCTCATAGTTGATGGTGGGAAGCGATCCTTCGTACCCCACAGCCTGTGAGAGGTACAGGAGCGCATCCTCGAAGTACCCTATCTCATCAGCCAGCCCGTTCTCAACGGCTTGCTGTCCCGTGTAGGGAAGCCCGTTCGCAAGCTCACGCACTTTGCCAAGCGGCATGCCACGCCCATCCGCCACGGTCTGCACGAAGTCCGCATCTATCTCATCCACCATGGCCTGATACCACGCACGCTCCTCCTCTGTCAGAGGACGGTTGCTGGCGCCGGCATCCTTGGACTCAGCGGAAGTGATGTTGTCTATGTTGATCCCCAGCTTCTCATAGAGGCCAGAGAGATCCGTCACCTGTAAGATGACTCCGATGGAGCCTATGGATGTGGTCTTCGCGCAGAAGATGTAGTCCGCCTGGCTTGAGATCTCATAAGCCGCGCTTGCGTTCGTTGCCTCAGAGACCACCACGATGGGCTTCGCGAACTGCGCCACCAAGTGCGACATCTCCTCGCCCGCTGTGGCAACGCCGCCACCCGAGTTCACGCGCAAGATCACGCCTTCCACAAGGGGGTCTTCCTGCGCAGCTTCAAGGCGTGACTTGAGCCCTGAAGGAGAGCATGCGCTGCCGTCGTAATCTATGGTGGAGTTGATATCTATCACAGCGATGGAAGGCACCGCAGCAGACATATCAGACGAGCCGCCTGTGAACGCTGACTCCAGCTCATCCATGGTAGCTGAGCAGGAAAGAGCGCCCAGAGCCAAGATCACCACCACGCAGATGCCCACGATGATGCCCGCGGCCTTTCCCTTCCCCTTCTGGGGAGCCGCAGACGCAGCAGCCGGAGCTGCGCCACCTGAGAATGTGACCGGCGCGCCCGTGCGGATGTCACGCGCCGCATAGGCCTGCGAATACTGGTCCTCTACCTGTGAGAGATCATCACCTTGCTGGGTCATCACAGCTCAGCATTCTCGTCGAAGCGCGCTTGCGTCTGTGCGCGCTTGGCGGTGCGCAGGATGAACTCCTGGTTCGTCTCCGTGCGCTTCAGGGACTTGATGAGCATGTCCATGGACTTCTCTGTGTTGTTCATGTTGCCCAAGATGCGGCGCACAGCCCAGATCAGCGGCGCCTCCTGACCATCCAGCAGCAGGTCTTCCTTGCGCGTGCCGGAGGCTATCGGATCGATGGCCGGGAAGATGCGCCTGTCAGCCAAGCTCCTGTCAAGGCGAAGCTCCATGTTGCCCGTGCCCTTGAACTCCTCGAAGATGACCTCATCCATCTTGGAACCCGTCTCCACTAGCGCTGACGCCAGGATGGTGAGCGAGCCGCCACCTTCTATGTTGCGCGCAGCGCCCAAGAAGCGCTTCGGCGGATAGAGGGCCGTTGAGTCAACGCCGCCAGAGAGGATGCGGCCGCTTGCGGGCTGCGCCAGGTTGTAAGCACGCGCCAGGCGCGTGATGGAGTCAAGCAGGATGACGACATCCTCCCCCTGCTCCACCAGCCTCTTCGCACGCTCTATCACAAGCTCAGCCACTGCGATATGGTTGTCAGAGGGCATGTCGAATGTAGATGAGATGACCTCGCCATGGATGGAGCGCTCCATGTCAGTGACCTCTTCAGGGCGCTCATCCACCAGAAGGCACATCAGATGAACCTCAGGGTTGTTGGCGTGTATGGCAGCCGCGATGTCCTTCAGCACGGTGGTCTTGCCAGCCTTTGGCGGGGAGACTATCAGCCCGCGCTGGCCCTTGCCGATGGGCGCCACCAGATCCATCACGCGAGCGGTGAGCGTATCCTTGCCATGCTCCATGACCAGGCGCTCATCCGGGAAGATGGGCGTCAGGTCAGAGAACTTCGGGCGCCCCGCCACCTCATCTATGGGCGTGCCATTCACGCTTGTGACCTTCTGGATGGCGGCGAACTTCTCCCCCTCGCGCGCTGGGCGCGTCTGGCCTGCCACCATGTCCCCCTTGCGAAGGCCATTGCGGCGGATGGTGGAAAGCCCCACATACACATCATGCTCACTGGGGAGATACCCCTTAGTGCGCAAGAAGCCGTAGCCATCCTGCAGGATGTCCAAGATGCCCTCTACCTCGATGAAGCCCTCAGCGATGCAGACCGCCTCATAGATGGCATCCACCATCTCAGCCTTGCGAAGGCCGGATGCGTCGATCTTGAGCTCAGCCGCCTTCTCACGCAGCTCAGGCAGCTTGCAAGCCTCAAGCTCTTCCTTGCTGACGCTTGGCTTGTATTCGCGCTGTTGGCGCCCGTTGCGCTCACGGCGCGTGCGGTGCTGATTGTTGTGCCTGTTGTTGCGCTGGTTGTTCCTGTCTTGACCGTTCCTGTGATCGTTGGAGCTTGAGCGCTTCTGCTTCTTCTTCTCAGATGCTCCTTCGCCCTCATCAGATGCAGGAGCATCAGCATCCCCTACCTCAGGCGCGCTAGACGCAGTCTCCTCAGGTGCGCTGCCTGCTTCATCCTTGGAAGATCCAGTCCCCTCAGCTGGCATATCAGACGCCTCCTTGGCATCTTCCGTGTCAGCCTTAGGCTGCACCTTCCGAGGACGGCCTGGTCCGCGCTTGGGCT
Source organism: uncultured Eggerthellaceae bacterium (assembly GCA_910588435.1). Lineage (GTDB taxonomy): Bacteria > Actinomycetota > Coriobacteriia > Coriobacteriales > Eggerthellaceae > MGBC163016. Next base: position 51,671 of record CAJUPL010000004.1, on the reverse strand, counting down.
TCGGCTCCTCTGCCCCATCTGCATCGGCAGGCGCCTCTGACGCCTCAGGCTCCTTCTTCTTCCTTGGACGTCCTGGCCCGCGCTTCACCGGAGCCTCTTCCGCCTTCGCTGCATCCTCTGCAGCCGGCGCTGCATCATCCGCCTCAGCCTTCTTGGCACGCGTGGTGCGCGTGCGCGTCTTCTTGGCAGGAGCCTCTGGCTCTGCCGTCTCCTGAGTGGATGTCTCTTCCAGATCTGCCATCTACTTTACTTTCTCCCAATCCTTCATGAATGAATCTATCCCTGCATCCGTCAGAGGATGCTTCACCATCTTCTTCAGCACGCCGAACGGAACGGTTGCGATATCCGCTCCCATGAGCGCGCACTTCGTCACATGATCTGCGCTGCGAATGGATGCCGCGATGACCTCAAGCTGCTCCCCGCGAACGGTATCCGGCGTGAAGTCGTAATTGCTGACCGCCTCAACGATGTCAGCCACCTGCTGGATGCCATCCTCTGAGATGTCATCGAAGCGCCCGATGAACGGAGAGATGTACCTAGCGCCTGCGCGCGCCGCCAGCATGGCCTGCGGCACCGTGAAGCAGAGCGTCATGTTCACGCGGATGCCCTCATCAGCAAGCATCCTGGTTGCTGCAAGCCCCTCCACCATTGTGGGGATCTTGACCACTACATTCGGCGCTATAGCAGCAAGGCGGCGCCCATCCTCAGCTATCTCGTCGCGAGTCATGGCAACGCTCTCAGCAGACACCGGGCAATCAGGGCCGACGATCTGGCAGATCCTCCCGATGTGAGACTCGAAATCCGCAAGCTTCCCACCAACGCGCGAATAGAGCGTGGGATTGGTGGTGACGCCTGCAAGCGCGCCCCAGCTGGCCGCTTCTTCTATCTCAGAGATATCCGCAGTATCTAGGAAGAACTTCACTTCTGCCTCCTTGGATGCGCGCCTCAGCGCACGTCTGACCGATCTGGCATGGCTTGAGGGCATGCCGAACCTGATAGGGATTTCAAGGGTGATATGCTCCGCTTCGTGCGGTGCCAGTACAAATTATCATAAGTGAAGTGCAGCGGCAAATGAAAATAAAGCGTTTACTGGTGCATATTGCGAACACGCCGAGGAACCCGGATAATCATATTGCCGCTCTTGCGGCATGTTCTTTGATGCCCATTCGTAGACCTTAAGGAGCGCAATTGGAAAAGGACATCGAATCCAGATTGCGCGATGCTCGTGACTGGCTCAAGGGCCAGCTGGACATCAGCGCAGACTTTTGGTTGGAGCATGGCATGGATGAGCGCCACGGCGGCGTCTATACATGCCTTGACCGCAAAGGTGAGATCTACTCCACTGACAAGAGCGTCTGGATGCAGGGCAGGTGCGCATGGACGTACTCCTATCTCTGCCATGTCTATGGCGTGAAGCAGAAATGGCTAGATGCCGCCAAGAGCTGCCTTGACTTCCTTGAGGAGCACTGCGTGAACCATGAAGCCGGCGGCAGGCTCTACTTCACGGTCACCGAAGACGGCCGTCCCTTGAGGCAGCGCCGTTACAACTTCTCTGAGGGCTTCTATTGCATAGGCAACGCCGAATACTATGGCGTGACCGGGGATCTGGAGAACCTCAAGCGTGCGCGCCGCGCCTACAAGCTGATATATGACCTGAACAATGGGCTGATCGAAGACCCAACAGGCTTCGGACCGAAGACCATTGCGGAGACGCGCTCTGGAAGGTCTTTGGGAGACCCGATGATCTTCTTGAACATCATCTCCATCATGCGTCGTGTTGACCCAGCCAACACCGAAGAGTATGACCGCCATGCCAAGGAGTGCGTAGAGCGCATCACAGGCGAGCACTACAGACCTGAGCTTGGGTGCACGCTCGAGAGCGTGAACGCAGACGGTGAGCCTGAGCTTTGGTACACGGCGGGACGCGTGGTGAACCCAGGTCATGACATAGAGTGCAGCTGGTTCCTCATGGATGAGGCCAACTACCAAGGCAACGCAGAGCTGCACGAAACGGCATGCGATATCTTCAAGCTGGCCATAGAAGCTGGCTGGGATGATGACTTCGGCGGCATCCTCTACTTCATAGACGCGAAGGGCCTTCCAACTGAGGCCTATGAGCATGACATGAAGCTCTGGTGGCCCCATGATGAGGCGCTGATCGCAGCTTCCAAGGCATACCGTGACACGGGGGATGCCTACTATCTTGATTGGATGCTCAAGGTCTTGGAATACTGCAAGGAGCACTTCGCAGACCCTGAGTATGGCGAATGGTTCGGATACCTTCGCCGTGACGGCATCCCCACAGAGCCTTCCACCAAGGGATCCACGTTCAAGGGACCGTTCCACGTCCCAAGAGCGCTTTGCATGACCGAACGCACGTTGACTGAGATCTTAGGAGAGTGAGCAAATGGAGTATCTGGGCATCGAATACGACATCAAGAACAAGCCGGTGCTTGACCCGGATTTCATCCCATTCGGAGTTTGGATGCGCGAATACCTGAAGGGTGCTGAGCATCCCATCAAGATCGCGGTGGAACGCGAAGACGGGCTGATCTCAGTGCGTGAGAGCAAGATCCGCAAGGGAGATTTCCATGACGCGGACCTTCGCTTCGTGGAGAGGCTCGTGAAGTTCGAGCTATGGAGCATCGGTGGCTTCCGCGTGTACATCTGCGGCGCTGATGACATTGCAGAAGAGCTTTCCAAACAATACTCCCCCACAGGAGCGCGCCAGTTCGACTACGGCTTCGTGGGCGATGTGTATGAGAAGCCTCTTGAGATCATCGCCGTATCAGAGGCTGACTTCCCCGCTGCGAACGAGTCCGCCAAGCAGATCGGCGGCCACATGAAGGGCTGCCGCATCGGCTTCGACGCTGGCGGCTCTGACCGCAAGGTGTCCGCTGTGGTTGACGGTGAGCCCATCTACTCAGAAGAGGTGGTCTGGTATCCGAAGGTGACCGAAGATCCTGAGTATCACTTCAATGAGATAGTCACCGCATTCAAGACAGCCGCTTCCAAGATGCCGCGCGTTGACGCCATCGGCGTGTCCTCTGCTGGCACCTTCGTTGGCAACTCCCCCATGGTGGCGTCTCTGTTCATCAAGGTCCCACGCGATAGGCGCGAAGAGGTCAAGAGCATCTACGACAGGGCTGGCCAGGAGATCGGTGATGTGCCCCTGGTGGTTGCGAACGACGGCGACGTCACGGCGCTCGCTGGCTTCATGAGCACAGGGGAAGGCTCCATCCTAGGCATAGCCATGGGCACCTCTGAGGCCGTTGGCTACGTGAATGCTGAGGGCAACGTGCTCGGCTGGATCAATGAGCTGGCATTCGCACCTGTTGACCTCTCCCCGAAGGCCATGCAGGATGAATGGTCAACTGACTTCGGCGTTGGCTGCAAGTACTTCAGCCAGGATGCCGTCATCAAGCTCGCTCCTCATGCGAACATCATCTTGAATCCTGAAGACACCCCAGCTGAGAAGCTGAAGGCAGTGCAAGCCCTTGCGAATGACGGCAACCAGGATGCGCTTGACATCTACAGGTCCATCGGATGCTACCTGGCACACACGCTGGTGCTCTACAGCGCCTTCTATGAGATCAAGACGCTCTTGGTGTTGGGACGCGTTGCCTCAGGTGATGGCGGAGACCTCTTGATCAGCGAATGCAACAGGGTCCTTCGTGAGGAATACCCAGAGCTTGCTGACCAGATCAACGTGACCCTTCCCGATGAGAAGATGCGCCGCGTTGGCCAGTCAGTGGCAGCAGCAAGCCTGCCTGAGCTGTAAGAGCAAAGAGCAATAGCAATACGAAGAAGGGGGAGGCTGAAAGCCTCCCCCTTCTTCGTTCTTACAGGATGGTCTTCCCGCGAAGGATGACCTGCTTCAGTTCCAAGGTGTCCTCATCAAGGATCACTGCATCTGCAACGTATCCAGGCTTGATGTGCCCGTATCTTCCGTCAATCCCTATCGCCCTTGCCGGGTTGGCGGTTGCCGCCTTCACGGCGCTTGCAAGCGGGATGTCCATCTCGCGCACCGCAACGGTGAAGCAGCGCATGAGGTCAGACACAGAGCCTGCCAGCGCGCCATTGGCTATGCGCGCCTCAGGGCCACGGACCGTGACATCCTGACCACCCAGGTCATAGGTGCCATCATCAAGGCCAGCTGCACGCAGAGTGTCAGAGACCAATATCATCCTGTCATCACCGAAGAGCGCAAAGGCCAAGCGCACCATGGCCGGATGGATGTGCACGCCATCAGCGATGATCTCAGCCGTGACATCGTCTGTCTCAGCAGCTGCAGGAATGGGGCCGGGCTTCCTGTGATGCATGGGATCCATGGCGTTGTATAGGTGCGTCAGATGCTTGGCGCCCTTGGCGAATGCCTTCTTCGCCGTGTCATAGTCAGTGCAGGTATGCGCAACGGAGATGCGAACATCATCCCCTAGCTTCTCTATGAACTCATCAGCACCGGGTTCCTCCGGTGCTATGTCCACCAGCTTGATGAGCCCACCTGACTTCTCTTGCAGGTCAGAGAACTCCTCTGCATCAGGCGTGCGAACATGCTCTGGGTTCTGTGCGCCAACCTTTGAAGGTGAGATGTAGGGCCCTTCTAGGTTGATGCCCACAAGGTCTGCCTCATTGCATGCTGGCTCATAGTCAGCTGCAGTGAGCATGGCATCTGAGAGCTGCTCATAGGAGAGCGTCATGGTTGCAGGGCATATGGCAGTGATGCCACGTGACGCCTCATATGCGCCTATCTTATGCAGGCCCTCCAGGTCACCATCAGACATATCAGCTCCGGCCGAACCATGGAAGTGGATATCCACCAGACCCGGGATGACGATGCAACCAGATGCATCCACCTCAGCTCCGCTACCGGGAGCTTCGGAGAACTCAGCACCGTCAACGGCAACATCCCCAACCTGGAACACCTCTCCGTTGAACACCTTCCCACCTTTGATGATGGAGACCTCTTTGCAATCTGCCATTCTCTTATCCCTTCGCCATATCTGCCTATACGATCAATTGGAGCCCTAGGTGCTGGAATGCCCTAGGCGTTGCCTTCCTACCTTGAGGAGTGCGCACCAGAAGGCCTTGCTGCATCAGATAGGGCTCATATACATCTTCTAGCGTATCCGTCTCCTCAGAGAGCGCAGACGCAAGCGTGGTGAGCCCTACGGGCTTGCCCGAGAACTGGACGCAGAGCACCTCTAGCACCTTGTTGTCCATCGCATCAAGCCCAAGCTCATCCACCTCGAAGAACTTGAGCGCCTCTGAGGCCACGCCTTCGGTGATGGACCCGTCAGACCTGACCTGTGCGAAATCGCGAACGCGCTTGAGCATCCTGTTGGCCAGGCGCGGGGTTCCGCGCGATCTGCGCGCTATCTCAAGCGCACCCGCTTCATCAACGTCAACATCCAAGATCTGCGCAGACCTCTTCACTATCCCAGAGAGCTCCTCTGGGGTGTAGTACTGCAAGCGGAATGCGATGCCGAACCTGTCACGCAAAGGGCCTGTGAGAAGACCCGTTCGCGTGGTTGCGCCTATCAGCGTGAACTTCGGAATGTCTAAGCGGATGGATTTAGCAGCTGGGCCCTTCCCCACCATGATGTCAAGCGAGTAGTCCTCAAGGGCCGGATAGAGGATCTCCTCAACGGAGCGATTCATCCTGTGTATCTCATCTATGAAGAGGACGTCCCCGTCCTCCAGGTTGGTGAGGATGGCCGCCAGATCCCCTGACCTTGCAATGGCCGGGCCGCTTGTGGTCTTGATGTTGGCGCCAAGCTCATTGGCCACCACCTGTGCAAGCGTTGTCTTGCCAAGGCCTGGAGGGCCAGAGAACAAGATGTGGTCTGGGGTGTCCTTTCGATCCTTCGCCGCCTTGATGAGGATCTCAAGCGAATCCTTCACCTTCTGCTGCCCGATGTAGTCTGAGAGCATCTTGGGGCGAAGGGACCTATCTATGGAGAGGTCCTCTTCGGTGAGGTTCGGATCAACGCCGCGCGCGCTGGCAGGAGAGACCTCATCTTGGAGGTCTGCCTGGTAAACGAGACCTTCTATCTCCACTTCATCCAACTGGGAACCTCAGATCCTCTCCTGTTGAACATCTTCCGTAGACCGGATCAGCCAATCCTCTTGAGAGCGTATTGTAGCAACGTCTCTTCAGTGGCTTCCACTGGCGCGTCCTTCATGGCAAGCGCTATCTCAGATGAGGTGAATCCCATGGAGAGCAGCGCCTCGGTCACCACCTTGCCCACCGAAGTGCTCTCAACAGCCACTTCATCTGCTGGTGAGCTGTCAGGCAATGAGCCCTTGAGCTCAAGCACGATCCTCTGAGCCGTCTTCTTTCCGATGCTGGGGATCTTCGATAGCGTCTTCACATCCTCTGCCGCCACGGCATCTATGAGCTCTGCGGGAGTCAGCGTTGAGAGCGCAGCAAGGGCGATCTTCGGGCCTATGCCGCTCACTGCTATCAAGCTCATGAAGAGATCCTTGTCATCAGGGCTCAAGAAGCCATACAGCTGCGCGCCTGAATCAGAGATGGACAGATGCGTGAGCAAGCGAACGCGATCTCCTGCTGCAGGCAGCACCTCCAGCGAGCTTTGCGGCATGAGCAATTCATACCCCACGCCATGCACGTCAAGCACGCAGGTTGACCTGCTCTTTGCTGCTATCTCACCTTCAAGGAATGCGAACACGCCTGCTCCTTCGATCCACTGAAATCCATATCAATTCGCAATGCCAGCCAGCTGAGCTATGCGCTCAGAAGCGCTGCTGGACCCTCCGAATGCCGTATAGCATATGGCGGCTGCCAGCGCATCAGCCGCATGATCTGGGCTTGGGGCCACCTCAAGGCCCAGCAGGTGCTGCACCATGTACTGCATCTGTTCCTTATCCGCCGCTCCCTGTCCAACTATGGAGAGCTTTATCTGGCTTGGGGCGAATTCCGCAACATGCATCCCATGCTTAGCGCATGCCACCAGAGCCGCACCCCTTGCCTGACCGGTCCCGAAGGCGGCGGTGACGTTGTTCCCGAACCATACCGTCTCTATGCCAACGCAGCTAGGACCGAACTTCCCAGCCACTGCATGTATCTGATCATGGATCTTGAGCAGCCTTGATGATAGCGGGTCCTTGCTCTTGGTTGACACGCAACCATACGCCACGCACCTCAAGCGCTGGCCAGCTTGCTCCACTATCCCCCAGCCTGTGTTCGCCAAGCCAGGGTCTATCCCCATGACGATCCTATTCATGACATCCTGTTCGATGCGCTCTTCTCGTATGCATATATATTAGTACAAATGTTTGCTATCATGTGTCATCATCTGAAAGGAGGTTCGCTTGGTCACCGTAGAAGACATCACATCGCTTGCTGTGTTCGACCGCATCTGGTTGGCGTGCCCCTGTGATGGGTTCGAAGCGCGCACGGTCACCAATTGCGGCACCCTTGACTATGAGCCCTTCTTCGATGATTACAACGCGTTCGTTCCTGGTGAGTTCATCTTCACAACGCTAGGGTTCGCTCAGGCTGATCCCGCCCTTGCAGAAGACGCCGTGCTGAAGATGATGGATCGGGATGTTGCCGCGCTTGCCATCAAGCCAGTTGCCATGAAGTCGGTCACGAAGCGCATCGCTCAAGCTTCACTGGAAGCTGGCGTCCCCATCTTCTTCTATGACGGCCGCTACTTGGAGCGCATCATCACCGAAGCCATGAACCTCATCGATGCTGACTCAGAGAGCTCCAAGCAGGCTGCCATGGTGGATAAGCTGCTCGCCCCAGCAGATTCCAGCCGTGTTCGGAACCTCATCTTCCAGATAGCGGGCGCTACGGGTTCTGCCATCCAATGCATCGCAGCCACTCCCCAAAGCCCTGACGAAGCTGCGCTGCACGCCCTCCGCGGGCAGTTAGGTGGCTTGCTCCAAGAATACGCCTTGCGCTTTCCGGACGTGGAAGCTTCGCACGTCATGCTCTATCAAGGAATAGTGCTGGGATTCATCTCCTTCTCACGCAAGCCGCAGACCGTCATCACCATCGCAGAAGCTGACCTCAGCATGCTGGCAAGCCAGATACCTGGCATGCACTGCGGGATCTCACAAGAGCTCCCCTTGGAAGAAGGTGACCTTGCCATCCGCCAAGCGCTCGCATCCTTGAGCACTGCGCAGCAGGAAGAGGCGAACGCCATCAGATGGTCACAGCTCAGACTTGATGCCTTTCACGCTGCCGCCTCCACTGACCGCCTGTTCGCCCGCACCTCACAGCATATCTATGACCTCCTTGACGAATATGACCGCACTCACGGCAGTGAGCTGCGCACCACCGCTGAGGCTTACGCCGCTGCCTTCGGCGATGTGAAGGCAACCTCTGAGGCGCTCTTCCAGCATCCGAACACCGTGCGGTATCGCATCAAGAAGGTGAAGGAAGCCATCCATGCTGAGTTCTTGACGGACAAGGAGCTAGCAGCGGTCTTGGTGATGGCACGCATCGCGCAGACGCGCATCTGATCTGGCTTTGTCCATTCGCACAAACAGGAGCAAGAAGGTTCGTTCGAACCACGAAGATCTGCATCTTGAGGCTGCATAGACTCTTCATCGTCAAATAACGCCTTAGATGAGGAGGACAGAAGATGAACTGGATGGACGCATGCGCAGATGCAATGGACGCCAAATACTGCAAGGGGCTTGAGGCGCATCTTGAGAACATGGGGATCTCAACCAAGGTTGCTCAGTCAGCCATATCGAACATGGTGGAGAATGACGCAGTGCCAACGAAGAACATCACGGCAGCCACGCCCTCAATGTTCCCTAAGGTCACCGCGCCAACAGCCCACGCATTCGCAACAGAGCAGCCGCAGACCGCCTGAGCGCATCTGAACAAGGATAGAATCAGCTCACTGGACGCACGTGCTTAGGAGCTGGATCATGCGCAAGATCGTGATGACCGATTCGGATTTCGGCAGCTGCGAATTCGAAGAGAAGATGGTGACAGCCGCTGGGATCTCATTCTCAGGCTATGACTCCAAAGAGGGCAGGACGCCCGAAGAGCTCATAGAGCATCTGCACGGAGCAGACGGGGCCATCACATCGTATGGCAAATATACCTCCCAAGTCTTCGAAGCGTGCCCCAACCTGAAGGTGGTCTGCAAGACGGGCACCGGCGTTGACAACATAGATGTTGAAGCTGCAACCAAGAATGGCACCGCTGTCTGCAATGTCGTGGGCTACGGCACAGAGGTGGTCTCAGATCACGCCATAGCTCTTGCGCTCAGCATCATCAGGCGCATCCCTGAGCTTGACTCAGACCTAAGGCGCGGCATCTGGGACTACCAGCGCCGCCGCCCTCTCGGTCAGGTGAGGGGGCGCACGTTCGGTGTGGTTGGAATGGGCAACATCGGGCGCGCCGTAGCTGAGAAGGCGAAAGGCTTGGGATTTCACGTGATAGCTTGGGACAGGAGGGGACAACCTGGACGTTTCACACCTGAGGGGATCCCGTTCGTCACGTTCGATGAGCTTCTGAGGACATCAGATGTGGTCAGCTTCCACACTGCCCTCACACAAGACACCACGCACATGCTGGATGCCCAGAACATCAAGAGCATGAAGCACGACGCCATCGTCATAAACACCTCGCGCGGAGCTGTGATAGACGTTGACGCGGTTGCGTCCGCACTGGCAGACGGCCTTCTTTGGGGCGCTGGCATAGATGTGTTCCCCACAGAGCCGCTGCCTGAAAGCGCTCTCATCCGGAAGGCACCGAACGCGGTGCTGACCCCGCACGCAGCATACTGGTCAGAGGAATCAGGCGTGGAGCTTCAGACTCGCTGCACCCAGAACGCCATAGATGTGGTGCTAGGAAAAGAGCCTGAGGATTGCGTCAACCCAGAGGCTCTGCCCGCAGCGTTCGCAAAGTGACCCGAGAGCTCATTGCTTGGAAGCCGCTCTCTCGGCTGCTTCCACCACATGCTTGCATAGCACGCTGGTGGTGACCGCGCCCACTCCGCGCGGGACTGGCGTTATGGCACTCACCTTGGCTTCTGCCCCTGAGAAGGCAACATCGCCCACCATCTTGCCGTCATCAGTGAAGTTGATGCCTACGTCCAAGACCACCTGCCCGGGCGCAAGATAGCTCTCATCTATCATCTCAGCGCTTCCCACGCACGCAACCACTATGTCCGCTCTGCGTACGATGCTCTTCAAGTCCACCGTCTTCGAGTGCGCGATGGTCACCGTAGCATTCCTTGCAAGCAGCATCATGGCAACCGGTTTACCTATGACCAAGCTGCGCCCTACGACCACAGCCTCTTTGCCTTCAACGCTTATCCCGTAATGATCCAAGATCTCAATGCAAGCCTGAGCCGTGCAAGGCGCGAAGCCCTCCTTGCCTGAGAAGACGCTTGCCAATGAGCTGTTGCGGCATGAGTCAACGTCTTTGACCTCCGGAATGCGCTCCATGATGGCTTCCTCATCCATGTGCTGCGGAAGCGGGCGGAACAACAAGATGCCATGCACTGACGCATCTTCGCCCAAAGCGTCCAGCACATCCAGGAGCTCTTCTTGCGTGGCACCTTCTGCAAGCGCATGGGCTTCAACCGCCACACCTGCCTTCTCAGCGCGCTTCGCAAGCCCGCGCTCATAGGAGATGTCGTCAGGCCTCTCCCCCACGCGGACGACGGCCAGCTTCGGACGCACCCCATGATCTCTTAGAGCAGACGCTCTTGAAGCCACATCATCTGTGATGGCGTTCGCAACCGCCGGGCCTTCCAGGATCATCGCGCTCATGCAAGCCTGCCTTCCACGTCAGCGAATACGGCATCAGCAAGGATGACGCCACGGCTCAAGAGCTCAGCTGCCTTGGCATTCAGAGATGCAGCCTGCTCTCTGTCTTCCATCAAGCGCGTGTTCACGGTGACGTTCAAGCTTGCAGCCTGGAGCGCTCCCCTGCATATGGCAGCGCCGCATCCAACATCGCTGATCGCTATCTTCGCTCCCACTTCTGCGAACTGAGCAAGCAGCTCCAAGGCCTTGAAGGTGGTCTCCATGATCTTGAGCGGCACCTGACATGCAGCAAGCAGGCATTCCTCCATGACGCGCGCCTTCTCTGCGCGCTCGTCATCTGTGGTTGCAGGCATCCCGTATGCGCGCGAGAGCGGCAAGAATGCCTCCTCATCGGCCTTGACCAGACCCATGAGCTCCTCTTGCAGGGCTTGCGCCTCAGACATCAGGCGTCGAACTTCGCCCTCCACATCGGCATATCTCTTCTTGCCAACGGTGAGCGAGCCCACCATGTGCCCCAAAGCCATGCCGATGGCGCCAACATATGCCGCCGCGCCGCCACCTCCAGGAGCAGGAGCGCTTGACGCAAGCTCAGACACGAACTCAGCGCATGTGACATCAGACAGTCCCTGCATATGACCTCCCCACCCATTGCTTTGAATGGTGCTGATGATACAAGAAGGCCCCCGCAGGCGGCCTGCGGGGGCCTTCGTTGATGCTGCTTGTTGATGAGCCCTTACTCTATAGGACTCTTCGCGTCCTTGGAGCCTTCCACGCGGCCCTCGAGGTATGCCCAGTAAGCTTCCACATCAGCCTTCATATCTTCGATGATGTGCGCATTCTCAGGCTTGAACAGATGCTTGAAGCGGCCTTGCGGCTTCAGGAAGTCCTCAAGCGGCTTCAAGTTCTTCTCCTTGACGGGCGTGAGCTTCCAAACGCCGTTCTCAACCTCGAACAGAGGCCAGAACTTCGTGTCCACAGCCAGACGGCAGATGATGGCCGTCTGATCAGAGGGCACGCGCCAGCCACGCGGACACGGCGCAAGGACGTTCAGGAATGCAGGCCCGTCAACCGCGAACGCCTTCTCGGCCTTGCTGACCAGGTCCTTCCAGTGACCCACCGTTGACTGCGCAACGTAGGGCACGCCGTGCGCTGCGATGATGGAGGTCAGGTCCTTGCGAACCTGCGGCTTGCCCTGCTCCACCTTGCCAACCTCAGAGGTGGTGGCCCAAGCGCCCTTCGGCGTTGCAGAGGAGCGCTGGATGCCGGTGTTCATGTAAGCACCGTTGTCATAGCAGACATAGACCATGTCATGACCGCGCTCCATGGCGCCAGAGAGGGACTGCAGGCCGATGTCATAGGTGCCGCCGTCGCCGCCGAACGCCACGAACTTCATCTTCTTGTTCGCAGGGATCTTGCCTGCGCGCTGCATGCCCTTGAAGGCAGCCTCAACGCCAGAGACTGTTGCCGCCGAGTTCTCGAACGCGTTGTGGATGAATGGCACGTTCCATGAATCATACGGATAGATGGTGGTGGAGACCTCAAGGCAGCCCGTGGCGCAGCCGACGATGGGCTGCGTGTCCTCAGGCACGCCCATGAGCACCTGACGGACCGCCATGGAGGCGCCGCAACCACCGCAGAGCCTATGTCCAGGAGCAAGCTTCTCTGGACGAGCAGAGAGATCCTTTATGCTAGCCATTGGTTCTCAGCCCCTTCCTCTTCTTGGATGCCAAGATACGTGAGGGCACCGCTTGGCAGCTTGCCAGAAGCCATCCCCTCCAGGTCTGAGTAGACGCTGTTCACGATGTCATTCGTGAGGTCATTGCCGCCAAGACCATATATATAGTTGTGCATCGGGATGTTGAGGCCCGCCGCATACAGAGCGCCCATGACATCCACAGCCAAAGGCCCGAACTGGCCTCCGATGGAGTCAGCCCTGTCCATGATGGCGATGGCCTTGGCACCCTTGCAAGCCTCCACGATCTGCTTCGCTGGGAACGGCCTGTATACGCGCGGGCGAACGACGCCCACCTTCTTGCCCTCAGCGCGAAGCTCACGCCCGACATGGCGCATGTTGCCAGCAGCAGAGCCCAGGACCACCACGATAAGATCCGCATCCTCGGTCTCCCAGGTATCCACCAGATCGAACGGGCGCCCGCAGACATCCGCCCAAGCCTTGCCGTACTCCTCGATGATGGGCAGAGACGCCTGGCAAGCGCGACGCAGCACTGAGCGGGACTTCATGTATGAGGACCCGTTCGCGAACATGCCTGCACCTATGGCATCTGGGCTGGTGATGAGGCCATTCGCTGGCTCATACTGCCCCACGAACTTGGCCACTGTCTCATCGTCTTCCATGACGCAGCGCTCCATGGCGTGGCTTGTGATGAAGCCATCCAGCGTGGTCATGACAGGCAGCTGCACGTCCTTGTGCTCAGCAATGGGGAAGCTGATCACGGTGTTGTCATATGCCTCCTGCGCAGTCTCCGCGAAGAAGAGGATCCAGCCGGTGTCACGCGCACCCATGACATCTGAGTGGTCTCCGTGGATGTTGATGGGAGCTGACAGTGCTCGGTTCGCGTTCGCCATGACGATGGGAAGGCGCATGCCAGCGGCGATGAAGAGCTCCTCCCACATGAGGGCAAGGCCCTGAGACGCGGTTGCGGTCGCCACGCGCGCGCCTGCAGCAGATGCGCCAACGCAGGCAGACATGGCTGAGTGCTCAGACTCAACGGTGACGAACTCAGTTGTGACAAGGCCGTTCGCCACGTACTTCGCGTAGTTCTCCACGATGGTGGTCTGAGGCGTGATGGGGTATGCCGCCATCACGTCAGGGTTCGCCTGGCGCATGGCCTCGGCAACCATCTGGTTGCCTGTGGCGGAGAATGGCTTTGATGTGGTCATCTACTTCACCCCTTCCGCTTCGTCCTCACGGATGAAGTCAAGCGCACCGAAGCGGCACTCATGCACGCAAACGCCGCATCCCTTGCAGTGGTCGTAGTCGATGCCCTCCATCTTCCCATCCTTGACCTGGATGGATGAATCCGGGCAGACAACCCAGCAGAGCATGCAGCTGGTGCAAGCGCTCTCATCCCACACCGGGCGCATGGACCTCCAGCCGCCCGTTATGTATTCGACAGAGGTGCCTCCGTTGCAGATGAGGCCCTTCGGGAACTCTCCTGGCTTCCAGTCCTCGAAGGTTGAGAGATCTGGCATCCTCATGCTATCTGCACCTCCTCATACGCCCTGTCAACGCTTGTCAGATTCGCGTCTATCATCTCTTGGGAGAACTTCTTGCCGAACGTCTCCTTCAGGCGCTCCTTCACAGCATCAACGGGAACCACGCCCGTGACCTTGGAGAGCGCGCCGACGATGGGAGTGTTCGGGATGTCGCGCTTGATGGTGGAGATGGCTATGCCGGATGCATCCACGATGGCCACCTTCACGCCCGCAGGCGCATTCAGCGCTGCCTTGGCGGCGGCTGCGTCCATCTCTGTGTTCAAGATGATGCAGCCGTCTTCCTTGATGCCTTCGGCAACATCCACTGTATCCAAGAGCGTGTCGTCCAAGACGACCACGATGTCAGGATTGACGATGGTGTTGTGCACCTCGATGGGTGCGTCGCTCACGCGCGTGTACGCCTTGAGCGGAGCCCCCGTGCGTTCGGGCCCATATTCTGGCATTGCCTGGATGTATGCGCCTTGCAGAAGCGCCGCATCCGCCACTAGCTTCGCAGCTGTGACCGCACCTTGGCCGGCCCGTGCATGCCAGCGGATCTCTGTCAGCTTGGACATTCCTCTCCTCTCGTTGCCTTGTAAACCTCGAAGATGATCGCCCCGGCCTCCCAGGCATCTCATATATATGTGCGCCATGGGTCAGATATGCCGGATGCATCTACGAGCAAGATGATAACAATTCGGTTACGTCAATTCCGAGCCCCTTCGCACCGTCAGAGGGCAAACGGGACGAACATCCACGGTAAAAGGGGTGAACGCCCAATGTGACGCCCGGTGAACGGCAGTTATGGAGGTCCTTTCGGATATGCCCCTCAATGTGCGAAAAGGCTTTATTTCGAAGAGCTTTTCAATCATAATGGCGAGCATACGAAGCTTGGGCAAACGGCCCGGGCTTGATAGGGAGCAGGCGCTCCCAGACCTTAGTTGGAGGGAACTATGGCACAACCAAAACTGACCCGTCGCGGATTCCTGGCAGGAACAGCGGCAACCGGCGCTGCTGCAGCACTCGCGCTCAGCGGATGCGGCTCAAGCAGCTCCTCAAGCTCTGAGGGCTCTGGTGCTGCTGGAAGCGCTACCCCGGCAAGCGCCATCACGGCAGCCGCCGCCTATTCTTCCACGAACTGCAACCCCATCGGCAACAGCTCCGCTCTCATGCTGGCAGCAACCTGGCATGTCTTCGAGGGCCTGTATGACCTGGATCTCCACAACTACACCACCTATACCGCCCTGGCTGACGGTGAGCCCACCAAGGTCTCTGACACCGTCTATGAGGTTGGCCTGCGTGATGGCGCTATGTTCTCTGACGGCACTGAGGTCACCTCTGCTGACGTCGTGAAGTCCTTTGAGGCCAACATGGCTGATGACACCTATGGTGCATTCCTCTCCTTCATTGACACTGTGGAGGCCAAGGATGACAAGACCGTCACCATCAACCTCAAGTACCCCTTTGACTCCCTGCTGAAGGGCCGTCTGTCCGTCGTGAAGATCTTCCCGGCTTCTGCCACCGAAGATGAGCTGAAGACCATGCCCATCGGCTCTGGCCCTTGGATGTATGACTCCATCAACGGTGACGAGGGTGGCGTGATCACCTTCAAGCCCAACCCGAACTACAACGGCACCCTTCCCGCAACCTGCGAGGAGATGGAGTGGAACGTCCTTCTGGATGCAACCTCTCGTACCACCCACATCACCGACGGCTCTGTGCTCGCCATCGAGAACGTGCCGGACACCAACGCTGATCAGATCGCAGCATCTGGCGCTGCTGTTGAGTACGTCCCGGGCTTCGCGCTTCCCTTCCTCATGTTCAACACGAAGAAGGCTCCGTTCGATGACCCGCGCGTCCGCCAGGCATTCTTCTACGCCATCGACGTTGAGAAGCTCATCGAGAACCAGATGGACGGCCATGCAGTTGCCGCCACCTCCTTCCTGCCTGAGGCTTACGCCAACTACCATCGCGCTTCAACCGTGTACTCACACGACGTTGACAAGGCAAAGCAGCTCCTCCAGGAGGCTGGCCAGGAGAAGATCACCTGTGAGCTCATGGTGAACAACAACTGGGTGTCTGCACTCTCAGCGCAGATCAAGGAAGACCTCGCTGCTGCTGGCATCGACGTCACCATCAATGAGACCAAGATCGACTGGGCAGCTCTTGCACCGTCAGAGGAGATCCTCCCCTACGACGTCATGCTCACCCCAGGTGATCCGTCCTGCTTCGGCAATGACCCAGACCTCCTCATGACCTGGTGGTATGGTGACAACGTCTGGACCCAGGGTCGTTCTTGCTGGAACACCACCCCTGAGTGGGCAGAGCTCCAGACCCTCCTGCAGACCGCTCGCGAGGCATCTGATGCAACGCAGCAGCAGGAGACCTGGAACCAGTGCTTCGACCTCATCGCTGAGAACGTGCCGCTGTACCCGCTGTTCCATCGTGAGACCGGCACCGCCTACATCGCCGACAAGCTGGAGAACTTCGCACCTATCTCCACCACCGGCCTCGTGTTCCTGGGCACCACTCCTCTGGAGTAAGCGCAAGGCTCATGGCTTGACAACGTCAAGCTCATCTTTGGAAAAGGCTCGCCTAAGTGGCGGGCCTTTTCGTCTATATGCGGCAAGTTGACACCTCACATGGAGTAAACTACTGAGCTAAGTTCGTGCATTGCTGTCGTCGAGAGAGGAGGGGGAAGTGAACAACCTGTTGAGGCTCATCGGCAACCGCATCCTATGGCTGCCAGTGATGATCTTGGGTGTGACCATCCTAGTGTTCTTCATCATGTCGCTATCCCCGATCGATCCTGCGTATTCTGTTCTCGGTGAGAACGCAACAGAAGCGCAGGCCAACGCGTATCGCGAGGAATACGGACTGAACGATCCCATCATCGTCCAGTACGGCAACTTCCTCATCGGGATGTTCCAAGGTGACCTTGGAAGCTATGGCGCATCCAGGGCCAGCGTCACTGAGCGCGTCATGGAGGCTCTGCCCATCACGCTGCAGCTAACGTTCATGGGACTGATCTTCGGTGTGGTAGTGGCGGTCATCCTGGGCGTCATCTCCGCGCTCTACAGGGACAGGTGGCCGGACCAGATCATTCGCATCTTCTCCATCGCCTGCATAGCAACGCCATCCTTCTGGCTAGCCGTGCTGCTCATCCTGGCGTTCCAGGGAGTGCTCCCAGCATCTGGCAAGCTCCCTGACTTCATGGTGGACCCAGGTGGATGGTTCATGCGAATGCTCTTGCCCGCAGTATCCCTTGGCGTCCCGGTTGCAGGCCAGCTCACGCGCGTTGTGCGCACCTCCATGGTGGAGGAGCTTGACAAGGACTACGTCCGCACTGCTCTTGGCGCTGGCATACCGAAGAGCGTGGTGGTTGCAAGAAACGTCCTTCGGAACGCCCTCATCACGCCCGTCACCGTCCTTGGCCTTCGCATCGGATACCTGATCGGCGGCGCGGTCATCATCGAGGTCATCTTCAACCTGCCTGGCATGGGCATGACCATCGTCTCCGGCATCCAATCCAACTATCTATACCTCGTGCAGGGCGTCGTCCTCACGGTGGCTGTTGCATTCATCATCATCAACATCATCGTGGACATGCTCTATATCCTCATAGATCCTCGGATTAGGAGCGTGTAGGCCATGACCGGACAAGAACCCAAGCTGACAACGCACGTGGATGACTCCAGCCGCGATGAGCTCCTAGCTCAAGGCGCTGGCGGGTCTGGCCCCGTGCCCAACATCGCAGATCCTGTGCTCCGTGAGAAGACCACTGAGAAGCTGGAGAGCAGCAAGGTCCGCTTCCGCCGTTGGAAGTCCATGACCATCGGTGCCCGCATATCTCTGGTCATCCTGATCTTGATCGTGCTGGTGGCCATCTTCGCCAACGTCTTGGCTCCGCATAACCCCTATGAGATCTTCACGGCGCGTCAGGCACCGGACGGAACGTTCCCATTCGGCACTGACGACAAGGGTCGTGACGTGCTGTCCCGCATGATGTACGGTGCCAGATATTCCCTGGTCATCGGCCTGGGCGCAACCGCCTTCGCGCTGGTGATAGGCTCTATCATCGGCTCTTTGGCAGCTGTGGTGCGCTCATGGCTCTCCAACCTCATCATGCGCCTTCTGGACATCATCATGTCCTTCCCTGGCATCGCTCTTGCCGCAACGTTCGTCATCGTGTTCGGCAACTCCGTGCCATCGCTCATCTTCGCCATCGGCTTCCTCTACATCCCGCAGATCGCGCGCATCGTCCGCGCCAACGTGATGTCTGAGTACAACCAAGACTACGTCCGTGCCGTCATCGTCTCTGGCGCACGTGCGAACTGGATCTTGGTGAAGCACGTGATCAGGAACTGCATCGCACCTGTTCTGGTGTTCACCATCGTGTTGGTGGCTGACGCCATCGTATTCGAGGCATCGCTGTCATTCATCTCTGCCGGCATCCCAGAGCCCACCCCCACATGGGGCAACATCTTGGCTGACGCGCGTGACGGCGTGCTGGCCGGGCGCTGGTGGCAGGCGCTGTTCCCGGGCCTGGCCATCATGATCACGGTGCTCTGCCTGAACATCTTCTCTGAGGGCATCACTGACGCCATGGCAGCACCCGCCAAGGCGCCTGTTGCCGCAGGCGATGACAAGCTGGCTGGCGGCCGTGAGGCTGACCGCATGGTTGCTGACCCGAAGCTGGCTTACGCTGCTCAGGCTGAGATGCTGGAGAAGCGCCTGGATGCGCTTCGTGCTATGGAAGCCAAGCGCAATGACCGCTTCGAATCTGACACATCCGTGAAGCCCATCTTGGAGGTCAAGGACCTCTGCATCAAGTTCCCGCGCCATGGGGACGTGAACGTGGTGGATCACGTGAGCTTCGTGGTGCGACCGCATCAGACCATGGGCCTTGTGGGTGAGTCAGGCTGCGGCAAGTCCATCACATCGCTCACCATCATGGGGCTGCTTGACAAGAAGGCTGAGATCTCAGGTGAGATCCTCTACAACGGCCAGAACCTCCTTGAGCTGACGGACCGCCAGATGAATCAGCTCCGCGGACGTGAGATCGCCATGATCTATCAGGACGCTCTCTCATCCTTGAACCCCTCCATGCTCATCAAGTCTCAGATGAAGCAGCTCACCAAGCGCGGCGGCACGCGCAGCGCAGAGGAGCTGCTAGAGCTGGTAGGCCTGGATCCCGCACGCACGCTTGACTCATACCCCCATGAGCTCTCAGGCGGCCAGCGCCAGCGCGTCCTCATCGCAATGGCGCTCACCCGTGACCCGAAGGTCATCATCGCTGACGAGCCAACAACGGCGCTTGACGTCACCGTCCAGAAGCAAGTGGTGGACCTGCTGAACAAGCTCCAGAAGGAACTCGGGTTCGCAATGGTGTTCGTGAGCCATGACCTTGCGCTAGTGGCTGAGGTTGCGAACAGCATCACGGTCATGTACGCAGGACAAGTGGTTGAGCAAGGACCTGTCACGGACATCCTCACGAAGCCCATCCATGAATACACTCGAGGCCTTCTGGGTTCTGTGCTCTCCATCGAGGCTGGCGGAGACAGGCTCCATCAGGTGCCAGGATCCGTGCCCTCTCCGAAGGATTTCCCAGAGGGAGACCGCTTCCGTCCTCGCTCAAGCCATCCAGACAAGGTCTCCCCTGTCAGCCCCGTGCTCAAGCGCGCGGGAGACTCAGACCACTATTACGCAGAGCTGCCTGAGGATGCGCTGCAAGAGCTGGGCATCCAACCCTACGCACCAGGCGGACCTATCGAGTGGACGGACAAGCTATCATGACGAATCCAGAAGAGAAGAAGCAGCTTGAGAATGCAGTAGCCGTTGAGAGCGCTCAGGGGACATCTCTCGCTCATGACAAGGAGCATGAGGGCATGTTTGACCTTGAACGGCAAGCAATGGTGAACCAAGAGCAGAAGCGCGATGAGCTAGAGGATGAGGAGCGTGCTGAGGTTGCAGCTGCTGAGGCAGCGGATCTCAAGGCCCATGAGGGTGAGACGCCCATCATCTTCCTGGATGACATCAAGGTCACTTTCAAGACGCGCACAGGTTCGCTTCTGCACCCCAACCTGGTGCATGCAGTGCGCGGCCTCACTCTGAGGCTTTGGCCTGGCGAGACCATCGGCATCGTAGGTGAATCCGGCTGCGGCAAATCCACCACAGCCAACGTGATGTGCGGTCTGCAGTCCCCCACATCCGGAAGGGTGTTCTTCAAGGGCAAGGATGTCACGCACAGGACCGCTGCTGACAGGCGCGTCATCGGCCGCGTCATCTCCGTGGTCTTCCAGGATCCAGCAACGGCTCTCAATGCCCGCATGACGGTGCATGACCAGCTGATGGACCCTATGATCGTGCACAAGGTGGGCACACCTGAAGAGCGCGAGAAGCGCGTCCATGAGCTGATCGGGATGGTAGGCCTTCCTGAATCATCCCTGGACGCCCTGCCAACGCAGCTCTCCGGTGGCCAGCGCCAGCGCGTGGCCATCGCTCGAGCGCTTTCACTGAAGCCTGATGCCATCATCGCTGATGAGCCCACCAGCGCGCTTGACGTCTCCGTCCGCGCGCAGATCCTGAACCTTTTGATGGATCTCAAGAAGGAGCTCAACCTGGCAATGGTCTTCATCAGCCATGACATCCAGACCGTTCGCTACATCTCGGACAGGATCATCGTCATGAACGGCGGCTTGGCTGTTGAAGAAGGAGACGCAGCGCAGATCTTCAGCAACCCGAAGGATGAGTACACCAAGCTCCTCCTTGGAGCAGCTCCATCGCTTCTGCACCCTGACCTCGGAGAATAGGAATCGATCAGAATGCCAAACTCAGATATGGATCTCAAGCGGTTCAGCGGGGTCATACCACCCGTCATCATCCCCTTGAAGGGTGACAGGACCCTTGACAGAGAAGCCTTCAAGAAGAGCATCGATCGCATGATAGATGCTGGCGTCACGGGGCTGTTCTTCCTAGGGTCTAGCGGAGAGGTGGTCTTCCTCACAGATGATCAGCGCCTTGAGGTGCTGGAGTGCGCGTTAGATGTTGTGGACAAGCGCGTGCCCGTTCTCGTTGGCGTCATAGACATGGAGACCATGCGCGTCGTGGAACAAGCAAAGCGCATCTCTCAGCTTCCCATCGACGCGTTGGTGGCAACCGCTCCCTTCTACGCGCTTGGTGGCCCTCATGAGAACGAACGGCATTTCCGTCAGATCAGAGAGCATACTGACCTGCCCCTATTCGCCTATGACCTGCCTGTCAGCGTCCACACCAAGCTTGACCCTGACATGCTGCTTAGGCTTGGCAAAGATGGCGTCATCCAAGGCGTCAAGGACTCATCTGGCGATGACGTCCTGTTCCGTTGGCTCTTGATAGAGAACGAGGACGCAGGACACCCCTTGCAGCTCCTCACAGGTCATGAGGTAGTGGTAGACGGCGCTCTTCTTGGAGGCGCTGACGGCTCTGTCCCGGGCCTTGCGAACATCGATCCGCACGCATACGTCGAGCAATGGAACGCTGCAAAGGCTGGTGACTGGGACCGCGTATCCAAGATCCAAGACCACCTCGCTCGCCTCATGATGATGACCCGCAAGGTGACTGCCACCGTGGGCTTCGGCGCAGGCGTTGGCGCCTTCAAGACAGCGCTCTGGCAGATGGGCATCTTCAACACCAATCAGATGCGCGAGCCAGTGCAAGCGCTCACGGGCGAGGATGTTCGCTCCATAGTGGAGGTCTTGAGGAAAGAGGGCATGGTCCCGAAGGACTCCATGATCAACTTCGACTGGGATTAGAGAAGAGGCATAGAGCGAACAAAAGAGGCCCCGTAAGGGGCCTCTTTCATTGGGTGCATGGAAACAGCGCAGCTGCTAAGCTCTCATCAGATATCCAGCTTGGAGGCGGCTGCTGAATCAAGCACGATGGTCACATCTGGGTGAAGCTGGAGCACGGAAGCGGGCACAGACGGCACCACAGGCCCTGTGAAGGCCGCTTTGACGATATCCGCCTTCCCGTCCCCATTCGCCAAGACTATCACCTTACGCGCCTTCATGATGGTTCCTATGCCCATGGTGACCGCACTGCGAGGAACCTCTGAGACATCGCTGAACAAGCGGCTGTTCGCATTGATGGTGCTCTCGGTCAGATCCACTGGATGCGTAGCCACTGGGAAGTCATCGCATGGCTCATTGAAGCCTATGTGCCCATTGTGCCCTATCCCAAGCACCTGGATGTCTATCCCGCCTGCATCCTGGATCTTCTGCTCATACTCAGCGCACATCTGCTCCAAGTTGCCTGCGCAGCCATCAGGCAGATTGGTGCGTGCTTTGTCTATATCAACATGATCGAAGAGATTCGTGTCCATGAAGTACCTGTAGCTCTGGTCATGCTCGCCCGGAAGCCCCACGTACTCATCAAGGTTGAAGGTGGTCACATCCTTGAAGGAGACCTCCCCTTCCTTGCAGTCCTTCACCAAGCATGCATACATCCCGATGGGCGTGGAACCTGTAGCCAGCCCAAGAACGCAGCTTGGGTCATCTACGATGACGGACTTCACCACATCCGCAGCGGACCTGCTCATCCCGTCGTAGCCTTCTGAGATCAAGAATTCCATTCGCATGTCCTTTCAGATCGGATGTCTTGAGCCTTGACGATTCTACGCCATCATGCTTGCATGTTGAGCCGTCATGTCCAGAACTGCACCGCTTCTAGCAGGTCTTGGTAAGCCCAAGGATACATATCAGAATACCAGCCGGTCTCCGGGGTGAAGCAAAGGAAGAAGCTGTACATCACGCCTAACGTCACCAGAACTATCAAGGTCTTGGTGAGCAATGACCTCACATTGGGGCCCGCTATCCTCCTCTGATCGCGAATGGCCTTCCATCCAGCCTTCCTCAGCGGTGGCAGGGCATCTATGTTCTCGTTCGCGATGAACACGAGGAGCACCATAGCTGCTAGGAACATGAAGCTGAAATCCGCATAATAGCGCTGCAGGATACCGGCCATCTCTGCATCCACTATGGCGATGGCAACTCCTGAGAATAACAACACGAAGATGACGCCTGTGATGGTCTTCGTTGAGCGCTGCGAGTTCCTCATGGTGAGGAGCGGCCTCACGAAGAAGATCACCCAAAGGACGGGATAGCACCAGAGCACTCCGCCGAACGTAGCCTCCTTGATGGACTGCCCCATGTATGTGGTCTGGAACTCTGCCGGTTGCAGGAACGGGAAGACGCCAGTTGCGTCAGGCGGCTGCAGGAAGTATGCGAACAGAGCTGGAGCTATGCGCCCTAGAACCCAGCCGCGCTGCGTCATGTCATTCACGGTGAGGTTGTAGTTCGCGCCGAAGTCAGTGAGGCTTCCGAACCTAGCGTAGTTGTAGCCCATGATGAGCGCCGCTATCAGGATGTAAGGCACTATCAAGCAGGCGAACTCCAACGCGCCTTCCTTCGCGAACAGGCGCCTCTTGGTGATGTATGGGCGCCAGAACAATGGAAAGGCCAAAAGGGATAGGAGCAACAGCTGCGGGCGGCATCCCGCAACAAGCGCCATGCATAGAGACCCCAAGAAGAAGAGCGTCTTTCGCCTCTGTGAATCACGGCCGCACATCCAGAAGTAGAGGCCCCATACAGAGAACATCAATCCACACGCTATGGGCAGCGAATAGAACGTTGGGAACTTCAGCAGGTACAAGATCCCGCAAGCGGTCACGAACGCCACCTGCACCAATAGGTATATCCCAAGGTTCACGTTCTTGAAGTGATGGCGCGCGAACCTATCCAGCAGCGCAGAGGCACCGCAGATGAACAGGATGCAAGCTATGAGCACGCCTATGGCCGTTGGGAAGGGAGACCCCGTCAGGATGTAGAACGGCAAGTAGAAGATGAGCACCGGGACCAAGCCGAAGTACACGTAGTAGTGTCCCTCATAGTAGGCAACGTCGAAGAGGTACTCCTCCCCCGTCTCCTTCTGCGCCTCATCACGCGCGCCCTTGTCATAGGGGTTGTCCATGTCACGCAGCCACTCAGGGGGCTCTTCTTCAAGATAGAGCCTGCCCTCCGTCATGGCCTTCGCAAGCTCAGCGTATTGCTGCGCGTTATCCCCTCCAACCTCGAAGGAGTTGACCAGCGATACGCCATCCCATTCACCGTAGTTATAGTTGGAGGTGGCAACACCCACCATGTTGGATCCGTAGAACATGAACGCCGAGAAGAGTATGCACTCTATCAGCACCGCTGATACCACCCCTATCCTGGACCTGACGGGGTTCTCGCGCATGTTCATCCTATAGATGAACGATGACGGCCTGAACAGGCAGATGATGGACAGCGCACCTAGGACGAGCAAGAACCTCAATCCGTTGAACTTGAATGGATGATGCGCGTTCAGATAGATGGTCTCAAGGCGTATAGGGTATTGGATGTCCTCACCAACAAGGGATATCTTCAAGTTGTTCACAGCGCCTGTGGCGTTGATGTTCACTGTCTGGCTCTCATCGGACATGGTGGATACTTCCACCTCCGGCACGCCTATCGTGTATTCGGTGGTATCGAAGTAGGTCTCATGCGCATCGTCTGTGAACTGGATCTTCAGCGTCAATAGCTGCGCAGGCTGAGATTCATCGAAGTCCACTTTGATGTTCTCGATGGGCGTGTTCAAGTTGCTGAACTCCACCTCATGGTCTATGGCTGTCAGCCGGAAGACGTCATCTTTGCCCTCATGGAGGCTGATCTTGCTCTTCAAGTTGATGGTGTTCAGACCGGCGCTTGAGAAATAGTTGAAGTTGAACACGAATACCTCGAGCGCAAGCGCTAGCGCCACCACTATGGCGACGCACTTGCCCACATGGCGGATCGTGCCCTCATAGGCCCTATAGAAGCGCTTCAGCTGATAGGCGATGTTCTCCAAGATATTCGGCATGCCAAGATTATAGACAAGCACGCTTTTCGTCTGCTTGGAAGATATGGATCAGATAACAGATGCCCTATACCAGAGGTGGACGCTTGCATTGTTGACCGCAGCTGCTTCCTCTCCCATGAGTGGGAGCTTGCATTGTAAGCCGCATTTTTATTCCCTTAGGAGTGGGCGCTTGCATTGCAAGCGCAGCATTGCAGTAGCAATGCGTAACGCAGGCGATAGCCTGCGAACACTCGGATGCCAGTAACTGGTCAGGCAACTTTACCTGACGCAGACCACCAATCCGGGTATTTCGGGTTGTCACCCTCATTTCGCTACCTTTCCGCCCTTCGGGCTTACAGGTAGCTGCGTTCGCAATGCGAACGCCCACTCTTGAGGGGGGGGCAGCTGCGCTTGCATTGCAAGCGCCTACGCCTAAATGAAACAAAGGGGGAAGTGATGCAATCATCCGATCATATGAGAAACAAGAAGACCCGGAGCAGAATGGCTCCGGGTCTCATTCAAGCTAATAGCGCATCTATAGCTTACAGGCCAAGAGCGCCCTTCACGTCCTTGTAGACCACATCAGGATCGCGGTCTCCGTCGATGGTGATCAGAAGATCGCAACCGCGATAGTAGTCAACGAGCGGGCTTGTGGACTTCTCATACACATCAAGCCTGTTGCGAACGGTGGTCTCATTGTCATCATCACGCTGATACATCTCGCCGCCACATACAGGGCACTTGGCATCAGATGCAGTGCCGATATGCCCGCACTCCCTGCACATGCGCCTAGAGCTCAGCCTCTTCACGATGACCTCAGGGTCAACGTCGATGAGCAGCGCCGCATCCAGCGGACGACCAAGGTCAGAGAGCATGGAATCAAGAGCCACAGCCTGCGTTGTGGTGCGCGGAAAGCCATCCAGGATGACGCCCTTCGCAGTGTCTGGCTGATCGATCCTCTCACGCATGAGATCGATGATGAGATCATCAGGAACAAGGTCACCAGCATCCATGAATGCCTTCGCCTTGAGCCCAAGCTCAGTCTCATCCTTCACGGCCTGACGAAGGATGTCACCAGTAGAAATGTGGCAAAGCCCTGCATCCTCTACCAGCTTGGCAGCTTGCGTGCCCTTGCCAGCACCAGGCGCTCCCAAAAGTACGATATTCATCTGAATCCACTCCTAATTTCAAAACGCGCTGAGGGCGAGCATATCGGGCGGAAGGGTCTGCGTCTTCGAAGCGAGCGTACTTCGCTACGTGAGCGAGAATACGTGGATCCTGACTCCCGAGATGCCGTCCTCAGTTAGCGTTTACTTGAAGAAGCCGTCGTAATTATGCATCTTCAGCTGTGACTCCACCTTGCTCATGGTGTCAAGCGCAACGCCGATCATGATGAGGATGGACGTGCCGCCGAACGACTGGATGAGCTGGTTGTTCGTGAAGAAGAAGATGATGGTTGGCACAACAGCGATCACGGCGATGAACAAGCCACCAGGCAGCGTGATGCGCCTTAGCGTGTTCTTGATGTATTGCACCGTAGCAGATCCTGGACGAACGCCCGGGATGAAGCCTCCCTGCTTGCGGATGTTGTCTGCCGTCTCCTCAGGATTGAACACCATGGAGGTGTAGAAGTACGCGAAGAAGACGATCAGCACCAGCGTCAAGATCCAGTTGAGCCAGCCTGTGGTGCACCAATCAGCGAACGTGGTCAGCCAACCAACGTTGAAGATGGCAGCCAGCTGCGCCGGAAGGTACAGGATGCAGCTTGCGAAGATGATCGGGATGACGCCAGCAGCGTTCACCTTGAGCGGGATGTAGGTGTTCTGACCGCCCATCATCTTCCTGCCCTGAACGCGCTTCGCATAGTTCACAGGGATGCGCCTCTGCGCACGCTCGACGAATATGATCAGCGGGATGCAAGCGATGACCACCGCCAAGATCAAGATGGTGAGCGCGATGCCCATGCCAAGGTCAGCCGTCAGGTTGATGGATGAGAAGATGGCTGAGGGCACGCCTGAGACGATGCTCACGAAGATGATCAGAGACATGCCATTGCCAACGCCGCGCTGGGTGATGAGCTCGCCCATCCACATGATGAATGCAGTGCCAGCCACCAAAGTGAAGACGATGACGACGCTGGTCACCCAGTTCGGCACCTCAGAGTCCGGGAACTCCACACCGTAGGTGGGAGACTGGAACAGCAGAAGGTAGCCGATGGCGTTGATGAGACCCAGCGCCAGCGTCAGATAGCGCGTCCACTGCGTGATCTTCTTGCGCCCAGAATCCCCTTCCTTGGCCCAGCGCCCAACAGCAGGGATGACACCTTGCATCAGCTGCATGATGATGGATGCAGTGATGTAGGGCATGATGCCCAGTGAGAACACTGAGAAGTTGGAGAGCGCGCCACCGGTGAACAGGTCCAGCATGCTCATGGCAACGCCAGATGACTGATAAGCGGTAGCGAACTCATGGAAGGGTATGCCCGGCACAGGAACGTATGCACCGAAGCGATAAAGCGCCAAGATGGCCAGAGTGAAGAGGATCTTCTTCCTCAGCTCTGGCACCTTGAACGCATCTACTATTGAGCTTAGCAAGGCTCTTCGACCTTTCCTCCGGCAGCTTCGATCTTCTGCTTAGCCGTTGCAGAGATCTTGTCCACTTTGACGGTGAGCGCCTTGGTGATCTCACCGTCACCAAGGATCTTCACGGGGTCATCAGAGTGCTTGATGATGTTCTTGGCCTTGAGGCTCTCGCCATCGACGACGTCTCCTGCCTCGAACTTCGCATCCAGGCGGCTCACGTTCACTGCCTTGTATTCGATGCGATTGGGGTTGCGGAACCCTGGCAGCTTCGGGAGCCTTCTTGCCAGAGGAGTCTGGCCGCCTTCGAAGCCTGCGCCCTTGCCGCCGCCAGAACGTGACTTCTGGCCATTGAGGCCACGGCCTGCGGTCTTGCCAGTGCCAGATGCAGGACCGCGCCCTACCCTCTTGCGAGCCTTGGTGGAACCTGCTGCTGGCTTAAGATCCTTGATCTCCATTTGAGTATCTCCTTTTCGCATCCTGCATGCGCAGGATACTCGCTTTTGCTGTTATCTATCGAGACCCTTAGATCTCTTCAACCTCAACAAGGTGCTTGACCTTGAAGATCATCCCGCGAACGCTTTCGTTGTCAGGGAGCTCCTTGGTCTTGCCGATGCGGCCAAGGCCCATGGCCTTCAAGGTCTTCCCCTGGTCAGCAGGGCGCCTGATCTGGCTCTTCACCTGCGTGACCTTGAGTTTCTTCTCAGCCATTGCTACTTCTCCTTCCGGCCGAACATCTCGTCAACCGTGATGCCCCTGCGCTCTGCAACCTGCTCAGGGCTCTCCATTGCCTTGAGGCCCTCTGCAGCAGCCTTCACGATGTTCATGGCGTTGCTGGTACCCAAGGACTTGGTGATCACGTTCTGGACGCCTGCAAGCTCCATGATGGCACGTACTGGGCCACCTGCCATGACGCCTGTACCAGGAACAGCCGGCTTGATGAGCACGCGGCCTGCGCCGAACTCACCGATGACCTCATGCGGCACGGACTTATCATCCGTCACAGGCACGGTGAACATATTCTTCTTAGCGTCCTCTGTGCCCTTCTTGATGGCGTTGGGGACCTCTACTGATTTGCCGAGGCCAACGCCTACCTTGCCCTTGCCATCACCTACGACGACGAGAGCGGTGAGCTGCATGCGGCGGCCACCTTTGACCGTCTTGGAGACGCGATTGATGGATACGACGCGTTCCTCAAGCTCTGGTACTGCCTTCTCTTGTTGTCTGCGAGCCATATGCCCTGATTCCCTTCTAGAACTTGAGTCCCGCTTCGCGGGCCCCGTCTGCTACAGCTTTGACACGACCATGATAGAGATTGCCACCGCGGTCGAACACGACCTCTTTGATGCCGGCTTCCATCGCCATTGCTCCGATGATGTTGCCCAGCTTGGCAGCGCCCTCCACATTGCCGGCCTTGCAGCCGGACTCCTTGAACTTCGCGCCAAGCGTAGAAGCTCCGACGATCGTCTTGTGGTTGACATCGTCTATGACCTGAGCATAGACATTGTTGTTTGAACGGGTCACGCACAGGCGCGGACGCGTAGGCGTTCCGCTGACCTTGCCACGCACGCGGCGATGACGGCGGGCAAGACCCTTCTGGCGCTTGAGAACTGACTTCTGCATTTTCTATAGCTCCCTTTCGAACCTAAGGCCTTATTCCTTGCCGGCCTTGCCAGCCTTGCGGCGCACGTACTCACCCTCATAACGGATGCCCTTGCCCTTGTAAGGCTCCGGCTTGCGCCACTTGCGGATGTCAGCCGCAACCTGTCCGACTTGCTCTTTGGAAGCGCCCGTCACGATGATCTCATTCTGTGAGGGAACCTCGAAGGTGATCCCCTCAGGAGCCTTCACGAAGACCGGGTGGGAGAAGCCGAGCTGCATCTCCAGGTCATGGCCCTTGAGGGTTGCACGGTAGCCGACGCCCACGAGCTCAAGCTTCTTGGTGAAGCCCTCAGAGACGCCTTCCACCATGTTGTGCAGAAGGGAGCGAGTGAGGCCCCAGAATGCGTTCGTCTGACGCTCATCGTTGGCAGGAGTGACGATGATCTCATCACCCTCCTGCTTGATGATCATGGTTGGCTGGAAGGTGCGAGTCAGCTCACCCTTCTTGCCCTTCACCGTGACCGTCTGCCCATCTATCTTGACTTCCACGCCAGAGGGGATGGCCACAGGCATCTTGCCGATCCTAGACATATCAGCTCCCTCCTTACCAGATGTAGGCGATGACCTCGCCGCCGATGCCAGCCTTGCGGGCATCGCGGTCGGTCATGACGCCAGACGACGTGGATATGATGGCAGTGCCGAGACCGCCGAGGACGCGCGGCAGGTCATCCTTGCCAGCGTAGATGCGAAGACCGGGCTTCGAGATGCGCTTGATGCCCTTGATGGTCTTCTCCTTCTTGGGGCCGTACTTGAGCGTCAGCTCAAGGGTGCCGCGGGGGTCACCCTCTATGACCTCATAGCTTTGGATGTATCCTTCCTTGTCCATGATGCGGGCGATCTCCACCAGCTTCTTGCTAGTGGGCATCGAGACCGTATCATGACCGGCAGTCTGTGCATTACGCAGGCGCGTAAGCATATCTGCGATAGGGTCGGTCATCGTCATTTGTGCTTCTCCTTTGAATTGGCTTGCTATCTTCTCATGCCGGTTCGAACTTATTCAGGCACCCTTAGCACCTGCGCCTGGCATGAGGATGGTCCTTTGCGCTTTCGCGCCCTACCAAGATGACTTCGTGACGCCTGGCAGCTCACCCTTGTTGGCAAGCTCCCTCAGGCAGATCCTGCAAAGCCCGAACTTGCGGTAGTAAGCGCGAGGGCGCCCACACCTGGTGCAGCGATTGTGCTGGCGCGTGGAGTACTTCGGCTCACGCTTGGACTTCGCCACCATGGATTTCTTCGCCATTCGATTCCCTCTTTCGATCCTAGATGCTTATCTATCAGCTATTCGCTCTTGAGCGGGAAGCCCAGAGCGCGAAGGAGCGCGAGGGCCTTCTCATCATCTTCAGCAGTGGTGACAACGGTGATGTCCATGCCACGCGTGCGGTCGATCTTGTCGTAATCGATCTCAGGGAAGATCAGCTGCTCCGTCACACCCATGGAGTAGTTGCCACGACCGTCGAAGCTGGTGGTGGACAGACCGCGGAAGTCACGGACGCGCGGAATGGCCGTTGCCAGCAGGCGATCCAGGAACTCCCACATCCTGTCACCGCGAAGGGTGACCTTGCAGCCGATTGCCTGTCCCTCGCGGATATGGAAGCCTGCGATGGACTTCTTCGCGCGAGTGACCATTGGCTGCTGACCTGTGATGATGCGCATGTCATTCATGGCAGCATCCAGCAGCTTCGCATCCCCAGCAGCAGCTCCAACGCCCATGTTCACGACGATCTTGGAGAGGCGGGGGACCTCCATGATGTTCTGGATCTCAAGCTCATCCTTGAGCTTGGAGACCAGCTCTTCGTTGTACTTCTTCTTGAGCCTGGGCATATCTGCCATCACTCATATCCTTTCCGTTGGTTTGAACCCAGGATTTCCGACCCTAGGTCCCTCAAGCTATCTTGAGGGCCAAATTGAAACTCTACCCTATCAAGACATCAAAGATGTTGGATAGGGTTTTTGCAGTGCCCCGATTTGCTGTGAAAGCGCGCCTGAGTGTACTAGGTACACGAAGAAGAAGCGCTTGGAGCAGCAAAGCGGGGTGCTGCGGAAAGCCTAGTCAATATCTTTGCCGCATTTCTTGCATACGCGATGCTTCTTGCCGTCCTCGATGCGATGACCCACGCGCGTGGGCTTCTTGCATGCTGGGCAGATGAGCATGACGTTAGAGGCGTGCAGAGGCGCTTCGATGGAGGAGATGCCACCCTGAGGATTGGCCTGCGTTGGACGCATGGCCTTCTTCACGATGTTGACCTTCTCAACCGTCACGCGGTTGCTCTCCGGGCTAGTGCGAAGGACCTTGCCTTCCTTGCCGGTGTCCTTGCCCTTGATGACGCGGACGTTATCGCCTTTGCGGATGTTCAGATTGACGCGCTTGGTCTTGGTTGCCATTTCTTGAAAACACCCCCTAAAGCGTCTCAGGTGCCAAGGACACGATCTTCATGTAGCGCTTGTCACGCAGCTCACGGGCGACAGGCCCGAAGATGCGGGTGCCGCGAGGAGTGCCGTCGTTGTTGATGAGAACGCAAGCGTTCTGGTCGAACTTGATGTAGCTTCC
This sequence comes from uncultured Eggerthellaceae bacterium, assembly GCA_910588435.1. GTDB lineage: Bacteria > Actinomycetota > Coriobacteriia > Coriobacteriales > Eggerthellaceae > MGBC163016. Next base: position 20,003 of record CAJUPL010000004.1, on the reverse strand, counting down.
GTCATCCCTGCGCACTTCCTTCTTCACGCGCACGATGACGCAGCGCACCACTTCGCCCTTCTTGACGGCGCCATTCGGCATGGCTTCCTTCACGCTGCAGATGATGACATCCCCAAGGCCTGCATAGCGACGCTTAGAGCCGCCCAGCACCTTGATGCACTGCACCTTGCGCGCGCCGGAGTTGTCCGCCACAGAGAGCATTGATTGCATCTGTATCATTGCTGTAAGTCCTTACCTTCCAAGCGAAAAGCGCTGGGTGCGCTATTTCGCCTTCTCCACTATCTTGTAGAGGCGCCAGCGCTTCATCTTGGAGAGCGGACGCGTTTCCATGATCTGAACCGTATCCCCCACGCCTGCTGAGTTCTCCTCATCATGTGCGTGGTACTTCTTGGTGGAGGTGATCATCTTGCCATAGATGGGATGGGGCTTGCGCTCCTCTACCGCCACCACGATGGTCTTGTCATTCGCATCGCTGACGACGATGCCCTGCCTGACCTTGCGAAGGTTCCTAGTGTTATCCATCTTGCTATCCTCCCTACGCGCTCAGCTCGCGAGCTCGCATCTCAGTGAGGATGCGTGCGATGTCCTTCTTGACCTGCTTGACGCGAGCAGTGTTGTCAAGCTGGCTGGTTGCCATCTGGAAGCGCAGGTTGAACAACTCCGCTCTTGCGTCTTTGAGCTTTCCCGCAAGGTCTTCTTGCGAGAGCTCGTGGATCTCTGATGCCTTCATCTATTCCTGCCCTTCCGTCTGACGCGTGACGATCTTGCACTTGATGGGCAGCTTGTTGGTAGCAAGCCTCAAAGCCTCGCGTGCAGTTGCGTCGTCAACGCCATCGATCTCGAACATGATGCGGCCTGGCTTCACCACTGCGACCCAGCCCTCTGGGTTGCCCTTGCCAGAGCCCATGCGGGTCTCTGCAGGCTTGGAGGTGATGGGCTTGTCAGGGAAGATGGTGATCCAGACCTTGCCGCCACGCTTCATGTGCCTGGTCATGGCAACACGGGCAGCCTCGATCTGGCGGTTTGTGATCCAGTGCGCCTCAAGCGCTTGCAGTCCATAGGAGCCATGGTTCAGCCTGGTGCCGCCCTTGGCCTTTCCCTTCATGGAACCGCGTTGCACCTTGCGGTGCTTGACCCTCTTGGGCATCAGCATAGTTAGTTGCGCCCCCTATCAGACCTTCTGCGCTGCGGGCGGCTTGGGCCCTCCAGCGCGGGATTGCTCATCTTCTGGTTAGGCATGACCTCACCGTGGTAGACCCAAACCTGGACGCCGATGGCACCCATCTGGGTGTTGGCGGTTGCGAAGCCGTAATCGATCTTCGCACGGAGGGTCTGCAGCGGCACGCGGCCTTCGCGATACCACTCGCGCCTGGACATCTCAGCACCGCCAAGACGGCCAGAGCACTGGATCCTGATACCCTTGGCACCAGACTTCATGGCAGACTGCACAGCCTTGCGCATTGCGCGACGGAAAGCCACGCGGCCCTCTAGCTGCTCAGCCACTGACTGTGCGATGAGCTCAGCATCCAGTTCAGGACGCTTGACCTCAACTACCTCAACGGACACCTTGCCGCCGTCAGCGATCTTCTCCAGCTTCTTGCGAAGGGCATCGATCTCAGAGCCCTTCTTGCCGATGACCACACCAGGGCGAGCCGTGGTGATGATCACCTTGATCTTGTCCCCTGCGCGCTCGATCTCTATCTGAGAGACGGCTGCGCGAGAGAGCTGCTTCTCCAAGAACTTGCGGATCTTGAGGTCGTTCTCAAGCGTCTTCGCATAATCCTTGTCAGAGTACCAGCGGCTGCGCCAATCCTCCGTGATCCCCAGGCGGAAGCCTGTGGGGCTTACCTTCTGACCCATGCTAGGCCTCCTCTCTTGGTGCAACGACGATGGTGATATGGCTGGTGCGCTTGTTGATGCGGCTTGCTGAGCCCTTGGCGCGCGGACGGATGCGCTTCAAGGTTGGACCCTCATCAACGTAGGCCTTCTTGACCACCAGCGTTGACGGGTTCAGGTTGTTGTTGTGCTCAGCGTTCGCCACTGCAGAGTTCAGGACCTTTTCCACCGTCTCTGCGATAGCGCGATTGGTGAAGGCCAAGATCTCACGAGCCTGCTCCACGGACTTGCCCCTGACGAGATCCACTACGACGCGGGCCTTGCGAGGAGAGACGCGAACATACTTCGCTTGCGACTTTACTTCCATCTTCTCCCCTCCTTACTTCTTGCCCTTGTCAGCAGAGTGACCGCGGAAGGTGCGAGTTGGAGAGAACTCCCCAAGCTTGTGACCGACCATGGACTCCGTGATGTATACCGGTACGTGCTTGCGGCCGTCATAGACCGCGATGGTGTGGCCCACCATCTCCGGGAAGATGGTAGATGAGCGGGACCAGGTCTTGATGACCTCTTTTTCGCCATTCTCGTTCATCTTCTGGATTCGGCCGAGAAGGCGCGGCTCGATGAATGGGCCCTTCTTCAGACTTCTGCTCAATTTATCTCCTCAACCTAAGCTATTTCCTGCGACGACGGATGATCAGGCGGCTTGAGGCCTTCTTCTTGTTGCGCGTGCGATGGCCTTTGGTAGGCACGCCCCAAGGAGTGACCGGATGACGGCCTGAGGTCTTGTTCTTGCCTTCGCCACCACCATGTGGGTGATCCACAGGGTTCATGACGGTGCCGCGAACGGTAGGACGGATGCCGCGCCAGCGATTGCGGCCGGCCTTGCCGATCTTGATGTTGGAATGCTCAGCATTGCCAACCTCGCCCACGGTTGCACGGCAGGTGAGGAGAACGCGGCGCATCTCAGATGATGGCATGCGGAGGATGGCGTACTTGCCCTCCTTGCCCATCAGCTGGATGGAGGTGCCGGCGGAGCGAGCCATGGAGGCACCCTTGCCAGGCTGCAGCTCAACGCAGTGGATGAGCGTACCAACCGGGATGTTCTCAAGAGGAAGGGCGTTGCCCGGCTTGATGTCTGCGTCAACGCCAGACATGACCGTATCCCCAACCTTGAGGCCCTTCGGATGGATGATGTAGCGCTTCTCACCATCTGCATAGTGCAGAAGCGCGATGCGCGCTGAACGGTTCGGATCATATTCGATGGTGGCCACCTTCGCTGGCACGCCATCCTTGTTGCGCTTGAAATCGATGATGCGGTAGCGACGCTTGACTCCGCCACCCTTGTGACGCGTGGTGATGCGTCCGTTGTTGTTGCGACCAGCCTTGTTGGGCTTCTTCGCCAGCAGAGACTTCTCAGGTTTCGAAGTGGTTATCTCTTCGAAGTCAGAGACCGTCTGGAAGCGGCGCCCAGGGCTTGTCGGCTTGTACTGCTTGACTCCCATGCACTTGCCTTCCTTGCTAATTGGCCTTTGATGGCGCGCCTCTCCGCACTCCAAAAGCCAGTCTTACATGCTGTGGGAAGACGATCGCCCAACAGATGCGATGGAGGCTCTCATCTGCGACTCCGCCTTACCACGCGTCCGGGTGTGTCCATAGACTCCGAGACGCAAGCGAGAAGTTTACCACAGATGAGGGGTCATTTGACCAAGCACTTGGGCCCGCGCCCGATGAGATCCGTCCTGCCAGCGCGTTTGAGGGCTTCCTTCACAAGACGTGCATTCTTGGGATCCCTGTACTGGATGAGGGCGCGCTGCATCGCCTTCTCGTGCGGAGACTTCGGGATATGCACGCGCTTGCCCGTCAATGGGTGGTGTCCTGTGTAATACATGGCCGTGGACAACGTGCCAGGCGTTGGGTAGAAGTCTTGCACCTGCTCTGGGTTGTAGCCCATGTCGCGCACGAACTCGGCCAGCTTGACGGCATCCTTCAAAGTAGAGCCAGGATGCGATGACATGAGATACGGCACCAGGTACTGCTTCTTGCCAGCTTTGCGCGAAAGCTCCTTGAAGCGCGACGTGAATGCCTCATACACCTTGCGCGAAGGCTTGCCCATCACCTTCAGCACGTCATCTGAGATGTGCTCTGGCGCCACCTTGAGCTGTCCGGACACATGATGAGCCACAAGCTCCTCAAGGAATGTCGGGTCCTCATCCAGCATGGCGTAGTCATATCTGATGCCGCTTCGCACGAAGACCCTCTTCACCTCTGGCAGTTCGCGAAGGGTGCGGAGGATTTCCACGTATTCAGAGTGATCAGCGCTGAGCGCTGCACAATGCTCATATCCAAGGCAGCGCCTGTCGGTGCAAGCACCCTTCCTTTCCATCTTCTTGCAAGGGTTCTTCCTGAAGTTGGCGGTAGGGCCTCCCACATCATGTATGTACCCCTTGAATCCGGGCCTTTCTGTGAGCAGCTTCGCCTCTTCCATGATGGAGTCCTTGCTGCGAGAGCTCACGTGCCTGCCCTGATGGAACGTCAGCGCGCAGAAGGAGCACTCTCCGAAGCATCCTCTGCTTGAGGCGATGGAGAACTCCACCTCCTTCAGCGCCGGCACTCCGCCTGCCTCATCATAGGATGGATGGGATGTGCGCGTGAACGGCAACCTGTAGACAGCATCCATCTCAGATGTTGTGAGAGGAGGCTGGGGAGCGTTCTGCACCACATAAACGCCATCCGGATAGGGTTCCACCAGCCTCTTCGCGCTCACTGGATCAGAGTTGCGGTATTGGATGGCGAAGCTCTCCCCGAATGCGCGCTTGCCGCCTTCTCCCTGGATCTCATCCCATGAGGGCAGCATCTCATAGTCCACCACATGCTCAAGGGAGTCCGTTGCATACGATGTGCCGTCTATGAATGTGAGGTCATGGATGGAAAGCCCCGCGTCAAGCGCGTCTGCTATCTCCATGATGGAGCGCTCCCCCATCCCGTATGAGATGAGGTCAGCGCCGGAATCCAAGAGGATGGAGCGCATGACGGAATCAGACCAGTAGTCATAATGAGCGAATCTGCGAAGAGAGGCCTCTATCCCGCCTATGATGATGGCGGCATCAGGATAGGACTTCCTTATCAGCTTGCAGTATTCGATGGTGGCCCTATCAGGACGCGCGCCAGCTATGCCACCAGGAGAATACGCGTCCTTCTTCCGCCTCTTCTTCGCCACCGTGTAGTGGTTCACCATGGAATCCATGTTCCCAGCAGACACCAGGAATCCAAGGCGTGGATGTCCGAACTCGGTCACGGATGAGGCGTCCTCAACATCAGGCTGACAGATCATGCAGACCTTGTATCCCGCACGCTCAAGCATCCGTCCGATGATGGCATGCCCGAATGATGGATGGTCTACGTATGCATCTCCGCAAACGTAGACGAAGTCAGGCGCATCCCATCCTCGCTCAGTCATCTCCTGGCGGTTGATGGGAAGGAATGCGCCACTATCAGCTGAAGGGTTAGTTGCTTGGGGCATCAGGTGCGCTCTGCGCATCGATGAGCTCTATGGTAGCGCTCTCAACGAGGTCATTGTTGGCCTTCAAGCGCTCAGCAGACTCACGCAGCGCGAAGCCCTGTCCTGAGCTCTCAGCCTGCTTGCGCATCTGAGCTGGATTCATCTGAGGATTGATGCCACGGCATGCAGCGATGATATCCTCATCCGAGATGGTGAGGCCCTTGTGCCTGAACCAAGCATCCAGGGCATAGCCCTGGGTCAGCATCTGGCGAACCTGCAGCATGAGCATCATGCCGAACTGCTGCTCTCCGCCATTCTGCTCCATGAACTGCTCCCAGCTCATGCCCTGCTGCTGCAGATCCATGCGGATGCTGGTGACCATCTGGTCGCGCATGGCCTCATAGACCTCATCTGCGATCTTGCCCTCGAACCTGTTCGCAAGCTCAGCGGCTGCCATCTGGCGGACGTATGCGTCATACTGCTCACGCGCCTGGCGCTCTATGCCGCGCGCCATGTCAAAGCGCAGGTCATCTATTCCCTTGTACATGGGCATGTTCTGCTTCACCCAAGCGTCGTCTATGGTTGGAGCCTCTTCCTTCTGGAAGCCCAGGATGGTCACCTTCGCATCTATGTGCTGGGTGCGCTCATTCATGTTCTCGTCGAAGTCAGGGCCATCGAAGGTGAACTCCTTCGTCTGGCCTGCCTTCATCCCCAAGATCTCACGCTCGAAGCCCTCGGGCATGAAGCCCTTGCCCGCGGTGTAGGTGCGGCTCTTCGTTGAGAGCCCCTTGAGCTCCTTGCCGTCCTCTTTGGCCTCAAGAGCGATCTTGATGTGATCCCCTTCTTTCACCACCCTGTCAGCTGGAGCGTCCTCATCGTCCACGAAGGCCGTGTAGCGCTCAGCCATGTCCTTGATCTGAGCGTCCACCAGCGAGTCATCGAATGAGAACGGCTGCACCTTTATGGTGACCGGATCATAGGACGTGAGCTCATACTCAGGCTTCAGGTCCACCTCAACCTCGAAGCGGAACTCCTTGCCAGCCTGCAGCGGGCCTTTGCCCTTGGCTTTGGGCGGATATGCTGGGATCAAGCCCTTCTTGTCCACAGCCATGGGTCCGAATGCCTCTATGGCCTGCGGCTCCACGATGGAGTCAAGGTTCTTGATGCCCATCTGCTCTTCTGCAACCTGGTCTATAGAGGCATTCTGCGTTGGCGGCTTCAGCCCCATTGACTGCGCGAATGCCACCTTCGCGGAGTGCAGCATGTTGGTTGCTTCTTGGGGGGTTGCAACGGCTTCCAAGGTGACCTTGTTGCCGTCCTTCTTGATCTGCTTGACCTTCATATGAGTAGGTTCTCCTGTCCGGATCTCTTCATTCTTTAGCGGAGCATTCTAGCATCAAACGCAAAGCATGAAGGGATGCGACGCGAGCAGGTGACGCAGAGGTTACAGATCGAGGTCCTTCAGGACGGCGAAGGGATTCATTGGATCGACATCATCAGACGAGCAGGCGCATTCGCCGATGTTCAGGTCTTGACCGCACTTGGGACAAAGCCCCAAGCAGTCTTCCTTGCAAAGGGGCTGGCGCGGAGCTGCCAAGAGGAGCCCTTGCAAGATCAAAGGTGTGAGATCCATCACATGGTTGGCAGGGAGCTCTTCGAACTCATCGCCCTCAAGGTCTGGGTCCTCCCCTTCTGGAGTGATGACGAAGTATCCTTCTATGGCGCCATCAAGCTCAACCTTCGCATCCTCCAAGCAGCGAATGCAGCTCGTGGTGCCTGATACCTTCGCGCTTCCCTGCACAAGGAGCGCGCCGCCGGTATTCGTGACCTGGACCTCCCACTTGCAGGGCTCAGAGAAGGAATACTCATCATTCCCCAGGTCCAGGGTGCCTAAAGGAGCCTCACCCGCAAAGCTCTCAGTCTCTGCAGGCTCGAAGAGCTCTTTGGGTATATGGATCCGAACCGGCTCCATGACAGCAGCGGCTTATCTTCCGTTCATGGAATTGGAGTTCAGGCGATCGCGAACGCGACGCACCTGAGAGAGCACGTTGTCAAGGCTCTGCTCAACGTGGCTGAATACCTCGTAGGCGTAATCCTCAGCGCCTGCGCGCGTCTCACGCTCAAGCTCACGGGCATCCGCCATGATTGTCTCAGCTTGCTGCTGGGATATGCGAACTATCTCCTGCTCAGAGGCGATGGTCATAGCCTGAGAGCGGGCATCCTCGATCAGGCGGTTGGCCTCATCCTCTGCGTCCTCAAGAAGAGCCTGGCGCTCACGGACGATCTGTCGCGCTTGGGAGAACTCAGCTGGGAAGATGTCTCGGATTTCATCCATGATCTCAAAGGCGGCAGAGATGTCCACTTGCCTCATGTTGCTCTTGCCGAAGACGGTCTTGGAGTCCTCCAACAGTATGGAGAGCTCTTCCAGAAGCCCCAATACTCCTGTTTCGTCCATGTCAGTCCTTCCCAAATGCCGCCTTCTTTCCAAGGCGGCCGAATCTTTCAGTTCAGCGTTCCTGCCATGCCGCGAAGAGCGGTCATCGGCAGACGAATACATGATTCTACCATTTGAAGCGCGAAGCTGTCATGAGTCATTCCCATCAAGCTTCCAAAGCCCCAAAGACGCCTTCCCATACCGCTTGTCAGACAGCCTTATCATGCCAGGCATCTGAGGCAGATCAGGGGATGCGCTCTCATGCTCGTATACCACGATGCACCCCGGAGCCAGGAGCCCATCGCTTGCTGCTCTGGCCACAAGATCTGCCACGTCATCTGCCGGGATAGCATAGGGCGGATCCAAGAGCAGGATGCCATACGGCGCGAAAGGCCCAGCGATGCCAGCCTTCAACACGTCCCGCTTATCCACCCTGACGCATCCCTGAACGCCCAGGGATGCGATGCTCTCACGCATCACGCTCACTGCCTCAGCGGATGAATCATAGAGCTGCACGCATTCGGCGCCTCTTGAGAGCATCTCAAGCCCCAAGGCACCTGAGCCTGCGAACGCATCGCACACGTGCACACGATCCAGGCCCTCCGCTCGGCTCACGATTGCGCTTGCAAGAGCCTCTCTCACCCTGTCCGCAGTTGGGCGAGTCATCTCCTTCGGGCAGCCTATCAGACGCCCGCCAAGCTCTCCGCCCACTATCCTGACGCGTCCCGTCATCCTCCGCTGACCTGCCTCTCGTCCATGAAAGTCATCCTCACCTCACGAGCCAACGCAGACACCTCAGCTGAGCTGAGAGAAGGATCATCGGCCAGCAACGCGCGCGCATCCGCATGCGCCGCGTCTATCAGCTCTGCATCCTTCACTATGTTCACCAGCTTGAGCGAACCTGCTCCGGACTGCTTGTTTCCAAGGATGTCACCTTCGCGCCTCAATGAGAGGTCATACGCTGCTATCTGGAACCCGTCATCGCTCTGCTCAAGGGCTGATAAGCGCTGCATGGCGGCCGGCTGCTTTGAAGATGAGATCAGGTACACGTTAGCATCCTTCTCTCCTCTACCAACGCGTCCCCTCAGCTGATGAAGCTGCGAGAGCCCGAACCTATCAGCGTCCTCCACGATCATCACCGTGGCATTCGGGACATCCACACCAACCTCTATCACGGTGGTGGTGACGAGCACCTGCACCTCACCTGATGCGAAGCCCTCCATGATGCGCTGCTTCTCCTCAGGGCGCATCCCTCCATGAAGGAGTCCCACGTTCGCGTCCGCGAACACCGTCGTTGACAGGCGCTTCGCCTCCTTGACCGCCGACGCGCCGCCCTCGGCTGTGAGGTCTGAGTCATCCTCGATCATGACATCGGGGTAGTAGGGCTCGTCCTCATCTCCGGGGCTTCGCTTCGCATCCGCCTTAGCGCTCCCTATCAACGGGCATACCACATACACCTGCTCACCCCGCATGACGGCAGCCCTTGCGGCATCATAGGCGCTCCCCTTCTGCTCACGGCTGTAAGCGCGTGTCATGCGGGATGCTCCAGCGTTCGGCTTTTGCCGCATATAGGAATGCGTGAGGTTTCCGAAGAGCGTTAGCGCCAAAGACCTTGGTATTGGCGTTGCCGTCATGTAGAGCGCGTCAGGAGCCACACCCTTGTCTAGGAGCGCCGCGCGCTGACCAACGCCGAAGCGCTGCTGCTCATCGATGGTGACGAAGGTGAGCTCCTTGAATGCAACGTCATCCTCTATGAGCGCATGCGTGCCGATGATGACGTCCAGCGCACCGCTTCCCAGATCCCTCAAGATCTGCATGCGCTCCTCATGCGGCGTGGAACCCGTGAGCAGCGCCGCGCTGATCCCAGCTTTCGCGAACAGGGGACCTAGCGTCTTCATGTGCTGCTGAGCCAGGATCTCCGTTGGAGCCATGATGGCTGCTTGCGTGCCAGTCTGCTTTGCGGCTGCCACGCCGAATGCGCTGACGACGGTCTTGCCGCTGCCCACATCCCCCAGCACCATGTGATCTGCCACGTGAGGCTCACGCATCTGATCGAACAGCTCTGATATGGCATGCTCTTGGTCCTCTGTCAGGGTGAATGGCATGGCATGGCGAAGGGCGTCTATGATAGAGCCTTCTGTCTCATGAGCCTTCGGCGTTGCTCCCTCCACCTCTCTGCTGCCAAGCTGCATCAGATAGAGCTGCAGGAGCAGCAGCTCGTCGTATACGAGGCGCGTGCGCGCCACTTGCACCTCATCCATGCTGCGAGGCTCATGCATGGCGCGGAATGCCGCACCGCGGGATATGAGCCCGCGCGATGCCAGAAGACGCGGAGGGATGGGATCGTGCATGCCAGATGCTGCATCTAGCGCATCTCCTATGATGCGCCTTATGTGCCCAGCTTGCAGCATCTCGGTTGCTGGATGGATGGCTATGATCCGGCCTTCCACCTCAGCCCCTGAGATCTCCTCATAGAGGGGATTGGTCATACGCTTGAAGCCGAAGTCAAAGGCAAGCTTGCCAGATACCGCAAGCCTCATGCCGCGCCTCAGCTTCTTGGCTATCCACGGCATATGGAAGAACGTTGCCACCATCGTGTCCGTGCCATCCACCAGCGTGACCTCTACTATAGGAAGGTTGGGGCGCGGACGCTTCGTCCGCACCTCGAATATCTCGCAAGGGATGGTGCAGACCTCTCCGATCCGAGCAGAGGCCACAGTGCAGACGTTGGTCAGGTCCATGTAACGCCTTGGGAAGTGCGTGAGCAGGTCACGGACGGTGGTGATGTTAAGCTTCCTCAACGCCTTCGCACGCGCCTCTGTCACGCCCTTGGCGGACGTGATGGGTGAATCAAGGTACAGGGTTGCCTGCGTGCGGTCCGCGTTCGCAGGAGCTGCACCTGCCATCTTCGCCTTACTCAAGCGAGAACACTATTGGATACAGAGGCTGCCCGCCATCCTGCATATCAAGCTCAAGATCAGGATAGGCATCCTCTATCTTCTGAGCCAGGGCGTCCTTGACATCCTCAGCAAGGTCCTCACCAGCCAGGAAGGTCATGGTGTCAGAATCCTCTGCGCCCATCTTGGCCAAGAGCTCCATGGTGACATCCTGGATATCCGACGCCACCGCATCGATGGACCCATCAGCGATGCCTATGACATCCCCATCCTTGATGGGGTTGCCCTCAGAGTCCTTGGAATCCTTGATGGCCCAGGTGACCTCACCCGTCTTGACCTCAGCTGCAGCTTCCGCCATGGCTTCCAGGTTCTCTTCAAGGCTTGCATCAGCATCTGCTGCGAACATTGCCGCGAATGATTGCGGCACGCTCTTCGTTGGGACCACGCCACAAGGCACATCGGAGAGCTGGCGCGCGCTATCTGCGGCCATGATGATGTTGGAGTTGTTCGGGAGGATGATCACGGCATCCGCGTTCACCCTTCCAACCGCATCCAAGAGGTCCTTCGTGGATGGATTCATGGTCTGGCCGCCGGAGACCACCACATCCACGCCAAGGCTCTTCAGGATCTCTGCGTTGCCGTTCCCGGCGGCCACGGCAACGAATCCTAGCGGCTTTCTCTGTACCTGCTCATCAGCTGCGATCTTCTTCACGCGCTCTTCAGACTGCAAGTCCATGTTATGGATGTGCACCTCTGAGATCTGGCCCCTGTCAAGGAAGTACTTGAGCACCTTATCAGGCGTGTTCGAATGCACATGCACCTTGAACTTGGGCGCGGACCCAACGCAGAGCTCGCAGTCTCCCATGGTCTGCAAGAAATCCAGCGCCTCTTCAGTGTCAAGCTCATCTGAGTCCACTAGGAACTCATTACAATAGCGATACTCTGAGCCCTCCCAATCATCAACCTGCTCTATCTCCACCTTGGGCTCAAGAGCTCCGAGGGCTATGGGCTCTGCTGCGCCTGCGGACTTGCCAGTGAGCGTTGCCGTGAACGCCTCGAAGAGGATGGCCAAGCCGAATCCTCCAGCATCCACCACGCCGTTCTCCTTGAGGACGGGGAGAAGCTCAGGCGTCCTGTGAACTGATGCATAGGCCTCTGCCACGATGGCCTCCAACGCCGCTTCTGTGGGAAGCTCATCATCTGCCGCCTTCTTCGCAGCGGCTGCGCTGTCACGGAGCACGGTGAGGATCGTCCCTTCCACAGGCTTGCGAACGGCATGGAAGGCGACCTCTTCAGCCTTGACGAACGCTTTCGCCACCGCTTGGGTGTCAAAGGCATCAAGGTCTGCGCTCCCTTCGCAAAGCCCGCGAAGTATCTGGGACGTGATGACGCCAGAATTGCCACGCGCCCCCATGAGCGCACCTTGGGTGATGGCTCTGCAGACATCTTGGCCTGTAGGGTCTGCGCCCAAAGCCGCCAGATTGTCCACCACGCTCTTGATGGTGAGAGACATATTGGTTCCCGTGTCACCATCAGGCACAGGGAAGACGTTCAAGCGGTTGATCTCTTCCTTGCGCTCTGTGAGCGCCGAGGACGCTCCTGCTATCGCATTGAGGATCTGCGCAAGTTCATAGGAATTCGACATTCGAGTGCTCCTGATCGCATATATGTCCAGGTGTTCCTGAGCATGCCAAGAAGGCACGAAGCTCATCTGATCCTTATGTCCTGTACGTGGACTATGACATCTGTTATGGGCACGCAGGCGTATTCGTTCAAAGCGAACTTGACCTGATCCGAGAGATTCTGAGAGACGGTGGTGATGTTGGTCCCATATTCGATCACCACATACAGATCCACCTTTATGCCCTCTTCCTCAGGCGTCACGGTGATCCCACGGCGAAGGCGGCTTGCTGGCAAGAGCTTGGCGATGCCATCAGCAGCATTGGGAGCTGTCATGCCAACCACGCCATAGCATTCAAGCGCCGCATATCCCACTATATCCGCTAGGACATCATTGGCTACGTGAAGCTCACCTGAGATCTTGTCTGCCATATGATGCTCCTTTCTCATGTCCGATGATGCGCTCAGGTCATCTCACGGCATGCTGACGCGCACCGCGGATATGCATGAGCTTGGGTCAGTATAGCGCAAGCCATCATGCGCGTAAGCACCCTCCACGCATCGCCTACGAAACGCTTTAGCAGCCAGATCGCGATCCAAGATGCAACGCTACAGGGATGACTGCAACGCGCATCGTTCGGTCCTGAAGGCGCTAGCATAGCTTACGGCAGCTACCCCCCAGGAGTGGGCGTCGGCATTGCCGACGCAGCTGTGCGCTAGCACAGCGTAATGAGGGTGATAACCCGAAATACCCGGATAGGTGTCTTGCGCCAGGCTAGGTTGCCTGACCTGTTGCTTTGTTCCGGGTGCTCTTGCCCTGTCGGGCAAGTTACGCATTGCTCATCGCAATGCTGCGCTTGCGATGCAAGCGCCCACAGGTTAGGGGGCCAATGCTGCGCTTGCGATGCAAGCGCCCACAGGTTAGGGGGCCAATGCTGCGGCTGCAATGCAGCCGCCCACAGGTTAGGGGTTGGGGCTGAGGTGCGCACGTTGGCGTTCAGGCCGCTGCATTACGCATGAGCGTGAGCGACATGCAGGATGTTGAAGGTCGCAAATGAGCTTTCACCGCTTGATGTGACAGATCATGGGTCTTATGTGCTATAGTTTGCGGTTGCTGCTCCACAAGATATAACGATGAACTTTAAGAGCCAATAGGAGTTCGAAATGTCACAGGTATGCGAGATCTGCGGGAAGAAGCCCTCATTCGGGCATAACGTGAGCCACTCACACAGGGTCACGAACAGGGTGTTCCGTCCCAACGTGCAGAAGATCACCATCAAGGATTCAAAGGGCCATGTCCGCAAGGCGAAGGTCTGCACCCGTTGCATGAAGGCTGGCAAGGTGGAGAGGGCATAGCTCTCCAAAGCCTCATAGAACAGCTCATCAGCAAAAGCAAAGGCCCCCTCTTCAGGGGGCCTTTTCAATGCGCTGGGGATGCTCGTTCAGGCATCCACTATCAGCAAGCGCTTGCATATGGGGCAATAGGTGACAGGAGCCTGCGCCTTGACCTCTATCAAGCGGCCTGGGTCGATGCTTGCACGGCAGACGCCGCACCTGCTCATCTCCAGGTTGCCTACCACCACCGTCCCCATGCGCTCAGACGTCAGGCGATATGCTTGGGAGAGCTCAGAGGTCAAGCTATCCAAGAGCTCTTCGCGCTTGCGCTCTGCATCAGCGATGGATGACCTGAGGCGACCGCCTTCGCGCTTGAACTCATCGGTTGCCGCTGCTTCGCTTGCGTCTATGCCCTGAAGGGCCTTGTCCGCTTGAGCAGATAGCTCATTGACCTTGGCAAGCTCACCTTCCAGCGTTGAGATGTCCTCGGATAGGGATTGACGACGCTTGAAGATCCCGTCTAGCTCCTTGGTCCTGGCCTCAGCGTTGCGATAGTCATTGCCAGCTGCTTCTATGGCTGCTTGAACGCCGTTCTCCTTCTTGATGAGCGATGCGTCCTCATCCTTGGCGCGGGTGAGCTTCCGCTTGATGTCAGACCTGACCGCATCTATCTTGCCCATCTTCTCCTTCAGGGCTTCGCGCTTCTTGCGGCAATCCACTATCACCTGCCGTTGAGGCAGCTCTTCTAGCTCACGGGTCATATGGAGGATGTCGAAATCTGCTTGCTGTGCCGCTTTGAGGGACTCTATGTCATATGACGTTGCCTGCATGGCCAGCCTTTCCCGAGATGTCAGCCTAGATGACCATTCTAGTGCAAATCAGGAAAGGCTTGCCGCATTCATTTCCTCTAAAGGCGGATGCTCTCAGGATAAGCCCAATTGTCCGTCTGATCCAAGATGACGATGCTCTCAGACGATACGCCATATGCCGCAACCGCATCAGCAAGGACCGCAGTGAGAGGGAATTCGCTCACATCATGCCCGAGCTCTATCAACGAGAGACCTGCTTGCTTAGCCGCAAGAGCATCGTGATACTTGACCTCCCCGCAGATCACGCAGTCAACACCTGCCTTGATGGCTGCATCCAGCATCCCCGACGCGCTGCCCGTCCATGTGACCACGCTGGTCACGCGGGAATCGAACTTGCCCCAGACCCTTGGGGCGCGCCCGAATACGGACGTGCAGCGTGCAGCCAGATGAGCCAGCGACGCATCCTTCGAACCAGCGCCACCCATGCGGCAGATCTGCCCATACCCCAAGCCCTCATGTCCGGGAACGGGCACGAGCACGCTTCCCGTGAAGCTCAGATGGAGCATTCCGGGGAGCACGGCTTGGGCCGGCTTGCTCACATCCAGTGCCGTATGGAAGCACATGAGCGCAACACCAGAGCTGATGGCTGCGAAGACGCCAGCACCTGGGCTCAATGCCACTGACGGCTCCGGAGCGAATGCATCAGGAGCCTCTATGTATGCGGGGTGGTGCGACAGCAAGACGTTCGCCCCAGATGCTGCTGCTTCCTTGATGGCATCTACCGTTGGATCCAACGTCACGGCCACCTTCTCCAAGGGAAGCGCGCGCTCCCCTACCAAAAGCCCCGTCCTATCCCATGCTTCAGCAGTGTCAGCTGGGAACGCGGAGAGCAACGACCTCTCTAGACCGCCGATGGTGAGGTTGGCAGAGGGGCGGACGATGTGCCTCTCACCGCTCTTGGCGAGAGCATCGGGCTTGACTGGAGCCTTCCTTGAGCTATGCCTAGAAGCATCATCGCCTAGCGTAGCTCTCTTGGATCTCTTCTTGTCCTTCTTATCCTTCTTGCCCATATGGATTCCTTTCAGATGAGCCTCAGATATCAAGTGAGATGCTACGCCTGTCTCTTGAGGATGTGGGCACGGTGACGGATTTGTAACCGGCCTCTTTCATTAGCGAATAGCCATGACGGATGTCACGGGCAACGTTTTCCGGCACATGGGCGTCCGTGCCTACCGTGCAGGGAACCTCAGCATGCGCGAATGCGGACAAGAGGCCAGGAGCTGGGAATGGTTCCGCGCAAGCATAGTAGGATCCTGACGTATTCAGCTCTATCATCCTTCCGCCTGCGCGCGCAGCTTCCGCCATCTGGTCATAGAGTGGCTGCAAGCTGAAAGAGGGCAGGTATCCGAACTTCTTCGCAAGGTCTGGGTGGGACATCACATCGAAGCGAAGGGATGTGTCAGATGCCGCATCGCACCAGAGCTGGACGTACCTCTTCCAGATCTCATCAGCGGCGCCTGGCTCATCCCATCTGTCACGCTTCGCCGGGTCATCGAAGGGCCAGCCGTCGACGAAATGCACAGAACCCAGTATCAGCTGGAACCTGTCGAGGTCTGCGCTTGCAAGGTCCCTGTCTTCCAGGCTGCCCAGATAGTCAAGCTCTATCCCGCACAAGATGTCCATATCAGCTTCTGCTTCCTGGGCTTCCTTCACTGCCGCTTCGTACTCAGGCATCGCAGATGGCGGGACGGAGAGGTAGTCATCTGGATCGAACGCTGGGGTGAGAGGATAGTGATCGGTGAAGGCAAGCGTTGTGAGCCCCGCTTCCTTCGCGCGCTTGACGTACTCAGACACCTCCCCTTCCGCATGACCGCAGTATCCGGTGTGGCAATGGGTGTTCACCAGCTCCATCTCTATCTCCTCCAGTCAAGCACCTTCGGCACCGCTTCGAGCAGCGCATTCGCATCTTCCATCTCAGTGAACCTGCCGAATGAGATCCGGCACTCCGTCTGCGCCTCATCTGCTCCTATCCCGCACGCTGTGAGCACGCGGCTGGGGTTGAGCGAACCAGAAGAGCAGGCGCTTCCACCTGAGAGGGCTATGCCCAATGAGTCGAACCTGAGCACAGAGGTCTGGCTCTCTATGCCCTCTATCAGGACGCAGACGATGTTCGGGAGGAAGTCAAGGCTGCCCTCTGGGCAATCCACTGCGCTTTGGATCCGAGAGAAGCTGGAAAGGCGCGAATAGAGCGCATCCCTGATCTGCATCAAGCGCGCCTGCTCAGATTCCACGTCTTGCGTTGCAACGTTGGCAGCCGCTGCGAACCCAACGGCCCCGCAAACGTTCTGCGTGCCGCTGCGCCTGCCGCCCTCCTGACCTCCGCCCAACAGCAAGGGCGCGAAGGGCGTCCTGCTCTTGAGATAGAGCGCGCCCACGCCGTAGGGGCCGCCGATCTTATGGGCGGAGAAGGATGCGGCATCAACCTCTAGGTCCCTCACGCTCACGGGCACCTTGCCCAAGCCCTGGACAGCATCCGTATGGAAGAGCGCTCCCCTTGCATGTGCAGCTTCAGCTAGCTGACGGATGGCCTGGACCGAGCCCACCTCTGAGTTCGCAAGCTGGATGGAGACGAGCACCGTCTCATCTGTCAGAGCCTCATCAAGCGCCTGGACAGAGATGAACCCGTCACGGTCTGGCTTCAGGTACGTGACGTCGAAGCCGCTGCGCTCTAGCGCCTTCGCGGGCTTGCGAACGGCCGGGTGCTCTATCTGCGTTGTTATCACATGCGGCTTGAACGTACCGGAAGATGACTTCTCGCGCGCCTCATGAACCGCCTTCGCTATCCCCATCACCGCCGCATCGTCTGCCTCTGTGGCGCCAGAGGTGAAGATGACCTCATCGGGCCTAGGTGCGCCGATGCATGAGGCAAGGGCAGCTCTGGCCTTCTCGAGCGCCTTGAATGCAGCTCTGCCTGGGGCTGATAGCGAATTCGGGTTCCCGTCATCCATTATGGATGCGGGTCCTGCTTGGAGGTAGGGCTGCATGGCCTCTAGCGCCTCCGGTACCATGGGCGATGTGGCCGCGTAGTCCATGTATATGCATCTATTCGTCATCACTGCCCCCCCCTATTTGCCTGATGCGGCTTCGCGCATCCTCGCTGGGAAGCTCAGCGGATCGCCTGCCTTGAAGAAGGCATTCCCGCAGACGACGCAATCCGCGCCAGCGCCTGCTACCTCTCTTATGTTCTGAAGGCCGATGCCGCCGTCAACCTGGATCAAGATGTCATGCCCGATCCGATTCGCCATGCTCTTGACAGCGGCTATGCGCTCAAGGGACCCATCTATGAATGATTGTCCTGAGAAGCCCGGCTCCACGCTCATCACCAGCACCATGTCCAGCTCGTCCAAGAATGGCCGGATCGCGCTCACATCCGTCTTCGGCTTGATGGAGGCGCCGGCCTTCGCACCCGCATCATGGATCATGCGCACCGCCTCATGGGCCTCATCCTCAGTGACGGCTTCCAGATGGAAGGTGATGATGTCTGCTCCGGCACCTGCGAACCAGGGTATCTGCCTCAAGGGGTTGGATACCATCAGATGCGCGTCTATGGTCAGATCCGTCCTCGGCCGCAACGCCTTCACCAGGGGCACTCCCATCGTGATGTTCGGAACGAAATGCCCGTCCATCACGTCAACATGCACCCAATCCGCGCCTGACTCCTTGATCAGCGTAGCACCGTGCCCCATGTCCAGGAAGTCCGCTGACAATATGGATGGCGCGATCATCAATCTATCCAAAGCTCCTCCTTATGAGCATATATGGCATCGTGGATGGTGCATGCCTATGATACAGTTCATGCAACCTCACAGCGCATGATCAAGAGGCAGGTTCCACATGAAGCATAGCCACGTGTACGCAACGCAAGCAGGCCCTGTCCTCATAGAAGAGGTGGATGGCAGCATCTCGCTTGTCGCGTTCGGGGCAGGCGCAGGCGCTTGCGCTGACAGCCCAAGCGCCCTCACGAATGCCTGTGCAACGCAGCTGATGGAGTATCTGGCTGGAAAGCGGAAGACCTTCGATGTGCCGCTGCTTCTGGACGGCACAGATTTCCAAACAGGCGTTTGGGAGGCTTGCTTAGGGATACCGTATGGTTGCACGTGGACTTGCTCTGAGGTTGCAGAGGCGATGGGGCAGCCTTCTGCACGCCGTCAAGCAGGACGCGCAGCTGGCGTTTGCAAGCTTGCCCCCTTAGTGCCTGTGCACAGGATCTCCAGCATGGATGACCGCTTATCCGTTGCGCTTCGCAGGATAGAGGCGCGCGCCATCTCCTGAGCGAAGGCGCGCATCTTTTTTCGCTCATTTCGTCCTCTGTGCAATGGGTGCTTAGCATTTCAGTTACGAGGTTGGCTTGTGGATGCAGCTTGCGCTCCTCATGAGAGAACATCCCTTCATGTTGAAGACCCAGTCTCAAGAGAGAAGAGGACATGATGAAGGGTGATAAGGCGATCATCGATAAGCTCAACTATCTGCTGGAAGGTGAGCTGACGGCCATCAATCAGTACATGCTGCACGCAGAGATGTGCGAGGATTGGGGCTATGCGAAGCTGTCAGGGGATTTCAAGACCCGCGCCATCAAGGAGATGCACCATGCTGAGCATCTGATGGAGCGCATCCTGTTCCTGGAAGGCAAGCCCATCGTGTCCAAGCTGTCTGAGTTCAACATCGGCAAGACGGTGCCGGAGCAAGTGGACAATGACCATGATATGGAGCTTCAGACCGTCAAGGATTACAACGAGGCCATCAAGCTCTGCGTTGAGAAGAATGACAACGCCACGAAGACCATCCTAGAGGGCATCTTGGCTGACGAGGATGCGCATGTGGATGAGCTGGAAGCGCTCCAGGATCAGATCGATCAGATGGGCCTCCAGATCTTCCTCTCCACCCAGAAGCCAGAGGAGTAAGGGTATCCTGCAGGATGGGTGCATCATATGCGCCCATCCCTTCTCTTTCAATGCGCCCTTAGCTCCCTTCCAGCCTCCGTTTCGGGTGCAAACCTTAAATGCCCTGATAGGTGTTCTGCGACAGGCAACCCTGCCTGACCTATTGCCCCGTATCGGGTGTTCGCAGGCTCACCGCCTGCGTTACGTTGCACTAGCGTGCAACTGCGGCTGCAATGCAGCCGCCCACAGGTGGGGAGGGTTGTAGCCACGTCCCACACGCAAGCGATCTGAGGTGATGCGTTGCGGCACGCCATGAAAACGACGGCGTGCCCTACGTCAACAAAAGAGACCTCCATTGCAGAGACGTTGCTGGACATGGGAATGCGCCTGGTGGACGTAGGGCAAGGCACCGCACCTGTGCCTTGCCGCACATTGGCAGTCGGAAATGCACATGAGCAGGTCTGCATGACCATCCGGATAAGGCGCACGTGAGTGCGCCAAGGCCGCTACTTTCCGCATGAGCGTCAAAGCGAATGCGGGATGGTGAAGGCCGTTATGAATGAAGCGGGATGCAACGCATCCCGTAAGCCGGACCGAGCGGAGCGAGGCCGAAGGATGGGGTTGCAACCCAAT
>CAJUPL010000003.1 GCA_910588435.1 uncultured Eggerthellaceae bacterium | reverse complement strand
TGGTGTGATATACACCATCACACCAACCCGCCAGCCTGAGGCCTAGCGAGGGTGCTGGCCATCGCATGTGAGCAGGGTGAGGGTTGGAGCCTGATGCGCCCGGATAGGTGGTCTGCGCCAGGCTAGGTTTCCTGAGCTGATGCTGGGATCCGGGTGTTCGCAGGCTGTCGCCTGCGTTACGTTGCACTGGCGTGCAACTGCGCTTCCAATGGAAGCGCCCACACATGGGGGGTGTTGTGATTGCGATGCAAGCGCCCACATGGTGGGGACAATGCTGCGCTTGAATTGCAAGCGCCCACAATTGGGAGGCTGTCCTACAGGAGATGATTCACCCGGAACGGGGCGCGTGAGCGCCCCAAGGCCGCTACATTCTGCATGAGCGTGAAAGCGAATGCGGAATGTTAAAGGCCGTTATAAAAGTGCACAGGCATGCTCTTTGCCTGTGCAGCATTTTCGGGTGCAGCAAGGAAGCCAGAGTTGCAGGTTGGACAGGTGGCCGGGAGGCCACCAAGGCCGCTACTTTGCAGGTGCTTGCACATGCAAAGTTAAAGGCCGTTATAAAAGTGCATGGGCGTGTCCTTCGCCCATGCAGCATTTTTGTGGCAGCAAGGATGCCAGCAAGCAGCCTTACATTCCTCGTTGGCGATTGTGCTCAGCCACGATGGATTCCGCTTGACGGCGAAGCTGCTCTTGCTGGCGGCGTTCGCTCAAGCGCTGACGCTTGGCCTGGCGCTCATGGCGCTCAACAACGCGACGCGCATCCTCATCAACCCAGGCAGAGCTCACGCCAGTTCGACTGCGAAGCTCTTCGGCCACTCGGTCATAGGAAGGCTTCGCAGCAGGTGCAGCCTCTTTCGCCGCAACCACAGGCATCCTGCCCGTCACCTGCAAATCCATCATCTGGGCGTCCTTGCGCGGCCTGGGCTCAGGCTGCGGCTGCGGGCGCTGACGCAACCCCTCAACCTTGGAGAAGTCAATGGAATCCGGATTGTAGTCAGGCGGCTCAGCCATGTCAGCCAGCGCTCGGGTGGCCTGCGCCTGCGCTTCCTTGTTAGCACCGAAAGGGATGGTTGGCTTGCCCTTGCGCCCGCGTGACTTCTGCGGCTTATCCTCATCCTTCTTGCTGCCAACAGGCGCCATGCCTGACGGCGCACCGGTTGCGGGCATCCCGCTAGCAGAAACAGGAGCGCCCTTGCCAGCAGCACCGCGCCTGGCATCCTGCACGCCTCGAACGGACATCTCGGCGATGCGCTCCTCCTGCAAGAGCACGATCTTCTTCAGCTTGCTGCATTTGACAGAGAGCACTGCTACCCAAATGGCTACCACCACGATGGTGACAGCCAAGATGATGACGCCCAAGCTTGACATGGCCGCCGCATTCGAGAGCAAGTTCGTCAACATTCCAACCTTTCTACAAGCTGCGGAATAGCGTGCGAACCTCATCCAGCACGCTGTTCTCAGCCACTACGATCACTTGATCGCCCGGATAGAGCACCACATCGGGCTCTGCCACCTGCGCGTCATCCTCATAGGCAACCGCCACGATCAATGACCCTTCCGGCATCTCTATCTCACCTATGGTGATGCCCTCTTCGTCTGAGTGGTGGCGCATGCGCCCAACCGTGAACTCAGACAATGCGACGTTGCCGTGGTTCAGCGAAGACACAACAGACACTGAGCCCAGGAGCGCTTCTTCCTCTATCAGATTGGCGATGAGCGTGGTGGAGGACACGCATTCGATCCCCACCTCACGGAAGATGCGGAGGTTCTTCGGGTTGTTGACGCGCGCGATGACGCGCGGAACAGAGAACACGCGCTGCGCTATCTCACAAGCAACCAGATTCGTGTCATCTTGGCCCGTTGCCCCAACGAACACGTCTGCCTGGCGGATGCCGGCATCCTCCTGCGCGCGCGAATCACAGCAGTCCCCCTTGATGACCAGGTACTCCCCTTGAAGGGACACGCTCAAGAGGTCTGCCGTCTCAGCGCGCTCCTCGATCACAGCAACTTGATTGCCGCTTGAGAGGAACACGTTCGAAAGGTATGAGCCAACCTTGCCGCCACCTGCGATGATGATGTACATGGCCGCCTACCTCTGCATGAACTTGGATAGCTGGCGGATATGATCATGGCGAACGCAGGCCAGGATGATGTCACCGCTGTAGAGCAGCGAATCTGATGACGGGATGGATGAGGATGAGCCGTCTGCGCGCTCGAACGCGATGATGCGGATGGCGTGATCGCGCTCAAGCTCAGAGACGCGGATGCTACGCGAGTCCTCACGGCCCGACAGGTCAAGCGAGAAGCGGACCACTTCGAAGTCACCGAACGTGGTGACGTGGCTTCCGTGCCCCACCATCACCTTGGAGAACACGTCTTCGGCCACAAGGGAGGTGCCGCAGACGTAATCAATGCCAAGCTGCATGTACGCGCGCTCAAGCTCTGGATTGTACAAGCGCGCGATGACGTGCTCAACGTCATACAGACGGCTTGCCACCTCAGCGCACATGATGTTCACCTTGTCGTATTGAGTGACAGCGGCAAGCACGTCACAGTCCTCAACGCCTGCGCGCACCAGGACGTCTTCGTCAAAGCCTACGCCCTGGATGGTAGAGCCGTTGAAGTTGCGACCAAGATTTGCGAATGCGTCAGGAGATTTGTCTATGCAGCTTACGTTATTGCCGTTGTCTGAGAGCATGTTCGCAAGCTGCGAACCCACGCGTCCGCATCCAACGACGATGACGTTGCTCACAGCTAGATCTTCGCCATCTCTGAGAGAGTGGTGGAATACCAGTGATCAGCGTTGGGCGGGCAATACTTTGCAGCGTTGGCACGAGTGATGGTGTGACCGTAACCCGCAGCCAGGCCCGCAACGTGATTGTAGATGGCCGTTGACCAGTTGCCGCCAAGGCTACCAGTCCAGCCCCAAGCGTTGTATGCCATGAAGCAATTGGTGCCCTTGGTGCTCTCAGTCATGGAGATGGCCGGAGACCAGCGCGGGTCAACGCCGTGCTGCCAAGCAGCCTCTGCGAAGTCAGCACCGTGGCCAGCAAGGGGGAAACCTGCTAGGTAGTTGTCAATGCGCTCAGTCCATTCGGCCACGAATGCGTCATGGCCAACGGTGAAGTCAACATTGCCGATGCCAACAGCGGCGGAGCTCTTCTTGCTCTGAGCCTCTTGAGCCTGCCTGATGGCCTCTTCCTCAGCTGCGCGCTCAGCCTCTTCAGCCGCGATGCGCGCCTCTTCCTCTTTCACCTGGACCTCTTGGATGGTTGCGTCAACATTGCGCGTGGCGCCGCTTTCCAAGATGAAGGACTCAGCGGAAGCCTCATCAGATGCCTGCGTTGGCACCACATCCATTGAGATGGCTGGAACGTCTTGCGCCACAGCCCGCTCAGCGCTGCCAAGATGGTTCTGGAGGGTTGCAGCACCAAGCCCTGCGGCCAGCGCCAGAACAGGCACTGTCAGCAATATGCATATGTGGCGATGCCCACGCTGCTTATGCGTGCCGGCTGCCACAGACGCAGACGCCGCAGCCACATGCTTTGCGCGTTGCGCTATATGCTTGCCCTTTGCCAACCCTTGCTCCATCTTGCTGCCCTCCTTGACTGGTCATGTTGCCAGTGTAGGAAAGCAGTCATTCCTAACTGTCCCAATTTGCGTACAACTATTCGCCTTCCCGTTCGCCTGCACTGGAAATGCGCGCACAAGCCGAACGTTCGGGGACAGCTGGGTGGGTTGTTGGTGGATTTGCTGCCGATAAGGCGGATATGTATGTCAGCGGAAGTATTCTACCCTAGTTTGCATGACGATGCACAAAGTTTATGGGTAACGGCAAGATGACAAGAGGCGAATGCGCGAACCTGCAGGCTGGACGTACGGTCAAGCTGTTGGGCCCTCCACGCGAACGGTTGAGATGCGGGAGCGGCGCATGCGTTCGATGGTGAATTCGAACCCATCAACGGAAAGCGTGTCCCCTACCTCAGGATATGACTCCATCTTGTTCATCAGCCATCCGGCCAAGGTGTCATAGTCATCAGACTCTATCACGGGCCATCCAAGCTCAACGGCATCAGCCACCGGCAGCCTGCCGTCAGCCTTCCAGATGCCTGGGGACACCAGCGTGACAAGATCCCCGTCAAGGTCAGATTCGTCAGCTATCTCACCCACGATCTCTTCCAGGATGTCCTCAACGGTGACCACGCCTTCGGTGCCACCGTACTCATCCACCACGATGGCCATCTGCTGGTGCGCAGCTTGCATCTCACCTAGAAGCGGGATGACGTCCTTCGTCTCCGGCACGAACATGGGCTCATACATGAACTCCGTCACGCTCTGGTCTATGGAGCCGTCCATGAGCGGGCCGATCAGGTCCTTGTAATGCACGATGCCGATGATGTCGTCGATGCCGTCATGGCAGACGGGAAGCCTTGAATAGCCAGTGCCACGCATGCGGTCAAGGGCCACGCGCCCCGTTTCGTCATCATCCACCAGCATGACGTCAACGCGCGGCGTGCAGATCTCATCTGCGGTGGTGTCACCCAGATCGATGATGTCATGGATCATGCGCTTCTCAGATTCCGCAAGATCCACGGCAACGTCAACTATCTCACGCAGCTCATCCTCAGAGGCAGGCTCCCGCTTGCCCCCTGTCAGACGCTCGAAGAAAGTTGGCTTGGTCTTCTCTTTGGAAGGATCTGATTCCATCTTCGTGCAGCGTGCGCGCCCTTAGTTCCCGAACGGGTTGGGAATGGGGATCCTCACGATGTTGCCGAACGGGCTGTTGTTGAAGAACACCGCCCAGTTCCTGGCCACGCTCTCACCGTAGAGGCCCGCCCAGATGATGATGCCCATGATGATGAGCACCACCAGCATGATGATGGAGAAGATGAAGCCCACCGTTGCGAATATGCGCCCAGTGTCAGCCTTGGGGGCACGGCCGCCAGCCTTCATGTAGGAGGTTGCCATCTTGCGCCCGACGATGCCCAGCACGATTCCCACTGGCGGGAACAGTGCGAACACAACGGAGAGGATGCCCAAGATCAAGCACAGGGTTGCCTTGCCATCGGACGGCGCTGGGCCCATGTTGGCCGGAGCGCTTTGAGCTGGAGCCGCCTTCGCCGCGCGCTTCTGCTCTTTGGCGGCGCGCTTGGCTGCCTTCTTATCCATTGGCATGTCCTGCTGCGGCAGCTGCTGCGCTGGCTCAGGTGCAGCCGGTGCCTGCTGCGGGAATTGCCCCTGCGGCATCTGCTGCTGAGCTGGCTGCTGCGGCACCTGGCCATAGCCTTGCTGCATGGGCTGAGCGCCTGGGTAAGCCTGCGGAGCCTGCCCATAGCCCTGCATCTGAGGGTCCATGTAGGCCTGGTTCGGGTCAACGTATGGCATCTGCCCACCCATTGCAGGATCAGGCTCAGGATAAGCCGCCTGCTGCGGGTACTGAGAATAAGGATCTTGCTGCATGGGCTGGCCGTACATCTGCTGCTGGTCCATGTATGCCTGATTGGGATCAGCATAAGCCTGCGTTGGGTCAGCGTATGCCTGGTTGGGATCCATGTAGGCTTGGCTGGGATCCATGTACTGCTGCTGCGAGTAGATATCCTGCGGAGAGGGCATGGGCGTTGCGTAGCCACCCTGCGGGTATTGCCCCCACGCCTGATCAGCCTGCGGATACATGGACGGATCCATTGGATCCCCATAGCCCATTGGCTGCCCGTTGTTGTCATATCTCATATTGTCCGGCATGTTCAGCCCTTTTCGCTTTAGAGCGCTATGCAAGCCATCTTGGCAAGCTGCTCATAGACAGAGTCGTATTCGTATTGTACAAGACCTGCGAACTTGCGTCGCGTTCAATTTCCAACCCACATAACTGCCCGATCCGAAGCCGGGGCACAAGGTGACCTCTCTTGCAGCATTGGCTTGCTTGCTGCCCTGATCCGGTGTCGCGGGCAAGGAGCATGCCCGCTCCTTTGAAAGCGACCGCTCCCTTTCTTGTGGGCGCTTCCATTGGAAGCGCAGCTACCTGGAAGCCCGGAGGGCGAGAAGGTAGCGGAATGAGGGTGATAACCCGAAATACCCGGATAGGTATCTTGCGCCAGGCTAGGTGGCCTGACCAGATGCTGGCATCCGGGTGTTCGCGGACTGGCGTCCGCGTTACGTTGCACTGGCGTGCAACTGCGGCTGCGATGCAGCCGCCCACAGGTAAGAGTTGATGCTGGGTTGTGTACGCCAGCAATCAGGGTTGTCACGTTGCGGCACGCCACAAGATCGGTGGCGTGCCCTACGTCAACCTGAAGAGTTGGTCCCAGGCTGAGAGCGTGTTCAACTTGCGGATCGGTTGCTGGTGGACGTAGGGCAAGGCACCGCATTTGTGCCTTGCCGCACATTGGCGATCGGGAGCGCGCATGAGCAAGTCTGTGCATCCACCTAGTACGGCGCACGGAAGTGCGCCAAGGCCGCTACATTCCGCATGAGCGTGAGCGACATGCGGGATGTTAAAGGCCGTTATGAATGAAGCAGGATAGGTGCACCATGTGCACCTATCCTGTAAGCCCTTTTTGGACAGCAAGGGCATCAATGCAGCAGGTTGAGCCAAGTGGCCCGAAGGCATTGGCGGGAGCTGAGCGCCCTCTCTTGCTTGCTTCAGCCCGAAGCGCTCCCTCCCCTCAAGAGCGGGCGGTTGCACCCCCCCCCTTCAAGAGTGGGCGGCTGCACCCCCCTCCCCTCAAGAGTAGGCGGCTGCATCGCAGCCGCAGCATTGCGCCAGCAATGCGTAACTTGCCCGCTAGGGCAAGGGCACCCGGATGGGGATTGCAGGTGAGAAAAGGCAGCCTGGCGCAGATGACCTATCTGGAAAGGCGGGGCATCATCCCTACAAGAAGAAGGGCCCGCAGGAGCGGGCCCTTCGAAGCGAACGAACGCTACTTGTCCAACTGCACTCGGCCACAGAACGTGCGATATATCAGCACGTGATATATCAGCACCAGCGGAAGCCCGATGCAGAGGATGATGGTCATGCACATGAGCGAGTACCCGCTGGCGCCAGCCGTCCAGATGGTGACCGGATCCCCAACACTTCCAGCAGAGCTCATGACCAGCACCGGGAACATGCTGCAAGCAAGCAGGAACACCAAGGACACTGCGGCCACGCACTGGCAGATGAATACGATCAGGCTGTTCTTGCCCGCGTCCTTCTTGCGGCCGTTGTAATCAAGATACATTCCCGCGCCCAGGGCCACCACGAACAGCGCCGCGAAGATGAACCTAACCGGCTCCAAGTTCGGCATCATCTCTTCCGTGCCGCCCATCATGGCGAAGAGCACCACGGTCAGGCAGATGAAGAACAAGAATGACACCATCTGGCTTGGGAGCCTCAGGGCCTCGGCCCTCTTCTGCAGACCGCTGCCAAGGGGTGCCTTGAGCGCAAGCCAGCTGGCGCCTGCGGCGATGCACATGGCAAGCCCCAGAAAGCCAGTGAGCAGTGTGAACGGAGTGATCAGCCCCAGAAGCGGGATGCCGGTGTAGTTGCCGTCAACGTCCATGGGGATGCCTTGGATCACGTTGCCTATGGCAACGCCGAACAACAGCGCCGGGAGCAGTGATCCCAGGAAGAAGCACACATCCCAGAGCTTGCGCCACTTCGGGTCACCTGCGTGGAACTCGAAACTGACTGCGCGCACGATCAGTGCGAACAGGACCAGCATGATGGCCAGATAGAAGCCTGAGAACGTGGTTGCATACGCATCCGGGAACGCCGCGAAGAGCGCACCGCCTGCCGTGAGCAGCCACACCTCATTGCCGTCCCACACAGGGCCGATGGCCCGGCGGCAGATCTTCTTGTCCTGCTCGTCCTTGCAGACGAACGGAAACAGGACGCCGATGCCCAGATCGAACCCGTCCAGCACGAAATACCCTGCTATCAAGAGGAAGATCAGGAAGAACCAGAGTATGGTGAGAACCTCGGTCATCATGCATCGCCCCCTTTCGCAGATGCTTCAACTTCCACGGACTCAACCTCCAGCTCACGGAAGGATGCCTCCGGCACGCCTTCTTCGACCTTCTGAGGTGCCTCAGCAACTGGGCCTTCCTTCACGAAGCGGGTGATGACGCGCCACCAGCCCACGAAGAGCAGGATGTAGACGGCGAAGAACAGGATCAGCGTGATGACCACCTCGAACGGCTGGACAGACACGCTGGTGCCAGCCTCAGTTGGGAGGAAGATGCCCTCCGGACTTGAGTTCGCCGGGTAGACCACGTACGGCTGACGCCCAACCTCGGCGGTGAGCCAGCCAGATTGGATAGCCAGGAACGGGAAGATGGGTGAGATCACCAAGAGCCACTGCAGCCAGCGCACCTTGGCAACCTTGTTGTCTCCCTTCTTGCGGGTGAACAGGAACGCGATGATCAGACAGACCACGATCAGCCCGAACATGGCCACCATCAGGTGATACACCTGGAACACGAAGTTCACTGGCAGCTGGTCCACCTCAACGTCTGCGAACTGCTCCCTCTGGGCCAGCTCATTCAGACCGGGATATTCGGCGTCAAATGTGCCCGTTGCCAGGAAGCTGGTACCCCCCGGGATGGCAACTGAGTTCGCCTCTTCGGCTTCCTCATCCACGTATCCGAAGAGGGAGAGCTCAGAGGCGCCGGTTTCGTACTGCCCCTCCATCATGGCAAGCTTGGTGGGCTGCTCCTCCCAAACCTCCACAGCGGACATATGCGCAGAGCCAAGAAGGCACACTGTTGAGATCACGCCGACGATGCAGCCAACGCGCATCATCTTCTCGGCGGCGCTTGCGTGCGTGTTCTTGTGCATGTACCAAGCAGATACCGCAATGGCCACGAACGAGCCCATCACCAAGAGCGCAAGCACAGTGTGCGCATAGCGCGGAAGCGTTGACGGGTTGAACGCGGCGGCGAAGAAGTCAGTGATCAGCGCTTCAGTGCCATTCGCAGAGAGCTCAGCGCCAGCGGGCGTCTGCATCCAGGAGTTAGCGATCAAGATCCAGAGCGCAGAGAGCGCAGATCCTGCGAACGTGAGCCAAGCACTGGCAACGTAGAGGCCCGGCTTCAGCTTCTTGCGACCGAATATGAGGAAGCCCAAGAAGATGGATTCCAGGAAGAACGCGAACAGCGCCTCGGCCGCAAGCGGTGCGCCGAAGATGTCCCCCACGAAGCGCGAATAGTTCGCCCAGTTGGTGCCGAACGAGAACTCCATGGTGATGCCAGTTGCCACGCCTATGGCGAACGTAGCAGTGTAGATCTTCACCCACATGCGGGCTAGCGCGTCATCTTCGGGATCCTTGGAGCGATAGGCCTTGGTCACCAAGATGGACATGATGAGGCCTATGCCGATGGTGATCGGCACGAAGATGAAGTGGTAGCCGGCGGTGAGTGCGAACTGGATGCGCGACAGGAGCACCTGATCCGCAAAGATATCCATGTCCCCTCCTCAAGCCTTTGCGTACACGACCGCTTGATTGTACAGCGAAAGCCAGACCTCCAAGCATACATTTGCGTTACGCCCGAAACGTCATCTTGCGCCAGGCTAGGTGGCCTGGTCTGGAGCTGGCATCCGGGTGTTCTTGCCCTGTCGGGCAAGTTACGCTGCCTTGTCAGGCAGCTGCGGCTGCGATGCAGCCGCCCACAATTGGGGGAGGGTCAATGCTGCGCTTGCATTGCAAGCGCCCACAAGAGAGAGGGGGGGGGCAATGCAGCCGCCTACAGAAGGGAGGCACAGCCATTTATAGGGAGACGACCGTCTAGCTCAGCATGCGGTCTAGGAGGTAGCCTTCGCGGACACCGTACTTGCAGATGCGGAGCTCTTCCGCGCCGAACGCCTGCATGCAAGCGCGCAGGATGGTGCAGCCAGGGATCAGCGAATGCAAACGGTCAGGCACCGCGCGCACCGCCATGTGCGCGAACGCCCCTGGGTCATCCCCCAAGAGCCTGAACACGGATTCCAGCTGGTCAGCCGTCACCACCTTCGGCTTGACGCCACCACCGAACATGAGCGCGCCCATCTTGGATACCGCGCGCGCAGACCCGCCTATCCCATACATCACGCGCCCGGAATACGCATCCGCGTCCTCTAGGGTCTTGAGCTTCTTGCCGAATGCCTTCGCGATGGCCTTGATCTCAGCCGCTGTGGGCAGCACGAGCGACACGAAGTCCGAATACGATGACACCGAGCCCTGTCCCAGGCTCACGTTCAGCCTATCCCCGTCCGGCGTCATGCGCGTGAGCTCAGTGGAGCCGCCGCCGATGTCTATCAGCGTGCCGTCGCCCACATCCCCTGTGCAGGTGGCGCCCACATACCCCAGGTGCGCCTCCTCCTCGGCGGAGAGCACATCGATCTTCTTGCCGATGCGCTCCTCTATCTCAGCAACCGCCTCAGCGGAGTTCGTGCAATTGCGAAGGACCGCCGTGGCGAAGATCCGCGTCTTCTTGCTGTCCACGTTCTCCGCTATCTCAAGCAGCCTTTGCAGCACGTCAGAGGTCTTCGCTATGCCCGCTTCTGAGAAGACGCCATCCTCCACATACGTTGCAAGCCCGGGCGTCTTCTTCTCGTTCACGGCATCGGTGAAGAGCTTGTCGCGCCCCTTCGCGCCCTTGCCAGCACGCACGTCGTAGGCCACCAACCTCACGGTGTTGGAACCGGTGTCTATGACGGAGTATCTATCCATGCGGCCCCGGCGCTCCTTCAGCGCGCGATGGTGTCCTTCAGGACCGCCAGGAGCTCACGAGTGTTGACAGGCTTGGTCAGATGCGCCGTCATGCCCGCCTCACGGGAGCGGCGGTGCCCTTCCTCGAACGCGTCCGCCGTGACGGCTATCACGGGCAGCGTCTCTGCATCCTGCCTGGGGAGCGCTCGGATGGCGCGCGTGGCCTCATCGCCCGGCATGCCAGGCATGCGCATGTCCATGATCACGGCGCTGAAATGCCCAGGCTCAGAGCTCTTGACCGCGTCCACCGCCTCCTGGCCACCCGATGCCTCCTCAACCTGGAAGCCGCGGCTGGAGAGGATCTCAGCCATCAGCTCACGTGAGAGCTCATCATCATCCACCACCAGCACGTAGTGACCGCTGAAGTCAACGCTCTCAGCTGCCTCCCCCGCGAACTTGGCAGCTTGCGCGTCCTCTTCGGCCTGGCGGTTCACTCGCAAGGGAAGCGTGATGATGAACTCAGAGCCCACGCCCTCTTCGCTCTCAACCTTGATGCCCCCGCCTATCAGCTCCACCAGGTTCTTGGTGATGGTCATGCCAAGGCCTGTGCCGTCCATTGCGTGCGCGCCGGTTGCATTCGCGCGTTCGAACGGCTGGAAGATGCGCTTGAGGAACTCAGCTGACATGCCTATGCCGGTGTCCTTCACGCAGATCTCATACATCACCTTGCCATTCGGCGCCTCAGGGCCTTGGATGAAGCTCACCCACACGTTGCCACCAGCAGATGTGTACTTGATGGCGTTGCCAACCGTGTTCACCACGATCTGCTTGATACGCATTGCATCTCCCAAGACATCAGCATCATGTATGCCAGATGCGTTGAATTCAAGGCTGATCCCAGCTTCCTTCGCTTGCGTGTAGAAGACCTCTTCGATGCTCTTCGCCAAGCTGAGCAGGTTCAACGGCTTCTCATCAAGCTTCATCTTGCCGCTCTCGATGCGACTGACGTCCAAGATCTCATTGATCAGATCCAGCAGGTGATGGCTTGCGGCAGAGATCTTCTCGAGGCTGTTCTGCACGCTTGCCGCATCATCCAGATGCTCCAGCGCAAGATTCGAGAATCCCATGATGGAGTTCAGCGGCGTGCGAAGGTCATGGGAGACGTTGGTGAGGAACGTGGTCTTCGCCTCAGATGCGTGCTTCGCCAGCGTGAGCGCGGTCTGGAGCGCTTCCTTCTGAGCCAGCTGATTTCGCATCTCATCGTTGATGTTGCGGGCGGCAAGCACCACTTGCTTGGCGTCCCCAGTGATCCCGATGATGCGCAGCTCTATGAACTGGGCTTCATCGCCGAACAGACGCTGGCAGACCACCGAGTAATCATGCATGCCGGATTCCATCTGCTCATCTATGTGCTCCGGAGAGAGCTCTTGGCATACCCGGTTCTTGTCATCACCCACAACGTACAGGTCGCAATACTTCGTGAGCCAATCCGTATAGCGCGTGCTGTCTTGGATGTCCTTCGCGAAGAACTTCGCCACGTCATTGCGAAGGAGGTACGGCGTGATCCGGTCACCCTCCACGTTGACGATGTACATGGCGTAGTACTCAGAGCTCAGGGATTCGATGATCTCCGAGCGGCGCGCGCTCTTGGCCTCTATCTCCTTGAGGAGCGTGATGTCCTCCAAAAAGCCCACGGCGAAGCGCACGGAAGCCTCTGGATGCGACATGCTCATGCGCAGCCATTTGCCGTTCTTGGTGGGCTCTTCCAATACCCTGCGCTCGTCTTCGCGGGAGAACCCCACGATGCTTCGCGCCACGTGATCGGCAACGCCGTCTTCGAACACGCGCTCAGCGAACTCATCTGCTGGCAGGTAGCCCTCGTCAAGCCCGCAGCATTCCTTGGCTGGATCCGTCAGCAAGATCAGCTGCGTGCGCGCGTCATAGAAGAACATGCCGGCAGAGACGGACTCCAGCGCACGCTGGGAATTGGTCATCCAAGCAGTGACGTCTGTGAGCTCATAGGCGCAGTAGCCCTCCACGATGGGGAAGACGCTGACGCTTTGGAACGTGCCAAATGCCACGTTCACGGTTTCGAACTGGACCGCCTCGTTCTGGTATGCGGCCTTGTAATAGTTGCTGAGCCATGTGCGGTCACCGTCAGGCCATACATCGTAGGACTTCTTGCCTAGGAGGTCTTCCGGCAGGCTCTCTGCCGATGCGGCCATGGCGGGATTCAGGTATTCGATGGTGATGTCACTTGGGGTGCCATCTGGATTCAGGTCAACCTTGGCTATGCCGAAGGGGCGATTGCTTCGCTCGAAGATGCGCTTGCAGCTTTCAAGGATCCTCTCCAAATCCGGCCCTCCATTGACATCATCTCTTACCCTCATGAATTGTATCTCAACCAACACCCCTCATGAATAGGAGTCCCAATTATGACCCCCAGGGTCAATGACAGTTCCCCGTGCTTAATGTCATTGACTATATAGGTTATATATAAGCGTAAAGGTCAATGACATTGCGCACGGGGCAGTGTCATTGACCAAAATGGTCATGGTTACGGGGAAGTTTCAGATGGGAAACCTAACGGCGGGAAGGGTTCCAAATGGCGTAGGCTGCGCGTATCGTAAGTCACACGAAAAGGGGTTCCTCCTCCTTCCCCTTTCCTTCTCAAGGAAACCTCACCCCAGGTTTCCAACGCGAAGGCCACACCCCTAGGGCTTTCGCAGCCGGACATTTGGTTGTCCAGCAGATGTTGGAGGGTGCTTCCACCCCCTCAAGCACCCTCCAACATATCTTATGCAGTAAAAACAAGCACTTTGAGGGGAATTGATAGCAACTGACCTAAAGAAGAATGCCGAGGTCAAGTGACATTTTCAATTCCCCTCAATTTCAAACTCAAGAACTTAAATCGAGCCAATTTTGATAGTTCTTCTCGTTTTCTTCTCACAAGATTGTAGCTTTTACCGCGCAAAACAGCATATTTCTTAGCATCAAACCTTCACCAAATACTTTTCGCTGCCATCTGCAGTACCCAGTGCAACATACCTTGTGGCCCCGCTGTAAGCCGTGTAGTGAGCCCACACGTACCCCTCAGCTTCCACGACGTCAGCACCAACGCTGTAGATCCTCTGACCGCTCGTGTAGTCCGCCACTGGATCAAGCTTCCTCGATGGCGTGCTTCTCACATAGAGCTTGCTGCATACAACCTTGTATTCGCCGGCAATAATCCGAGCAACCCCAGTAGAGGTCCCCGCAGCATTCGCCGTTCCGGATAGCAGCTCATTCACGCGCACTTGCACAGCGGCGTACTTGTCGCCTAGGGCCGCGCGTCGTGCATCACCCACGCCATAGCGTCCGGCAATAACGGCGCGAGCAAGCTCCTCGATGCTTCCCGAGACGGCAACAACCACACCGGTTCCACCAGCAGCAACGCCTGCGATCACGATGACCGTATGGGTGTTGGAAACAAGGATGTCTCCAACCTGCCACTTCGCAGTGGAGCCCACATAGTCGGATCCGGTGAAGATGCTGACCAATCCCGTCGCTTTGAACCTAGAAACGATATTGCCGGTATAGCAGAGGTTCCCGTCTTGGAAGATCGCGCTTTCTGGAGCACCTGCAGCAATGCCGCACACACCTGCAAGGCTGGAACAATCGCATTCGCAAGCCTGGGTGATCGCCGCAAGGTTCCAACCTGCAGCACGTGCAAGTGGTAGGATGCTGTTGCGCTCGCCCTGGTCGTATCCGATGCACATATTGGCTACAGCGCTCGCCATAGCTTGACCGCATTTCGTGGCCATGCTCGCATCGTTGAAACGAATCAGCGTGCGCCAGTTGTAGAGGTACGCCGCGCGAGTGTTAAGTTCGGTTCCGCTCTGATTCCCAGCTTGGCCACCGACATAATGTCCACACTCGTCGCACGATGCTTGGCCGATATACGTCGTCACTTGCTATCACCGCCCGCGACGTCTGCAAACTCAGCACCGACCCACTTCTCGTTGCTCGCACTCTCCGAAGAGCTTCCAGAACCTTCGTCGCTCAAAGCGACGCCAGCGACTTCCTTGCCGCTCGCCAACTCAGCGGCTTCAACCTTCGGCGTCTTCCTGAAGATGGCCCCAAGAGGGCTGTCAACTAGGTTGGGGTTCAGCACGCACAGGTTCTCGAAAACAGACACGATCTCAGTCACAATCACGTACACGCAAACCGCCATGACACTCGGCACGTCAAAGCCGAGCTCCGCATGCTGCGCTGTGTACTGGATCACGTAGGCTAGCGCAATCAGTCCCACGAAACCAGCTTTGTGCCAAAGCCCGTCACGCAGCTTGCTGGACTGCACATCCTTCTGCTTGATAGCGCCAGCAAATCCGAAGACGACATCCAGCACGATCATCACACCCGTGATGAGAAGAACATGGAAATCCATATGAAACACCTCCATATCTCGCGTTTTCCAACAACGCAAGCGTATGAAGGTGTCACAAATAGCTATCTGGTTTACTTCGTTGTGAAGTACCCCGGCAGTCCACCGTAGCCATCGATGCGTGCATACGATCCGCCGATGTAAGAGCTGTTCACGCTCGTGGTGTTATTGAGCGCCGACCCTGCGCCACCCTTGAGGTTGTAGCAGTTGTAAAACACGCTCGTCGAGGATGTCGCACCAGTAAGAGCTGTGCCGGCTTTCGCATAGATCGTGACGAGCTTTCCGTCACCATTGAACATGCTGTTGATGTTGGTTGTCGCGCTGCCCCACGTAAGTCCGCTCATATCGATTTCGGTCGCAACGCTCATTCGCTGGAACATATAGGTTGCGTTGCCCACGCCGGTCATGTTCCAAGTGCCAAGCCTCAACTTCTCAAGCTTGGAACACCCATTGAACATACTTGCGGTCGTCGTGCACAAGCTGCTGACATACCAAGTATCCAACCCCTTCAGATCAGTGAGGGCAGAGCACCCACGGAAGCACTCAGTGAAATCGGTCACGCTTCCCACGTCCATGTATCTGACGTCAAGCGTCTCAAGCTTCGAGCAGTAGTAGAAGCAGTACTTCATGTTGCCAACAAAAGACGTCTCCTTGCCCATGAGGCTGATCGACGTGGCAGCGCTGCAATAGTAGAACGTATAGGCGAGGCTTTGTGCCTCGCTCAAATCTAACTTTGCAAGATCGAAGCTCGTGCAGTACCGGAACATATAGAACCAGTAGGCGCAGCTCTGTGGCTTCACATCGTCGATGAACTCGACCTCGCCAATGTCATCATGCTTGCTATACCAGGGCACCTGGCTGTTCGAAGTGTAGATCATTTCCTCGAACCCGGAGTACACCGCAGCGATCGGTCTACCATTGTAGAAACTCATGGGCTGCGGCTCTTCCGTTGCCCGAATGAACCACAGCTTTTGCTTGGTCTCGCCATCGCCGAGATACATCAGAAGCGCGTAGGCCTTCGAGGGTTTCGCCCATTCAAGATCGCGGATCGCTTGCGCCATCTCGCAGGGCTTGTACTCGCGCATCTCGCCGTTCTGCCCGCGTATCGCATTGGCAATGGACGTGTACGGCAAAACGGTCATCTTGCCAAAGTGCGGCGCTTCGTAGGCGTATTGCATACCGCCCTTCTCCTGGGTGCCATCCAATGCCTCCACAGCGTCCGCCATCTCTCCCGGCTGGTACCTCCGGTTCTCGCCGTTCTGATAACGGATCGCGTTGGCGATGTCGGTTAGGGTATGTGTTGAAGCAATTCCGCTTGGTATGGCCATCAGTAATTCCATTCCTCAAGATTCATCAGATTCGACAGCGCATCATCCACGGCGGTGGACAGCTGATCGCTCGTTACGAAGCCGCTCATATCTGGAAGAGCTGCTGTGAGTCCTTCCTGTGTCACGAAGCCGGACACGTCAGGTATGTTCTGGGTCACATACTCTTTGGTGGCATAGTCGGAAAGATCAGGAGTTACCTCCTGCAGATCGGTTTTGGTCGCGTATTCCGACAAATCTATCGAAAGCACGCCATCCTCGAACGCAAGCGGTCCTTCGACCGTCAGGTCTATGCCGTCCTTGTCGTAGAGATTGCATAGGCCATTGAGGGTCACGTTCTGCTTGGCTGCTTGCGTGTTGGGTGTATAGCTTGAAGCCGAGATCATCAGGTTTCCCGTCTCGGGATTGAAGAAGATCGCGCCTTGTGGCGTCATGTTCCTCGTTGTTTTGTACGTGAAGTTCACGACCTTCGATTCTCCCGGCTCCACATCGAGCTCGGTCGTGGCAACGAACTTGCGCATGTCTCCGAAGTCGATGACGCCTTTGTACTTGAGCGCGAGCGACCCTGTGCTTCCATTGCTGTAGATAGCCTCCGTGACCTGGACGATCTTCTGCGTTTTCAAATCCCAGATCAGATCCCCCGGCTTCACGCGCCAGAGATTTCCCGCGCTTGATAAGGTGCTCGATGAACCAGGTATGTTCTCTGCGCAGGTCGGGTAGTTCCATCCCATCCAAAGACCTGGCGAAGCCTCGGCCTCCAAGAGTAACCCGTCGCCTGTGGGCTCGAACCCCTCCAAGTCCTCCGTGGTGGCATAGCCGGAAAGATCAATGCGGATCACACCATCATCATCGAAGCTCAAAGGCGCTTCCACGGTCACATCCATGCTGCCCGGCTCACCCTTGTCGCCCTTCTCGCCTTGGATGCCCGGCTCTCCACGTTCGCCTTTCAGAGCAGCCAACTGCTCTTCGGTGAAGTCCTCGAAGGCGAACGCGCGACCGTCCGCTCCTGCAGGGCCCGGCTCTCCCGGATCGCCCTTGTCTCCTTTGGCACCGGGCGCACCATCCGCTCCAGCTGCGCCAGGCTCGCCAGGATCACCCTTTTCGCCTTTGAGCTCAGCCAGTTGTTCGGCTGTGAAGTCCGCATACGTGAATGGATCGCCTTTGTCTCCCTTGTCGCCCTTTTCTCCTGGCACATAGACAACATCACCGCCTTCGCCGCTTCCGCCGGATCCCGTATGCCCGTTTCGTACCTCGAAGGTGCTCGCACTGCCATCCGTCAATGTAACGGTCACGACGTTCACGCCGGCATCCGCTATCGATGTTGTCGTCTGAACGACAGACGCTATGCCAACGCCGTCCTGTCCATCAATGCCATCGGCTCCATCCTGTCCAGGCGCGCCATCCGCGCCGGGATCGCCCTTATCCCCCTTATCGCCTTTTGGGCCAGGCGCACCATCAGCGCCCTTCTGTCCTGGTTCACCCTTCTCGCCGGGCTCACCTTTGTCGCCCTTGTCGCCTTTCGCTCCGGGAGCGCCGTCCGCACCAGCCGGTCCCGCTGGCCCCGGTTCTCCGGGGTCACCCTTCTCGCCGGGTTCACCCTTCTCTCCCTTGATGATGCTCACGTCATCCAGCACGGCGAGCAGCTCTTCGACGCGCTCGGCGCCTTCCTCGTAGCGCTTGATCACCTCGACGAACAGCGTAAAGCCGTTCTCGTCAGCGTCGGCTCCGATCAGCGCGGGCTCAACGCGCACCTTGAACACGCGCGTGGAAACGGCAGGACCATCGGGAAGAGAGATGACGATCTGCGCGTCCACCACACCCTCGCACTCCTGCATCGAGGCAGGGTAGAACGCGCGCCATGCCCCGTCATCGCCGCAGGCGAACGGCTCGCATCCGCGCTTGCCGCTCATGCGGTGATGCCAGATCAGGTATACGTGCGCTCCCTCAAGTTCCATATCGATTGCCTCGGAAAGCGTGAACAGGATGCCCCTTCCGGAAGCATCAGCGGGTGACGCCACCAGCACATCACCTAGGTAGTCATCGCAGCCATTCCACACCAACTCGTGCAGGCAGTAATCTCCGTTCGTCATAGCCTATCCTTTCAGATCCTCACCAAGCTGGCCGTTGACCGTCCACCAGCCATGCCATTTCCCAGATGCATCGCAATAGCGGTGCTCGTCGGTGTTCCTGACACCCGTCTCCGCGCCATAGCGCATCACGTCGCCCAGCACCCATACGCGCGTGCCCACCATCTGCGGGTTGTCAGCAAGGTTGAGCGCAGCGCGAACCGCCTTGCGCCTGCGCGTCGCAGTCGAGAGGTTCACAGGAACCAT
Organism: uncultured Eggerthellaceae bacterium; assembly: GCA_910588435.1. Taxonomy (GTDB): domain Bacteria; phylum Actinomycetota; class Coriobacteriia; order Coriobacteriales; family Eggerthellaceae; genus MGBC163016. Next base: position 121,519 of record CAJUPL010000003.1, on the reverse strand, counting down.
GCGGGCAACGTCGGTCTCGTCAGGCGTGTCCGCCAAAACGATGTTGCTTGCGCCCGCATCGCTCGCGCCCAGCTGCAGCGACGAAGCGTTGAAGCGGTTGCCAACGCCCATGTCAGCCCAGCCCACCACGTAGCCGCACACCCATACTTCGTCGATGGCGGCCTCGGTGGTTGAGACGCAGTGGCACCGCCGCAGATCGGCGACCGTGTAAGGCACTGCAAATGACCCGTCGCCTGACAGATCGTCGGGAATGGTGTCAACGGGCTTCTCCGTACTTGAGAGCGGCAGCCCAACAGAGCCCGTAACCTCGCAAGCCTCATAGAACTGGCTTGTTCCAGTGAATCGTTCCGGGCAACTCGCCTCAGCGGCACAAACAAAGGCACCGGAAGCAACATCGCCACCAGAAGGGCTCACTGCAAAGGAATAGAGTTTTGATCCCTTGGCGGTCAGATAGAAAAGCGTCTCCGAAACCCCTGCCTTGGGAATCTCCACCTGTACGTCATAGATCGGATGGTCGAGATTGTTCGCCACCGCCACATCGAAGCGGTACACATCATCGGCTGCCAGATCAAAGGTATACCGCAGATCAATGTCGGTACCATCCGTACGTTTCGCGTTCCGAAGCTCGACCGCAATCGACAGTGCCCCAACAGCCGCATTCGCATCAGGCTCGCGCAGCCCCGCAGCCACTAGCGCATCGACGAAGGTTGTGATGGATCCGCACCTGCGCTCATAGGCGGCGAAATGCGAACGCGTCCCAGCGGTGATGTCGCCCAGGCGAATGCTCTGCCGCACCTCTCGTCCGAACCGTCTCGTGCGCTCCACCACACGCATCCCGCATCGGTAGGGCGCACCGGACACCTCGCTCACCACCAACGCTACGTCGCCCAAGCGCACATCCCGCCCACTCACGTCGATAGGCTCGTCCACCACGTATGCGATCTTGGGCGCATTTGCCTTTTGCAACGCCTCGTGCGTCTTGGTATAGAGTCTCTCGGCCCGCTGCTCGTTCTCGAATATGGTGTAGCCAAAGTTGTGCCGACGGCTTCCGTCGGGGTTCTTGCGCCCGTACAGCTCCAGCGCCCGCTCATCGGCGACGTAGTCCACGCCACCGTTCACCTCTCCGAAGCTCAGCCTCCGTGTGAAACCGCCTGTGGGGTTGCCGTCATCGTCATATGCGCCAAAGCTGATCCCGAAGCCATACATGGCCGTGATCACGTCGTCGCTCTTCACCTGAAGGCAGCCGATGGGCAGGTTCTTCCCATGCACCAGCCGAAGCCCGCGCCACGCGCCCTGTTCCGCGCAGAAGGAAAGACGCCGCTCGCTCACACGCCCTGTTTCCTCGTCAACGTCGATCTCCAGATAGAACTCCACTTGATAAAGCTTCTCCAAGCGGCGAAGCCCGTCCAGAAAGCTCATGCGCGTGAGCCAGGTCGTCTCTTCGTTCACGCCGCCGAAGCCGTAGCTGCCCACGGAAAACCGGGTGTAGGGCACAAGCCACTTCAGCAGGTCGTAATAGCTCACACGCTCGATGCGGCACGCTTCCAGGAAGTCGCACCGTGTCTCGAAGAGCGCACCATCGGCAGCCACCTCGCAAAGCCCATCTCCAGCAGCCCAGGTCTCGCGCACCACATGCTCGCGCCACGCACCATCCGGCTCGTCCCACCATACGAGGCGGTCGTACTTCTCTGGACGCTCCAGACAGACGAACCGCAGTTCGTCCCGTTCACGTACTTCCTCGTCATGGGTCATGTCGCTTTGCAGGTGAATCGTACCCTTGCGAACGTCGTCGAGCCCGAACCACATCAGAACCGGCGCTGTCATCTAGTACCACCGTTCTGTGTAAGTCGTCGTGTGCTTCGCGCACCCGGAGAAAGCGAGCTCGCACGCTCCGGGTGAGAGCGGGAAGAAGTCGCTGTGCGTGCCAACGTCGGTGTTGGCACAAACGCCGTCGATCTGAACGTCCTCGCTCGCGCAGTCGATCCGCACGAGCTCGCCGCCCTTGAAATCGCCGACGATGCAGATGAACTTCTCGTTGTCCATGTCGAGCACCATCACGCTGTCGCCCTCGGTGGCCACGCACTCGAACACGGGATAGGTCTCAGCAGTGCCCTCAACCTTGAAAGAGGTTTTACCGGTTGAGCGCTCATAGCCGTATGCCACCGGGTCGTGGCAGGTGAACGTTAAGGTGCATTCGCCATCCTCGAACATCGAAGTCCAGCCCGTGCCATCGGTCAGCACCGCGCCACGGTACTCAAGCACCTCGTCTTCGGGAAGCCGCAGCGTCGCACCGTGTGCAGCGCAGAGCATCGCATCTATCCGGTGCCGCAACCGGCTCCCATCCTCGGGCGTCAATCGACACCCGGCATCCAGGAACAGCCGCACCTTGGCAATACGCACATCTATCCCGTCGCTAGTCATGCGTGCGCCCAAACCTCCAGCTATTGGTACCGCCTCCGCACGCACGCGGTGCGGCGTCACCTCGATGGTCTGCGCCTGGCACACCTCGCTGAAATCGTATCCATTGAACGCCAGTCCGTGCATCAGACCCTGTCCCTCTTGATCGTGAACTCCAACGCGATCTCGTATACGAAGCGACCGCTCCCGTCGCGCTCCTTGAACACAGGCGTGCCGACGTCACACGATACGATCTGTCCGCCACGCACATCGCGCACTCGCTCCCATGCAGCTGACACCAATGCCCGCTCGCATCCGAAAGCCGCATCCTGTGCCGACGTATCGGTTTCCCGGCACACGAGTACGCTTGCGGTGGCGCGTCCGCGCTCTCCTCCGGCCAGCTTCGCCTCCCGGTCGTATACGGCACGCCCCACACAGATGGGCTCGGCGCACTCGGTCACGCTCGGAGGCGCAACATACACGTCGTGCATCCCCGCGATCTCCAGGAGCTTTTTGATTGCTTTCTCCAGCTTCATCGCACGTCCAACTCCCAATGGTGCACGCGTCCGTTGGCGCCCTCGTACGCGGTGCAGCTCTCCACGAAGAGCGACAGTCCCTGGATCTCTATGCGGCTTCCCGCCGGCACCTCGTAAGCGCCCGTGCTCGTCACCGCGTCAACGAACACGCGCCCGCAAAGGCTCTCGCTCCTATGCGCATCGGCAGAAGCCTCGCGCTTCCGCTCGAAGCGCACATGGGCGATGGTCTTCGCCTCCCCAAAGCTTCCGTCAGCAGCCGGCTCCCGAACATCCATCGTGTCCGGGAGCAGCCGCCTCGGTATGGCACGCATTCCCGCCATCAGCACACCCCGTTGAACAGCAGCCTCGTACCAGCCAGCTCCCGCGTCACCGCTTCGGTCGCCAGCTCGGTTCCGGTCGTGCCCTTGTTCTCGTAGCTCGTCACCTTGTACTCGCCGATGGAAAAGCCGCCCACGCTACCGGTCCCGTACTCGGCGAACACGTCCACGCAGCGGCACACCGCGCGCATCCATGCGCGGCGCTCGTCGCAGGTGCGCGGCTCGTGCGGCCAGCACGCCCACACGGTGTGCGCCTCGGCCAAGGGGAGGTTGGCGGCGAAGGCCTCTTCCGAAAGATCGCCGCCGAACTTCTCCGCATAGAACTCGTATGTGACATCAGGCCGCATGACTATTTGGATGTCTCGTTGGTCTTGGCAGCGGTCGCCTTGGACGCCTCAGCCTTGGCCGCATCAGTCTTCGCAGTGCTCGCGTCTGCTGTCTGCTGTGCTGCAGCTTGTGTCTGTACGGGATCGTTCGCAGGTGCGCTCTGCGTCGTCGGCGTCGCAGCAGTCGTGCCCGCGATGCTCGCGTGGATGCCGTCCAGCTTCGCATCCATCAGCTCCACGATGCCGTACTTGCGGTACTTCAGCATGTAGCTGTCCAGACTCTCCAGCTCGTCGGGGCTGAAGATGCGGCTCGGCACATGCTTGTCGAACTTCACCACCGCGCTCTTCTCTACCACAAGGAAGTTCAGATCCGCGCCATCGGCTGCCTTGGTATAGCCGAACTTGTCATCGTCTCCGTTCAACAGGTCGATCTTCGTATAGAAGCGCACCTGCGGAACCTCCACGATGCGGCTGAAGCGCGTCAGCACCTTGTTCGACCGCGCCGGGTTCGCCAAGCTGAAGTCGTCCAGGATGCCCTTCAGTGTCGGCGTGATGAACAGGAAGCGGCTTCCGGTGGAAACCTGCAGCTCGTCCATCTCGTTGGTCACGCTGCGCAGGACCGCAAGCACGTCGCCCGCCTCGGCTTCGCTGAAGTCGGTCGTGGTGCTTGCCACATCCTTGTGTCCGGCGATCTGAGCAAATGTGAAGGCGTCGGCCTCGGGTGCCACCTGCACGCGCTGTAGCTCGCCCCCCGCCTGAACGAACGCATCCTCGATGCCTGTCTCCTCGATGTCCATCGCATCAGCGAACAAGCGGATGCCGCGGTCGTAGTTGAACGTCTTGGTTTCCCACTCGTAGTTGATGGCTCCGGTCTTGTAGCCCACGTTGCGCTCATAGTTGCCCAAGCCTGTCACGCTGATACGCGGCACCATGATCTCCCGTGCCCCGCGACCGGCGCGTACCATCGTCTTGTCGGAATTGAGACACGCCGACGTCGATTCCCGCTGATACACCTTGTCCAAGATGCCGGCATAATTCTTCTTGAATGCAATCGAGTTAGCCATTGCAATTACTCCTTATCCTCGTCATCGGAAAGTCCGGCCAAGCGCTCCCAACGGGCTACCGTGGCTTTAGAGGCATCGGCCCCAGTGGGCTTCAGGCCGGTGGTACCGCTCTGCTGCTCACCGTTACCCTCGCCATCGGCAGCCGCATCTCCGCCCGCGAACAGCCAGGGTTGCGCCGCCTTCAGTGCGGAAACATCGCCGTCGTAGTCGTCCAAAAGCGCACGCGCCGCGCGGGTCGAATGACACCCGGCAAGCGTCAGCTCGTGGTCGATCTCCTGGGTGGCAAGTTGCGCCTCCAGCTCTGTGATACGTGCGTCGCGTTCGGCGATCTGCGCTTCGTAGTCGACTTGCGCATCCGTTGCCGCTTGCGCGCCGTCAGCGCCGCCGGCTTCCTCGTCACCGGTCACTTCCTGCGCTTGCAGCGTGCCGCCGCCTGTGTCCTGCGGGTTCCCGTCCGCTTGTGCCGCTGCGGTCGGTTCAACCTCCGCAGCTGTCCCGCCCTGCGCGGCATCATTCTCTCCGTCCATGCATCACTCCTAACTATCACGCCACCATCCCACCCGCCGCCGCAAAGGGCAGCACTGGCCGTTTACGCAAGCACGTTGCTTGCGTCAGTTAGGAGTTTCGGGGAGTGTCACAAAGTGAAGAGGTTTGTGATATTCGGATCATCCGCTCGACGTGCTTGTGTTTGCAAGGCACGCACAGTTCAAGAAAAAGCTTCTGTTGGTCAAAAAACCGTTAGTTTGCAAATATGCAGCCCTCTCGTGAGATGAGAGGAATGACATCAGAAATGATACGGTAGATTGCACAACTGTTTATTAAAAAGGGAACTCTCGAAACGCTGCTATAAAAGCGTAGGCCTTTGTACTGCGGCAGTCACCGTACAGCGATATTCGTTGTCCTCATCATCAAACGGCCAGAATTGTGAAATTTCGTAGAAAGGCATTTTGAGCGTCAGTTTATTGTCATGTGCAAAAGCTAATAGTTTTCTATAAGCAACGCTTACGTTTTTCCAGCACCCTTTAAAACCTAAAGACGCGAAATCGCCCTTTTCTAAAGCAACTAAGTGGCCGCGTCCTTTTTGTACAATCCTGGCTTTATACGGCAACAGGAAGAACATATCGTTGTATTTAACCTCGCCATTTTGATAGGAAGCCGTCAGACCATAAGGAACCACACTTGCTCGCGGCTCAATATCTCGCAATATACTAATGGTTTCAGTGGAATCCTTAGTGACTAAGCCGTAGTCAAAAGACGCAGAAGGTTTTAAGCTCTCTGCATTACCGCAGAAATACAGCATACGTCGAGGCTCTTGCCTAACAATCGGTTTGCCATACTTCAGATCTTGTGCTTCTCGAATCATATAGTCCATTCCAGCGAGCTCGTCTAGAGAATGTTCGATTTGCTTTTTTCGCTCTTCGAGGGAAGCGCGCGTGCATGAGATTTCTTTTAGTAACTTTTGTTCATTGCGATTTGCAAGCAGTTCTTGGATTTCTGAGAGACGGAATCCAGCTTGAATGAAAACGCTTATTGCTTGAAAACGCCAAAAATCGCGAAGAGTGTAATACCGATACCCATTTTCTCCTTTTACAGAGGGATGCAAAAGACCAATCTGGTCATAATGGATGAGAGTATTCTTGGTTGTATGGCATAGTTGAGCAAACTTTCCACTTTTCATTAAGTCCATGTACAAGACCTACCTTTGAAGCTTGCTAAAAGTACTTGACTCTATGGTAGCACGATAGTTTATAATTAGATGAATCATGACTATTAGGAGGATAGTATGCCATATCTATTACTTGGTGTTGCAATCATCGGAGAAGTCTGTGGCACCACATGCATGAAGCTTTCAAACGGCTTCAAAAAACTACTTCCCACCATCGGTCTTGCCGTTGCCTACATAATTGCGTTTGGGGCACTGGGCATTGCCATGCTCGATATCCCGCTAGGCGTGGTTTATGGTCTGTGGGCAGGAGCCGGAACAGCCTTGACCGCGATAGTGGGTGCAATTATTTGGAAAGAAGGATTCTCGTCGAAAAAAATTGCGGGCATTATTTTAATTATCGTGGGTGTAGTGGTATTGGAAATGGGGATTCACTAATGAATAAATACTATTGTTTTCTCTTTGCTGCTATAGCATGCGAAGTTTTTGGAACCAATATGATGAAAGCTTCGAACGGCTTCACGCAACCTCTCGATACAGCGTTATTTGTAGTGGGCTATATCGCATGCTTCATACTCCTTACTCTTTCATTGAAAGGATTACAGCTAGGCATTGCCTATGGAATCTGGGCCGGCGTCGGTGTGGCGGCAACGGCTGTGATTGGTGTACTTGTATGGGGAGATCCTATGAACGCTGCAATCGTTGTTGGAGTCATTCTTATTGTAGTGGGGGTCGTCTTACTTGAAACCTCTCAGGGAAAGAAGGGGAGCGTATCATCAAACGATAAAGCATCTGAAAACTTGTAATCGAGCTATTGCATTTCAAAAAGCAGAGTCAGTTCCCGTTCATCTCACTTTGTGGTCTACGCAACTCAATGAATGGAACTGACTCACATCCACCCTCTATGGCTCTACGTAGTAGAAATAAAGATATCTATGCCGGATTTATCGGTCTTGTATGCTTTAAGCTCAACCTCGAAATCGCACTTATTCAAGATACCTGAGTGGTTGTAAATGTCGCTCCATGCGCGACTTACCGTGTCGGGATCCGTATCGTTCAACGATACTTTTGCATAAATCCCTTCCGGAAGAGTAAAGGTGTCCAGTTCGTCATGCAAAGCGCACTTGGAGTTCACCAGGCAACCAACAATTACATTGAATGAACTAGTGCCTTTATCGTAGGAATAATTTGCAGTAACGGATTCATATTCAGTAATATCAGCATCTGGAATTGAAGAACTTTTTCCTGCCTGATAGAAATCGCTCCAAAGGGAACCGACAGAATCGGTAATTCCGATCGATCCAACATCAGTGCGAACCATTCTTCCAGCTATAACCCTACTGGGCATTCTTACAAATTCGACGTTCATATCAACCCCGTTTTCTCATATCTTGCTCTGAAGGCCCAGAATTCAAAACTGGATGGTGGCTAACTAAGCTCTTTTTTGAGAAGTAAGAGGGTCATTGCAATATCGTCATCGACGTCTAGGGGGATTAATCATGCGAACAATCCACTTACTTCCCAAAATAGCTATGGCTTACAGCATTGCGCTCACAGCTTCCGATTTAAACCCTACGCTTGATTAAGCAATCGACATAGACACCAAATGCATCATTAGTATTGAAGGAATACCACGTAATGCCTCACCACTTTGCAAAGTGTGAGCTTTATGCGCCATCCTTTTCATGCGAAGAGGTACTCTCGTTTATATCGGAGTCGCTTCGTAACTCGTCTGTAACGCTTGGTTTGGTTGTGCATCTAGCGTTCTTTGAACCCAAGTCTTCGAGTTTTACAGTATCTCTTATCACTCCCATTGATATTTCTTTGCGCTTTTGCGGACACATCCTAAGACATGGACACGTTCTGTACTTATGTGTTTTGTAGCATTTTTGAATATCCATGATCTTCTCACGTCCACTTACAAATTAGAGCGAATTGCGTTTTTGGCCAGAAAAGAAAACGCTTGCCAAATAGCGAGAGCACTTGGCAAGCGCAAACGAATCAAGAAAGTGAATCAGTTAATCAAGCGACCGGTGGTGCTGGAGGTTTAGGTGCCCCCGGCACTGGCGGCGTGGGCGATGCTCCCGGTGCGCTGGGAGCAACATCGCCTGCGGAAGCTGCTGCATCTCCAAAGGCCTTTTTAACTTCTGTCAGATCGGCATCACACTCAAGGCATGTGTCTGTGACAGAAGGATTGTCAAAACCGCACTTTGGACATTTAATCGATGATGCAGCACTAGCTGGTCTAAAACACATAACGGTTCCTTTCCCTAAGAGATGGGGGTAGAGCCGAAACTGCAAAATACCAACAGTTCCGGCTCCTGGCCAGATTACGGAATCATGATCTGTGCGGATGAGCCGATCTCTTCCATTCTCTTAACCAAATCCTCCACTGGCCCATATTCAAGGGCTTGGCCTAAACAGTGGAGCACGCATGATGGCTTTTCACCTCGCTCCACGCGCTCGTGGCACAGATCGCACTCTTTCGTAAGACTGGGAACGTAATTGAATACCCAATCCTGCTGCTCGATCTTGAAAGGTCCGACTTTCGAGATCTTGATACCATAATTATCAAGCGGAAGGTCGTGCTCATTCTTACACGCAACTTCGCATGAATGGCAGCCAGTGCAAAAATTAATATCAACAAGAAGTCCGTTCATTGTTCCTCCTTTATTCGGCAGTATGCTGATTACTCCTCAGACTTATTCACAGGCGCGACGCGGCGCTTCGAATATGGATCAAGCGCTTCAGGACTCTCGATGTTATCCACGGCGGGATAGACCTTGCAGAGAACGTTCTTGAAAGGTGCGCCAAATCCGATCTTGCCGTTATCGAGGTTCGGGACCATGGTGTTGATGTTCGATTTCCAAACACCGTACAAATTGGGCTCAGCTCCCTCCTGCTCGGGGAACCACCAACCGTGGGTGGCATGCACGACGCCCGGTTTGACACCTGCGGTCACTTCGGCCATCAGTTTCGCCTTGCCATGGGGGTTTTCTATCCACACCCATGCGCCATCTTCCACGCCATACTTCTTCGCCGTCTCCGGATTGATCTCAAGGCGCGGCCATTTGTCGATGTTGCGAAGCGTTTCAATCTGACGATGCTCTGAATGGAAAGAGGTGAACTTGCGGCCGCCCGTCGTAAGCACGATCGGGTACTCCTCAAAGAGCTCTGGCGTGGACACCGGGCTCATGGTCGGCTCCTCGTAATAAGGCAGCGGATCGTCACCAAAGAATTTATACATGGAGCACTTGATCTCGAACTTGCCCGAGGTCGTATTAAACCCCGGTTGACCATCAGCGCGCAAGAGACCCTTCTCGTACTTCTTGTACACCGTGGGTTCTTGGTAGGTACCCATCTTCTTCAGACCCTCGAAGTCCGTATGAGCGAACGTCGCCTGATCGTCCAGATAGGTGGACATATACTCTTCCAACGTATCGGGCCATGCCGTTGGGTTGAGCTTCTTGCCGATAAGGTAGTTGATCTCTGCGTCAGAGCGGCATTCGCCCATTTGAAGGGCTTTGACGATGCATGAGCCAGACGTCTTGTTCATGCCGTACTGAGGCATCACAACGCCGTCAGCTTCGGGGAACATGGCAACCGGAAGGACCACATCTGCCAAGGCCATGATTGTCGGATTCATGAAGACGTCCGTTGCGAACGTAAAGTCCATCTTCTTGAATGCCTTCATCCAGCGATCGGGCTGAGCGGAGCACGTCGGAGATAGGAAGTTGGAACTCTGGATCCACGCGAAGCGCACCGGATAGGGCTCATCGCGCTCGATGCACTGCACGAAGTAGTCAGGCTGCACCTCGTTCATGGTCATGTCATAGGCCGGGTACAGATTGGAGCCGATTCTCATTGCCTGAATCTCAGGAGGCGTCTCTGCCTTGATCTGAGCGAGCGACACGCCAGCCTGGCTCGTTCCCTGGTAGCCTGAAGTGCTAGACACCTGCATGTCTTCGCCAGCATGGTAGTCCTCGTTCATGGACGTGCGGCCTTCACCGTCATCGGAGCCCAACATCGATCCCAACACCGTACCACCAGGTACATCAAGATTGCCTGTGATAGCACTGATTGTCAGGATAGCCTGACCCATCTGCAGACCGTTCTTGTTCTGGTCGACTGAAACGCCCCAGGTACAGGAGACTGGATGTTCAGCCATGGCTCGGGCAGTCGCACGAATGATCTCGGGATCGACATCGCAGATCTCCGCAACCTTCTCAACTGGATAATCCTTGAGCCTCTCTTTGAGGGCGTCGAATCCGAGTGTCCAGTTCTCAACGAAATCATGATCGTACAGATCCTCATCGATAATGACGCGTAGCAGACCCAACGCCAAGGCCGTATCAGTACCCGGTCGCAACTGAATGAAATACTCTGAGTGAGCAGCAAGCCAAGTAACGCGAGGGTCGATGACAATGAGCTTGGCACCCCGATGCATGAGGTCGGTCACCGCGTGGCCAAACATGCCATCTGCATTGGAAGACAGAGGCTCTTTTCCCCAAATGACAATGTACTTCGGAACCTCGAAGCGGGGATCATCGTAGCGGTCTGCGAAGCCACCGGCATAGTCCATCTCAGGAATGCCCGCACCCGCAGTGAACACGGTGATCGCGATGCGCGGCCCATAGCATGAGTACCCAGCGAACGCGTAGCAGAGATGCGGGGAGAGCAGCACGTTGAAAGCAGCCGTCGTCGACTCGATGGACGCCATGCGACCCGTACCCTCGAAGGCTACGGTAGCCTGCAGGCCATACTCCTCCACCACCTTATCGTAGTTCTCCTTGATGATATCCAACGCCTCATCCCACGAACAGCGCTCCCACGTATCCTTGCCACGATCCTCCTTCTTGCGCTTCATGGGATAGAGCAGACGATCGGGGTGATTCACGGCCTCCGGCAAGCTCAAGCACCGAACGCACAGACGACCCTGCGTGATGGGGTGATCCGGATCGCCTTCCACCTTGACGAGCTTGCCGTCCTTGACGAACAAGCGAACGCCACACGCGGTAGGATGACATCCTGGTGCAGACCAACCAGCTGATCGCACAACCTCGGTACCGTCTTCGAGAACTTCTTTCCACTCCTTCATTTCAAATCCTTCCTCTCTCTTCTCAATCCGATAAAGAAACCATCCTCTATTCGATCCAGTCAGGAGTCGCACCTCGTATGCAGGCATTCCGAGGTTTTCTTATCGAACGTGAGCTAATTCGCTTATCAAGCTGATCAATGGGGAATTGGTCGTTAATGCCCTTGCGGGAGCTCATCTTGCGTCTCACGGAACTTCTTGAAGGATCCATGCGTTGCAAGATTGATCACGATCGCGATCACGCCGAGAAGGCAAAACGCGAGAAACTGTGGAACGACCATACCCGTTTCAGGCGCAAGAACCATACGAAGTCCGTTCACGATGAATGTAATTGCGAAGAACGAGAATTGATAACAGGCGGTCGCTGCGCTCATGGAAAGGTCGATACGATCTGGTGCGACCACCAATGCGCCCATCGCGAACATATAAGGGTAGAACAAACCGAAAGCAAGACCAGCAAGAATGAATGCGATCATCACAACAACAGCATTGCCTTCTACGAAATACATGAGTAAGAAAGCAATGATCATGAGTGCGAAAGACAGAGTCGATACGCGCCCTTTCAGTGACATGAACAGCTTACCGAAGACGAATCCAGGAATGATACCGACCAATGTATAGACCATCATATAGATACCAGCGGTATCGGCACCACCGAGACCGGTCTCTTCGATGTACTCAGAGCCGAAGTAGAGGTTCAAGCCCACCATCAAGCAGAAGAGCACGCAGTTGACGATGAAGGCCCAGAAGACACCGGGTAGTTTGGATTTCTGAGCTACTTCAGCGCTGGCATGGGATTCACGAGCGTCTGCTTCTTCGGCATCAAGACGAGAGAGCGCCGGCATGAACAAGGCAATCAGGATGATGACAACAACGCCAAGAATGAACATCGTAAAGATGTTCTGCCATTCCGGAATAGCCAAAAATCCACCAGCGAGCGAGAGGGCAGCCCCTACGATGGTGTTACCGACATTCCAAATTCCCATGAATGAAGCATGCTGTGCAGGCTCGAAGAACAGGGTTGCCACATAGGCCATGAGGACAGCAGAGATTAAACCTTCGCCGACACCCATAATAGAGCGCATTACGGCGTAATATCCAACGTCGGGAACGGCGCATGCAAAGAAGCCGCTCAGCGTAAAGATCGTCGCTGCCGCTATCATCAGCGTCTTTTTCGAGATTTTTGACATCAACGCTGTTGCGACGAGCGCTGCGATACCCGCACAAAGAGCCGGTGCTGAGATGCAGTAACTGCCCAAAGCGTCATAGCCATAGGTCTCCATGATCGCGAAGATCGCAGGGTTTACTGCCATCTCAGCCATGGATATGAAGCATGTCGAGATCGCAGCGATCGTGAACATGACCTTTTTGAAACCTGTCAATTCGATTCTCATTTGAGTCTCCTCCCAAAAACCCACAACGGCGTTCCCTCAACGAGAGCACGCCGTTGCTAAAAAAGCTATGCGATTCGTACAACCATCTGCCGACGCGTATCGGCCTCTTTGATAAGTTCGTCGTAATCGCCGAGTTTCAAAGCCTGAGCACCGCATACCGTGGCGCATACTGGCTGTTGGCCTTCCTTCAACGTTCCAGCACAACCGTTGCATTGATCTGTGGGGATAGCAAAGAACGTATCCTGCCATTTTTCTTCGCCATCCTGTTCGTAATCCCACACACCAAGCTTGGCAACCTGGATCCCCATTTGGTCTACGCTGGGAAACTGTCGCTCCATCTGACAAGCGAGTTCACAGGCATGGCATCCGTAACACCAGTTACCATCGATCAAGAATGCGTTGTTTTTCATTGATATCACCTAGTCTTCCTTGAACTTCTCGATGGTGCAGAGGTTTGCCTTCATGTTGGTACCAAAGCCGGATTTACCCGTTGTGTACGGGATGAGGTTGTTCACGTTCAATTCCCTCACGTCATAGAGGTTCTCCGGACCAGCTTCGGGGTAATACCATGCATGATCAGCTGTGAAAACGCCCTTCAGGGCCTCTTTTGAAACGGAGACCTTGCGCTTGCAGCGGCCTTGATAGTTCGTGAGCCAGACCCACTCACCGTCATGCACGTCAAGATCTTTCGCATCATCGGGATGAATCTCCACCAGCGGATCGGGGTTCACGCGGCGAAGACCAGGAATCGTGCGGTGCTCGCTGTGGAAGAATGCAGGGCGACGGGTGCCTGTGATGAGAATATAGGGATACTTCTCGAACTTCTCCGGATCAGAGACGGGGCCAGGTACTGGCTCCTCGAAATACGGGAGCGGATCGAGGCCCATGGACTGGAACATCGTGGAGTAGATCTCGATGCGTCCCGTTTGCGTATTGAAGCCGGGCTGTCCATCAGGGCGAAGGAGACCCTTCTCGTGCTTGTAGTATTCGAAGGGAGGATAGATGGGCTGCAAATCTTCCAGCTCTTCGAACGTGACGCCCGTGGTCTCGATGAAGTCCGTGAACAGATCCTCTACCGTCTCCCACTGGAAGTGTTCAGGGCAGAGCTTCTTGCCTACTTCCAACACGATTTCGGGATCGGACTTGCTCTCACCTTTCGGCTCGCAGACCTTGGTCATGCGTGCTGCACGCTGAGAACCGGTGGTGAGAGCGATACCGTTACGCTCCGGGAACATGCAGACCGGAAGGAACACATCAGCTAACGCCTGCGCTGTAGCATTCATGTACGGATCGATCATGCAGATGAAGTCGAGATCCTTCATAGCATTGTAGACGCGATCAGGATCGTTCGCGCAGCAGACGAGCGGGCTTGCGGACTGAATCCATGCGCCGTGCATCTGATAAGGTTCGCCCGTCTCTAGGCATTCGAGCATCGCATCACCGCTTGCAGCGGTCGAGCCATATTTATACATGGGGAACCTGTCAACGCCGATCTTCAGATTGCGATCCTCCTCCGTGAGCAAACCCGTGCTGAAGCCAGGACCCTCGTAGGTCTGGATATCAACAGGAAGGAAATTGCCACCGGGATTGTCAATCTGACCCGTGATGATGAATACGCATTGGATCGCATGAGCCTGCGGAACCGCCTCATCGTTGTTGCAATCAACAGCAAGACCCCACTGCATGGCGCATGGTTTGCTGGTTGCGATAGTGCGAGCAGCCCGAGCAATATCGTCGGGATCGAGCCAGCAGATCTCAGCGGTCTTTTCCAGCGTGTATGGCTTGCAGACCTCTTTGAGTTCGTCGAAACCATAGGTCCACTTGTCAACGAAATCATGATCATAGAGATCGTTCTCGATGATATAGTTACACAGACCCAGAGCAAGCGCACCATCAGTGCCCGGTCGCAGACGAAGACGTTGCTCAGCATGAGCAGACAACCATGTTAGGCGCGGATCGATGACGATCAGCTTCGTGCCTCGCTTCATGAGCTCGATGGTCCAATAACCCATGTTGCCATCAGAATTCGAGTTCAAGAAGTTTGCGCCCCACACCACAAGCGTCTCAGGAGCTACCCAATCAGGATTATCGTAACGATCTACGAACTGCTGAGAGTAATCAGTCAGGAAGAAGCCCCCCAGCGTGCCGGCCATACCAGAGATACGAGGAAGGTAGCAAGACTCACCTGCCTGCCAGCCGAGCACGTTCGCTGAACCATAGGCAGAAGCCAGATAGGTCTGATAATACGTAATGTCACGACCAGTGCCTTGATTGAACATGAAGGTATGAGCGCCGTACTTCTCCTTGATCTCCTTCATGTTCTTCACGATGATATCGATCGCATCATCCCATGTCGTGCGCTCCCACGCATCGGGATTGCCGCGCTGGTCACGCGGGCGCTTCAACGGGTAAAGCGCGCGATGCGGGTCGTTCATCGTCTGAGGCATTGCCAGGCAGCGCAGACAAAGGCGCCCCTCATTGAACGGACAGTCCGGGTCGCCCTCGACCTTCGTGAGGTTGCCCTCCTTGTCCGTGTGGAGGAGGACGCCGCAGCCGTTGTGACATCCAGGTGCTGACCATGCTGTGGTACGCGTGATCGTCTCATCACCTTCCGTCCACTGCGAAGGAAGCCCTTCCCCTACAGGGATAAATCCTTCTTTCATCTTTTCTCCTCTCCTAGCGTTTGGCATCAATATTCAGCAACTCGTTAAAGTGCATAGGGCAAACGAATTGTTCGAATAGAAATGCCAGTGGATGTATTCAGGCTATAGAGTGCCAAGGGTTTCGCTAAGACACGGAATGTATCGAATGGAAAAGCATTTTGATACAATGTGTTCGACTCGTTATGCTTGAAAGGGTTAAAAGTACTACTCTGAGCTGGCGTATGTTTAGGACGCAAGCTGATACATCTTGGTAGAAGCGAAGCCATCCATTAACAACGGCCTTGTATAAGGATTAAAATGGAACTCAACGCTTACATCTTCGCCGAGGACTTATCGGATTATTGGAGTTCGCACAATCTCATCTCTGATCCCAACATCAATGAGATATCACATTTCGATGTATTTCGGTCAGATAGCAGTATCGACCCTGCTGCATTAACGCTTATCAATAGTGATCAGATCAATGATCTTGAAGCTTTCGAAGGGAAGTCCCTCATCATATACGGGGCAACCGTAGCGTTGTCCAGTCTCCCTCCATGGATTGCGCAAAACGACTATTTCGTCGTGCGTGAAGATGTCGGTTTTGCGATGCTCTTTGAGGCGATTAGCCACGAATTTGCAATCTATAATTCTTGGCAGGAGACAATGCATGAGGTGTTGTCGAAAGACGGCTCGATTGATGACCTTGTTAAGGTGAGTCTCGACATCTGCAAATGCAATATCATGATCAGTGATATCAACCATCGTGTGATTAGCCACCGACAGTATAGTCCTGCTGCCCCTGAGAGTGCTTTTTCAGACCTTGTAAAAGACAGCCAATTCACAAAGCAACAACTGAAATTGATCCAGGATTCTTTCATGAACAACCCAGGGATGCGTCATCCGTTTCGTATCAAAGGGCCGCATTCGATCAAATGGATAGATGGGCCCAGAGATCTTTCATTGAACGTATCATTGCCTGAAGGCTATGTGGTTCGCATCAACATGTCGATGCCCGATCACACAACCGATATCTCAAACAAACACTACGCATTGATAAAAGAGCTCGGAAGATTCGTCAATTATGCGTATCTATTGTTTCCTTATCAAATGGCTGACATGCATCATTTTGAGGCATTGGGACCAATCAAGCGTTTGCTCGAAGGCGAAAGAGTCTCAAAGCATGTACTAGCCCGAAGTGCTCATGAGATGGGCTGGAGCTTCCACGACGATCTATATGTGACAGCTGCTGTTGTTTTGTTGCATGAAGGCGATTCCTCATACACGGAGCGAAAGTTCACCATTCGTTCAGTCGCAGATCGTTTAGCCTCCTCTCTCTCATTTGCTGTACCAATTTTTCCTGATGACATATTCTGTATATTGATCAATTACACAAAGGCCTCTTATGATGCCTTTTCTGATTGTGTTGAATTTCTCGAACGCTTCGCTGAAGACAATAATGCATTGGTAGTAACAAGCCATGTGAACCAAGGGTTGCGTCATTGCAAATACGGATTCGACCATGTCAAGCCATTGATAGAATATGCACAAGAGGTGAATTTGAAAGAAGGGGTCTATACTGCTGATAATCTTTCGCTCGAGTTCGCGTATCAGACGCTTTCTTCGAACATGGATCCGTTCTTTTTGGTTCCCTATGGTTTAATCGAGCTCATCCATCGAGATAATCAAAAGGGAAGTGAACTGTATCCGGCGCTTCGAGCCTACATCGAATGTGATTGCTCTCCTGTAAAAGCTGCTAAACAATTATTCGTTGATCGATCAACTTTTTACCGAAGGTTGGAACAGATCGTAGCAACATTGAATATGGATTTAAATCATCCGAGCACCAAGTTCAAATTGATGTTGGGGTTCATGATCCTCGATAGGCAGAGCGAGCATACTTTGAAGAACATTTGATCAAAACGTTTGATTCATGATCTTGTATGTTCATGTCCTTTTATTCGAATCGTTCTTGATGCCAGCAGGTTTTGGTAAGGGCTTCCCGCATGATCCACATTTCGTAGCATCTACGGGATTATCAACCCCGCAGAAGAAACAGTGGTGTCGCCGGATTTTCTTTGATTCACCGGTGCACTTTCCGCACCTTATGCAATAGCCACAACCCATTTCCCGCCCTTCATTCATATAGGATGCTAACAAGCCATAGACATCATATGAATCTACACTATGCTTCATTGTTCAAGTCAATCTGAAACATAATGCAAAGAACGCCATGAGATTAGATGTGATTCAATCTGAGCGTTCTTCATTAGGCGATTCCCAATTGAGTTTTCATAAATGTCATTGTCTGCATGAGCTTCTAACTGGATTGGCTGTCCACTAGATTCAGGTAATGAATATGATCGTTTCAAAAATCATTTTCGCTTTTCGTAGCGAGGTGTTTTCCTGTTTGTATTATGAACCTGCTCTTTAAGTGATTATTTACGTTGATGCTGTAGTGGATTTGTCGCGCAAACAGTTTGGTGCTCATCTTCGCTCACTACGTTTAAATCGCGGCATGACGCAAAAGGATCTCAGTTCGTCTTCCATGCTCTCCGCACGGTATATTTCAGATATCGAATGTGGTCGTCGCGGTATCCGGTTCGTGAATACCTGTCGTCTTGCAAGAGGATTGGGCGTACCCGTAAGCGAGTTGCTTGACTTTGATGATGCAGATTTGGCCGATACGTCACAATAGTCACAATTTTGATACTGACATATTTATGACTGTCCGTAGCCTTTTGCTTCATGGAAGCAAAAGAATGTAAAAGACTATTAGGACAGCGAATATCGGAACTGAGGAACTTGCAAGGTTTGTCGCAGGATAAGCTGTGCATGATGATAGGTCTCGGGCACACGTATCTCGTTGATGTTGAAAATGGCAAGCGGAATATTGGGTTCGTCAACCTTTGCAGAATTGCAGATGGTTTGGGCATTACGGTAAGCCAGCTCGTGGACATCCCGGAGCTGAATGAGCTCGTTCTGAAATAGCTCTCGTTTTCAAAAAAAGGGCAAGATCGCGTACGATTCCGCCCCGTAAAACCTTTCGGTTTTCAGTATGACCATAGTCTAGCAAAAAAATCGGGGCAAGACCGCGCACGACCCTGCCCCGTAAAACCTTTCGGTTTTGATGTGGTTCTATTCTATCAACCCGAACCCCTCCGTCAAGCGCTTTATGAAGGAAATCGCGGCTTGCGCGGGGTTGTCCTCAAGAAGAACAGAATCTTTTTCGGCAACAGCGAAGAACTGTTGGAGATCGTCAAGACGCCTTGTCTTTGTGCTTCCGTTCGGCACAACCTGTGAATAGAGATAGAGGAGCGAGGCGATTTGCGATACGGGTACGGTCTGAAGCCAACGGCGTCGTGCGCGTTTCGATATGCCGATGGCGGCTACGGCATCGCTCACTTCATGGGGTGCGATTCGCTCGCCGTTCGCGCTCGGCGATAGATCGAGCAGGACCCATGAACCGTGGGCGCAGGTGTTGCGCAAAGATTTGATTGCATGAAGAACCGAGTAGTCCGCAACGCTGTTCTCGCCGATGTGCTGCTCCGCGCAATAATAGATGACGCCGAGAAGCGTTCCGAAAGACACCATCTGCAAAAACGCCCAGAGCGGCATCTGGTCCGGATTGGCATCCTGATAGGTCGATTCATGCTCATGGCGTGCCAGTTCGCTCATGACATATTTCTGGCGCTTCTTATCAAGGCCGTCCATGTACCCGGAAACGATAGAATGACCGTCTCCCTCTGTAACGGCGCACTCAGTTAATAATCTTGTTTTGCAGAAATGTTCTATATCGAGCGTCATCACAAGAAGAATCTCGCGCAGACGCTGATCCAGATCGGCAAGGTATTTGAGCTGGCTGAAGTCGAGTGCAACGTACTTATCCTTCTGTTCGCCCTTGTCATGAACATCGAACAGGCGCGCATACGCGCTCACTTTGTGCGGCTCGCACTTATCGGCCATGTACTCCCTAGCTTCGCTCTCAGTGCAAATATCGAAGGTGACGCCTTGTTTCTTCAGCTTTGCGATCTGCGCGTCGATGTAGGGTTCGGGTTGCTGGGTTGTCGGTTCGTTTTCCATGTCCTCTATTCTACCTTGGTCGGTGCCGCGCTCAGTTCAGCGGCTTTGGCTTTCGCAGTCTTTTCATCCTCGCCGTACCATTTCATGCGGTACTCGTAAGGCAACATGGTGCGGTTCAGCTCTTCCAAGTCCTGCTTCTTCTCGGTGTACACATCCGTAATGATGCTGTCGTCGAAGGCGACGCGCACGTGTCCTTCCTTGGGCAGCTTCACTCCCAAACGTCGCGCACAGTGCAGAATCGCCTTTGCTATCGTCGTCATGGATCCTTCGAGCAGGTTCTCGTGACGGCGTATGTTGCGCATCAAGGCAGCGTTGTCGCTCGATACCTCGGTCGCGGTCTTGATATAGCCTCGCGAATCGAAGTCATAGTAGGTCAGGCCGAACCCGCACAAGTCACCCAAAGTCTGGATGGCAACGCGGAATACCTCGGCTTGCTCTTTGGTGCGAAGTGCCGGAGCGAACTCCCGAATGACGTCCTCAGTCGAAGCCACCTTGCGGTAGATCGTGCAATCGTTCTTCCCGAACGGGATGGCCACGGGCTTCTTGTTCTTGCCAACCTGCTCGACGTCGAACATCGTGTCAGCCAAGAATATGCGCATCTTCGACAAGTCCACCTCGCTCACCAGCGCGTCGTAGGCGATATCCACTGCCTGGATCGCATCCAATGCGTCAGCGAACACGCTCTGACCATACGGGCTACCATCCACGCGCGTGTTGGCGACAGCTGGTTTCAAGATGGCGAAGGTGGGCGTCGGGCACTCGGTCTCGTAAGCGTCCAGAACACCGTCCACAGTTATGGTCTTGCCCTCGCCGTCGAAGTAGGTGGTCTTGATCACATAACCGGAATCGCTCAGAACGTGCATCTGAAGCTGCGTCACCCGCTTTCCCTTCGTCACTGCCTCAGTCACGAATGCGCATTCGCTTATCCCGTCATCATCCCACGAAAGCGGGATGATCTGCCGCGCGTCGTATCGTCGAATCTGGATGGCCTTCTTGCCCAAGTCCACCCACGCAGCCCACGCGCCCGTACCGAGCGCGAAAGCGCGAACCAAAGCCGCCTGACCGTACGAGAGAAAGTGTCTGCTCGCCAGGAAGTCGGCGAGCCAGTCAGTGCACTTCTGCTTCCCACAGTCGATCAGCGTCTTGTCGTTCAGCAGAAGCGATCCCCACTCCTCGCACATCCTCATAGCCGGATGGATGGATCGCCTATGCACCTTGAAGGCTCTGCCCGCCGCATCAGTGTCGTTGTAATCGTAGAAGTCGCCTTCGGCGCGCATCCAATTCCACCACGTGTTGATATGCGGCATCATCTCGTCAGCCGCGCACTCGTATCCAAGAGTGGACAAGTGCGCCTTCACGAACTCCGGTATCTCGTATTCCTCAACCACTGCACACATCCTCTCTGACTTCGCCCACAGTCAACATCTAGGCATCTTGCAGCCTTGTCACGGAATGAACGAGGTTTTTATCTACCCCGCAACCTGCGGCCACATGCCGGCGCTGCTCCGGGGCAAGCTGCAAGTCGATCTGTGCCACCCCTCACCACCTGCATGGTTCGCCCGGGGGTGCGTGTGCCACGCTGCCACAAGCAGCCCTGCAAGTCTCACGGTGCGGCAGCAGGGAGGGTGTGCGCGTCCTTATGGCGTGCCATCAAGCCGCTTCGCGTCTTGCTGGCATTGCGGCGCCAACGGGCACGCTCGCCCTCCCTGCTGCCTGTTGCAGCTCTCACCCAAGGCTGCTTGCGTCAGCGCGTCACCCGCACCTGTAGCCCGGCTCTCCATGCAGGTGGTGAGGGGTGGCACCGCAAGTCATCCGTTGTGCCCCTGCGCATCACCGTCATGCGTCCGCTGGCGGCGGGGTAGCGTCTCGCTGCATGGTCGAGCGTGAGCACCCAGAGGTGGAAGCGCGCGCAAGCACTCCGAGCAACCCTAGCGACCGCGCAGCACGTCCTCCATCATGGCGTAGCGGACCGCGTCGATGCTGTGGTCGTTGCCGTCGGGTATCTCGTCCACCCAGTTGCCCTCACGGTCGCGCTCGTACTCCTTGGACGTGAACTCCTCATAGGCGTGCGGGCATCTCACAGGGTCGATGACGATCTCGCGCAGTCCGGCGAGCCACTCGTAGCTCAGGCGTCTCATGCGCCCCTTCTTGGCGGGTCGGGCGCGCAGACCATGCTCGCGCTTGTACGTGGCCATAGCCACCTTCCCGTCAGCCGTGTCGTCGCACCAAATCACCTCATCATGGAAGTATGCCTCTTCGCCCTCTATGTCCGCGAACGTGAGTGCGTCTGCCACCATTGCGCCTGTGTCCTGCGGAAGCGTCTTGTTGGCCGATAGCTCGCCGAACAGGAACAGCCGGCGCTCAGATGGCTCCCAGCCCACGCGAACGTACCTCCACGGGTCGGGAAACCATCCCCAGTCCACACCGTTGCGAACGAGCTCCAGCCGCGCGATCTCGTCATCACCGATGCGGCGCCCCGTGACGTTTCCGAACACAGCACCGCCCGTGCCGGTCACTTCTCCCAGGTACTCCCACCGCCAAGCGAGCTCGTTGCTCTCACGCAGGTATTCGGCTTCCTCTATGAACGGAACGCCCAGCCATTCGGGATGCTCGTCCACCACATCCAGATACGACGTGCGCATGACCAACGTGTCCTCGCGCTTGCGACGCTCACGCTCTTCGGCGTTAACCCAGTTGAGTGCGGAACGGGGCGGGTTGTAACTGTAAAAGATCCAAAACCGCTCACCACCACGGCGAAGCGAGTTCAGGATGCTGCGAACCGCATCGATGCCGTCGAACTGGTCCACTTCCTCAAACCACACGCATGCGCAGTACCCGGTGGTGAACTTGGTGCCCTTCAGCTTCAGGGGATCGTCCGCGCCACGGAACACGATGCGCTGACCCGTGGGAAGGTACGTCAGCTCCATCGGCGAGACCCTGCAGCGGAAGAACCCTTCCAGCCCGAGCGCCGCCACGGCCCACACGAGCTGCTGGTACACCGAATCGCGCAGCGTGTTGCTGAAACGGCGAACGACCACAGCATTAGCGAACGGGTTGGCGACGATCAGCAGCACCAGGCACAGGCTGATGAACGATGACTTGGTGGAACCGCGTCCGCCGTTGAGCCAGTAGTGCACGTGTCCGCCGCACATCACATCACCCAGCACGCCGTGGAACACGCTCGCGCACAGATCGGCGACGCTCACGCCGTCGCTGCCGCCTCTGTTGCGCTTGCCACTTCTGCCACTCATGCCCCTGCTCCCGTCTCTACCTTACCCGCATCCACGCAAAACCACCCTGCCGCTGATGCTGCTGATGCCCCTGTGCGTATTTCCCTTGCCGCTCTTCCAGCACAGGCAACTCGCGTGCCTTCGCACATTCAAAAAGTTTCCGCAGATCGTTTCAGGGCATCTTGCGAATCTGCCGCTTGTCTTGCTTCTCTAGCAGTCGCGCTCACCTCTGCGTGCCCAGGCGAAATGGCACTCATGCGTCTCCCTCTTTTGGTGAAAACACCGCGCCCACGCTCGCACTTCTTCTCAGGCGAAGCGAAACGCGAAAAAACGCGGAAGCGGAAGATGCGTCTCGCGTGCGCTCGCTCCATCCCCGTGTTCCTTCTCCTGCTATTGCTGCGGAAGCGGTCAAGCCAAGGTCTTGCCCGCGCTCCGTCAGCCCTAACGTCAGCACCGCGCAGATCACGGCGAAGGAAGCGAACCTGTGCTGCCGTCAGGTCTTCCTCCGGCTCCACCAAGCCGCATCAAGCACCTTCGGTGCTCCATGCGTCTTGTCTGCGCGGCAGCAAGCCTCATGTCTTGCAGCCATGCCGGGGTGCCCGGCAACCTCAGTCGCTTCGCTCCTACGGCTGCCCATCACCCCGGACAGCGTGACGCGCTCCTGGCGGTATCGCGCCACGGCTCCGGTGCGCTCACAGCGTAAGCGCACCTTCGGCTTCGCCAAGCCACGCAAGCAGCTTTCCGCACGCCTTCGGCGGCTCCAAGCA
Organism: uncultured Eggerthellaceae bacterium; assembly: GCA_910588435.1. GTDB lineage: Bacteria > Actinomycetota > Coriobacteriia > Coriobacteriales > Eggerthellaceae > MGBC163016. The sequence continues at coordinate 98,005 of CAJUPL010000003.1, read as the reverse complement.
TCTTGCGCGTCTTCGCTCCGCAGGTTGCAAGCCGCTTCGTCTTGCAACCTTGTGTGTCATGCCACCAAGCGGCCTACGGCGCTTCGCGCTTCCGGCTCGCTCGGTGTCATGCCCCACGCTACGCGTCACCTTCGGTGTCGCTCCGCAGGTCGGGCAGCCCTTCGGTCTGCCCTCTGCCCGGCAAGCCACCTCCAGCCCACCTTCGGCGGGCTTCCGGTGTCTCGCCGGGGGCCGGCGTGCCCTTCGGTCACGCCGGCGGGCGACCTCACCACACCAGCCCATCGATCAATCCCTACCCAGCCCCGCCATCACCCTCACCATCAGGCAGAGAAAGTGGCGGCAACGCATCCTGGGAAACCTCGTTGTATGGCTTGAGCTCCACGCCCACGAAGAGCTGAGGCGTTTCCATCCGTTTTTCTTCGGCTGCACGTTCGCGCCTGGCGTACTCGTCCGGGAACTTGCGTTCAAGAAGCCATGCTGCTGCCGTCCAATTGCTCGAACGCTCCACAGCCGCCTGTTTGATGAGGCCCGTCAATGCCTGTTTGTAGTGGGCTTCTGCCTTTTTTAGGGCATCGCCTAACTCGCGTTCCAGTCGCGTTTTGGGCGTGTTCAGCCATCGGTAGAAGCTGGAAGGATGAATGCCCAGTACAGCGCATATATCCTTGTCCATCATCCCTTCGCTTTTGAGGCGCGCCGCCTCGTCTATGAGTTCCAGAGTGCATTTCGCTCGTCTTGCCATGCTGGGAATGGTGCGGCCACGTCACAAAACACCCCAGAAACGAAGCAGGGCGGCTCCTGCGTTCAGGAACCGCCCTCACGTCATTCGTACCAATTCATCATGGATCAACGCCCCATGCGCCGCCTGTCGCTGCCTTCAAGGACGATGGAAGCGAAGGCGCTGCGGTCTCCCAGGCGTGACAATATCGCCTCGGCTATAGCAACGTCACCCTCGGCTGACAAACGCCCAGCAAGTTCGCTCCCGTTGTGCTGCGTCGTGTATATCGTCGGGCGCTTGGCGGCGTACCGCGCGTTCAGACAGTCGAAGATGATCTCCAGCGCCCATGCGCTCGGTCGCTCCTTCCCGAAATCGTCCACGAGCAGCACGTCCGCACCAGTGAACCGGGAAATGACCTCATCCTCTGACCCGCGCCCGTCGTAAGCCGTACGGATCCCGCGCATCACGGATCCGAACGTGGTGAACCGGCAGAAACGCTTCTCGAACACCGCGTTCAGGATCGCCGCCGCCGTGTAAGTCTTCCCAACACCCACGTTCCCGCGAATCACCAAGCCGCGCCTGCTCCCACCGAGAAGCTCGCGAACGTACTGGCGGGCATCTGGTCGGCACTTGTTGATGTCGGCGCTCTTGAAGCGCTCAGGCACGCCGATCTGCGCATAGCGTCTACGCCTGGCCTGTTCGCGCTCGGCTGCTTCGGCTGCCTCCAGCTCCGCCTTGTGCTCCGGGCTCATCTTTGGAACCTCAAATCGCATCAGCAAATCGCTCAAACGCTTCATGCTCGGCTCCTTCCCGCATAGCCTGATGCATGTAGCTCTCGAAGTGATCCGGCGACAGTAGGGTGGATGCCGTCAGGTGCTTGCGCATCTTCGCCTTTCCTTGCCATTCGTCGCGTTTGTACTCGATCATCCGTCGTACCTGCTCGTCGGTATAGCGTCCTTCCATGCTCGCTAGGAATCGTGCGCACGTGGGCGGAAGCTGCCCGTACGTGGTGCCAAGCACCTCGTTCAATGCCTTCAGACATCTCAGCCCGAATGTGGCGCTCTCTGCGTCGCCTGGCGCGTCATACAGGTTTGGTGTGGTCTCACCTTCAGGAAGACGTACAGGTTGAATCTCCTTCCCAGTCTCTTTCTCCCTCTCTTTCTCACTCTTTATAGGTTCGCTTGCGGTTTGCTCGTCGGTTTGCTTGGCAGTTTGCTTCGCGCTTTCTGTCGTGGATTGCTTGCTGGTTTGCTTCGGCTTTTGTTTCGCCGCTTGCTTTGTGGCAGCTTCGGCATTTGCTGGCGTGGTTGCTTGCAAGTCCGCGCAATCTCGCTCAACGTCAGCCGCGTCGCCCGCACCTTCGGCAATGGCTTTCTGTACCTGTTCGGGCTTCAGCTTGCGGCTGCGTCGCTTTCCGCCCTTCTTCCCGGCGATAGCCCGCGCCTTCGCAATGAGCACGCGCTGCCGGAAGGCAATGTAGAAACCTCGCGCCATGCCGCGCAACTTCGTGTCCTCTTCGCCGTCGAAGTACAGCGCAAGTAGGGCACCGGCACATGCGTCTCGATCACGCTGGGGAAGCGTCGAGATCGCTTCCCAGAAATCATCCTGAAAATACATTCCCACATCCAAAACCTCTTTCAGATCGCCCCGGAAGCGTCCCAGTCGCTCCGCGCCTCCATGAGCTTGCGCTTCTGGAGGATCAACTTGTTCACGTGCGCAATAGCGCCGGCTGTCTCGCGCGCTGAAAGCTCGCTTAATGGCTTCCCATATTTGGCGCATGCCCATTCCTGGATCGATCCGGCATGGATGCCAAGCTTCTGGGCGTCCGACATTGCCTCTTCCAGCATCGGCATGATCGAAGCTGCTGCAGCTTGCACGTCGCGAAGCGCCGCAGCATCTGCTATTCTTCTCAGATCCTCGTTCTCCATTGATAAAAACCTCCCTGTCACAAGAAATGCGATGTGACTTTTCGAGGGACAAATCTACTGAAATCACACAAATCAGAAGACGCCTGGCATTACGTGTTCCGCTCTGCTCCGGGTCCTCGATCGGAACCACCTTCAGCAGCCTTACGTTGGCTTTTGGTCGGCAGCCCGTAGCGTTTGCACGTCCTGGCGTTGCGCTGCCGGATCTTCGCGCGCTCGCGTCGTATCTGTTCAATTTCCTCACCTTCTTCGGCTTCCCGCCGCTCCTGTTCTAACAATTCCTCAAACGCGCGTGCCTCTTCCAAGCGCAGCAGCTCCGTGCATCGGATGCACATCTTCGATTGCCTGTTGATATGAACTCCTATGGCGCCGCATTCCGGGCACATGGTTCGCTTGCGCAAAGATGCATGGATGCGGGTCGCCCTTCGCTTGATCGCATACACCGTATGCAGGGCATGGCAGCGTCTCATGAGCTCTCGCCTTACCGCATCCACGCCCTTGTGCCCAACTTCGCGGATCACCGCATCCTGCTCGTCGGTCCACCTCATTCGATCACCTGGTTCATCTCAGCAACCTTGCGTTCCAGGTACTCGCGCGCATCGATGCGCCATGTGCGGTTGTTGAGCTTCGTACAACGCACCTCACCACGCCTGCACATATTCTGCGCAGTCCACAGGCTCACGCCGAGGATCTCGGCGAACTCTTCTGCCGTGGCGAACCGCGTGACGTGTTCGAACTCTGACATCGTCTACGTTCCTTCCTTTAGCGGGGTTTCTCGTGCTTCGGTTCTTCATGTTCCGGTCTCGCACATCTCGAAATTGCTGCTGTTCAGCCCAAGGACCCGACATATGTTCAGAAACTGGCCAGCCTTCAATTCACCTTTGCCTTGAAAGGCTCTTGAAACGACGTCGGGGTTCATGGAACATCTCCGGGCTATCTCGGCGTAGCTCACTCCTCTGGCTACGCGCCTCTCTTCCAGCACTTCAGCAATGCTCATATTTCAACCACCTCCTTAATCACATCAACACTGAAAGTATCTAGCTGTAACAAACTCAACCACTATCAAAACAGTGTGATTTGCTTTGATATTCCCTTTATTGATGTGATTTCATTGTCGACCGTGGTAAAATCAGGGGAAGATCAGTTCGGCGCGAATCGTAGGGAGAGGTGCAGGAAAGTGCCTGGCAGTGTGAGTATTGGTGCACAGTTAAGGGCGGCCCGAAAAGCGGCAAAAGTCAGCGCATCCGATGCCGGAAAGGCAACAGGAGTCAAAGCGAATGCGGTGTACAACTGGGAGAACGATCATAGTGAACCGGGCGCAAGCCAACTTTTGGCACTCTGCCGTCTCTACGGAATAGATCTGAAGGATCTGAACACTGAAGGCGAAGGGCGTACCAAGCGCATCGAGCATCCTTGGGAAGCCCATGTGGATCTACGTTTGCTGTTCTCAGATATAGTGCGTGCGCATCCGGATGCCTACCCCATCCTTGTGAAAGATAGCTTTGCAGACAAGGTGCTTGCCCTCGGTGCCTACGCACTCGTTGAACCATTGGAATCAAGCGTGACAGCCGGAACGCTCTGTGCAGTATCCGTGGATGGTCAGTATCCCATCTTCGCGCGAGTTACTGAGCTTTCAGCCGGATATAGATTGTCGCCGGATTCCCACGACCCAACGAGGCGCGATCTGATCATTGATTTCGAGGAAGGAGGAGATGCCAACGTGCTAGGCGCAGTCATCTGGGACTTTCCGCCATGCATAAACGATGAATAGAAAAAAGAAGCCCCGCGAGCGCTGGCCGGCGCAACACGGGGCATGCCGAAGAAACCCCGCTAAAGGAAACCTCGACGAAAGGATTTTATCATGCCTCGGAAGCGCAAGAACGCCCATGGCGAAGGAAACGTATACCGCCAGAACGGCACCAATAACTCAAACTGCACCAAATGGATGATCGTCATACCCCTTGGGAAGGTTGACGGAAAATACAAGCAGCGCAAGAAGCGCTTTGAAGGCACATATACTCAGGCTATGGCCAAGAAGCGTCAAATGCTCCTGGAACGCGATAACAAAAGCGTTGTCGAAATGGATGGCACGCTTGGGGAATGGCTCGACAGCTTTTATCAAAAGCGGCGCGATTCAGGTAATTTCGCACAGCGCACTCTGATCACTGATGCTTGCAACTGCAAAACCCTAAAGCTCCATCTGGGGAATGTGAAGTTCGCAGATCTTGACGCCGAAGTAATTAACGGCGCGTATAGCAAGCTCCGCTCTGGAAAAAGCGTTTCAGGAAAAAGGCTCTCGGGCACCTCTCTTCTGAGCGCGCATAAGGCGCTCAAGTTCGCGCTTAAAGAACCTATGAAGCGCGGTGATATCGATCCTAATCTCTTCGATGGCGTTATCGCTCCTGTGGGCGACACGAAGGAAAAGAAGCCTCTGACCAACCGTGCAGTTAATGAGCTCATAAACAAACTGGATCCCAACGTGCCACGCTACATGGCACTTCTCTTCTGTCTGGCGCTTGGTCTCCGGCAAAGCGAATCTGTTGGCGTTCGCTGGGAAGATATTGATTTCGAGATTGGCGTCTTGCACCTCTGTCGTTCCCTGAATCCTGATGCCACGGAGAAGGATCCTAAGACCTTCAGCGGCACGCGTGACCTTCCGCTTATGCCGTTTGTCATCGAAGCTCTGAAGATCCGCAGAAAGGCTCAAGAACGAGTTGCTCAGATGGTCGCAGGGGCGTACAACGAAGGCGAGCCCTACGACAAGAAGATCTATAAGAAGGTTCTTGCTTCCATGATCTATGTTTGCTCCGACGAAGCTATACCCATCCGTCCTGGCATCTATCAGTCATGGTGGCACTATCACCGCAGGAAGCTCGGAATCTCCTGCACCATGCACGAGCTGCGCCATACGTTTCTTACCATGCTCGCACGCGCCAAGGTTCATCCTCGCGTCATGCAAGAGCTCGGTGGCCATAAAACCTTCGACATCACCATGAGCATCTATACTCACGTTGATATGGCCGAAAAGGAAGAGGCAGCGAAGGCTCTCAATATCATGTTGCTGAAATCGAAGTGCGCTCAATCCAGTGATGCAGAGCGTGCCATTATCGCGCTCAACGCGGCAGCGTCCATGTTGAAGGAAACCTTGGACATTACGCTCTCGCCGGCACAGGCGCCAAGTCTTCCGGAAGAACTGATCTTGGAGGGATACAGGACGCTCAAGATGCTACTTGAGAAAGCTAAGGACTACGCAGCCGAGCAGAATGATATTATCAATCTCGACGGCGTTGCAAACCAGAATGGTGCGACAGAAATGGTCATACCGTTCTTTGAGCAGGTCGAAAACTTGGAAAAGGAATCGAACGACGATTATTCTTGCCAATTTCTTCTCACTGCTTAAACCACAAACGCCTGAGCAGGCAAAACAACGCTAACTATTTATACGCGCAGTCAATATGGAAACAGATCAACCATTCTCAGCCGCATTCGCAAGCTGTGCGGCTATAACGTTCTGCATGAAAGGAACCACCATGAATGCTCAGATGCCAACATTTGCAGAAGTGCCAGTGCCCAAGCTGAAGGATGTCCGCCAAGTCTCAGACGGCTGGCTGAAGAAGTACATCCTCACCTATGAGCTGCCTGAGGGCGGCACTTTCGAATACGAATCCGTCTCACGAAAGGGCCTTGAGGAATACAGGCACGCTTTGACCGCAAACGCTGCGGGAGAAGAACCGGTGCCAGATGCTGTGTGCATCGTGCCCGTGCTGCCTGATGACTCCCTGCTCCTGATCAGGGAGTTCCGCTATCCCGTGAACTCATGGGTGATCGCCTTCCCGGCTGGGCTGATAGAAGAGGGTGAGACCCTTAGGGACTGCATAGACCGTGAGCTTCGCGAAGAGACAGGCTACAAGGTGCGCGATGATTTCGAGGGGGACCCCATCATCCCGCTGCCGCAGACCGGATTCTCCTCCGTGGGAATGGGCGAAGAGAACGTTCGCGTGGTCATAGCATACGTTGAGCCTGCAGGAGACGCTGAGCTATCCGATCATGAGCTGATACAGACATTCACGCTCGGGCGTGAGGATGCCGGAAGGTTCCTTGATACGAACAAGGACCTCATAGGGACAAGGTGCCAGCTGCTGCTTGAGTCAGTGCGCAGGACGAACGTCCTTCGCAAGCGCCTTGAGCTGGCGCAAAATCCCCTGAGCAGCAAGGACTTCGCATAAAGGGGTGTAGCTAAGAGGCGCACGCCAGCATCCAGGGCTGCCGCGTTGCGGCACGCCACGAAAGCGGTGACGTGCCCTACGTCAACCAGAACGTTGGTGCCTAGTTGAGGGCACCTTCGATCTGAAAGGCTGTTTCGGGCGGACATAGTGCAGGGCAGGGCTATTTCGAAGAGAGCGCCTCAAGGGCGGCTTGGTAGCCGCCGGAGCCGTATGTCAGGCACTTGGACACGCGCGCGATGGTGGTGGCAGACGCGCCGGTCTCTTGCTCTATGGCCGCATATGACTTGCCAGCGGCAAGCAGGCGCGCAACGGCCAAGCGCTGGGACGTCTCCCGGATCTCACGGATGGTGAACATATCCTCCAGCAGCGCGAAGATGGTGTCCTCATCATCAAGCGCGGCAAGCACGCACAGAAGGTCATCCACCTCCTGGCTGCGGATTCCCGCCTTCGCCTCTGAACGTGCGCTGTTATCAGCCACCGAAAGCCTCTTTCGCTATCTTCATGGCGCGCTCCTTGCGGATGAGCCCGTACTCCACAGACTCCACCAGCGCATTCCATGATGCCTCGATCACATTCTCAGAGACGCTGACCGTGCCATACGTTCCGAACCCGTCCTCCATGGTTATGGTCACCCGCGTCAGCGCGCCCGTGCCCTGCGACTCATCTGGGAGGCGAACCTTGTAGTCAACAAGATCGAACCCAGCCACCTCGGGATATGATTCAGATATCGCCTCACGAAGAGCTGCGTCAAGCGCCCCAACGGGACCGACGCCCTCGCCAGTTGCCACGAAGCGCTGATCCCCCACGCGGATCTTGATCACCGCGTCAGATTCCGCACCCTTCGCAAGCGCTCCGGTGTCCTCACGGTCATCCACGATCACGCGAAAGGACTCCAACGCGAACGCCGGTTTGTAGAGCCCCATGTGGCGCATCATCAGAAGCGCCAGGGACGCGTCCGCCATCTCATATGTGTAGCCGGACGCCTCGCGCGCCTTGATGTCATCCAGCACCGCCTGCACGTCAACGCCCGCGGCCTCCAGGTCAAGCCCCAATGACTTCGCCTTCTGAAGAAGCGACGCCTTGCCGGCAAGCTCAGAGACCACCATGCGCGAGGAGTTTCCCACGTTGGCAGGGTCAGTATGCTCATAGGCCTCAGGGAAGCGCGCGATGGCGCTTGCGTGCAGGCCGCCCTTGTGCGCGAATGCGGAGCTCCCCACGTAAGGGTAGTGCGCGGGAACGGGAGAGCCCGTCACCTCAGATATGAAGTGGGACACCTCCGTCAGCTCTTGCAGCTTATGCGAGCCCACGGCCTCCATCCCCATCTTGAGCTCAAGATCGGCGATCACGGTGAGCAGATCCGTGTTGCCCACGCGCTCGCCCACGCCGTTGCACGTGCCCTGCACCTGCGTGACACCTGCGCGGACCGCGGCCAGCGTGTTCGCCACGGCGCAGCCAGAGTCATTGTGGCAATGGATGCCGAACTGCTGATCCGGGAAGGCGCCCACCACCCGCGACACAGCCTCTTCCACCTGGAATGGAAGCTTGCCGCCGTTCGTCTCACAGAGGTCGATGCTGTCCGCACCTGCTTCATGCGCAGCGCGGATGCACTGCATGGCATAGTCCGCGTTCGCCGAGAAGCCGTCGAAGAAGTGCTCTGCGTCGAACACCACCGTGCGGCCCGCGGCCTTCAAGTGCGCCACGGAGTCAGAGATCATTCGCAGGTTCTCATCGAGCGTTGTCTGCAGCGCACGCGTGACCTGCTCATCCCACGTCTTGCCCACGATGGTGACCACCGGCGCTTGGCTTGCCAGAAGATCAGCCAGGCCCGGATCATCAGCTGCTGCAACGCCCTTCTTGCAGGTGTTGCCGAACGCAGCCACCTTCGCATGCTGAAGGGGCATCTCAGAGACGCGCTTGAAGAACGCGATGTCCTTCGGGTTGGAGGCCGGGAAGCCGCCCTCGATGAAGTCTATCCCGAACGCGTCCAGGCGCTCCACGATCTTCAGCTTGTCCTCAAGGGACAGGCTGATGCCCTCGCACTGCTCTCCGTCGCGCAACGTGGAGTCATATGTATATATATGCGTCAATCCGCGCCCTTCGCGAATGGTGCCTAGATCTCAGTCAGCCAGTCCGTGTACTCCGGATCCTTGCCGTATGCAACGTTGAAGAACTTCTCCTGCAGCTGCTTGGTGACAGGGCCCGGCTTGCCGATCTTGCGGCCGTCAACGCTTCCGATGGGTGTGAGCTCTGCGGCGGATCCCGTCATGAAGACCTCGTCAGCCACGTACAGGTCAGAGCGCGTGAGGCTCTCCTCCATGCAAGGGATCTCAAGCTCATCGGCCAGAACCAGCACGCTGTCGCGGGTGATGCCCTCAAGCACGCCGTCTGAGAGCGGCGGCGTTGACAGGATGCCGTCACGCACCACGAAGAGGTTCTCGCCGGTGCCTTCGCAGACGAGGCCCTGCTCGTTCAGCATGATGGCCTCACCGTAGCCATGCTCCTTCGCCTCAAGCTTGGCCATCAGCGAATTGAAGTAAGCAGCCGTTGCCTTCACGGCCGGCGGGATTGCGTTGATGGAGCGCTGGCGCCAAGAGGAGATGCCCACGTTGATGCCGTTCTCAAGCGCGTCCGGCCCAAGGTAGGCGTCCCACGGCCAGCAGGCGATGATGACGTCCGTTGGCGCGCCTGTTGGATCAACGCCCATGACGCCGTAGCCGCGGTAGACCAGCGGGCGGATGTAGCAGCTTGGGAGCTTGTTCGCACGGATGGTCTCGATGGTTGCGTCGCAGAGCTCATCCACGGTGTACGGCAGGTCTATGGCCGCGATCTTCGCCGAGCGGTGCAGACGCTCCATGTGGTCGCGCAGGCGGAAGACGAAGCTCTTGTCAGAATCCGGGTCCTTGTAGCAGCGGATGCCCTCGAACACCCCCGAGCCGTAATGCAGCGAATGCGACAGCACGTGCGTGGTGGCGTCAGCCCAGGGAAGCAGCTCCCCGTTCTTCCATATGAAATCCACCTCTGTTATGTCAGCCATGATATGCCTCCGGGAAGTCTTGATGATCTTGCAGGTTCAAATGCGAATGACATTCTACTCCAACGAAAAAGGGGCGCACCCGGCTGAACTGCCGAAGTGCGCCCCCTTGCGGACGAGGTCAAGCTGATAGCCGTCCCTGCTTGCCGCCTACTCCCACATGTCTGGACGGACCAGCGTTGGATCGGGAACGCGGTTCGGGAAGTAATCCTCGCAGCCGCCTTCGCGATAGACGTCAGCCGTGCAGCAATGCAGACCGCCGCCGAACGGATAAGCGTCGCGAAGGTCACACGGGATGACGTTCATGCCAAGCTTGTCCATCTGCTCCATCTGATGCACCTCAGAAGCCTCCACCACGACGGTCTTCGGGTCAAGCACCAGGCAGTTCATGGACAGCCACACGCTTGAGTAGCAAAGCGCCGGCGGCTCTGTGTGCGCGGGCTGCGCGGCGTCCACGATCTGCCAGTCGTTGGCTTCGAAGATGGCGCGCTGCTCTTGCGGGAGCGGGCGAACGGGGTTGTTGATGATCAGACCCGGACGCAGCGGCACGAAGGTTGCGTCGATGTGGATGGGGTACGGATCCCCCGGGAAGTTCACCGCGTGGATCCGGAGGTCTGGGTGGTAGCGCTGCATCCAGTCCATGGCGGCGCGGTTGGTGGTCAGGCCATGCTGCACGAAGATGTCGCGGCCCATGCGCATCCAGTCAGCGGCGTCCCACATGGGCTCAACCTCAGTGGTGACGAAGTCCTTGTTCGCGGTACGGATCAAGCGCTCTTCTATGGAGATGGCCTCATCGTAATAGTTGTGCTTGTAGGACTTGTCAGTCAGGCGCGGGCGCGGAGCCTGCGTCCAGATGAAGTCCGGATCCTCTTCGAAGTACTTCTCCATGAGGGGCCAATAGGCCAGGTACTCGAAATAGCGGCTGCGGAATGACTGTGCGGCGGCCATGATCTCATTGCCGATGGTGAGCAGCACGTCACGCGGAGGCATGCAGCCCATCATGGAGTCATTCGTGAAGTCCGGGGTGCCTATCTTCTGGTTCCACTGGAGCGGCGTTGGGCGGTCCACCTTGATGCCGCGGTCCTCCAGGATCTTCACCAGGCGCTCAAGGGCAGCGTTGCCCTTCTCAACCGTCTCTAGCGGGCGAAGGCCCCACATGCCGCGCATGTCAGAGTCAACGGGAACCTTCTCTGATGAGGCCGGCTCCTCCGGGGGGATCATGCCGTTGTCGCAGCGTCCGACGATGACGTGCTTCAGCGGATCCCAGTCATTCCATGAATTGACGATCTTGGGCATGGGGATTCCTTTCTTTCTCCGCCTTCCAGTGCTGAGGGGATTATAGGCCTAAACCAGATGATGGAAAGCTCTGCCTTCACGTTCTCATTGTTTACCGCAGCTACCTGCTGCAATGGAAATATGACCCAGAAGGTCATAATTAGGGATGAGCACCCCCCTGCTTGTGGGCGGCTGCAAGCCCGAAATGCCCTCCCTCAAGAGTGGGAGACAATGCTGCGCTTGCAATGCAAGCGCCCACAAGGGAGGGCGCAATGCTGCATAAGGTGGCCGGGAGGCGCCAAGGCTGCTAGCCTAGTTCTGTTTCGTCCTCTGCTAGGGTGACGGCAACGGAGGCGGGGGCTTCTAGCGTCTGCGCCAGGTCCATGCGCTTCGCCTTTTGCACCACGCTGCTGCCCGGATGCCCCTTCTGCCCCTCCAGCGCGTTCGCCATTATCTGCATGCGCTTCTCAACGCCGCTGATGATCTGCGAGCACGCCTTCAGCTCATCGCCAACGTCCACGCCCTCGATCTCATAGACGCTCTTGTACTTGAGGTCATGCTCAAGGCTTGCCCAGTAATCCATGGCGATGGTGCGGATCTGGATCTCAACCGGAATGGCCTTCTTGCCATCCAGGAAGAACACGGGAATGCGCACTATGAAGTGAAGGCTGCGGTAGCCGTTGGGCTTCGGGTTCGCGATGTAGTCCTTCACGGTGACCACCTCAAGGTCATCTTGGTGCTCAAGGTAGTCAAGGATGGTGTAGGCGTCCTGGATGTATGACACGATCACGCGAAGGCCAGCGATGTCCATGATGTACTCTTCCATGGCCTCAAGCGTGGCGTCCTTGCCGTAGCGCTCCAGCTTCTCGAAGATGGAGGGGACGGATTTCATGCGTGACTCTATATGATGGATGGGGTTGCGGGAGCGCCTGAGCTTCAAGTCCTGGTCAAGCGTTTCCAGGCGCGCCTCCATCTGGCGCATGGCCGCGTGGTACTTCTGCAGGATATCCTGCGCTGCGAACTCCAGCACGGTGAGCGCATCTATGTCATTGTTCGTCAAGATGCGGTTCTGCGTGAGCTTCTCCGTGACCTCGCGCCCGGCCGCCCCGTGGCCGCGCCTGTAGGAAACAGAGGCGTTCATCCTTATATCCTCGATGGAGGTCCCGTTCGACATCGTCCGTGCCCCCTTGGCTTCAACGTGGTCTTCGCGGCTTGCCCGCCCGCGTTCGGCCGATACATTCTATAATATGCTAGCTCAACGGACGTTTCGCATCTGCAACTCAACTCTAGCTCGCGGACTCCATGTACGGCCAATGCTGCGGGCGCCCCTTTCAAGCGCTTCGCGGCCTTAAGAGAAAGAGATGAGAATGGCAGCTCCTACCATGACTGCAGAGCAGCGCGCAGAAGCGCTGGAGAAGGCACGCAAGGTCCGCGCAGCACGCTCAGAGGTGACAACGAAGCTCTCCGCAGGCATCATGTCCCCGGCAGACGCTCTGAAGAAGATCGACGACCCCATCATCGGGCGCATGAAGGTGAAGTCCTTCGTGAACGCGCTTCCGGGATACGGCAAGGTCAAGACGGAGAAGCTCATGGAAGAGCTGGGCATCCCTGAGGGCCGCCGCCTGCAGGGCCTTGGCAGCAAGCAGATGGAGAACCTGAAAGCGGCGCTGGTCTAGCCAACGCAGCATGCACAGATGTTGACACGTGCGGGAAGCACGTTCGCAAGCCGCGGCAAAGCCTCCTGAAAGGAGAAGCGCATGAGCAAGCCAAAGGTCTACTTCACACCCAACATCACGCCTGAGAACGTCGTCCGCCTGTATGAGAAGCTGGGCGTGAAGCTGCCCGGCAAGGTGGCCGTCAAGGTGCACTCAGGTGAGGACGGCAATCAGAACTACTTGCGTCCTGAGTTCATGATCCCCATGGTGAAGGAAGTGGACGGCACCATCGTGGAGTGCAACACCGCCTATGACGGCGCGCGTGACACCACCGAGAAGCACGAGAAGCTCATGGCCGCGCACGGCTGGTCAGACGTCTTCCCCGTTGACATCATGGACGCGGAAGGGCCGGACCTGATCTTCCCTATAGAGAACGGGCGCGTGCTCAAGGAGAACCGCGTTGGCAAGAACATCGCGAACTACGCCTCCATGCTGGTGCTCTCTCATTTCAAGGGGCATCCCATGGGCGGATTCGGCGGGGCGCTGAAGCAGCTCTCCATTGGGTGCGCATCCAATCAGGGCAAGGTCAACATCCACACTGGCGCGCAGTCCCTGGTGCAGGGGGACTTCTGGGACAAGCATGCAGCACAGGATGACTTCCTGGAGGCCATGGCTGAGGCCGCGGAGACCGTGGTGAACCACTTCGGCTCCAACCTGGCCTACGTGAACATAGCCTGCAACCTGTCAGTTGACTGTGATTGCTGCGCCGTGGCTGAGGACCCATGCATGGCGGACATCGGGATCTTCGCGTCCCTTGATCCGGTTGCCATTGACCAGGCATGCATCGACGCCGTGTACAACTCCGATGACCCCGGCCGTGACCACTTGGTGGAGCGCATCGAATCAAAGAACGGCACGAAGATCATCAGCGATGCAGCGCGCCTAGGTTACGGCAGCAAGGATTATGAGCTTGTGAAGGTTGACTTCTAGCTCAGAGCCGCCGGTTTCGAACTGGCCCTAGCTCAACTAGCTCACAGGATATGAAGGCGGTGGCGGGAACGCTGCCGCTTCTTTTTTGTCCTTGTTCGCAAGGATGGCGGAGATCACGAAGAGCGCCGTCAGGATGATGTGGCCACCCAAGAAGGACACGATGGCGCCTATGATGCCGAACACGAAGATGGTCTTCATCTTCTGCGGGTTGCCGGCCCAAGCGCAGCCGAGGATGCCGAACAGAAGGCAAGCAACGGCCACGATCATCTCCCAGACCATGAGCACGTTCAGCACGGTGAGCATGAGCCCCACCAGAAAGACCGCATTCCCTGAGTAGTCATAGTAGCCGTAGTCCACTGGCATGAGAGCTGCGGGCTGCGCAGGTGCAAGCGCTCGTGCAAGGCTTGCTGTGTGATGAGCGCTTCCATGATGGTATGGCTCATAGTGATGGCGACCGTTTCCATAGCCGTAGCCGTCATCTCCGTAACCGTCCCCGTAGCCGTAGTCATCTAGCAGGTCATCCAGATCATAGTCGTAATCATAGCCATAGTCGTAGTAGTCACCTCGGCCGTAATCCATGTACATCTCATCTGCGATGTATTCGCCTATCTCATCCATGTTCGCCGCGAAGAACGGATAGATCACAACGGCGGTGATCAGCGTCAACGCAGACAGCACGATGATGGCTATGTTCAGGCCTCTGATGGCAGATGAATGAGTTGGCTTCATGTTGATACCCGCTTTCTCTTGAGGCAGCATTCTACTTCAAGAGGGGCGTTCGCTTAAGATGTGCGCTTCAGGTCGAAGATGGAAGTGCGCTCACGCGGCTTGGATACCTCTATCAGCTCAGGCTCCATGCAGAAGAGGTCCCCCACCCTGACATGCCCGTCAACCGTGAGGCAGTTCCGCATGCAGACGTCAACGCAAAGGCCGCATTGCGTGCAGAGGTCAGCCGAGAACTCCAGGTACTTGTGCTCAGGATCCTCCGGCACGTCATACTCAGCATGCGAAAGCGCGCCCGTTGGGCAGAACAGCACGCAAAGCCCGCAACCAGAGCACTTATCAACGTCCACGGCAACGCGCCCGAACCGGGGCGTGGCCATCACGCTGTCTGACGCATCAAGCGGGCTCTCTGAGCGCGACGCCTTCTCAAGGCATTCCAACATGCGAAAGTTCTCATGGGGCTGGAAGATGGGCATGCGCCCAGACCTGCCAGCTGACAGGCGCTCTTTGAGCGTCTTCGGCTTCTTCTGCGCGCCGCCAAGCTTCTCCTCTATGGTCTTCTGCGCGATGTTCGCAGCCACGCGCCCCACATATCCGCCGGTCTGCGCCAGAAGCCCGCGCCGGTCTTCCCCGCGGATGTTCATGCTCTTCCCGGATATGACCTCTTCTGGGAACTGGCTTTCTCGGGTGATGATGACCTCAGCACCTGTTGCCTCCAGCATGTCCGCCGCCGAATTAACGGAGCGCTGGATGCACGCGTCCGCCGCACCGAACTTGCACGTTGCGCATTCGCCGTCCACCAGCACGATGTCATCAAGGCCAACGGCCGCCATCTCCAGGATGAGCCTGTCATCAACATGCGCCAGGCACGGCACCTCACAGAAGCGCTCCGGATCAGCCACGTGCTTGGCTGCAGCCCGGGCGCACGATATGACCGCAAGCCCCGTGTTCGCGTCCGCCGCGCGCGCTATCTTCTCAGCCAGCTTCTCACGAGTTGGCTCCAGCATCATGATGGCGAACGTGGGGCAGACCGCAGCGCACGCGCCGCAGTCCACGCATGCCGTTGGGTCTGGTAGCACCTGGTTGTCAGTCACCGTGATGGCACCGGCGAAGCAAACGTCCTGGCAGCGCCTGCACTTCGCGTTGCGGTTGCGTACCGCCACGCACTTGTCTTGCACTATGGCAAGCTGGCCAACCTTCAGGTAGTTCGCATACCCTAAGACGTCATTGATGGACGGCATGTGCCTCAGGCATCCCCGAAGTAATTGGCCTCCAGATGCGCAAGCTCCTCAGGTGTGTTCGCATTCACGAAGCACCCGCCCATGGGCTCCACCTCAAGCACGCGCTCCTGCGGGAACTCCACCACCTTGAGCTCTCCTGACCGGTAGATGCTCTGCGCGCGGCTCTCCCCGCGCCCCAGCGCCTCAGTCACAACCTCAAGGCACGGCACACGCCGATACATGGCATGGAAGGGTTCGAAGCCGTGCTTGTTCACGGGCACGACGATGTCCGCTTCCTTGTCCGCCATCTCGATGGCCTCCGCCACAACAAGAGGCGCGGACGCGAACACCATGTCACAAGCCACAAGCGCAACGTACGGGTTCTGCGCAGCATCAAGCGCCGTGAAGATGCCCGGCAGCGCGCCGCGGAAATCGTACGCATCGCGCACCAGCTTGATGTCAACGCCGGGGAACTCATCAGCCAGGAATCCCAGGTTCTCAGGCTCATTCGTGGTGATGATCATCTCGTCCGCCACAGGAAGGAGCCTGCGAACAAGCCTGCAGATCAGCGGCTTGCCTGCGAACGGGACGGTTGCCTTCGATCTTCCCATGCGCCTGCTCTCACCGCCCGCCTGGATGGTCACGGTCACGCGCGGGCGCACGTAGCGCTCTTCAAGGAACGCCGTGAGCTCAGGAATGTCATCCAGGCCGAACGCCGGAATGCCGTGGATGCTTGCCGCTTCCAGCGCTTCTGGGATATCGGTCACAACGGCAACGGTGTTCGCGTCTGGCATCTTCTCCGCCACGTCGCGCGCGAACTGGCCTTCCCCACGCGAGCGCTGCACCGGGTCAGACGTCAGCGGAACGCCCGCTTTCGCGTCCTCTAGGAACACCTTGGCAACGGCGGAGTCAGCCTCATTGCCGCTGCGCATGACCTCTATGGTGGGAAGCCCGCTCTTGCGGTATCCCTCCACGATGATGATGTCATGCCCAGGCATGGAGCGGACGATCTCAGAGCATTCCACTTCGTGCTGAAGCGTCTTCACGCGCGCCATCTTGGAAGGCGAGGCGATCACCGTCTCCGTGGCACCAGCCTCGCGCTGCCTGTAGGAATCCTTGCCGGGGTAGTCTATCTGGAACTTGTCGTGCGAATGATGCTTGACCGAGCCAACGTCATGGCCGCGCTCCGTCAGCGCGCTGATCAGCTTGACAACCAGCGTGGTCTTTCCGGAATTGTGGCGCCCGACTATGGCAACTGCCGGGCTTGGAACCTCTGTCATTTGCTTGCCTTCCTCAAAGCTCCAGCCTGCCCTCCATGGCGCGGCCGAGCGTCACCTCATCAGCGTACTCCAGATCTCCGCCAACCGGAAGCCCGCTTGCAGGGCGCGTGACCTTGACACCCAGCGGCTTCACCATGCGTGCGATGTAGGCCGCCGTGGTCTCCCCTTCCACGTCAGGATTCGTGGCGATGATGACCTCCTGCACGTCCCCGTTCGCAAGCCGCCGCATGAGCTCTTGCACCTTCAGCTCCTCCGGACCGATGCCCTCCATGGGGGAGAGCTCTCCGTGGAGCACGTGGTAGACGCCTTCGAACACGCCCGTGCGCTCGATGGGCGCGATGTCCTTGGGTTCCGCCACCACACAGATGACCGAGTGGTCGCGGTTCAGGCTGTCACAGATCGTGCACGTGTCGTCCTCTGCGTAGTTGAAGCAGATGCTGCAGAAATGCACCGTCTGCTTGACCTCCCGGATGGCGTCCGCCAGCCTGACCGCCTTGTCCGATTCCGTATTCAGGATGTAGTAGGCGATGCGCTGGGCCGATTTCGGACCCACGCCCGGCAGGCGCTCCAGCTCATCGAGGAGCTTCTGTATTGAGGGTGCGGAATTCACGCGCGCGAACTGGTCCGGCTAGAATGGCAGGTTCATGCCGCCCATGATGGAGCTCATGCGATTGTTGGATTCCTCAGACGCATTGCGAAGGGCCTCGTTCACGGCGGCCACCACCGTGTCCTCAAGCATCTCCACGTCTTCGGGGTCAACAGCCTCAGGGTCTATCTTCAAGGCCTTGACCTCACCGTTGCCGGTCACGGTTGCCTCCACCATGCCGCCGCCCGCTGTGGCAGTGAATTCCATGGCCGCTATCTCTTCTTGAGCAGCCGCTGCGTCGCGCTGCATGCGCTGCGCCTGCTTCATCATCTTCTTCATGTCCATTGATGGCGCTCCTTCTTGGTCTATGTATTGTCTTATGCCTCATCCCTCATGTGGGGGAAGAGGAGCACGTCGCGGATGGTGGGGGCGTCTGTCAGCAGCATGACCAAGCGGTCGATGCCGATGCCGACGCCGCCAGCAGGAGGCATGCCGTACTCGAGCGCGCGGATGTAGTCAGCGTCAAAGCCCATGGCCTCGTCATCGCCCATGTCCTTCGCAGCAACCTGCGCATGGAAGCGCTCCGCCTGATCCACCGGATCGTTCAGCTCCGTGAACGCATTCGCATACTCATGCCCGCAGATGAAGAGCTCGAAGCGCTGCGTGAGCTCCGGGTTGTCCGGATGCTTCTTGGCAAGCGGGCTCACCTCAAGCGGATGGTCGATCACGAACGTGGGCTGGATCAGCTTCTCCTCAGCAACCGCCTCGAAGATCTCAGCGATCAGCTTGCCCTTGCCCCACGCGTCCTCGGCCTCGCCACCATTGCGCTTGAGGATGCTGACCAACTCCTCACGGCTGCGTTCGAACGAGACGTCCTCGCCAGCGCCTTCGCTAGCCAGCTCTATCATGGAGGCCACGCGCCAATCCCCGGAAAGATCAAGCTCCTGGCCCTGATAGTTGATGTGCAGGGTGCCGCATGCAGCCTCAGCCGCAGTCTGGATGCAACCCTGCGTGAGGCGGATCATGGAATCCAGATCCCCGAAGGCCTCGTACGCTTCCATGGTGGTGAACTCCGGGT
Organism: uncultured Eggerthellaceae bacterium; assembly: GCA_910588435.1. Classification (GTDB taxonomy): domain Bacteria; phylum Actinomycetota; class Coriobacteriia; order Coriobacteriales; family Eggerthellaceae; genus MGBC163016. Next base: position 79,301 of record CAJUPL010000003.1, on the reverse strand, counting down.
TGTGGTAGGGATCCATGCCCTCGTTCCGGAAGATGCGGCCCATCTCGAACACCTTCGGGAAACCGCCCACAAGGAGCCTCTTCAAGGGCAGCTCCGTTGCGATGCGCAGGTAATAGTCACGGTCAAGCGCGTTGAAGTGCGTGATGAACGGCTTCGCGTTCGCGCCGCCGATGATGGGAGAGAGGAACGGCGTCTCCACCTCGAAGTAGCCCTGCTCCTCCATGTAGCGGCGGATGGCGGACACGATCTTGAAGCGCTTCTGGAACGTCTCGCGCACGTCTGCGTTCATGACCAGGTCAACGTAGCGCTGACGGTAGCGCGTCTCCTTGTCAGTGAGCCCGTGGAACTTCTCCGGGAGCGGGCGCAGGCTCTTGGACATCAGCTCAAAGGAGCTGACGGCGATGGAGAGCTGGCCGCGGCGCGTGCGCATCATGCATCCGTTGACTGCGATCCAGTCCCCTACGTCAACTTCCTTGATCTCTGCGAACGCGTCCTCACCAAGTGCATTGATGCGGCAGAAGAGCTGGATCCTGCCCGTGTGGTCTTGCAGCTCAAGGAATGCCACCTTGCCCTGCACGCGGCGCGCCATCACGCGGCCAGCTATCGCAACCTCATCTTCTGTGTCTTGCCCGTCCTCAAGGTGCGCGTACTTCTCGTCCAGCTCAGCTATGGTGTGACTAGCCGTGAATGCATGGCCGTAAGGATCACGGCCTGCGTCTATGAGCGCCTGGCGCTTAGCGCGACGAACCTCTATCGGGTCATCTTCGATCGTGTCAGGGGAGTTCGCGATATCTTCTGCCATGTTCGCCTGCTCCTAAGCTCTTTAGTGCTCTATCTTCAGGATCTCTATCTCAGTCTCACGGCCGGTTGGGCCCGTGACGGTGAACTTATCGCCCTTCTTGTGGCCCAAAAGCGCGGCACCTATGGGGGACTCGTTCGAGATCTTGCCGTTGTGCGCGTCAGACTCAGCGGCACCCACGATGGTGAGCACGCGCTCTTGGCCGCCCATGTTCACGGTGACCGTGGCGCCGATGTTGACCTTGGAGGAGCGCTTCGGGGTGCTGACGACGGTGGCCTCGGACAGGATGCGCGTGATCTCAGCGATGCGCGCCTCCATCATGCCCTGCTCGTTCTTGGCGTCGTCGTATTCGGAATTCTCAGAGATGTCCCCGAACTCACGCGCCACCTTGATGCGCTCACCGATCTCAGAGCGCTTCTCAGTCTCCAGGTAGTGGAGCTCTTCTTCCAGCTTCTGGCGTCCTTCAGGGGTGAGGATGTAATTGCTCTCAGCCATTTTTGCACCTTTCAACATGGAAGCACGCTTGGCGTTGCGCAAGCGTGCCTCTGCTTTCAGCTTCTATGTATGTGTGAGGATCTTGAAGGCGTGGAGCTACTCGGCCTTCTTGACCACTACCTTCTTCACCGTCTTCTTGGGCTTATCTGAGGAGGCGGCTGCAGCAGGCTTCTCTGCAGGCTCTTCGGTGACGACCTCTTCCACAACCTCAACATCTTCATCAGTTGCGTCTTCGGCTTCCTTCTTGCCAGCGCCCATGCCGTCGCGCAGGCCCTTGACTGTCTTGCCAAGCGCGCTGCCGAGCTTTGGCAGGTTCTTCGGGCCGAATATGAGCAGCACTACAACGAGAATGATCAAAAGCTCGGGAACGCCCATTCCGAGAATCTTCATGAATGCCTCCATATACCTTGTTTTTCAGTGCGTGAAAGGGTATCACAAACGGCCCTGGCCTGCGAATGCGAACGGCGCGTTGCTGCAATGCGGGTCACGCGTTGGCCTCTCTTAAGGTGGTAGGATCCTCTCCAATAGTGGGGGAGGTGGCAATGCTGCAACAAGCAATGCAGCCGCCTACAGGTGGGGGCAAGCGGTCACTTCAGGCAGACGCAGGACCACTTGACGCCGGTGGAGGCGGCATGCTGGCAGCCGACGCAGGTGGGCTCAAGGCACATGCGCTCAGACGCCAGCTCTTCTGCGAAGAGTTCAGCATCCGGCTTGCCGCCTGTCATGGAGGCGAACGCAAGGTCAGCCAGCTGCTCCATTCCAAGGAGGTTCGGATGCGTGCCGTCGGTTGAGACGTAATCCAGCCCGAATCCCGCAACATCGGCAACCTTGCACCCGTTCGCGATAGCCACGCACTTGATGACCTTGTTGTACTCCTCAAGCGGAATGCCGCGCAAGCTATAGCAGAACGTTGAGTGGGGGCTGCCAGGAGCGCGTCCTGGGAGGAGCGTCATGCACCAGATGTCTGCCTCTGGCGCCACGCTGCGGAGGTTCTCAAGCATCTCATCGTAGGCGTCAGCGAACCGCTGAAGCTCACCTGCGGGAGCATCTCCTGGAACGAAGCCCTCTTCCACGTTCTCAAAGAGCGTTGGGCATGCCTCTGAGCCGCCTCTCTCTTGGAAAGCAGCACCGCCCCACCCGTAATCATTGATCCCGATGAAGACCACTATCTCATCAGGCTGAGACCCATCAGGCCCTAGCACCTGACGCGCGCGTTCGATGGACCTCCCCGCCGGAAACGCCCTGCCATCCACCATAGATCCCGAGTAGGACGCGTTCGCAAGCAGCTGATGCCCCAAGCGCTTGGCAAGCCTTGCCCACCACGTGTCCTCCACGCTGCTGACGCCGGTCCTGTTCGTATCAGCGCTGTCATAGTAGATGCGGTTGCCTTCTGCGGTCACGCCTTTGAATGTTGAGATGGAATCACCGAAGATGGAGATGGTCTTTGCCATTGCGAACCTCTCTGAATGAAAGCGCCGGGCAGAACTTGGCTTGGTATACTCTAGCAATCTTCAAGGAACATTGACGATTCTCAAAAGGACGCATCTTGGATCACCTACTTGACCGCGAAAGCCGCTTCGGCGCCAACTGTTACGTAGACACCAGAAATGCCGTGAGCCAGCCGGTCCCCTTCACGAAGGCCGTGATAGAGGGCTTGGCTCCCGGCGGCGGGCTCTTCGTGCCGCAGGAGGTTCCGCACCTCACGCTTGATGAGATCACGCGCTTCGCGGACATGCCTTACCCGGAGCGCGCAGCCTTCATCTACAGGAAGTTCAACATCGATCTTCCAGACGATGAGATCTTGGATCTCATGTACACATCCTACGGCCCCAATTTCGACACGCCTGAGGTCTGCCCTATCACCAAGCTTGAGGACAACATATATATGTTGGAGCTGTGGCACGGCCCAACCAGCGCATTCAAGGACATGGCCCTCCAGTGCCTGCCGAACTTCTTCGGCGCAAGCGCTCAGAAGCTGCGAGGCGCGGGTGAGCTCAACACTGGGTTCTGCATCCTTGTTGCCACCTCTGGAGACACTGGCAAAGCTGCGCTTGAGGGCTTCAAGGGCGTGCCTGGCGTTTGCGTGGGCGTGCTTTACCCAGATGGCGGCGTGTCTGACATCCAGCGCAAGCAGATGGTCACCACCACTGGTGACAACGTGCGCGTCTGGGCCATGCGCGGCAACTTCGATGACTGCCAGACGAACGTGAAGCGCGTCTTCGCAGATGACGCGTTCGCGAAGGACATAGAGGGGCAGGGCTTCGCTCTCTCCAGCGCGAACTCCATCAACTGGGGGCGCCTCCTCCCGCAGATCGTGTACTACATGTCCGGTTATGCTGACCTTGTGGCGAAGGGTGCGGTCAGCCAGGGTGACCCAATAGATGTCTGCGTGCCCACCGGGAACTTCGGGAACATCCTTGCTGCTTGGTACGCAAAGCAGATGGGAACGCCCATCCAGAACCTGATGTGCGCAAGCAACGAGAATCGCGTGCTGACAGACTTCATCCAGACCGGCACGTATGACATCTCTGACCGCGAATTCGTTCTGACGCCATCTCCGTCCATGGACATCCTGGTGTCCTCCAATCTGGAGAGGCAGCTGTATGAGCTTGCAGGGCGTGACGGCAGCGCCATCGCAAGCTGGATGGCTGATCTGAATGAGAAGCGCGCGTTCGAAGTGGACGGCGCCACATTCGCGAAGATCCAAGAGACGTTCTCCGCTGATTCCATATCCAACGAGGAATGCCTTGAGACGATCCGCAGCGTGTTCAAGGCGCAGGATTATCTGATGGACCCGCACACCGCCGTTGCCTACAAGACGGCGTGCAACCTGAAGGGCAGCAATCCGGTGCTGGTGGCAAGCACGGCGCATTGGGCGAAGTTCGGCAACAACGTGTACAAAGCCCTGCATGAGATGAAGCCATCTGAGGAGCTGCCCGGGGATGTTGCCAGCCTCACCGGATGCCAGCTCAATGAGCTCATCGCGAATGAGACGGGCAAGCATGACATCCCCAAGGGGCTTGCGGATCTGGACGTGATGCCCGTTCGCTTCACGGATGTGATAGATGCGAACATGGCGTCTGCGGAAGATGCGGTGAGCGCATTCCTGGAAACGCAGTAGCAGCAAGCTGAGCACCTGGGAGCAACGGACAAGCCTATTGGCTCTCAGGTCACAGAGGCATGAGTCAAGGAGGCGGTTTTGAAGAAGCTGAATAAGCTGAACGCAGAGGTCAGGCTCTCCATCACGAACAAGGGGACTGATGGGAACTCCGTCTTCGGGCCAGGGATAGCTGCTCTTTGCAGCGGCGTTCGCGAACTTGGGTCCCTGAATGCGGCCGCCAAGTCCATGGGCATGGCTTATAGCAAGGCTTGGCGCATCATCAAGGATACTGAGGAGACGCTTGAGGTCCAGCTGCTTGATAGGGATGGCGCTCATGGCAGTCAGCTCACTGAGGAAGGCTCAAAGCTGCTTGACGTCTATTCCGCGCTTCAGGAGAAACTCTCCAAGGAAGCCATGGAGCTCTACAAGGAGCTCAGCTAGCAGATCCACATCTTCGCTTTGTGCCTTGGGCTCTGTGCTGCAAGGCTCATCCTCCTCTTTGCAGCCGCCGCCGAACGTCATGGTTGCCTTGGGGAGCGGTGATGCCACAACGGGCTCATCATCAGCCTCCGGGAGAGCTTCACTTGGAGGCTCATCAAGCGCAGGCGCTTCGGATGCTTCACCCTCTTCACTGTTTGATGCCTCAAGCTCTGGCTTGCTGCCGAAGAGATACATGCACTCATAGCACGTATCCATATCCGCGAAGACCTTCGCCTTGCACACCGGGCACTGCTTGACTTCATCAGGAGCAGCCTCATCAACAAGATGCTTTGGGGACGCCATCTCATAAGGTGCCATTGAATCTGCCGCCAACAACATGGTCTCATTCATCTGCAACACCCAGCCTTATCTGATCTCCAACCTTCAACCACTCCCCTTCTTGGCAGAACCTCTCCGCCACCATGAATGCGCACTTGTGCTTGATGCGCTTCATGCTCCGAACGTTCCTGTGCACTTCTAAGACCTTCCCCTCTTTGGATATGAACGCCACGTCTATCGGGTGCTGCATCCCGAAGGTGTGGATGTCATGGCACGGCACCAATAGCCTTGTCACATCATCCGGCTTGCGAAAGAGCATCCCTCGAAGCCGCTCAGGAGCAGTGGAATTGATCTGAAAGCGCTGTATGCTCCCGTCTAGGCTCATGATCCATCTATCCCTTCTCTCCCTTGCGAGGCTTGCTGAATACGCAAGACCACGTCCCATGCGCTTGCGGCTTCGGCCACGCTGACGGTCATCCAATTGCAAGATCCCCCTTCCTTCACCATGCTTGCCATGCCATGCTCCTCATCCTTCATGACGATCCAGCCCTTCTCTTCGAATGCGCCTAGCACGCCCCCTGACTCACCAAGCGCCTGCTTGCTAACGCTCAAGTAGACGATGCTCCAATCCTCAGCCCCGTACGCTTGATCTATCAGCCGCGCATCCATGACCTCGTCTGTGAACCATTCAGGAAGGCCGTCGGCCAAGGCCAGATAGCCGGAATCCGCCATCAGGCCATCCAGCGAACCGGACGCCGCCACTTGATCCACTATGTCCTGAGCGCTCAAGCTCGCCTGCGCATCTGCCCCGGCCTCAGCTTCCACAGGACCGCCTCCCACCAACAGGATGCAGCTGACCGCGAACGCGATCCCCACAAGCACAGTTGCTGCCCTTGCCAAGCGCATGCGCGCCACATGCTCATTCATTCCAGCTGCCTATCTGCCAGATAGGGTTCCAGCGCCAGCCTGGATGTATGGCTGAGCTTCGGAAGCGGAACTCCCCACACCTCATCGCGAAGCCCCATCCCGAAGAGCGTTGGGCTGTATGAGAGCGTGATGGCGAACGTGCACACGCTGCCGTCAGCTGCTTCCACACTGCATTCGATGTCATCTACCTCCATCTCTTGGATGACCGCTGTCTCTATCTGGGCAGCAAGCTCTTGGAGGCCATCTTGCGTGGACGGAGACGATGCGAACGTGCGCACCGCATTCCTTGACGCTCTGTCGAATGACGCGCATTCAGAGATGAACACAAGTGCATTCACGCAGATGACAGCAACCACTATGAGCACCGGAAAGAGCACGCAGAGCTCCACCGTCATCTGGCCGGACTCATCTTGGAGGCGGCGCGAATGAGGCGAATGGGATGCCTTGCGGCCGCTCAAGCCCATGACCTGTCCCCCATGATGCTTGATGCAAGGCCTCCAAGCGCAGCAAGGCCAGAGCCAATGACGCCCTCTACATCTTGCGCCTTGGGGATAGCCCAGCTGATGCTCCCGCTGCCACCGAAAGGCAATTCGATCTCTGCCACATTCAAGCTGCCTGAGCCTGTGGCACCCTCAGACGATCCGCTGCCCACACCCATTGCTGCCAACACCGAACCCGCGAGGCTTGTGTCAGGAGATGAGGCAGCAAGCGCTGAATCCTTCGCGCTCATGAACCGCACGCACACAGCGTCATCAGAAGATGAAGCCACGTGCGTTGTGTTCAACACCACAGGCTTCGTGCATGCCGTGTCTGCCGGCTCCAACCCAGCCGCTTCCACTATCTGCGAGAGCACCTTCGCCGCCCACTTCCCCAGCCCAGATGACGAGTTCTGAGAGAAGGAGCCTAACCCCTCTTCGATGGACCTCTCAAGCGCTGCCTGCCCATCCTCATAAGCGCGGAGCACTGACATCCAGATCCCTGCCGCCCCGGAGATGCCTGCTCCAATGCCACCCAAGCCTCCCGTGATGGAGGACACCGCCTGCGTTGCCAGCGCACCAGCGCTCTCCGTTTCGTCCTCTACATCCGTGGCAGCTGAAACAGCCACACGGACCCCCAGATCAAAAGCTGGTCCCGTGAACGCATTGACGAAGCCTGTGTCAGACGGGCTTGCCGCCGTGTTCACCACCATGGCAAGCGCACCGTATCTGCCCGGCGGCTCAGCATGGATCCTTAAGCTGCCAGCGTTCCCCAGAAGAGTGCCAAGCGCATCCAACAGAGGCTGCACATGAGCCTTGACCTCGTTCGCCAGAGGATCCGCCAAGGCTCTGGCCTCCGCGTATTCCTCGCAGGCCTGTCGCATGGCCTCATAGTGGCTCTCGAATCCGTTGCTGATGTTGGTTGATGCCGCAGCAACTGAGCCCACGCTTGAAGGGCGGAACTGGCACGACGGACACTTCTCAAAAGATGACGAGTCAGCCTCAAGCTGCGCGACGCTGCCCTCTCCTATAGCGCCAGACGCTCTAGGGCAGCCGCTCCATGCATGCATCCTCCGCTTCCCGCCATTGCTAGTGATGGGATAGGCGCTTTCCGTGTAGAGCGGCGTTGCCTTGAGCTCTGTCATGTTGCGGAAGAAGTGAGGGATATCAGCGGAGAAGCCAGCGTCCCCGTCTATCACATAGGCGGAAGCCAGCTCATCCACGGCGTACTGATAGAAGCGCTTCCTTATGACAGAGTCAGCCTTCTCCTCAACAGATGACCCTTCCAGCGTCCAGTTCGCAAGGCGCTTCGCGTAGTATGCCTTCGCGCGCTCTAGCGCCACGGAGAAGGACCACGCGTCCACGCTCTCATAATCTGGGTTGTCAGCTGCCGGAAGCGAAGCCAAGTGACCTGCGCGCTCCATCATGCAATACGCAGGCGCCCCTCCGCAGTCTTCCATGAAGCCCCGCTCCTTCGCGGCGTTCGCAGCCTTGGCCGCCTCCTCTGCCTCTTGGGCTTTCTGCCTGATGCCGTCAGCTTCGCTGTCTATCTGCGATGACAGGTCATCCAGCCCATCGTCCTGCGGTTCGCCCAAGGGCGTGAAGTCAGCAGGGACCAGGACCGCTGCCGCCATGTGATCTGCCTGCATGGCCCCTTGATCGTTCGCCTTCGCTGCCTTGTGCGCATTGCATGCAGCCAAGAAGGGCATCAGACGCTGTGCGGCGTTCAGTCCTTCGCATGCGCGCTCATAGAACTGGCCGCGCAGCTTCACCGTCTTGCTTGCCGCATCCATGAGCTTGACGGACACCGCATGAGCTGGAGGAACGCATGCCGCAACCAGGCCAACTCCGTAGAGAACGGCAGCTGTGAGCGTGAAAGTGAGGCAGGCGGCATCGCACGTGTTGGCAACTGCCATGAACCCAGCCACCTCGTTGTCAGCCGCCAACGCGCAAGCATCCGCAACCTCTTGGATCTCAGCTGCAGCAGACTGAACCTTGTGCATCTGCGCGCCGCTGAATATGAGGGCAAGCGTGATGAAGAGCGCGATGGCCATGCCAACTGACGTGATGCCATCCTCATCTCTGATGAGCCTGTCCATCACTTGACCCACTCCTTTGGGTCAGCGCCGTCTGGGCTTGCCGTCACCCACTGGCTCTTCGCGCTCATGCGGCGCTCAACTTCCACTACCAGGTTCCCTCTCTCGTTCGTCATTCCCATAAGACCCATGCCCGCATCCATCAGCGGAAGCGGCCTCACCTCCGTGCTTATCCGCACGCACACCTCATCTGCCTGCTCATCGCCCTCAAGCTCTATCTGCCATGTGCACGCAGGCGAGTGGACATGGAAGATGTCAGTCTGAGGAACAGCCGAGAGCCTCCTGCGAACGAAATCCTCCTCAACATCCCCGGGAGCCTTTGACGTTGCGATCAGGCGGCATGCTTCTGCCGCCGCACCCTCCATCGCTATCCGGTCATAGAGGAGGATCCCTGGCTGCAGCAGCAAGAGCGCAAGCATCATCAGAACGGGGATGGCGAACGCGGCCTCAACGGTTGACTGGCCTGACTCATCTATCAGCTTGGGCTCAGGCGCTCTGCGCCCAGGTTGCCAGCGCTCAGAAGCAGAAGGCATCCGTGATACCGCTTGCAGCTTGCGTCACGCAGTGCGAGGCCGAAGTTGCGGCGTGCTGCACGAACAGCCCATCCCCAAGCACTCCCATGAGCGCGCCCGCTCCAACCACGATCGACAAGAAAGCCGCGAACACGATGGCGTACTCAACTGTTGACTGGCCCGACTCGTCCTCTACAAGCTGTTTATGCCATCTGCTATCGCATTCCAGAGCTCTTCTAGCTTGGGCCTGAAGACAGTTATCGCGATAATCGCAATGACCACAAGAATTCCCACTAAGATCGCATATTCCGTGGTTCCTTGGCCGCCTGTGTCTGATAGCTTCGCATACGTCCTCGCGCACAGGCCCTGGGTAGCGGATCGTAGGCGCTCTGCGGCGCCCTCTACGCGCTTGCGCACCCGCCTTGCCGCGCAACGCAACCTGCCTGGCTTGTCCTTCTGCTTCCATCCTTGCATTCAACCTTCCCTTTCCTTCAGCTTGCTTATATCCATCGCTAGCGCTTGCCCGCGCTCAGATGCCTCCTTCCATGAGATTCAGCATCACCGGTCCCAATACCAAGAGGAGCATCGCCGGAAGGATGAGCGTGCCTACGGGCAGCATCATCTTCACTGGTGCTTTCGCGATGCGCTCCTCGCGCTTGGCCTTGTACTCATCCCTGGCTTGCTTGGCCTCATCCGCTAGCCCTGCAGCCATGGAGGTTCCCGCCCCGAGCGTTCGCACCCAGCCATCTACGATGCGCGTGAACATTGGGGAGGCGTAGCTTGCAGCAACGCCCTTCAGCGCAAGCTGTCGGCTCTCAAGGCCTGACCTCCACATCTCCTGCGCGCGTGCAAGCTCTGCTGCAAGCGGGCATTTGAAGTGCTTGCAATAGAGGCTGAGCGCGCTGTCAAAGGAAAGGCCGCTGCGCATCCCCAGTGAGAGCACGTCCAGCATCTCTGGCAGATGAGCCTCAAGCTCATGAGCGCGAGCGCTTCGGCATTCGCGAATGCGGCGCTTCGGCAGCATCCATCCGCAAGCCGCACCAGCCATCGCAAGCATAAGCGCCAGCTCTGAGGAGAAGACATAGCCAATCACCATGCCGAACGCTCCTAGCACAAGAGCAAGGCGCATCCGCATATCGCAGAACGCTGCAAGCGAGATGCGTCCCTCAAGCCCTGATGACTTGATGTTCTCTTGGAACCATGCGCACTTGGCAAGACGGCCTGGACAGAGCGGGCTTGACTGCCTCATGGCAAGCCTAGACGTGAGCACCTCCATCTGCGCCAGCAGCGCATCTTGAAGCTTCCCGCTCCCGTGCCCTGCACTGGATGCGTTGCCAGTGACTGCATGCTTGGCCTTGAGCCTCTGCCTTCGCTTCTCGTGCGCGCTCCAACCGAAGAAGCCTGCACCTCCTGCGAACGCCGCTCCCGCGAATGGGAGCAAACCGATCACCATGCCCTGAACGCTCATCAGCATCACGCCCTGCAGATCCTTCGCACTGCGAACACTCCCGCTGCTTGCATGGCAAGCGCTACGGTCAGCAGGATCATCCCCAGCGCGCTTTGGAAGAACGGGTCTAGGAAGCCCGGGCTTGCCAGAGAGAAGAATGCGATCAAGATGAAGGGCATCAGCGTCACGATGGTTGCTGAGAGCTTCGCTTGAGCCGTTCCTATCCGCAATGAGCGCTTGAGCTCTAGCTCATCCTCAACCGAATCCTTTGCGCTCTCAAGCACCGGCGCTATGCTGCCGCCGCATTGATGCTGCACACCCAAGGCCACGGCAACGAAGCCAAGCTCCGGCACGCCCTTGACCTTGGCAAGCGCATCCATGGCATCTTCCGTGCGCTCCCCTGCCTCAAGCTTCAAGGAAGCGCGCTTGAACGCCTCCCCCAGCATGCCTCCAAGCTCTGAAGCCGCTTGCTGCATGGCTTGCACCAAGGAGTGCCCTGACCTGAAGCTGTCCGCTAGGAGCTGGAATGCTTGCGGAACCTCATCCTGCACCTCTTCTGTTGCGGCGTCAGTTGCGTGGCGCACCCAGCACCAAGCACCCGCCGCAAGCGCGGCCATGAGAGAGATGGCGAAGGGAAGCGAGAATGTCAGCACGAATGCAGCAAGGCCTGAAGCCATGAGCAGGAGCAGCGCTGCGGACAGGATCTCACGGCCGCTGATCTTGAGCTTGCCCTTGAGCAGCACTGCCGCCGCATCTGCTGCGCTTGCTACAGAGCCGAAGCGATAGAGCACATCTCCCAACGGGCGAAGCGGACGCGACATGCCTAGGATGAGCACCTTCATGCGTTCTTCCTTCGCAAGCTCCAATGAGCCCATCTTCGCAGCGGCGCTTCGCCATGTGCTTGATGCCCATGCACCCATGCCCGCTCCGAAGAGCGCACCTGACGCCACGGCCGCCACGCTCAAAGCGCCTGCTGCTCCCATTGCCTCACCTCCTCTTCCAGTGCCTCATCATCAACAGCTGCCGCATGCAGCTCCTCCAAGAGGGCAGGGCGGCCGCACCATCTGCCGGGGTCTGCGAACGAGCTCCTCTTGAAGACGGGAGTGACCGTTGCCCGCCTGCTCTCACGGCTGAAGCCAACATCAGCTATCTCCGATACGTACCTGCCACCTCCCTTGTCACGTGAGATCTGCACGATGACGTCGAACGCGCTCCCTATCTGCGCCTCTATGGCATCTACGGGGAGATCAGCCGCATAGCGGACCATGGTCACCATGCGGTCCACCACATCCTCAGGAGAGTTCGCGTGCAGCGTGGTCATGGATCCGGAGTGCCCAGTGTTCATGGCCTGGAGCATGTCCCACGCCTCAGACGAGCGGCACTCTCCAACGATGATGCGGTCAGGGCGCATGCGCAGGGAGTTGATGACAAGGTCTCTTATGCTCACCTCGCCCGTGCCCTCTGCGTTCTTCGGCCGCGCTTCCATCCGGACCACGTGAGATGTGCGCGGCAGCTTGAGCTCAGCGGAATCCTCTATGGTTACCACGCGCTCAGACGGATCTATCAGGCGTGAGAGCGCGTTCAACATGGTGGTCTTGCCGCTGCCCGTGCCGCCCGACACCACCACGTTCTTCCGCATTCGCACGAGCCAACCCAGATGCTTGGCAACGCTGGTGCTCACAGAACCAGCTTGCGCCATCTCTCCTAGCGTTGGAGACCTCTTCCCGAATGCGCGGATGGTCAGATGCGGGCCGTCTGGCGTGATGGGTGGGATGACGGCGTTCACTCTGTGACCTTGCGGAAGACGCGCGTTCACCATGGGAGATGACTCATCTATGCGACGTCCCAACGGCCCGATGATCCTATCTATCAGAACGCGCACTTGCTCATCGCTTTCGAACTGCGCTTGGCTCTTGACCAGGCGTCCGTCCATCTCATAGAAGACCTCGCCTGCACCGTTGACCATGACCTCTGTCACGGCATCGTCCTCTATGAGGGCTTCCACCGGACCCATGCCGAACACCACATCCACCAGTGATTCGGTCATGCGGGATCTGTCCTCTGGAGTGAGGCCAGCCCACTTGGCCGTGGCAAGCGCGCGTCTGCACGCCATGCGCAGCTCAGCCTTGGCGCTCTCAGGATCAGTTGCCAGCATAGCCGCCAGCGCATCTAGGGAGGTGAGATCCTTCACATCTTGGCGGAGGTCTCCAACCGTGAGCTTCGTGCCGCCCGCATCAGAGCTTCCCTTGCGTGCCGCGTCTACGCGTTCTGTGAGCGTCATAGCCTCTCCTCCCAGAAGATCCCGTCCAGCAATTGGCAATCACGCTTCGGCTCCCCGCGCTGCACCACCATCGGCTCTTGCCTCCGCCCGCGCTTTCGCTGGCTACGCCTTCGCCCGAAGCTCTTGAAGAGGCTGCGCTCGGATTCAGGGGGCCTCGTGTTGCTGGCCGCCGCGGCACCATCAACACCCGGCACCACATCCGCCATCAGCGCCGCCACGCTCTTCGCGAACGCGTTCCCAGACTGGCTAAGCGCCTCTGCCATCCCAAGGCTGCACATCTCCTCAACCTCTGGACCACCATCAGCAAGCTCGTGCACCGGGACGCCTCCAAGCGCGCAGGAGACGTCCGCCCCAGAGAGCGCAGACCGCCTTGAGCACTTGTTGAGCGCGAATGCGAATGAGCCGGTTGCAACGCCCATCCGCTTGCAGAGGTCCATCGCATGCCTGCATGACCTGATGGATGAGGCTGTCTGATCCACGACGAAGAGCGTGCACGACGCTGACTCCATGAGCAATGCGTGCATGTCGCTCCAACTGGTGGAGGTGTCAACTACAACTGCGTCGAACAGATTCGTGGCGTCAAGCGCGGCCTTGCTGACGCAAGCGCTCAGCGCCTCGCTCCTCTCAAGCTTGGCTGGCGCGCCTACGATGGAGACCATCCCTGGCCTCGCGTCCTTCGCTAGGCTCTCTAGCTTGTCAGGAGCGTTCGCGATGTCCTCGAATGTTGTGGGGCTCTTCACTCCGAATGCACCTGAGATGCACCCGAACTGGAGGTCTCCGTCCATGAGCGCGACGCGCTTGCCTTGCGCCGCCAGTGCGGATGCCGCAACAGCAGCCACCGCCGTCTTGCCGGAGCCACCGGAAGACCCCATGACCACCAAGAGCAGACCTGCACCGATGGACGCCCTGTTCACATGAGCCGGAGCCCTGTGGGCCAGCGCGGCGTTGCGCGGATTGCCGTTCAAGATCTTGCCGGGTGCCTTCTTGGGCACGCTCAAGGTGCGCTTCATGAGGTCATGACTGACGGAGACCTCATCCATCCTGGCTCTTCTCGCACGCTCCACAGCAAAGCGGCTTGCAAGCTCATCAGGCGAGAGCACTTCCGTTGCTCCAGCTGATGATGCCCTTGATAGCGCCGATCCGCTCTCCTTCTCCATCACCAGCAGAACGCTCTTCGAGAATCCATCCTTTCTGAGCGCCGCCACTAGGTTGATGGGCGAGATGTCATCAGAAGACGCTATCCAGACCTCGTCGATCTTCGCACTGCTTGCTGTCGCCCTTCGCAAGGATGCGCCCGATGCGTGCGCTACCAGCCAAGGGATGCCCTCCAGGCTGGCTTCGTCTAGCCCTAGCAACAACGGCTCTGACAAGCTTGCCTCATCTGCACAAAGCGCTATCTTGCCTCTCATCTTGCACCCCCTTTTGCTTGCTCAGCGTCCTCGTCAGAGGAGGTGGCATCTGACGGAAGCGCGAAGTAGAGCGTCTGCGCATCTGCCGCCTGCACCATCTCCTGAACGCGCGATGGTTCCACGGCCAACGTCACCCACGCGTCAGAGCTGGTCCTGCCCGAATCAAGGGAGGCGCTGGTTGCCAGCACCAGCGCGGATGATGCAAGCTTCACGGTGCCGCTTGAGCCTATGGCGAACACGTCCGTCTTGAGGCCTGGCTCCAGCGCACCGCCAACCGCCTGGACCTCCTTCGCTGGGAGGCTCACGGCGTACATGCCCTCCGGCACGTCAATGCCAGAGGAGCTGAACCCGAACCTGGAGGAGGAGATCACCTCGCCTGCGAGGATGGTGGAACCCAGCTGCTTGCCAACGGCATCTTGCCTGGTTGTGATCGCGTTGTCGGGAAGAAGGGATGCAACCCATGTGCGCTCTTCCACATCGCTCTCGGAAATGGTCTGGCCTGCTGCGATGTCGTGCCTGGCAACGCAGACTTGGACTTGGTCGCCGCCGTACTTGGAGAGCATCTCTGCCTCTGCCGCCTTGGCCTCGGCCTGAACGCTGCCTGTGTGCAAGGCCACGCACGTTGCGCAGAGCACGCCGCAGATGCATGCAGCTATGAGGGATCTGTTCCTGCCTCTGACCAATTCGCACCTTTCGCATTCGAGGTGATCGTTGGCCTCATTGTGAGCACTTCATCTGACAGGAACCTGCCGTGGTGGCGTAGGTTCGCAAGCATCCATCAGGTGCGGATCTGACGTCCATCTTGCGAAAACAACCAGCAAGTTGACGCCATCCTTGCGATATCTGTCATGGATCGGGCATGGAATGGGTGCGCATCAAGAGCAGCTACCTGGAGGCCCGAAGGGGCGGAAAGGTAGCGAAATGAGGGTGATGATCCGAAATACACGGATCGGTGGTCTGCGCCAGGCTAGGTGGCCTGACCAGTTGCTGGCATCCGGGTGTTCGCAGGCTGTCGCCTGCGTTACGTTGCACTGGCGTGCAACTGCGCTTGCGATGCAAGCGCCCACAAGTTAGGGGAGCCAATGGAGCCGCCCACAAGAGGAAGAGCAATGCTGCGCTTGCGATGCAAGCGCCCACAAGTTAGGGGAGCCAATAGAGACGCCCACAAGATGAGGGGGCAACTGCGCTTGCAATGCAAGCGCCCATAGGTTGGGGGGAGTGCAACTGCGGCTGCAATGCAGCCGCCTACAGGTAGGGGGGCAATGGAGACGCCTACAGGTAGAGGGGGATCCGCAGAGGGGCGCAACAACAAGAAACCCCGTGTGGAAAACCACACGGGGTTCAAGGGTTGCATTGTGGAGAACGTATTACGCGGCGCCGCCCTCAAGGGAGCCTGCGGGCGTCTTCGGAGAGGAAACGCCGGCGTTGCCCAAGTCGAAGTTCGTGAGCAAGAGCTCTGCTTCGCGGGCGATGGAGTCACGCTTCCTAGGCGCCGGGATGGAGCCTGTGCCAGCGGTGAACACCAGCTTGGCCTCTTCGCCTTCACCCTCCACGTCAACATCCACCACAGAGCCGCTGGTCCACTTGCCCTCCAGGATCTCCTCGGAGATGGGGTCCTCAAGCAGGCGCTGGATGGCGCGGCGCAGCGGACGAGCGCCGTATGTGGTGTCCGTGCCCTCTTTCGCCACCAGCTTGATGGCCTCTGGCGTCAGGTTGATGGTCATGTTCTGGCTGATCATCCTGTCGCGCAGGTCTGCCACCATGAGCTCCACGATCTGGTGGATCTGCTCCTCGGTCAGGCTCTTGAACACGATGATCTCATCAAGGCGGTTCAGGAACTCAGGTCTGAACAGCTTCTTCATCTCAGACATGACGCGGCTCTTGATCTCATCGTCTGAGAGGCCGGCTTGGCCATCAGGCGAGAACCCAAGCGCCGTTGACTGCGCGATCTCACGCGCGCCCACGTTCGACGTCATGATGATCACAGTGTTGCGGAAATCCACCGTGCGGCCCTGTGCGTCGGTCAGGCGGCCTTCCTCCAAAATCTGCAGGAGGATGTTGAACACATCTGGATGCGCCTTCTCGATCTCATCGAAGAGGACCACAGAGTACGGACGCTGGCGAACTGCCTTGGTGAGCTGGCCGCCCTCGTCGAACCCGACGTAGCCGGGAGGTGAACCAACCAAGCGTGACACAGTGTGCTTCTCCATGTATTCGGACATATCGAAGGAGAGCAGCGCGTCCTCTGAGTTGAAGAGGAACTCCGCAAGCGCCTTCGAAAGCTCCGTCTTGCCAACGCCGGAAGGCCCAAGGAAGATGAACGAACCCGCTGGGCGCTTCGGATCCTTGAGGCCTGCGCGGGAGCGGCGGATGGCCTTGGAGAGCGCCGTCACGGCCTCATCCTGCCCGATCACGCGCTCATGCAGCACGCCTTCCATGCGGAGCAGCTTCTCGGTCTCTGCCTCGGTCAGATTGGAGACCGGCACGCCCGTGGTCATGGAGACCACATCCGCGATGTCCTCAAGCGTCACGTTCTGGATGGACTTGGAAGCGTCTTCCTCCCACTTCTTCTCAGCCTCTTCGCGCTTCGCCTTGACGTCGGCCTCCTCATCACGCAGCGTTGCCGCGCGCTCGAAGTCTTGGTCTCCGATGGCCTTGTCCTTCTCCTGGCGAATGCGACGCAGCTGATCGTCCAGCTCACGCAGCTCAGGCGGCAGGGTCATGTTGCGAATGCGCATGCGCGCACCCGCCTCGTCCAATACATCTATGGCCTTGTCAGGCAGATACCTGTCCTGGATGTAGCGCTCAGAGAGCTGCACCGCTGCCTGGATGGCCTCTTCCGTGAAGTGCACCTGGTGGTGCGCCTCGTATTTGTCACGCAGGCCCTCCATGATGCGGACCGCCTGCTCCTCGTTCGGCTCATTGACCGTGAGCGGCTGGAAGCGGCGCTCAAGCGCGGTGTCCTTCTCAAGATGCTTGCGGTACTCCTCAAGCGTTGTGGCGCCGATGATCTGGATCTCACCGCGTGACAGCGGCGGCTTGAGTATTGCCGCAGCGTCGATGGAGCCTTCGGCCGCACCCGCGCCGATGATGGTATGGATCTCATCTATGAACAGGAGCACGTCCCCTGCATCCATGACCTCCTTGATGACCTTCTTCAGGCGCTCTTCGAACTCACCTCTGTACTTGGAGCCTGCAACCAGGGCAGACACATCAAGCGTGATCAAACGTTTGTTGCGAAGGATGTCCGGCACTTGCGAAGACACGATCAGCTGCGCCAGGCCCTCAGCGATAGCCGTCTTGCCAACGCCGGGCTCACCCAAGATGAGCGGGTTGTTCTTCTGGCGGCGCGATAGGATCTGCATGACGCGCTCGATCTCTGCTGCGCGGCCGATGACCGGGTCAAGCTCTCCGTCCTTCGCCTTCTGCGTGAGGTCAGTGCCGAACTCCTTCAGCATGCTGTCCCCACGCTGGCCTTGCGGGTCGAACCCGCCGCGGCCCACCATGACAGGGGACTGCCCCACGATGTCATTCATTGTTGAGCGGATGTCATCCGCCGTGACGCCCATGCGCTTGAGCACGTCTATTGCAGTGCCGTCCCCTTCGCGGGCTATGCCCAGCAGCAGGTGCTCCGTTGAGATGTAGGACTGACCCATCTGCATGGCTTCGCGCAGGGAGTTCTCAAGAACGCGCTTCACGCGCGGCGTGAATGCCAGATGCCCGGAGACGTCTGCGTCTTCGTCGATGGTTGCCACCTGGCGTACGTTCTGCACGAACTCGTCATGCGTGACGTTCAAGCGCGCCAGCGCCTGCGCGGCCAGGCCCTCGTTCTCAGAGATGAGGCCCAGCACGATGTGCTCCGTGCCTACGTATGGTTGGTGCAGCTTGCGCGCTTCATCCTGGGCTAACACCAGGACCTTTCGCGCCTTGTCAGTGAACTTCTCGAAAGACATGATTCCTCGATTCTGATGTGCTCATCGTAGATCGTTTTGCGCGAATTCTAGCACTCATGGGTTGAGAGTGCCAAAACGTCATGCGCCCGTCATCACATACCGCACATAAGTTCGAATGGGGGTGGAGAGCTCAAAGGGCCCGGATAGCTGGTCTGCGCCAGGCTAGGTTGCCTGACCAGTTGCTAGCATCCGGGTGTTCGCAGGCTATCGCCTGCGTTACGTTGCACTGGCGTGCAACTGCGCTTGCGATGCAAGCGCCCACAAGATAGGAGAGCCCCCTAGCTGGAGGGGCAATGCTACGCTTGCAATGCAAGCGCCCACAGGTAGGGGGCTGCGAGCTGAAGTAGGGCTATTCTTCCACTTCTGTGAAGGTGAGGCCTTCACCGAATGCGCCGAGGAGGGCATTCATGTCAGCTGCGTCATCCTGTGCAGGTGCAACCGGTGTGGGAGTGGATTCCGCATCTGCGGGCGCGGGCATGTCATCCACTGGAGCAGGTGCAGCTGACAGGTCCTCGTAGGGCACCTCTTCGTATTCCGGGATCTCAGGCTCCGGAGCCGGAGCGGACTCTGGGACTGGCTGCGCAGCGGAAGACGGCTCTGGCACAGGTGTTGGCTCAGGTTCCGGTGCTGGAGCTTGCTCCACAACAGGTTGAGACGCAGGCGCAGGCTCTGATTCGGGCTTCGCAACCACTGCGTCTGCGGCGGCTCCGCCCTTCTGCACGTTGAAGCGCATGCCTTGAGCGCCTGCCTGGGCAAGCGCCTGCGTGAGCGCATCCTTGGCCTCCGCCTTCTGCGCAGCCATGAAAGCGAACTCATTGTCAGGCGCAAAGCTGATGGCGATGCTCTGACCCGGCACCTCCCAAGAGGCCCTTGCATTCATGAACAGCACGCTATGCGCAACGGATATCTTCTTCAGCTGCACCAGCACTGACTCCCAAAGCTGCTGCAGGTCCCCCGCCGGAACAGAGACCTGCGAAGGCACAGGCTCTGCATGCTGGGCGCCTGAGCTGCTGTTGGGCTGATCAGGTACAGGAGCAGCTTGCCCCGAGGGCTCAGCCTCAACAGGCGCGCTCACGGGAGCAACCTGGCTAGCAGGCGCGTTCGCAGGAGCTGGGGTGGGCACCTCAGCGGGAAGCTCACGTGCGGGAGCCGCGTTCGACACCATTGGGACGGCGCCGCTCTCAAGCGCCTCCAGCCTGGCCGCCAGGGATTCCATGGTGATGTCGGACTCTGGGCGAACGAGGCGGGTCAGGGCTATCTCGAACGAGAGGCGCTGGTTGGTGGAGGTCTTGAGCTCTGAGATCAGATCAGCCAGGACGCCCAGCATGCGCGCCAGCCTGTCCGGCCCGAACATGGAGAGCTCTTCTTGCAGCTCACGGCGCGCAGCGTCCGTGACGTCAAGCGCGATGTCTGCGTCTGTGAGCGACATCACGTACAGATTGCGAACGTGCTCCGCCATGTCTTGCGTGAACTGCGCCAGGTCAGCGCCCGTTTCCATGTACTCGGACGTCCAGCGGAAGCATGCCGCCGCGTCGCGCACGCCGATGGCATGCACGATCTCAGCCATGTCGGACGAATCAAGCGAACCCAGCAGGCGCTCCGCCTGGAGCATGGTGATGTTGCCCTCGGAGAACGCGATCAGCTGCTCAAGGGAGGTGAGCGCGTCCCTCATCCCGCCTTGCGCGCGATGGGCCACCAGCTCAAGCGCGTCGCCTTCGAACGGGACGCCCTCCATCTCGCAGATGGCGCCAAGGCGGCTGACCAGCTCTTCTGAAGAGATGCGACGGAAGTCGAACCGTTGACAGCGCGAGTGGATGGTCTCCGGGACCTTTTGCGGATCTGTGGTGCAGAGCACGAAGACCACGTGCGCGGGCGGCTCTTCCAGCGTCTTCAGCAGCGCGTTGAACGCCTGCACGGAGAGCATGTGGACCTCGTCGATGATGTAGACCTTGTAGCGGCCGCGCGTTGGCGCGTAGTTGACACGGCCGATGATCTCTTCGCGGACGTTGTCCACGCCGGTGCGGCTTGCCGCGTCCAGCTCATACACGTCCGGGTGCTCCCCGTCGGCGATCAGCTGGCAGTCTTCGCACGTGCCGTCCGGGTCAGGCGTCATGCCCTTCTCGCAAAGGAGCGCCTTCGCAAGCAGGCGCGCCGTGGTGGTCTTGCCAGTGCCGCGCGGGCCCGTGAAGAGGTAGGCGTGACTCACCTTGTCAGAGGTGATGGCGTTCTTCAGCGTGCGTTCGATATGCTCCTGGCCGACGACGTCTTCGAAGACCTGCGGGCGATACTTCCTGTAGAGCGCTTCAGTCATTCGACGCCTCCTCCTTGGGATCCTCCTTGGAGCCCTTCTTCTTGGAAGAGATGGCGCCCTTGATGGCGGCGATGATGGCTGGTGCCACGCTGACGGCCACGATGCCAAGGACGATGACCTCGAAGTGCTCCTGCACGAGCGGGATGCCGCCGAAGAAGTAGCCCACCAGCACGAACAAGGTCACCCAGCTTATGCCGCCGATGCAGTTCCAGAGGGTGAACTTGCCGAAGTTCATGTGGCCTGTGCCCGCGATGAACGGGGCGAACGTGCGGAAGAAGGGCATGAAGCGCGTGATGACGATGGTGAGGCCGCCGTATTTCGAGAAGAAGTGGTCCAGCTTGGCCATGCGCTCAGGAGTGAGCGCCTTCACCTTGCCGGAGTCTATGATGCGGTGCCCCAGGAAGCGCGCGATCCAGTAGTTGGACGTATTGCCCAGGATGGCGGCCGCATAGAAGACGATCAGACTTGCCCAGATGTTCAGGCCGCCGCCGTCTGCCGAGAAGACGCCAACTGCGAAGAGGAGCGAGTCACCGGGCAGGAACGGGAAGAACACCACGCCGGTTTCCACGAAGACGATCAGGAACAGCGGGGAGTACACCCAGACCGGCCCAAGCGCAACGATCCAGCCTGCGATGAAGCCGCGAGGGTCTTTCAGCAGGTTGATGAAGAATTCTATGATGGCCAATTTGCCAGCTTTCTGGTTGGAGTGGAAAGACGAGCACCCCGGAGTAGCAGGACGGGCTCAGCAGCGGTCCCTTATGGCTGCTTCCTCCCGGACCTGACCAGGTTCGGAACATGCCGCCCCGTCCTGCCAGACCGAGGTGCTCTTTGCGAAGTGACAGTATAGCAGCAAGGGCTCAGGATATGAGATCGCTCACGGATTGGAACATGGCCTGGGTGTCTGCTGGCGTGTCGTTCCATTCGCAGGTCTGAGGGGCGTCAGCAACGTCATAGCCGCAAGCCTGCAGCACGTTCGCGATCTCTACCTGCGCCACATCGGCCCAACCATACGAACCGAACGCCATGGCCTTGCGCCCTGACCCGAGCTTTTGCGCCAGCCCCTTCAGGTATGTGAGGAACGCGCCCGCTTCTGGCAGCACCGTCATGTTGTGGCAGGCTGATCCCACCAGCAGGTACTTCGCGCTCATGACCTCAGTCATGATGTCTGAGATGTCAGACACGTGCAGGTCATACATGCGAACGCTGACGCCTTTCGCCATGAACGCCTCCGCTGCCGCCCACGCCATGCGCTCCGTTGAGCCGTACATGGACGCGTAGACCACTACCGCTGAGTCCTCAGGCTCTGCGGTGCACCATGCGTCATAGGTGTCCAGGATCTCACTTATATATGAGCGCCAGATCACCCCGTGCGATGGCGCGATCAGGTCAAGCTCAAGCCCTCGCACCGCAGCCACAGCCTTCGCGGTCTGCTTCTTGAACGGGAGGATTATGTTCGCGAAGTATTTCTTGGCCTCGTGGAAGATCAGGCACTTGTCCGCTTGGTCGTCGAAGCACTCCGAGGTTGCCAGGAACTGCCCGAAGGCGTCGTTGGAGAACAGGATCTTGTCCGCCTCTGAGTACGTGACCATGTTGTCCGGCCAGTGCACCATAGGCGTCAGCGTGAACGTGAGCGTGCGCTTGCCTATCTGGAGGGTGTCTCCGGTCTTCACGGGGATCAGCTCGCGCTCCGTGCCGATGTACGTCTCAAGGATGGCCTTGCCCTTCTGGCTTGTGACCACCTTTGCGTGCGGTGCGCGGGCGAGCACTTCGCGCAGAGAGCCTGCGTGGTCCTTCTCGGAATGGTTGGAGATGATGTAGCTGATGCGCTCTGGGTCCACCACGTCAGAGATGCGCTCCATCAGCTGCGGCCAGTACTCTTCCGTGCACGTGTCGATCAGCGTGATGTGCTCGTCCATGATGATGTAGGCGTTGTTGGTGGAGCCGTTGGGGATGCTGAAGCCGTGGATGTAGCGCAGGTTCCACTCGATGGCGCCAACCCACCAGATGCCGGGGGATATCTCATAGGCCTTGAACATGATGCCTCCTTGATGGACTGCTCTTTCAGGGAGGATACCACGCGAAGGCCGGGATGGCTGGGTGCGTTATCTGCGCCAAGATAGTTGGTCTGCGTCAGGCTAGGCTGCCTGAGCTGGGATTAGGATCCGGGTGCTCCCTTATCTGTGGGCGGCTGAAATGCTAGATTCAGCCCGAATGCGCTCCCCTCTCTGTGTGGGCGCTTGCATTGCTTGTCGTAGCTACCTGGAAACCCGAAGGGATCCCTCCCAATAGTGGGCGTCGGCATTGCCGACGCAGCTGTGCGAAAGCACAGCGTAATGAGGGCGGCAGCCCGAAGCACCCGGATAGCTGGTCTGCGCCAGGCTAGGTAGCCTGAGCTGGTGTCGGCTTCCGGGTGTTCGCAGGCTAGCGCCTGCGTTACGCATTGCTGCCGCAATGCTGCGGCTGCGATGCAGCCGCCTACAGGAGACCTGCAGTGCTGCATAGGCGCACGTGAGTGCGCCAAGGCCGCTACTTTGAACAGCGTAATCGCTGTTCAAAGTTAAAGGCCGCAGTAAAAGGAGCGGGTGCCTGCACCCGCGACACCGGACCGAGCGGAGCGAGGCCGAAGGATGAGGAAGGTTAGGCGAAGGGACATGCAGGTTCAGCCTTGAGCCGCCGAGTTTTCGGAGGGGTCCCGTCAGGGGTCCCGACGAAAACGGCGATGCCTCCCCTACTCACTGGCGGCGAAGCATGCGATGGCTGGTACCCGAGCGTTTCTGAAGGCAAGGGCGAATGTGGTATATCCAACCACATTCGACCGCCAGCCTGAGGCCTAGCGAGGGTGCCAGCCATCGCAGGCGAGCAGAATGTGACATTAGATGTGTTCTAATGTCACACTTGCGCCCAGGTGCAGGTAGTCTTCGGGGGTCAGGCGCTCACCACGGACGCGCGGGTCAACGTTCGCACGCTGGAGGATGTCAGGGAGCGCCTCCATCACGCGCGCACCTGATGCACCGCGCCCAGCGAAGTAGGACTTGCACGAGTTCATGATGGTCTTCCGGCGGGACGCGAACGCCGCGTCCGCCATCATGCTTGCGGCCTGGATGCAGGCAGGACCTGCCCACTCCGGCAGGTCATGGCGCCTGTCAAGCCGGATGACCGTGCTGTCAACGTGCGGCGGTGGCATGAAGTCATTCCGACTGACGGCGAACTGCCCCGCTGGCACCATGCGCAGCCTGAGCTTCACCGTGTAGGCGCCGTAATCCTTCGTGCCCACGCTTGCGCACATGCGCTCCGCCACCTCGCGCTGCACCATGACGGTTGCACTCTCAAGGCAAGCGAACCGCTCCACATAGTCAAGCACCACAGTGGCGGCAACGTTGTAGGGCAAGTTCGCGATCAGCTTGTTGGGCTGAAGGCTGCCGAGGTCTGCCCCTTTCAGGTCAAGCGCGTCTTTGCGCACCAAGCGGAAGCGCTCCTTGAATGGCTGTAGCGTGAACGACAGCACTTCCGTCAGAGCGTCGTCGCGCTCCACTGAGATGACAGCGCGTGCGTGCGAGAGCAGCGCGAACGTGAGCGTGCCGATGCCGGGACCAACCTCAAGGGCAGTGTCTTCCGGCCCAAGCTCTGAGAGCTCAAGGATGCGGCGCACCACGTCGTCGTTCACAAGGAAGTTCTGACCCAGCGCCTTCTTGGGAGACAGTCCGAAGCGCTCCAGCACGCCGCGGGTGGCGCTGGGAGTTGCCAGCTCAGAGGATCTGGCCATAGCCGTCATCATCCCCCATCTCAGGGGCCACTTCATTGCCCTCCGCGTCATACTCAGTGGCGTCCGCCAGGATCTCCCCGTCTTCTGAGATGCAGCCGCGCCAATCATGCACGGCCGTCAGGTGGAACCCCGCAACCCCCAGCGCGGACTGCAGGCCGCCGATCAGCGGCGCGAAGCCGTAAGGGTTCTCATCCTCGCCCACCACGTGCACCTCGAACGTGCGACGGCGGTCCGTATATGAGCGAATATTGGACCAGAAGTATGGTTGCAGCCGGTCAAGCGCGCATTTCAGCTGTGCGGGAACGTTCGCGAAATAGACCGGGCTCACCACGATCACGTGATCGGCCGCGTCCAGGTGCTTGCGAACCTCTGCCTGCTCGTCCTGCATGAAGCACTGGTGCGCGTTCGCGTTGCTGCGGAACACCAGGTCATTCTGTCTGAGCGGATCGTGCGCATCGGGGATCTTCGGGAACAGCGGGTCCTCTGCGTCAAGCGTGCGCTTGCATGCGTCGCACCCGATGCAAGGTGCCACCTGGATCCCGGAGATAGACACCACAGACGCGCCGTCATCCGGGCAATCCTCAAGGCATGCCTGGAAGATCTCATCTGCCAGGTGCGCGCTTCTGCCCTCTGAGCGGGGCGAACCCACGAGTATCGTCCTATGCATCAGCTCTCTCCTTGAAAGCTTCCTTGCAAGCCTCCTGCCAAGGGGTGGGGGCGCGATCCAAGAGCTCCAGCGTGTTCGCGTACGTCTGCTCCAGGAGCGCGATCCGCTCCTTCTGGCTTGCGTCCGCACCCAAGATCTCATCCAGCGCGCGGCAAGCCGTGAACACCGTGTGCGCAGGTTCGCACTCTTCTCCCCTGAGCGGGTGCGGGGTCATGAACGGAGCGTCCGTCTCAAGCAGGAGCCTGTTCGCCGGTACCTGGTGGATGGCCTCACGAATGTCATCCGAGCGGCCGAACGTGAGCGCGCCGCCGAACGCGATGTAGCAGCCCGCGTCAACCCAGCGACCGATCTCTTGCGCGTCCGACGTGTAGCAATGGAGGAGCACGCCAGCCGGATCCCAGTTCGCCTCTTGCAAGATGGCGAACGCGTCATCGAACGCCTCGCGCACGTGAAGCGCTACCGGGAGCCCTGCCTCCTGCGCGATCTGGAGCTGCTCCGCGAAGACCTCTTGCTGCTGTTCGCGAGGGGAGGCGTCATAGTGGTAGTCAAGACCTATCTCACCCAGCGCTGACGTCATGGGGTGCTTCAGGCAGGTTATCAGCTGCTGGCGAACCTCCGGTGTCCAGTCCTTCGCGTTATGCGGATGGACGCCTGCTGCCACGCGCACCTTCGGCACGTTGTACGGCGCCTGCCCGCAGCAAAGGGACCCCATCTGGCGGACCAGCAGTTGCGCATCCTTGATCCAAGCGGGAAGCTGATCGTAGGTACCCGCCTCACCTTCAGCCACATCTACGATGCACTCCACGAACTCCACCTGATGTGCGCCGGCGCGGGCCAGCGCGAGCGCGGGGCTCTCAAGCATCTGCAAGTGGGCGTGCGAGTCCCCTATGGGCGTCAGCAGATGCGGGGAGTCCACGATCTTGACGCGGCCCTTCTTGCCGGTCTTCCGGAAGAGGTCATCTATAGGTGTTGTTGCCTGTTCGTCCATGCAGCTTGGCTTACCCCAGCTCAGGGAGGTTGTCCACGTCCAGGCGCGGGAAGAGCGGGTCTCCCACCTCGATCGGGTTGCCAGCTGGCAGCTGCCCCCATTCGGTGGCCGCCTTGATGTCCTCTACGTCCTGGATGGACCCAAGCCCCAGGCGCTTGTAGACCTCCTCAGAGGTGTGCGGTGCGAACGGCGCCATGTAGAGCGCGATGATCCTGATGGCCTCCAGCAGGTTGTACATCACGCACTCAAGCTCATCTTGCTTCTCAGGGTCCTTCGCAAGCTTGAACGGCTCCGTCTCCTCGATATAGCGGTTGGCGCGCGCCGCAAGCTCCTGCACGGCGGCGGCAGCGCCGGAGAAGTCAACGCGCTCCATTGCGGCGTCGTACTTTTGATACAGCTCATCCGCCAGCGGCTTCAGCGGATTCTCGCAGCTGTGCGCGCACGCGTTCGGCACCTTGCCGTCAAAGTACTTCTTGGTCATGTTCATGACGCGGCTGACCAGGTTGCCCCACGTGTTGGCCAGCTCGTTGTTGTAGACCTGCACCATGCGCTCCATGGAGATGGAGCCGTCCGCGCCGAACTGCACGTCGGACATGAAATAGTAGCGGTACGCGTCCACGCCGAAGACCTTGATCAGGTCAGACGGCATGAGGCCGTTACCCTTGCTCTTGGACATCTTCTCGCCCTTGGTGAGCAGGAAGCCGTGGCCGAAGACGGTGTAGGCAATGGGCAGCCCCGCCGCCATCAGCATGGCAGGCCAGATCACGCAATGGAAGCGGATGATGTCCTTGCCCACGAAGTGGTACTGCATGGGCCAGCGGATGTCGAACTCCCCTTCGCGGGACTCATCCGCGTAGCCGATGCCCGTGAGGTAGGCCAGAAGCGCGTCTGCCCAAACGTAGGCCACATGGCCTTCGTCGAATGGCAGCGGGATGCCCCAGCTGAACGTTGAGCGGGAGATGGAGAGGTCCTTGAGTCCCCGGCTCACGAACGAGACGACCTCATTCTTGCGGGATTCCGGGCGGATGAAGTCAGGGTGAGACTCGTAGTAGTCAAGCAGCGGCTGCTGGAACTCAGACAGCTTGAAGAACCAGTTCTCCTCGCCGGAGGCCATCAGCTGCACTTCGCGCTTGCAGTCCGGGCAGACGAACTTGCCGTCCTCGTTCTTCTCCAGATCAGACTCTGCGTAGTAGGTCTCCTCATGCACGCAGTACCAGCCTTCGTATGCACCTTTATATAGGTAGCCCTTGTCGTAGAGCTTCTGCCAGAAGTCCTGGACGGTCACGGCGTGGCGCGGCTCTGTGGTGCGAACGAAGTCCGTGTACTTGATATCCAGCTCTTCCCAGGCATTGCGGAAGGCTGGCTCCATGGAATCACACCACTCCTGCGGCTGCATGCCGTGATCCGCAGCGGTATCAGCAACCTTCTGGCCGTGCTCATCCATGCCAGTGACCAGGGCAACGTCCTTGCCGTTCATGCGCTGATAGCGGCAGACGGTGTCGGCCGCAACCGTAGTGTAGGCGGTGCCCAGGTGCGGTGCGGCGTTCACATAATATATGGGCGTTGTGACGGAGTAGGTCTCTTTGGGCATTTGCGCTCCTATTTGTGCTTGCGCATGGGTTCATGCGCCTCTTCGGTGTCTGGCCTGCCATTCTAGCATCCGTCCCGCTCTGACCAAATTATGACCAAAAAGGTCAATGACACTGCCCCGTGCGCAATGTCATTGACCTGAGAGGTCATAATTAGGAGAAGGCGGCGGAGTCAGGGCTTCAGCCTGATGCGCTCGGATTGGTGTTTTGCGTCAGGCCAGGTTGCCTGAGCTGAAGGTGGCATCCGGGTGTTCACAGGCTCATCGCCTGCGTTACGCATTGCTAAGCGCAATGCTGCGCTTCCGATGGAAGCGCCCACAGGTTAGGGGGGCGCAATGCTGCGCTTCCGATGGAAGCGCCCACAGGTTAGGGGGGGGGCGCAATGCTGCGCTTCCGATGGAAGCGCCCACAGGTTAGGGGGCGCAATGCTGCGCTTGCGATGCAAGCGCCCACAGGTAGGGGGGTGCAACTGCGCTTCCAATGGAAGCGCACACAGGAAGGGATGCAGCCGCCTACCGCAGGGGTAATGGAAGCGCTCCCAGAAAGATCAAAGGCACGGACCAGGTGGCCTATGCTAGCTTGCGCAAGCGGCGCATCTCCCAGGCGATGAAGATGGCAACGGTGAAGATGGCAAGGAAGTCAGCTATGGGAGCTGCGAAGTAGAGCGCATCCAGACCGTCTAAGGATGGCACGATATGCGGCAGCACCTCGGGCAGGATGTAGAGCAGCGGCACCAAGAAGAGGATCTGCCTGGTCAGCGTCAGGAAGATGGACTTCGCTGGTTGCCCTGTTGCCTGGAAGTAGTTCGAACCCACTATCTGGAACCCGATCATCGGAAGCATGGCGAACTGCACCTTCAGCGCGAAGGTGGTGAATGCAACCAGGGAATCGCTCCTGATGCCGAACGCATTCGCGATGGCCTCTGGGAAGAGCATGATGATCACCCACTCGATCAGCGCTATCCCTGTGGCAACGGCGATCCCAAACCAGAGCGTCTTCCTCACACGGTCTATCTTGCGCGCACCGTAGTTGTAGCCAAGGAGCGGCTGGATGGCCACGGCGATGCCGATGAGCGGCATGGCCGTGAACATGCCGATGCGGCTCACAACGCCGATGGAGGCTAGCGCGTTCACAGCACCGATGCTGCTCATGGCGCCGTATTTCGCCAGCTGGAAGTTGAGCACGAAGTTCACCACCGCCATGCCAGCTTGCACCGCGAAGCTTGGGAATCCGTAGGCCAGGATGGTTCCCACGACTCTCCCTTGAAGCACCATGTACTTTGGCCTGATTCGGAGCGGAACGCCTTTCGTGAACAGGAAGTACCAGAGCACAGCCACCACGGAGCACGCCTGACCGGCCAGAGTGGCGAACGCGCTTCCGGCCACGCCCCAGCCGTTCAGGATGACGAACCAGTAGTTGAAGCCCGTTGCCGCTATGAGGCCGATGACCATCGTACCCAGGGCGCGGTTCGGCGCGCCGCATGTGCGGATGAAGTTGTTCACGCCCATGGCGATGCTCTGCAGCACGAAGCCAAAGCAGAGGATCTGGATGAACGTGTGCGCGTAGGGGCGAACCTCGTCCGTTGCGCTGGATGCTGTGAGGAGGAGGTCCATGAGCGTCGGGTTCGCTGCAGCAATGGCAACGATCACCCAAAGGATGATGGAGAGCGTGATGACGTTCCCAAGCGCGCGTTCCGCGGCGTCGCGCTTGCCTTCGCCCAGTCGCAGCGCCGCCAAAGCGTTCCCTCCGTTGCCGATCAGCATGGCGATGGCCATGAAGATGATCATGATCGGATTCGCCACCGTGACGGCGGAAAGGCCGATCTCACCCATGGCGTGCCCGAGGAACATGGAGTCTATGATGTTGTAGGAGCCGTTCACCAGCATTCCCACAACGGAGGGAATGGCGAACTCCGCTATGAGCTTGGGGATGGACGCGGTGCCCATGCGCGTGACGCGCTCTTGCCCTGCCTTGTCAGCAGCCGCGTTGCTAGGGGGTTCCTTGCTAGGGGGCGTGTTGCTTGCGGGCGCGTTGCCGCTTTGGCCTTCCCGCACGCCGTCCGGTCTATCTTCTTGGTGCATATCTATGATCCAGCCCTGTCTTGAGCTCGCGAGCCCCCCGAATCGCGAAAATGTCCTGACAGGTTGGCTATTGTAAGGATTGAGGGCTGCGCCGTTCGCGAGAAATCCGCGGTCAGCCCAAGGCGACGTCCAGCACCATCATCAGCACGAATCCAACAGCCACGCCGATGGTGCCGATGTTCGTGTGCTTGCCGCTTTGCGTTTCCGGGATCAGCTCCTCGGTCACCACATACATCATTGCGCCCGCTGCGAACGCGAGCACGTACGGCAGCGCCGGGGAGGCGATCTCTGTCACGGCCAGCATGATGAGCGCGCCTAGCGGCTCAACCGCGCCGCATGCCGTGCCCGCGCCGAACGCTTTCGCACGCGACATGCCGTTGGATGTGAGCGGCATGGAGACCACGGCGCCTTCCGGGATGTTCTGGATGGCGATGCCGATGGAGAGTGCCACCACCGCTGAGAGCGTGATGCCGGGATCGCTTGATAGGAAGCCCGCCAGCACCGCGCCAACCGCCATGCCTTCTGGGAGGTTGTGGATGGCAAGCGCGAAGATCATCATGGTTGGCTTCTTGATGGGGGCGCTCACGCCTTCGGGCTCATCGGAGCCAACGTGGAGGTGCGGCGTGAAGTGGTCGATCAGCAAGAGGAGCAGCATGCCGCCGAGGAACCCGCCTGCCGCTGGGATCCAAGCGGGGAGCGGACCGGCTTCGGAGGCTTCGATGGAGGGGATCAGCAGGCTCCAGACGCTTGCGGCGATCATGACGCCGGCCGCAAAGCCTAGGAGCGCTTTTTGGAAGCCCTCGCTCATGCCGCGGCGCATGAAGAACACGAATGCCGCGCCGATGGTGTTGCCTGCGAACGGGACGATAAGCGCAACCGCCAGTGCGATGACCATTGCGTCTGACATGCGCGCCCTCCCTTCGTCCTTCCTGCGTGTGCTTGCCTGTTGGCGTTGCCTGCCTGGCCGCCTTGCTTGTTTGCTGGCCTTGCTTGCTCTGGCCGCCTTGCTTGCATGGTAGGGCACCTGCCATGCTTGGCTAGACGGCTTTCAGGTTCCCTTACCAAACCGGAACCTGAACAGGAAGGTGCGCAGTTGATCTGCGCACCTTCCCTTGTGGGCGTTCGCATTGCGAACGCAGCTGTGCGCTAGCACAGCGAAATGAGGGCGGCAGCCCGAAGCACCCGGATTGGTGTTTTGCGCCAGGCCAGGTTGCCTGACCAGTTGCTTTGTCTCGGGTGTTCTTGCCCTGTCGGGCAAGTTACGCATTGCTCATCGCAATGCTGCGTCTCCAATGGAGACGCCCACAGGAGGGGGCAGTATCCGTGCGGGTTAGCGGAGGGCCTCAACCACGCTGTCTGCGTGGCAGCGGTGCATGCCGTAGGCAACGGAGGCCGCCATGGCTGCCGCGGTGAGGCCAACGGCCAGTGCCACGTATCCCCATGGGATCACGTACGGCATCTCGGCCAAGGACTGGGACACCGCCCACCAGATCAGCGCAGACACACCAACGGACACGATGAGCCCCGGAAGCAACCCCGCCACGCCGAAAGACGCGCAATCGGACGCCACCAAGCGGTGGAACTGCCTGTCAGAGAGACCCACTGACCGCATGACCGCGAACTCGCGGCGGCGCAGGATCAGGTCATTCGTGACCGTGTTGAACACGTTCGCCAGAGCTATAAGCGCCAGGATCCCCGTGAACAGCAGGCAGAACACATTCACCACCATGCCGAGCATGCGCGTGGAGTTCGCCTCGGCGCGGTAATCGTTGTAGGAGATGAACTTGTGCTGAGACGGCATGGACGCTTTGAAGTACGGCTCAGCCAGCTCATACAGCTCATCTGTCAGCTCCTGGTGGCGGCCGTCCTTCGCGTCGAACATGGCGCGAAAGACCGCTTCCTCGCCAAGCAGATCCGTGCTCTGCACCGCGCTCATGGGCACGATCAGCTCAAGCCCCTCACCAATATTGCCAGCCACGGGCGGCTTCTCATCCGCCAGAGCGGCAACCTCAACGTCAGCGCCCTCAATGTCAAGCGTGCCAGTTCCCGCAAGCACATCCAGCATCTTGTACATCTCACCGTCATTGCCGAAGCCGCGGCTCATGCCCAGCGCACGGACGGCACCCTCCTCATGGAAGCTTGCCGGGTCCAGCCCCAGGCTCTCCGCGAAGGCATCGAAGGACGCATCATCCAGCGCCGTGATCACGCCGTCCGTCTGGAACGTACCGTCAGGAAGGGGGATCCCCACGTAGCCGTCCGCATTCGTGAGGGCATCCCCCGCCATCTCAACCGGCACCGCCGCGGTAGCGCTCTCAGCCATCTTCCAGCCAACCGGGATGGCCAGATCCGCCTTGCAGAGCTCCTCGTACAACCCCGCGAACGCGTCCTTGCTAGCGCCCGCATCCTCTAAAGCCTCCTCCAGCATCGCCGTGACCGCAACGTCTGAGGGCGGCTCG
Organism: uncultured Eggerthellaceae bacterium; assembly: GCA_910588435.1. GTDB lineage: Bacteria > Actinomycetota > Coriobacteriia > Coriobacteriales > Eggerthellaceae > MGBC163016. The sequence continues at coordinate 47,192 of CAJUPL010000003.1, read as the reverse complement.
CCACCTCCAGTCACCTCAACCAGCTGCCCCAGGAACGCGTTCAGCGAACCCGCCGTGAGCAGGAGCACGATGGCCAGCGCCAATGACGCGCTTGCCACGCGCCCACGCGATGCCGAGCGCGCTCTGTCTATGGCAGACAGGCGCCCCGCTATCCCGAAGAGACGTCCCTTGATGGGCCCTTCGCGCCAAAGATGCCTCTGACTTGCGCCCTCCATCGCCCTGGCCCTCCCGCGCTTGCCGATGCGCGCGGTGCCCTGGGTTCGCAGGGCATCCATGACAGAGCTCCTCGACGCACGCGCCGCCGGGATCCAAGCACTGATCACCACCACCAAAAGCGTCAGCACGCACGCTGCCAGGACGAAGCGCACATCCGCCGCAAGCTGGAACACGATCCCGCTGCCGCTGGTGATCTCAGAGATGACGGGGCCCAGCCACAAGAACGTGAGCCAGCAGCCGCCGACCCCTAAGAGCACGCCCGCTGGGATACCGCAAACGGATATCAGCAGCGCCTCCAAGAGCACGCCACGGCGGATCTGCCCGCGCGTGGCGCCCACGGATGACAGCAGGCCGAACTGACGCATGCGCTCAGCCACGGAGATGTTGAACGCGTTGTAGATGAGCGAGATGCAAGCCGCCATGATCACAGCCGCCAGGATGGCAACCAACGCGAAGAAGGTGGTCCAGATGGAAGCGTCAGAGGTGACGCCCATGTACCTCAATAGAGATGCGTGCAGCTCCACGTTCGCGTCCGGGAACAGGGCGTCTGTCATCTCACGGAGGGCTTCTGAGCTGGGCGCGTTCGCGAACGCGAGGAACGCCTTGGTGGAGCCAGCGGTCACAGGCTCACCGCTTGTGATGGCGGTGGTGCCGTCCATGGAGGAGATCTCTGCGCTCATGCGCTCATAGAAGCCGACCACCGTGTAGTCCCGCTCAAATCCCGCGCCGTCAACGTGGAAGGCATCGCCCAGCTGCACGTTCCCGTAGCTCTTCCACGTGCCGAAGAGCATGATCTCATCGGGGCTTGCGGGCATGCGGCCCTCCGACGGGCGCAGCGAGAGCATCTGCTCTGCGTCCCCGCCGGCTGACTTCACGGTCAGATTGTCCCCCATGTAGCGGGCCTGGTCCTCCTCAAGGGGCATGACGCCAAGCGTTGTGAGCGTTGCCGTGCTCGTGACGGCATCGTCTTCCGCAGCGTTCGTGACGTCGCGCGCGAACGCCTCATCGGCGCGGTCCCCTGATGAGATGGCGCACGTCTGCCAAGCGCCTGACATGGCAACCTCTGTGCGGTACAGGAAGTCAGTGAGCGAGGTGAACGACGTCAGCACAGCCGTGAGCAGCGCCGCAGCCAGCGCCACGCCCGCGATGGTCACACCAGTGCGAACCTTGTTCGCGCGCAGTGACTTCACGGTGAAGGTGGTCATGGCGCTCATGAGCGGATCCTCTCATCTGAGACGATGCGCCCGTCCTCAACGGCCACGATGCGGTCAGCGGACAGAGCGATCTCCTCGTCGTGCGTGATGACCACCATGGTCTGCCCAAGCTCGCGGTTGGATTTCGCCAGAAGCTGCATGATCTCAGCGGAGTTGCGCGAATCCAGGTTGCCGGTGGGCTCGTCTGCAAGCACCACCGCTGGCTGGTTCATGAGCGCGCGCCCGATGGCCACACGCTGCTGCTGCCCGCCGGAGAGCTGGCTTGGCAGGTGGCCTTCGCGGCCGCGCAGCCCCAGCACGTCAAGCAGGTTCTGCAGGCGCTGCTGATTCACCTGGCGCCCGTCCAGCGCCACGGGCAGCGTCATGTTCTCAACCACGTTCAACACCGGCACCAGGTTGTAGAACTGATAGATCAGCCCAACCTCTCGGCGGCGAAAGACGGCCAGCTCCTCATCTGCGCGGGCGTAGACGTCCTCCCCGTTCAGGAGCACGCGCCCCGACGTTGGCCTGTCCACACCGCCCAGCATGTGCAGAAGCGTTGACTTGCCAGACCCCGAGGAGCCCACGATGGCCACGAACTCCCCTTCGTCTATGCCAAGCGTGACATCGTCCAGCGCCCGTGTCTCGGATTCGCCCTCCCCGTAGACCTTCGTCAGGTTCCGGGCTTCCAACATGGTCATTGCCTCCACCTTTCTCATCGTCAGCCAATGCTCACAGACGATGATGGGCATCCAGCATTTCGCTCCCATACCGCGCACATTACAGAACTGTAATTATGACCCCAGAGGTCAATGACATTTCCCCGTGCTTAATGTCATTGACCATTTTGGTCATATATAGGCTGGCATAGAGATCCGCACGCTAGCATTCAGTGTTGCCACGCTGCTCTTGCCCTATCGGGCAAGTTTCGCTGCCTTGTCAGGCAGCTGCGCTTGCAATGCAAGCGCCCACTCTTGGGGGAGGGCGATCTCGTTTGCAATGCAAGCGTCCACTCTTGGGGGGGCTTGCAGGTGGGAGGCAGTGTCAGATGATCAGCTTGGGGAAGGAGATGGTGAACTCGGCGCCGCCGTCGGGCGAGTTGCCAGCTTTCAGCGTGCCGCCCTGCACGCTCACCAGCGCTTGGCTCAACGCCAGCCCGATCCCGAAGCCCTCGGAAGGCTCCATGCGACCGCGGTAGAAGCGCTCGAAGACGTGCGGCAGGTCCTCCGCCATGATCCCGCTGCCGGAATCCTGCACCACGATCGTCGTGCCTAGCGCGCTCTCCTCGGCGCGCACGCGCACGCTCCCGCCAGCGGGCGTGTGCTCCATGCAATTCTTGACGATGTTCATGAGGGCCTCCGCGCTCCAAAGAGCGTCCCCCGCGAATGCGGCCCCCTCTTGCACGCTCACCTCAAGCTGGATGCCCCTCAAATCAAGAGCGGGCTCCAGCGGGCGTGTGGCATCCGCCACCACGTTCGCCACATCAACTTGCACCCGGGACACGTTGATAGCGCCCGCATCCGCTTTCGCGATCTTCAGCAATGACGTGACCAGCCACGATATGCGCTCAATCATCTCTTCCAGCTTGCGGATCTCCCGCTTGCGCACTGCCGCGTCCGGCTCCTTCTCTATTGCTGGCAGCATCAGCGCGCAGGCCGTGAGCGGCGTGCGGATCTGATGCGAGATGTCCGCCAGCGCGTCGGCCAGCGCGGTGCGCTCTTGCCCTAGCTGCCGGTTCACGCGCGCCAGCTTGCCCACCATCTTGGACAGCTGGCTCTCCAGCACGGCCAGGTCCCCCTCGCGGCAGTTCGCAAGGCTGACCTCGCGGCCGCGCGCCAGCACCTGCTCTATCTGAGCGGAAAGGCGCTCTATCTGACGGCGCCTATAGATGGAGATGCCCGCGAACGCCGCAACAGCGATCACAGCCGCAAGCGCGATCCAGGCTCTGGCGCTTCCAGGCGCGAACAGCATCAGCGCGCAGACTGCGCCTGCCAGGCAAGCGCATTGGAGCAGGAGCGTTCGCCAGCTTCCCACGCTAAGCGCCCACCTTGTACCCCAGCCCGCGCGCGGTCACTATGATCTGCGGGTTGGCGGGATCGGTCTCTATCTTCTCGCGAAGGCGCTTCACGTACACGTTGAGCGCGCCGTCAGAGACGTACTCGCCCGCGCTCTCCCAGACGGCGTCGCGCAGCATCTCGCGCGTGACCAGCTTGCCCTCATGCTGGAAGAAGTAGAGGAGCAGCCTGTACTCCAAAGCGGACAGAGACAGCTGGCGGCCGCTCTTCGTGACGGCGCCAGAGTTCGCGTCAAGCTGGACGTCCCCCACGGAAAGCTTGCTTTGCGAAGGATCATTCCGGCGAACAGCAGCCCTTATGCGTGAGATCAGCTCGCGTGGGCGGAAGGGCTTCGTGATGTAGTCAACGGCGCCCATGTCCAGCCCGGCCACTGTGGAGTACTCGTCGTCGGACGCGGTCAGGAAGATCACCGGCATCTGCGGCGCCATCTGGCGCGCGGCGGCGCAGACCGCGAACCCGCTGCCGCCCTTCAGGGAGATGTCCAAAAGCGCGATGTCATACTGGCCCGCTTCAAGCGCCGCGCAGGCCGCTTCCTGGGTTGCCTCCGCGCGGACCTGCATGCCCTCGGACTCCAGCAGCGCTGAGAGCGCCTCCACTATGGCAGCATCATCCTCTGCAACCAGGACCTTCATTTGACCTCCTTGCCTTTGCGCACATTATATTGCGTCAGATCACCCGACCCCTGACACCACGTGTGTCAGTTCACCCGACCCCTGACACCCTGACGCTTTGAAAACGTTCGGGCCTTGACCCTTCACAGGGCGGCCGCGCCGTCATAGCATCGGATGCATTCGCATCATCCAACCTGACATATCAAAGGAGGCATCCTTTGAAGGATACGCTCACATACGAAGAGCTGAAAGCCGCCGTGCATGCCGCATACGACGCGTGCAAGGGGCTCACCGGCGGCCAGAACGCGCACTACATCCCGTATCTGGCGAACGTGGACTCAAGCCTGTTCGGCATCAGCGCTTGCATGCCGGACGGCCGCATGATCTCAGTTGGAGACACCAACTACAAGCTTGGGATCGAATCCGTGTCAAAGGTGCCAACGGCAATCTTGGTGATGCGGCAGCTTGGCGCGGATGCGCTCCTTGAGAAGATCGGCGCGGACGCCACCGGCCTGCCGTTCAACTCCGTGTTCGCCATCCTCCTTGAGAACGACCACCCCTCCACTCCCCTCGTGAACGCGGGCGCGGTCACGGCGTGCTCGCTGGTGGAGCCCAAGGGCAGCGCGGATCAGAAGTGGAAGGCCATCGTCTCGAACATGACCGATCTCATGGGGAGCGAACCTGAGCTGATAGATGAGCTCTACCAGTCAGAGTCATCCACCAACTTCCAGAACCGCTCCATTGCGTGGCTGCTCAAGCAGTACGGCCGCATCTACGATGACCCTGAGATGTCCCTTGACCTGTACACACGCCAATGCTCCATGGGCGTCACCGCAGATCAGCTGGCCATCATGGCCGCAACCATCTGCGCAGACGGCACGAATCCGAAGACCGGCAAGCAGGTGTTCGCGCCTGAGCTTGCTCCGAAGGTGACCTCGCTCATGGCAACCGTGGGCTTCTACCAGCACTCAGGTGACTGGCTCTACACAACGGGGCTTCCGGCAAAGACAGGCGTTGGCGGCGCCGTCATCGGCGTCATGCCAGGGCAGTTCGGGATCTGCGCGTTCTCCCCGCCGCTTGACGACGCGGGCAACTCCGTGAAGGCCCAAGCAGCCCTCAAGCACATCATGGAAGGGCTCAAGCTGAACATCTTCTCAAGATAGCAAGATGGCCGGGAATCCCCGGCCATCTTCGCGATGATGATATGTCTGATCGGATCAGTTGAACGCGAACAGATAGTCCAGCTCATCCAGCCAGCTCTCCTCATCAAGCGACCAGTCAGTGCCGGAGCCGATGAGGTCAAGGTCAACCAGCGAGGTGTCATCAACCGGCGCCGCATTCACGGCCTCCATGAGGAGCGCGCCCATCTGGATGTAGGCGTCCTCCTCCGTCAGGCTTGAGGGGTCCGCGGAGTCAATGTAGTCATTGACGCGGTCATAGAAGTCAGACGCAACGTCATAGAGGCTCTTGACCGTGACGTCATAGGCCGCCTCAGCCTCGCCGCCGGTCACGTCAACGTCAACGTAATAGTGCTCGTAGTCGAACCCGTCCAGCATGGCAGTGGCAAGCGCCGTTGGATCGATGCCCATGGTTGCCAGCGACATGTCCAGATCCTCGTCCTCCATGGCCTCATCGAAGGTGGTCTGCATGACCAGCGCAACCTGCGCCACGGCCTCAGGATCCTTGTTCTTCAGCTGATCAAGGCGGGCGTCGCACACAGCAAAGACGGCGTCTTCCTCATCAGTGGTCACATTCTGATAGCTGGAAGAGCTTTGGGAGGAGGCAGTCCTGCCAACCTCGTAGTCATTGATGGAGTCATACTTGTCCAGCGCGGTCAGGGCTGCGAATGTGGCGAACGCAGTCCAGACCATCATGAGCACTGACAGCACGATGCCGATGATGCCGCAGATCTTGCCTGCCTTGCCGGAGCCTTCCTGCCCGCCTTGCTTGAAGTACTGGCCAGCTTTCACGATGGCCACGATGCCAAGGATGATGCCCACAATGGGGATGAAGCAGAAGACGATGGCCAGGATGCCGCAAACGAGGGCCGCAGTTGGAGACGGCGGCGTTGCCTGCGGAGCTGCGCCCGGCGCGGGAGCAACCGGGACACCTGTGGGCATTGGTGCCGTTGCCGCTGGAGCTGCCGGAGCTGCATTCGGCATGGGCTGGGTGGCTGCCGACTGGGGTGCGGCCTCAGCGGCTGCCACGGGCTGGGTGGCCTGGGTTGCATCCTGTGCAGAGGCCGCCTCAGCACTGGCGTACTGCTGCTGGTAAGCATCAGCCTGCGTAGGCTGCTCAGCTGCTGGCTGCGCTGCCGGCTGGGTCTCCGGCTGAGCTGCAGGCTGAGTGGTCTGCGCAGGTTGCTCTGAGCCAGATTGCGGAGCCTGCTGGGCAGGGTTCTCGTTTTCGCTCATGATTCCTCCTGGGTTGTGTCATATGCAGCCCTCTTTGCTGCTGCTCTCATTCTAAATGATGATGTTCCCGCTGATAGATACACGAGGAAGATTTATCAATCACCCAGGTAGCTCTATATATGACCAAAATGGTCAATGACATTTCCCCGTGCGCAATGTCATTGACCTCAGAGGTCATAATTAGATCATCCCTGTAAGTGCCCCCTCTATGTGGGCGGCTTCTTTCCTGTGGGCGCCCTCCCTCTCAAGAGTGGATGGCACATATCTTGTAGGTGCCCCCTTCTCAAGAGTGGGCGTCGGCATTGCCGACGCAGCTGTGCGCTAGCACAGCGTAATGAGGGTGATAACCCGAAATACCCGGATAGCTGGCCTGCGCCAGGCTAGGTGGCCTGACCAGTTGCTGGCATCCGGGTGTTCGCAGGCTATCGCCTGCGTTACGCATTGCTAGCGCAATGCTGCGCTTGCGGTGCAAGCGCCCACATGAGGGGGGGGCAATGCTGCGTCTCCAATGGAGACGCCCACAGGTCCTTTCAAGGCCGCTACAGGCATGTGAGCGTCAAGCGAACATGGCTGTTAAAGGCCGTTATAAAAAGAGCGGGCACAACGTGCCCGCGACACCGGATTGGGGGCATGAGCAATGAAGGTGCAGCAGGTTGAACAAGGTGACAATGGGGATTGAAAAAGATCCAGGTCCACCAAAGACAGCGAGGGTTCGAAGGGTGCCTGAGATTGCCATGTCTGAGGGCCAAGTTGGCTTTGGCCAACGCCGAGCCCGAAGAAAATGGCAAGGTCAGGTGCCATTCGGAGCCGCAGCGTCAATTCAATCCGCCGTTCGTCAAGAACGGCGGAATAGAGTAGGGTTAGCTATGGGATCTGGGTTTCAGCCATTCTAGCCACTGGATGCCGGCTGGATCTTGCACGTCTATCAGGGTGATGGCCGTGGACCCAACGCCGGCCGCCGTGACGGCGCAGATGGTGCAAGTGCCAGCAACCCTCTGAAGCGGATTGGACCTCAGATACCCGAACTGGATCTTGGACCTGGGAAACGTCTGCCGCGTTCGGGAAAGCCCGCCGTTCACGATGGTCATCAGGTTCCGGCTCACACCGAACGAAGACTCCCTGTACCACATCACCGCCCCGATGACATCCAACACGAACGTGATGCCAGCCAGCACGTACAGCACCATGGCCACGCAGTTCACCCAGAAGCGGATGAGCTCCGCATCCATCAGGCTGATGTCAGGGTCAGAATCCACCGCGAACATGACCAAGCACTGGCAGATCACCGTGAAGACAGCAAGCCAGAATCCGCCTCCTTGCCAAACGGAGCGCCTCAAGATGCCGCGCCTGAGCGCCTTGTTCGCCAGAGGGATGGCATCCTCAGGACCGTTCGCGAACTCTGGCACCAACCCGGACACCAGCTCGTCCACTCTGGACATCTTGCAGAACGGGTGGATCACTATCTCGCCCGCGCGCTTCATGGAGCTGTTGCCGCTTTGCGCGTTGGAGCCGTCGGCCTCAGCCGCGTCAACCTTGCCAAGGGAGAGCTCAGCATAGCCGATGACCTTGCGGATCCACGTCTGGCGAACGATGACGGATTGCACGCGCTCGATGCTGATGTTCTGCGATTGATGCTGCAGAAGCCCGCGCTCAACCTCTATGCGGTCGCCGCGGCGGCGCGCGTGGAAGCCGCCGAACGAGATGGTGGAGTTCAGGATGGAGAACGCCCAAACGATGATGGTGATCACCAAGAAGACGCCGATGATCAGGCCTATCAGCTGCGGCAGTCCGAATGCTGCGGCGCCGGTGACCATGGCGTCAGCGATGGCGTCTCCGGATTCAGGGACGATGTCGAACAGGCCGCCTAGGATCTGCACCACAGCAACCAGCACCACCAGGAACGCCACGGCGAAGCCCGCATTGCCAGAGATGCCGGCAAGCACCAGCTCCTTGTTGGTGAGGCCGTATTCGAAGGACACCGGCTCCATCTCAACAGGTGCGCCTGCGAACACGCCGCCGACCTCCTTCCAGAGCGCATCCCCCGCGTCCAGCACGTTGCCAGCCGGGGCGCTCTGAGCGGCGGCAGCGCCAGTGGCGGGAGTTCCGGCAACAGGAGCGGCTGCAACACCGGTCGGAGAAGGTGCGGGAGCGGCGTTCGCAACCTGTGCGGCGCCAGAGATGGCGTACTGCTTGCGGGCGTAGAGCTCTTGGCGGAGCGCGTCTGCCTGGGCGCGCGCCAGGTACGGCACGAGGATGGCCTTGTTGGCCGCGCCGCCGGCGGTGTCGATGGAGATGTTGCACACGCCGAACGCGCGCTGCAGAAGCGACGCCTTCTGGTCCACGGACTGGATGCGCTGGTAAGGCACGTGCGTGCGCTTCTTCCAGATCATGCCCGAGTACAGGCTGAATTCCTCGGGGCCCACTTCGTACCATAGGTATTTGTAGCTGACCGCGTGCACGGCCACGATGATCCCGTAGAGGAACGCCACGAATACCAGCACGATCAAGACGCCGAATGACATGACGAACGCTCCGGTTGCGGGGCTCTCGGCCAGCAATCCGATGACGGAGACGATCCCCGACATCCCGCAGATCACCAGCGCGATCAGAAGCGCGCCGAACGAGCGCAGCGCGCCTAGCCAGATGTAGCTGTGATGAACGTGCTGCTTCACTACACGTCCTCCCTTGCCAGGCGAGCAAGCTCTGCCGCGCGATCGCGCAGCGTATCGGCCTCAGCCGCGTCCAGGCCTGGGATGGCCAGAGAGCCCGCCGCCGTTGAGATGGTCACGCTTGCCAGGCCGAACGCGCGCAGGATGGGCCCTTGCCGGGTGTCGGTGTTCTGCACGCGGATGAACGGCACCATGTAGCGCTTGCGCCAGATGATCCCCTGAGCTATCTCCAGGAAGTCGTCTGACACCTCGTAGCGGAAGCGCGCGTAGCGGATGGGCGGCAGGATCACCAGGAAGAGGACCAGCAATATGACGAAGAGAATCACCTCTATGACCAGGACGCCCAGCGCCCATGAGCTGTCGTCATCCGTAGCGATCAGCGCGAATGGGATGGCGCAGGCGAAGAAGACGATGAGGATCCAGACAAGATCGCTCAAGCGCCAGACTGACTTGATCTTCGGGTTCAAAGCTTGCGTGGGGAAGTCACGCATAGGGCATCTCCTCAGGTTCAGCGGTAATGTGCCGCTACATGATAGCCCACTGATGCCGCGGCGCTCTTTTGAGGGAGGGAAGCTGTGCTCTATATATGACTAAAAAGGTCAATGACATTAAGCACGGGGAATTGTCATTGACCTGAGAGGTCATAATTAGGTCATCCTTGTGAGTGCCCCCCTTCTCTCAAGAGTGGGTCTCCCCTAAGAGTGGGCGTTCGCATTGCGAACGCAGCTGTGCGCTAGCACAGCGAAATGAGGGCGGCAGCCCGAAACACCCGGATTGTTGATCTGCGCCAGGCAAGATTGCCTGACCAGTTGCTTGCCTTCGGGTGTTCTTGCCCTGTCGGGCAAATTACGCATTGCTGGCGCAATGCTGCGCTTCCAATGGAAGCGCCCACATGAGGGGGGGTGAGATGCCCACAATTGGGGGCTGGTGCTGTATAGGTGGCCGAAGGCCACCAAGGCCGCTACATTCCGCATGAGCGTGAAAGCGAATGCGGGATGTTAAAGGCCGCTATAAAAGGAGCGGGTGCTTGCACCCGCGACACCGGATTGGGGGCATGAGCCAAGAAGGCGCAGCAGGTTGGGCAGAGCAGCAAGAGGGATTGAAAGAGCCTCAGACGCACCAAAGAAAGCGAGAAGCCACGGGGAGCCTCAGATTGCCGTGAAAGCGCGCCTGAGTTGGCTTTGACCAACGAAGAAGAAGCGCTTGGAGCGGCAAGATGAGATTCATCCGTGGCTTCGCAGCGTCAATTCATTCCGCCGTTCGCAAGAACGGCAGAATGAAAAGAAGGGGGATGGCAGAGATGAGGCTCACCAGCGCGAGGTCAGGGCCGGCTATTGGGTAGGCAGGCAACAGCGCGCATCTTGCGAACGCACCTGCGAAGAAGACCGCATCGTATGCGGCGTGCGCTGCGCAAGGGATCCAGAGCTTGCCCGTGCGCAACCCGATGACGCACATGAGGACGCCGAACAGCCACGCCTGGATCATGCGGGCCGCGTTCGCAAGCAGGCTGAACGTCAGGTTCACGTGAGCAAGCGCGAACAGGAGCGCGCAGATGGCCACCGCCTTGCGCGGCGGCTGCGCACGCAGCAAGCAAGGCAGGCAGATCCCGCAGAAGAGCGCCTCCTCGCCGAAGCCCGTCAGCACCCAGTACGCAAGATAGCGAACGTCCTCAAGCCCGTTCGGCGTGACATGCTCAAGCGCACCCAGGTGGGTGACGGAGAAGAGCGCGCATCCGATGACGGCTGAAGACGCGAGCACAGCCACGAACCGCACCCATGGAAAAGACCGCCTGAAAGACCATTGGGACGGTTCTTCTGGTACTGCAGGCCGTCGGTCTGCAGTACCAGAAGAACCGTCCCAATGGTCTTTCGGCCACGTGCCGAACAAGCGGATAGCAGCCCAAGCCACAGCGCACGCGCACGCTGTGGCCAGCGTCTTCTCGGCCTCGCCCATACCGAACGGGCACGCCGCGAACACCCAGAAGCAGAAGATGGATATGCAAGCAGTTGCCGCAGGATGCGCCTTCGCGAACTTGCGGCAACGATTCATCGCCTCTGTCTGCACTGCTATCTGACCCGCACGAATGCCTGATGGAACACCGGAAAAGCTTTACGTCCTGGCAAGCCCGTCCACGGGGAGCACCACGCCAGAGATGTAGCTTGCCATGTCAGAGGCCAGGAACAAGAACGCGTTCGCGATATCCTCGGGCTCTGCCATGCGCCCGATGGGGATGGACGCGATCAGCGGCTTGATCAGATTGTCAGGCAGCGCATCCACCATGTCCGTGTGCGTGATGCCGGGCGCCACCGCGTTCACGCGGATGCCTTGACCAGCCAGCTCACGCGCAAGGGAGAGCGTGAGGCCGTTGATGGCGAACTTGGACGTTGGGTAAGCGCTTCCGGAGGGCTGCGCCTGCGTGCCAACCATGGAGGATGTGTTCAGGATGACGCCGTGTCCGGCCTCGCCCATGATCTTGGCCGCGGACTGGCTGCAGACGAACGCCGCCGTCAGGTTCAGGTCCATGACCTTCTGGAACTCCTCCAGCGTGTAATCCACCAAAGGCGTACGGGAGCTCATGCCCGCGTTGTTGCAGAGGATGTCGAACCCGCCCAGCTCAACGACCACCTTGTTGAAGGCCGCATCAACGGACGCCGGATCATCCAGCTTGGGCGCGATGCCCATCACGCCATCCACGAAGCCGTCTTCCGCCAGCTTCTTCACGGCCGCATCGGCCGTCTCCTGCTTCGATCCGCAGATCGCAACCTTCGCCCCGTTCTTCAGGAACGTGGACGCAATGGAATAGCCGATCCCACGCGTGCCGCCCGTGACGACAGCCACTTTGCCTTCAAGCAGACCCATATGAGTTGCTCCTTTCTTGTGAACTACATATACGCGCATAATCCTAGATGCTAACATGAGGAATATCCCGGCTCGTGTGCAAACCGTTGCTCATTGGCAGCACTTGATGGCAAGCGCAACAGCTGAGAGCGGCGGCCAAACGTCACAGACGAGGCAAACGGAGATGTTCTAATGAATGCTTTTCATAGCACCAGCGCCACTGAGGATCAGTCCAAGATAGCCCATGTTGATGAAGAGGTGCTCCGCCAGTTCCTAGAGCGCATCCCAGGCGGCCTCTTTCGCTACCGTGCAGATGAAGATGACACGCTTGACATTGTGACCACCGGCCTGCTTGAGATCTTCGGGTGCAGCACGTATGACCAGTTCATCCAGCTCACGGGCAACACGTTCTCTGGGATGGTGTACGAAGAAGACCGCGAACGTGTCCTCGCTGAGATAGATGAGCAGACCCAAGACTCAGACCGTGACCGCGTGTATTACCGCATCGTCCGCGCTGACGGTGAGATCCGCTGGATCGACGACAGCGGGCGGCTGGTGGAAGACTCTGACGGCGTAAAGTGGTTCTACGTGAACGTGATCGATGTGACGGATCGCGTGGAGGGGCAGCAGAAGCTTGAGCGTGCGAACGAGAGGCTGAACATCCTGACGGCGCTTTCGAACGATGTGCTATTCGACATAGACTGCTCAACCGGCATGGCTGACGTGTACGGGGATTTCGAAGGCAGGTTCGGGCGGCCGCCCGCGCAGCCGGATTTCGTCGTGCACCGCAGGTGCCAGAAGGATTGCAACATCCATATTGAGAGCCATGGCATCCGGCAGCTGATGGGCAAGATCACCGATGAGAGCCTGGTGGATTTCGAAACCTCCACGGTTGATTCAGAGGGCAACCCCGTTTGGTACCGCTATCAGTCCATCGTGCTGTATGACGACGAGGGGAACCCCATTCGCCACGTTGGGCGCCTGCTTGACACGCATGACATGGCAGTTCGCGAAAGCCAGTTCCGCCGCAAGGCTGAGCGCGATGGCCTCACTGGCCTGTACAACCGCAGCGCGGCGCTTGACCGGATAGACACCATGTTGGCGTCTGAGAAGCGTCCGTGCACGCTGATCACCATCGACGTTGATGACTTCAAGGCCGTGAATGACACCTACGGGCATCCAGAGGGTGACCGCGTGCTGAAGGACCTGGCTGCCTTCCTGGGGCAGGCCATGCGCAAGGAAGACGTGGTGGCCCGCATGGGCGGGGACGAGTTCGCCATCTTCGCGCCGGGCCTGGGTCCGGGCGCGCCGCTTGAGCGCATCTTGGACCACCTGGCTCGTGGGCCGTTCGCCTCAAGCCGCGCAACGGACGTGGGCGAACCAGAGATCCTGCACGAGGCCACACCTTCGGTATCCATTGGGGCAGCGTGCTGTGAGCAGCCGCCCATCTCGTTCGAGGACCTGTACGCCGCGGCTGATGAGGCCCTGTACAAGGCGAAGGCGGCCGGCAAGTCAACGTACCAGGCCACCATCCTGTAAGAGGACATGAGCAAGCAAGCAAAGACCAATGCCGTGCGGGAGGTTGAAGCAGCGGGGATCCCGTTCAGCTTCCTCACGTTCGAAACCGAGGGCGCGCCATCGGGCGTGGAGGTTGCCAGCATGCTGGGCCAAGACCCAGAACGCGTGTTCAAGACGCTGGTCACCCAAGGCAGATCCGGCGAGCATTACGTCTTCATGGTGCCCGTGGCCGAGGAGCTTGACCTCAAGAAGGCCGCGCACTGCGTGGGCGAGAAATCCATCCAGATGATCCCCGCAAAAGAGCTGCTCCCGCTCACGGGGTACGTGCACGGCGGCTGCTCACCTGTGGGCATGCGCAAGCAGTTCAAGACGGTCATAGACGAAACGGCCCAGCTCTCAGACAAGATCCTCTACTCCGGCGGCCGCATCGGATGCCAGCTGGAGACCTCCCCGGATGACCTGGCCGCGCTCATTGGCGCCGCCTACGCCGATATCTGCGCCTGAGAGCCGCGGCGCACCGGCCGCTGTGCGAAAATCCGCACTCCACTGAACAAGCAAAGGACACGAAGGGAGCGCGGCTTGAAAGGGCAGCTCACATTGCGCGGAGTGGTCATCGGATGCATCGGCTGCGCGCTGATCACGGCATCATCGGTCTACGTGGCGCTCAAGATGGGCGCGCTACCGTGGCCGATCATCTTCGCGGCGCTCTTGTCACTGTTCGCACTGCGCGCCATCACCAGAAGGCCAGCCAGCCTGAATGAGGCGAACGTCACCCACACGATCATGTCATCCGGCGCCATGGTGGCCGGCGGCCTTGCGTTCACCATCCCGGGCGCCTGGATGCTGGGGCTTGGGGATGGCATCTCCACAGGCCAGCTGCTGGTGATAGCGCTTGCAGGATCTGCCGTTGGGCTAGTGGCATCCATCGCGCTTCGCCGCCACTTCGTCGAGCAAGCCAACCTGGAGTTCCCGCTGGGCCAAGCCGCGGCGGAGACGCTCAAAGCTGGCAACGCTGGCAGCAGAACAGGCGCGAAGCTCTTCGGCGCCATGGGGTTTGCGGGCGTGTGGGCGCTCCTTCGCGACGCCCTGCACGTGATCCCCTCCATGGTGGGGCAGCTTGCCATCCCAGGCGTCACGTTCGGGATCTACGCCTCGCCCATGATGCTGGCGGTTGGATTCCTGGTGGGCACGGGTGCCATGGTGGTCTGGTTCGCGGGAGCCGTGTTCGCGAACTTCGGAATCATCGTGGGCGCACCGGCGTTCGGCGTGGCCAGCGTAGAGAGCGCGCAGCAGGTTGCATCATGCCTGGGGATGGGTTGCATGATGGGCTGCGGCGTGGCCGTAATCGTGCGCGACATCCTGCCGCTTGGCGTGCGGACGATCAAAGCCAAAGCGAAGGCCTCGCGCGAATGCGCCGAGCCGCTTGGGCTCACCGCCACTGGCGTCATTGGCAGCACCGCCGGCGGAAGCAAGATGTCAGCACCCGTGCGCAACGCCAGCGTCGCCATCCTGGCGCTTGCGGCAGCCGCCGTTGCCGCCTGCATAGCGCTTGAGCTGCCGCTGGGCGTAGCCGCGCTTGCGGTGGCATGCGCGTTCGTGGCCTGCGCCATGTCCGCGCAATCCGTCGGCCAAACAAGCATTGACCCAATGGAGATCTTCGGCCTGATCGCCCTGTTCCTAGTTGCCGTTGTGGCGAACGTGGGGCAGCTGCAGCTCTTCTTCGTTGCTGCGCTGGTGGCAGTGGCGTGCGGCCTGGCCGGTGACGTCATGAATGACTTCAAAGCCGGCGCCGTCCTTGGCACTGACCCGCGCGCGCAGTGGGTGGGTCAAGGGATAGGCGCGCTTGTAGGGTCTGTGGTGGCCGCGCTCTCCGTGGGGCTGCTCTTCACCGCGTACGGCCCGGACGCGTTCGGCGTGGGCCGCGAGTTCGTCTCCGCGCAAGCAAGCGTGGTGGCCACCATGGTGGGCGGCGTTCCCAACATGCCGGCGTTCCTCGTTGGCGCCGCGGCCGGATTCGCGCTCTACCTGGTGCGCTTCCCCGCCATGATGCTGGGCCTTGGGATGTACCTGCCGTTCTATATGTCGCTCACAGCCTTCTTGGGCGTCGTTGCGAAAGCCGTGGTGGACCTCGTTCGCAAGGCTAAGCTTGCGAACTTGACCCAAGATGAGCGCACTCAGCGCCAGCAAGCTTGGGATGAGTCCGGACTGGTCATAGCCTCAGGCCTCCTTGGCGGAGAGTCCGTCATGGGCATAGTCTTGGCCATGCTGCTGACCGGCATGGCCTTCATGGGCTAACGCTGACAGGACACGAACGCAGGGCACGAACACAGGACACGGTCAGGGGCCGCAGCGCTGTTCATGGCGCATGTCAGCTCACCCGACCCCTGACATCTGGCGCACGCTATATAATGGCCAAAAGACCCTGACACGAAAGGTTGCTAGCATGCCATCAACGGTTCTCGTGGGAACTCAATGGGGAGATGAGGGCAAGGGCAAGATCACTGACCTCATCGCTTCTGATTATGACTTCGTCGTCAGGTACCAAGGCGGCAACAACGCAGGCCACACCGTCATCCACGGTGACACGAAGCTGGCGCTGCACCTGATGCCGTCCGGCGTCATGTATAAGGGCGCAACCCCGGTCATCGGCAACGGCGTGGTGGTTGACCCGGGCGTTCTGGTGAAGGAGATGGCGCTCCTTGAAGCGGAAGGCATCTCTTGCGAGCGCCTCCGCATCTCCTGTGACGCGCACGTCATCATGCCGTACCACAAGGTGCTGGACGGCGCGGAGGAGAAGCGCCTTGGTGACAACCAGATCGGCACCACCAAGCGCGGCATCGGCCCGTGCTACCAGGACAAGGTTGCGCGCCGCGGCATCCGCATCCAGGACCTCATGGACGAGAAGATCTTCCGACTCAAGGTGGAGACGGCGCTGCAGCAGAAGAATCCGGTCTTGAGCAAGATCTACGGCCTGCAGACCTACACCGTTGAGGAGATCTGCGACGAATACCTCCCCTACGCCCGCATCTTGAAGCCGTACATGGATGAGACGGCGCATCTTCTGAACACCGCTCTGCGCGAAGGCAAGAGCATCCTGTTCGAAGGCGCGCAGGGCACCATGCTTGACATAGACCACGGCACCTACCCCTACGTCACGTCCTCCACCTGCTGCTCGGGCGGGGCGTGCGCGGGCGCTGGCGTTGGTCCGTCTGCCGTGGACAAGGTCCTCGGTATCTGCAAGGCATACGTCACGCGCGTGGGTGAGGGGCCGTTCCCCACGGAGCTCAAGTTCGCAGAAGACGGTGGCACGGGCCAAGACGCCATCGACGGCGAAGCGCTCTGCAAGGCCGGACACGAGTTCGGCGTCACCACTGGCCGCAAGCGCCGCTGCGGCTGGTTCGACGCGGTCATCTCACGCTACGCCGCAGACGTGAACGGCCTCACTGACATAGCGCTCACCAAGCTTGACGTGCTGTCCGAGTTCGATGAGATCAAAGTCTGCATCGCGTATGAATGTGACGGCAAGCGCTACGACTACTTCCCCATGCAGCAGTCCGTGCTCTTCCATGCGAAGCCGGTCTACGAGACGCTGCCTGGCTGGAAGGGGCAGGACATCTCCGGTTGCCGCTCATACGAGGAGCTGCCTGAGAACACGCGCGCGTACGTGGAGCATCTGGAGGAGCTGACCGGCGTTCCGTTCTCCATCATCTCCGTAGGGCCTGACAGGGATCAGACCATCCTGCGCTGAAGGCATGACAAGGCGCAGGCTTGGTTCAGGCTTGGTTCAGGCTTGATGTCACGCCTGCGCTAGGACAGCGCCACTTCCTGGTATATCTGGCCGCGTTCGGTCATGGAGGTTGCGTTCGCGAACCCCTTGACCACGGCGTTGCCGAACGTGAATCCTGAGCTGCTCCCGTCCTCGCTGGAGACGAACTGCTCAAGGGTCTGCCACGTGCGGCCGTCATCGCTGACGAACGTCTCGCCCGGATTGGCCACCACGCTTGCAAGCGTGGTCTGCGCATCGCTTGCGCTGTCATCATAGGCGATCTCAAGCCCCAGGAATGTATCGCTTGATGAGGAGCCGTCCTCAGCTGCCGTGATCACCAGCTCTATCAGGAACGGCTGACCCGCTGACAAGAGCACCGGCTGGTCAAGCTGAACCGTGTGATACCCCGCGTCCGCGAACGTTCCAACCGCGTACGCAGCCTCGGTGGATGCCAGCATGAGCTCATCTGGCTCAGCGCCTGCCGCATCGAACCCAACGGGCAGCGTGCGAACCGTTGCCGTGAAGGACGTGTTGGGGAGGAACGTCCATGAGCCCACGGATGTCAGCAGCTCAGGCGCGTCAGCCTCAAACGCATTCGCTGTGCGCACCTGGCCGCCGTAGCGCATGGGCTGCACGTACTCCGCCGCGCCAAGGTAGTCATGCTGGTAGATCACGTCCGCGCTGTCCTGCACGGGCGCCACCCGGAACGCCTCCAGATCGCTCAAGGTGTGGTCGAAATAGGACAGCCAGAAATACCCCGTTGCCTGTCCGGCAGAGTCATGGATGCCCCAGTGCGGCGCATCGTCATCCGCGCCCATCTCTTGGTAGAGTGCGTCATTGCCCCAGCTGTTCTTGCAGAGCCACGCGCCGTCACCTGGGGGCGAGCCACTAGAGACGCCTTCGAAAGCCGAGGCTGGATAGGTGTCGTCCCAGCCCAAGATCACAGCGGCATGGTTGGGCGACGCGCTATCACCGGCGTTGTAGGCGCTCCAGGTTGAGTACGTGAAGTGCTCGGACGGCTCAGCGGATTCGTAGCTACCGGACAGCACGTCTTGCGGGAGATTCTGCTCCATGGAGATGGAAGCGGCAACGCCACCCACATCCACCAGCGTCCGCTTGATGGCATCAGTGGCCTCTGGGTCATAGCCAGTGTAGGAGAAGCTCTCCCGGTCCATCATGGCCGGAGACTGGAGGCGGAGCACTTCGGTCACTCGCCAGCCAACATCCTCAAGCGTGCGAATGTCATCCGGCAAAGACCAGTCCTCATAGCGCGCGTCCTCAAGCCCGCTGGTCTCATACCAGGGCGAACTGCCCTCAGAGTAGCCGTTGTATTGGTAGGGCGCCGCCTCTTCTGACACCAGCGACTGCCAGGCGATGAGCGCGCTTGCCGCCACCGCGAAGTTCCCGCCTGAGAGCTGCTCATCTGCGGCGTCATCCATCAGGTAGAAGCCCTCGCCTGCCTGAGCGCCGCCGCTTGCCTCCGTTTGGAGCTCATGCGCGAACCATGCTATGGCGCGCTCCGAGATGTCAGGAGCTGTGGCCAGGGCATCCAGGCTGGGCTCAGCATATGCAGGGGATATCTCTGGCACGGCCTCTTGGCCAAGAAGGGCAGTCTCCGCCTTCAAGATGCTGCTCTCTATGGCGCCCGCAACAGCGAATGCCCAGCATGCACCCCACGGGGATTGGATCTTCGCGGTGGTTGCCTGCCCGATGTTGGTCAGCATATACCTGGGGGATTCCGCCGCGCTCTGCACTGTGGGAGCGCCATCTTCTGCAAAGGCCACGCTCACAGGCGCAAGCACCAGCGCGCATGCTGTGAGTACTGATGCTAGCGCCCGCATCACGCCTATGAGCTTGTTGCGCAGATCCAAGTTTGGCCTCTATCCCTGCAGGGGTCATTCCTGCCGTGATATTACACGATAGAGGGATATGGGACAGAACAGGCAACCTGGAAGGTGCGCATCCTCCTTGCTGCCCCAAAAATGCTGCAGCTCTATATATGACCAAAAAGGTCAATGACACTGCCCCGTGCGCAATGTCATTGACCTATCTTGTTCCGCCGTTCTTGACGAACGGCGGACCTATTGTCGCTGCGGCTCCGAATGGCACCTGACCTTGCCCCTTGTTTTGGCCTCGGCGTTGGCCAAAGCCAACTTGGGCCAAAGGGCACCCAAGGTGCACTTCCTCGCCGTGCGAAGTGATTCTCGCACGGCTCAGGGCGCGGGCAATCTCAGGCGCCCTTCGAACCCTCGCTGTCTTTGGTGGACCTGAATCTCTTTTAATCTATGCTTTTTTGGAAGGTGCGCACCTTTCCTTGTGGGCGCTTGCATTGCAAGCGCAGCTACCTGGGAGCCCGAAGGGCAAGAAGGTAGCGAAATGAGGGTGATAACCCGAAATGCCCGGATAGGCTATCTGCGCCAGGCCAGGTTGCCTGACCCGTTGCTGGTATCCGGGTGTTCGCAGGCTATCGCCTGCGTTACGTTGCACTGGCGTGCAACTGCGCTTCCAATGGAAGCGCCCACAGGGTAGGCGCAATGCTGCGGCTGCAATGCAGCCGCCCACAAGATAGGAGTAGAAGCCGCATTTCGCACGCCAGCAGTCAGGGTTGTTGACGTAGGGCAAGGCACCGCTTTCGTGCCTTGCCGCCCATTGACAAGCGAGGATGCGCGTGAGCAAGGCACAAGCTTCACCCGGAACGGGGCGCGTGAGCGCCCCAAGGCCGCTACTTTGAACAGCGGGAACGCTGTTCAAAGTTAAAGGCCGTTATGAATGAAGCGGGATAGGTGCACAGCGTGCACCTATCCCGTAAGCCGGACCGAGCGGAGCGAGGCCGAAGGATGGGGAAGTTTAGGCATAGAAAGATGTAGGTTCAGCCTTGAGCCGCCGAGTTTTCGGAGGGGTCCCGTCAGGGGTCCCGACGAAAACGGCGATGCCTCCCCTACTCACTGGCGGCGAAGCATGCGATGGCTGGTACCCGAGCGTTTCCGAAGGCAAGGGTTGGTGTGATATACACCATCACACCAACCCGCCAGCCTGAGGCCTAGCGAGGGTGCCGGCCATCGCGGGCGAGCAGGGTGAGGGTTGGAGCCGGGATTGTCCGGATTGGTGTTTTGCGCCAGGCTAGATCGCCTGAGCTGGTGCTGGCATCCGGGTGCTCTTGCCCTGTCGGGCAAGTTACGCATTACTCATCGCAATGCTGCGGCTGCAATGCAGCCGCCCACAATTGGGGGGAGGCACTGTGCTTGTATTGCAGCCATCCACCGCAGGAGACAGGTTGAATAGGTGGCCGAGAGGCCACCAAGGCCGCTACATGAATGCGAATGGAATGAGTATTCATGTTAAAGGCCGTAGTAAAAAAGAGCGGGCACGGCGTGCCCGCGACACCGGATTGGGGCGGCAAGGCCGCAAGAGCATCTGGTTAAAGGCCGTAGTAAAAGTGCATGGGCGTGTTCTTCGCCCATGCAGCATTTTTGGGGCAGCAAGGCTGCAGGGGGTTCACCTCTTGAAGGGCGGGCGGGATAGCAGGACCAGGACGGCAACGGCAAGGATCAGCCCGAAGCCCACTAGCACTACACCTAACGCTGTGTACGACAGGCTTCCCGTCACGCGGCTCTCCATGAAGACGGGCACGCCAACCAGCAAGAGCAGCGCGCAAAGGAAGGCGGAAACCCCTATCTTCACGTAGTAGTGCGTGTTGATGCGGGACTCCTCAGCGATGCGACGCGCCAGCGCCATCGCCACGTTCTGTTCGCGTTCCGTAAGCTCCGGCTCCTCTTGGCGCTCTTCGCGTGCATCATTCTGCTCAGCCATCAAACGTACTCTCCGGCGTATGAGTTGTCTATCCAGTCACCGAACTTCGTGAACTCCGGGCTGAATGACAGAGTGATGTCACGCGTGGGGCCGTTCCTGTGCTTGGCCACCTGAAGCTCAGCCTGATTGAGGTCTGGTCGGCTGGCTTCCTCGGCTTCTTCTTCTGACATGGAGCGGTCAATGAACATGACGATGTCAGCGTCTTGCTCGATAGAACCTGATTCACGAAGGTCTGCCAGCATCGGGCGCTTCTTGCCGCGCATCTCAACGGAGCGGTTCAGCTGCGAAAGCGCGATGACGGGCATCCCCATCTCCTTCGCAAGCACCTTGAGGCCACGCGATATCTCGCCAACCTCAACGGCGCGGTTGCCATCACGACGAACAGTGGGCGGCTGCATGAGCTGCAGATAGTCGACCACTATGAGCCCCTTCTTGGAAGTGCCCATGACATGGCGAAGCTCACGGCGGGCCTTCGCACGTGCTTCCATGATGGAGAGGCCCGGCGTGTCATCTATGTACATCTCAACTTGCGAGAGCCTGTTCGAAGCGTCCACGATGGCACCCCAGTCTCCCGGCTGCACGCTGCCAGAGCGCACCTTGTTGAGCGACACCAGCGCCTCGGCGCAGAGGATGCGCTGCGTGAGCTGGCTTGCGCTCATCTCCAACGAGAAGAACGCTACGGCCGTTCCGTGCTTTGCGGCGTTCACGGCAAGGTTGAGCGCGAACGCCGTCTTGCCGACGCCTGGGCGGGCGGCCAAGATCACAAGGTCACCCGGCCTGTAGCCGTGGAAGAGGTCATCCACGTCCTTGAAGCCCGTGGGCACGCCGATCATCTTGTCACGCTGCTGAGAGATCTTCTCAAGCTCCGCGAACGCCTCCCCCACGAGGGTGTTCATGGACTGGAAGGAGCTTGAGACCCTCTTCTCCGTCACGTTGAAGAGCGTCTGCTCAGCTTCGTCCACTACCTCGTTCAGGTCTTCTGGAGCGTCATATGCAAGCGCGTTGATCTCAGCGGCAGCGCGGATGAGCTCACGCTGGATGGCAGTGCGCTTGACTATGTCTGTGTGCTTCTTCCAGTTGGTCAGCGCGAACGTGTTGGCGTTCAAGTCAGTGAGATAGATCCTGCCGCCAGCGCCCTCAAGCTCCCCCTTCGCAGACAGCTTGTCAGCCAATGAGATCACATCTGGGTTCAAGCCCTCGCGCACCATCTCAGAGATGGCCTGGAAGATGACCCTGTGACCTGGGCGGAAGAAGTTCTCCGGCTTCAGGCTGACGATCACCTCATCGCACACATCAGGCGACAGTATGCAAGCGGCAAGGACAGACTTCTCTGCCTCTATGTCATTGGGCAGCTGAGCGCGCTTGTCCGCAGGGACCTCAGTTGAGCGATGCGATGCGTTGTCAGTGGCCATTGGCACCTTTCATCATCAGGGTTCGGGGTAAGTGATTGTAGCAACAAAAAGGCCCCGCGCGTGCGCACAGGGCCTTGATGCTGACTATCAACAGAAGAGCTACTCAGTTGCCTCAGCTTCAGCCTCAGCGATGGCGATCTCTGCGCCTTCCTCGCCCACGGCTTCTTCCAGCGCCTCAACTACAGCATCCTCAGCTGCCTCAGCGTTGGCCTCAGCATCTTCCACGGTATCACCAGTGACCACAACGTTCACGGTGGCCTTGATGTCACGGTAGAACCCGACCGGCACCTGGTAGGTACCCACAGCCTTGATGGGCTTGCCAAGCTCAACGCGGCGGCGGTCGATCTCAAGATCGAACTGCTCAGCGATAGCTTCAGCGATCATGGGAGCAGTGACAGAGCCGAAGAGCTGGCCCTCCTCGCCAACCTGCGCCATGATGTTCACGGTGGTGCCCTCAAGCTGCTCTGCAAGCTTGTTGGCATCAGCCAGGCGAACCTCTTCGCGCTTCTGGATGTTGTTGCGCTTCTGCTCCAGCTGCTTCAGATTGCCAGGGGTTGCCTTCACGGCGTAGCCCTGACGGAACAGGTAATTGTTCGCGAACCCGCGAGCGACGTTGATGACGTCACCTTCGCCGCCACGTCCACGAAGCTCTTTGAGAAGAATGACTTCCATCTTGAGCCCTCCTAGCGATTGCGACGACGGTCACCGCGGCCGCTGACTGCGGGGACGGAGTACGGCATGAGCGCCATCACGCGTGCGCGCTTGATTGCGGCAGCGATGTCGCGCTGGTGCTGATTGCATGCACCGGTGACGCGACGCGGCTTGATCTTGCCACGGTCTGTGGTGTACTTGCGCAGCATCTGAGTATCCTTGTAATCGATGAACTCAGTGTCGTCCTTGCAGAATTGGCACTGCTTGCGACGAGGCTGCTTGGTGTAATCGGCCATTTTCTACCTCGGTCTTCCTTAGAATGGTATGTCTGCGTCGTAAGCGGAAGCAGAAGTATCCACCACTGGAGTGGAAGGTGCGCTGTATGCGGCAGCGTTGTTCCCGCCGCTATAGCCACCGCCATTCCCGTTGCCGTTGCGGTTGTTGCTGAAGTCGATGTCGTCGATGACCACTTCGATCTTGCTGCGCTTCTGCCCGTCGCGCTCCCACTGGCTCCAGCGCAGCTTCCCCTGGATGACCACCTTGGTGCCCTTCGAGAGGTACTGCTGGATGTTCTGAGCACGGCTACCGAACATCGTGCAATCGATGAAGTTCGCGTAGTCTTCCCACTCACCCGTTTGGTTGTTCTTGCGGCGGTCATTCACCGCAACGCCAAGCGACATGATGGGCATTCCAGACGCAGTGGTGCGGATCTCAGGGTCACGCGTCAGATTTCCGCTTATGGCAACACAGTTGATACTCATTGGCTTCCTTTTCGATTTCCCAGAGGGACTAGTCCCTATCCGTGCGTGCGACGATCATGTGGCGCGTGACAGCGTCTGTGATGCGCAGGACGCGGTCAAGCTCCGTGATGCTTGCAGGATCCGTGTGGAAATCAACAAGGATGTAGTCGGCATCCGTCAGGCCATTGATCTCATAGGCCAGCTTGTGCCTTCCCCAATCATCCACGTTGTCGATCTTGCCCTTGGCCTCTGAGATGACGCTTTCGATGCGCGCCTGGACGGCGGCACGAGCAGCATCCTCAGTGGTTGGAGCGACGAAATACAGCAGTTCGTAAGCCTTCATCAGCTCACCTCCTCTGGTCTAAACGGCTCCGGTCAGGTGGTCCCGGAGCAGGACAGCCCGCCTATTCTAGCAGATGTCCCATCTTCCGCAACCATGTTCATGGCACCTTCGCGGCTGATTCCCACACGCTCTCCATGCATTGCCTCGAAGCATCCAGCAGGCTCAGGGCCGTTTTGGCCGATAGTCTTTTCGCCCCGGCGTCCTAGATGCTTCGAAGCCACGATCACAATGTAGATGCTCCATCTGACAGGAACCTGCCAGACCTGTTGCATCCAGCAAGCATGGAACCATCTCGGATCTGACATGATCCTTGCAAGATCTGTCAGCGAATAAGAGAAAAGGGCGCTCATTCGAGCGCCCTTCTGTCACATATCTGCGAAGCTTCGGCTATTTCTTCAGAGGCTCACCGAACTCCTCAGCGTTCTCACGCTCCAGCTTCTCACCTTCTTGGACAGTGTTGATCTCTTCGCCGTTCTTGAGCTCATCTTGCTTGTCAGCCATGATCCTCACCTTTCCTTGTCTTTGCTATTCCTCTGATGAATCCATGTACTTTGGATCTATGTCCGCATCCGGATACTCGGTGGCATCGCGGAGGCTGTCCATGAAATTAGGAGCCTTGCCTATGTATGAGGGGTTCTCATTGAACTCCGGCTTGCCGTCTGAGCCAATGGTGTACAGAAGCCCGATGGCATAGCCGCTCTCCTGACCTGGGATCCCACCCTCAGCGATGATGGCATCCTTCACGCCTTCGCTGGTCTCAACATAGCCGTCATAGCAGAACGCATAAGCGGACGCCCCGCGCGCACCTTCCACTGTGTGCTGCGCCAGGTTGAAGCACTCTTGCGCGTCATTGCCGGGATGCGTTTCGATGAAGACGCTCTCATGCACGACAAGCGTAGTGAACGGAGTGATGTCCTCCCCCGCTTCCATCTTCTGCTTGCCCTCATCGATGGCATAGAGGAGAACGCGCTCCAAGATCTCTGGCATCTGAGGTACGTCTGTACCCGGATTCTCAACTGTACGGTCTGCCATGCCAACTCTCCTTGATTCATTGCGTGCAGATTCGCTTCGGCTAGTTTAATCCATGTGGAAACCTGCACTCTGGCAATGTGGATGAACGTTTACCTGATGGTGATGACGCAGACGCGAACAGCCGCTGCCGTCTATGAAGCTATCTCCATCAGGGCAGCCGCGGCGTCATTCTGCGGGACCAGGCGCTCCTCATGCGATGACATGTCCCTCACGCGAACGAATCCGTCACGCAGCTCGTCTGGCCCCAGGATGGCAACTGCCCGAGCCCCAAGCTTGTCAGCCAGCTTGAACTGGCTCTTGAGGGACCTGCCTTGGTGGTCGCACTCGGCCTGAGCGCCCGCATCGCGCAGGATCTGCGTCAGCACGAACGCATCATTGCGAACGTCATCGTTCACGCTGGCCACGAAGATCTTGCAAGCGCTGGCCTTCGGGAACACATGCCCCAGGTCCTCCAGCAGATTCGCGCACCTCTCGAACCCAAGCGCGAACCCGAACCCGGGCGTTGGCCTGCCGCCAACCTCTTCGGCTAGCTTGTCGTAGCGCCCACCGCCGCCGATGGCGTTCTGCGCCTTGTCAGAGCCCGCCACCTGCACCTCGAACACGGTGCGCGTGTAGTAATCAAGCCCGCGGACCAGCTTCGGATCCTCAGTGTATGCAAGCCCAGCCAGCTTCAAGAGCGCAAGGACGTTCGCATAATGGTCCTTGCAGTCCTCACAGAGGTGATCCACCATCTTCGGCGCGCCGTCCATCACCTCCGCACACTGCGGGTTCTTGCAGTCGAACGCACGCAGCGGGTTCATCTCCATGCGCGCGCGGCACGTGTCGCAAAGCTCATCTACGTGCTCTTCCATGTACCCGCGAACGGCGTCCCTATACGCGGGGCGGCAGGAGTCACAGCCCATGGAGTTCACCAAAAGCGTCATGGACTCACGTGGGATGCCCACCTCACCGAAGAAGCGCATCAGCATGACGATGGCCTCGGCGTCTATGGTTGGGTCCTCTGAGCCCAGACACTCTATGCCTACCTGGTTGAACTCGCGCTGGCGGTCACGCTGCGGGCGCTCCGCACGGAACATCTGGCCGGCATACATGAGCTTGGCCGGGGGCGCGCCTTGCGGCACCAGGTCATGCTGCACCACCGCACGCACCACACCTGCAGTGCCTTCCGGGCGCAAGGAGAGCCTGCTCTTGGCGGGGACCTTCTCCCCGGCAAGCAGCTTCTCCAGGTTCGCGCCGGAGATGGCCGTGAACATCTCCTTGCTGACCACGTCCGTGGCCTCGCCGATGCCACGCACGAAGAGCTCCGTGCGCTCTATCACCGGCGTCTCGATGCTGAGATAGCCGTAGCGGCCGAAGACCTTCCGGGCGGTCTCTTTGAATGTCTCCCAGAAGAGCTTGCGGTCTGGGAGCATGTCGAATGTGCCTTCAGGGGCGTTGATGGTCATGGTCTACAGGCTCTCTACTACCAGGTCACCCATTGCAACGGTGCCCACTATCTTGTCCTTCGGGGTTGCGGCGTCCGCGATATCCCCCGTCCTCCAGCCGGCATCCAGCACGGAGGTCACGCTAGCGCGAACGTCGTTCGCCGCCTCTTGCATATTGAAGCTGTAGCGCAGCATCATCTCAACGGAGAGGATCTGCGCAAGCGGGTTGGCTATGCCGCGCCCCGCTATATCCGGTGCGCTGCCGTGGCTGGGCTCATAGAGCGCCGTGCCGTCGCCCAGGCTTGCGCTTGCCAGCATGCCGAGGGAGCCTGTGATCTGCGCCGCTTCGTCAGAGAGGATGTCGCCGAACATATTCTCAGTGACCATGACGTCGAAGTCCGCCGGGCGAGTGATCAGCTGCATGGCGCAGTTGTCCACCAGGATGTCCTCAAGCTCAACGTCCGGGTAGTCTGCGTCATGGATGGCGTGGATGACCTCACGCCACAAGCGGCTGGACTCCAGCACATTCGCCTTATCCACGCTGGTCACCTTGTTCCGGCGCTTGCGTGCGGCCTCGAACGCCTGGCGTGCAATGCGGTCTATCTCGTATTCGCGATACTCCATGGTGTCATACGCGCGCTGGCCTGGCGCTCCGTCAACGCCAGCACCCGGCTCATCGTAGAAGCGCTCACGCAAGCCGAAGTACACGCCGCCGGTCAGCTCACGCACCATCATGAGGTCAACGCCGTCTATCACCTCAGGCCTCAGCGTTGATGCGCTAGAGAGGGCTTGGAAGATCTGCACGGGACGCAGGTTCGTGTAGAGCTCAAGGCCCTTGCGAATGCCCAAGAGCCCCTGCTCAGGGCGCGGCTTCTCTGAGTCAGTGGTGTCCCACTTCGGGCCGCCCACCGCTGCCAAGAGCACCGCGTCTGCCGCCTTGGCTGCCTCAAGCGTGCTCTCTGGGAGAGCCGTGCCGTACTCATCTATGGCGCAGCCACCGATGGCGGCCTCCGTGTATTCGAACGTGACTCCGTGCTTGCTCCCAACAGCGTCAAGCACCTTCACGCCTTCCGCGATGATCTCAGGGCCGATCCCGTCACCCGGCAAAAGGCAGATCTTGTAGCTAGTCATCCCGCTCGTCCTTCCGTATGCATTCGAACTTAGGTCATAATATACGGCAAAGCGAATCACAGGAGATGAGATGTCCCAGCGAAACCCCATGAATGAACGGTATACCACCGAGAAGCACACCGGCACCACGCGCAAGAGCGCCGCAAGCGCCAAGCCTAAGACGAAAGCGGCTGGCACGGTTGTGCAAGGCACCTCCAAGAAGACTCCGCAGCAGCGAAAGCAGGAGCAGAAGGAGGCGCGCAAGAAGGAGCAGCAGCGCCAGCGTGAGCTTGATCGGAAGTATTACAAGCCGGATACCGCGCGCTACAAGAAGCTGAAGCGCATCTGGTGGGGAAGCCTCGCTGCGGCCGTGGTGTGCACGGTGCTCTCCTGGGTGCTTCGCAGCGTGGAGCCAACCTGGATCGCGTTCATCTTCCTGTTCCTGGCATACGGTTGCATCATCTTCGCGTTCTACCTGGACTTCTCCAAGATCCGCAAAGAGCGCCGTGAGTACCAAGAGCGCATGGTTGCGCTTGAGGAGGAAGAGGCGAAGAAGGCCCGCAAGCAACAGAAAGCGTAAGAAGAGGGCTCCCCCTCTGCGGTGGGCGGCTGCAATGCAGCCGCAGCTGTGCGCTAGCGCAGCGAAATGAGGGTGATAACCCGAAACACCCGGATAGGTGGTCTGCGTCAGGCCAGGTTGCCTGACCAGTTGCTGGATGCCGGGTGTTCGCAGGCTGCGCCTGCGTTACGCATTGCTGGCGCAATGCTGCGTCTCCAATGGAGACGCCCACAAGAAAAGGGGCAATGCTGCGGCTGCAATGCAGCCGCCCACACATGAAGGGGGTACTGTGCTTGCAATGCAGCCGCCCACAGGTAGGGGTTGCAACCACCCACAGGTATGGGGGGGGTCAATGCTGCGTCTCCGATGGAGACGCCCACATGGTGGGGGGGGTGAAATGACTACTAGGGGGTACTCCTTTCCTTGTGGGCGTTCGCATTGCTTGCCGCAGCTGCCTGGAAGCCCTCCCCCCCCCTCCTCAAGAGTGGGCGTTCGCATTGCGAACGCAGCTGTGCAGGAATCCGAGCTGAGCGAAGCGATGCGAGGATGAGAGCACAGCGTAACTTGCCCGATAGGGCAAGAGCAGTCGGGGTGGAGATGTGAGTGAGGATGGTTAGCCTCGCGCAGATGACCTATCTGGGAAGGTGAGGCAGCAACCCTTGAGGGGTTGCTTGTGAGATCCCTAGCTTGGAGGTGGTCTGCGCCAGGCAAGGTTGCCTGACCTGGGGCTAGGTGCCGGGTGTTCGCAGGCTGTCGCCTGCGTTACGCATTGCTGGCGCAATGCTGCGTCTCCAATGGAGACGCCCACGAATCTTTTAAGGCCGCTACTCATGAGCATGCTTGCATGCTCATGAGTTAAAGGCCGCAATAAATGGAGCGGGCACAACGTGCCCGCGACACCGGATCAAGGGCATGAGCCATGAAGGTGCATCAGGTTGGGCGGAGCGGCAAGATGAGGTGCATCCGTGGCTTCGCAGCGTCAATAGGGTTGTCTATCGGCTGACTAGCCCCAGGTTCAGAGAGTACACAGCAGCTGCGCCGTACAGCTTGCCGAAGATGTACTTGTCTGAGGCGCTTTCGCAAGAGATCCAAACACGGCCTGCATGCCATTCGATGCCCTCTGTCATGGGAGGCGCCTCAACAACCCTGAGCAAGCTGTCAGAATCCAGGAAGCGAATGGGGATCTGCGCCCCATGATGGTCATACGTCATGCCGCTATCGGCTGGCTCCGAATAGACCAGCAGGTTGGATGTTGCCAGGCCATACGATTGCGAGAGCACGATCTGGCCCGTATCCGTCATGCAGACGCCCTGGATGCGCTCAGGGATGGAGTACACGCAGGAAGGCTCATCCGCATAGCCGTATTCGCCGAATTCGTCAGCTGGATAAGCGAACAGCACTGCCGGATTGTGGTCTCCGCTGGGAGAATCCATCCTGTGGTGGTCCGGCGTCTCATAGTTGCCGGCCCTATAGAAGTTGCCGGTCAGCAGCACGCCGTTCTCTATGTTGAGGAACGCTGGACCGAAATCAAGGTCTCTGCTCCCCACGGCCTTCACCTGGCCGCCGTCAGCCACTGATTCAACGTCCCTCAAGCTGATGGCCAAGATGCCTTGGTCATCCGTCAGGAAGACGCGCTCGTCGTCAGAGGTGATGCCGCTTCCGTGGCCCTGGTAGACGGTGCCGTCCTCGCGCAGCACGGTGAAGCTGCCCTCTGTGCCGTCAGCCTTGCGCATGAACACAGGAGAGTCCCCGCCATCTGTCATATAACCGCTGAAGAGCCAGGTCCCGTTCGCAAGGTTGTCAAGGTCTTGCGGGATGAAGCCTTGGGAGATGCCCGGGATGTCGAACCGGCGCTCCGCGTCCCCGTAGAACGGCGCATAGGCCGCGCGGACGAAGATGTTCACGACAGCGAACGCGATCAGCAAGATGGCCAGCAGCGCAACGCACACGCCGGCAACCGCTTTGGGTGCTGTGATGTTCTTGAGCAGCTTCTTCGCCATGATGCTCCCCTCGTTCTCGATCTGAGTCAGCTCTACATTATGAGCTTTGCGAGCTTAGCGCAAGTCAACCTATGCATAGCAGGTCAGTAACGTTCGGCGCGATGCCCCTTTCGCAGGCGCAAGTCTGAGTAATCTGGTCAATGATGCGGATCCATTCAGCATCAAAGGTCAGCAACAAAGGAGTGGGAAATGGATATCAAGAAATCTGAGTCATGGAAGAACATGGAAGCTGCGCTGAATCAAGAGGCGCTGGCGTATGTTGAGTACATCTATTATTCGCAGCAGGCGAAGAAGGATGGATATGTCCAGATCTCTGACATCTTCGCGGAGACGGCTGACAATGAGCTGCATCACGGCAAGCTGCTCTTCAAGAAGCTGCATGATGGCGGCACGCCCCCCACGCTTGATTGCCTGAAGCTGGCGTGTGAGTCTGAGCGCGAAGAGTGGGATGGTAACTATCCGGCCTACGCTGCGAAGGCGCGCGAAGAGGGCTTCGATGACCTGGGGGATTTCTTCGACGGCTTGGCTGCCATCGAGAAGAGCCACTATGACCGCTTCGAGACGTTGATCGACCGCATCAACAACGATGAGGTGTTCAAGAGGACTGAGATCAAGGTCTGGTACTGCACGGTCTGCGGACACATCGAGATAGGCACGGAGGCGCCTGAGATCTGCCCGGTCTGTCAGCATCCGCAAGGACACTTTGAGATCCGCGCTGATAATTACTGATCCGTCAGCTGATGATCTAGCGCACATATCCGCACATCCAAGTGCACAGCAAGAGCCTGGTGCTGCAAGGCGCCGGGCTCTTTGATGCTATCCTTGCAAACCATGACACGCGGAGCAAGAGAGAAGGAACGCCTCTGGTCACCCATATTCGTGACCATCATCGCCGCAATGCTGTTCGCATTCATGGTGGGGCAGGGCGTGAACGCCGGCACCACCGTCTATCTTGAGCGAACCGGCGGCTCCATCGCGCTTGCAGGGATAGGTGCCATGACGTTCTCGGTGGCCGCCGGGGTCATGCGCCTTGTGTGCGGCCCCGTGATCGACGGGCGCGGACGGCGCATCGTCATGGTGGCGGGCGGCGTGATCATGCTGATCGGCACTGTAGGGCCCTTGTTCGCGAACACTGGTGCAGCGTTCGTCATCTGGCGCGCGCTGCAGGGCATGGGATTCTCGGCGGCAACCACAGCGGCGAACACGGCGGCCGCTGACGTGCTGCCATTCTCACGCCTGGGGGAAGGCATAGGATATGCGGGCTTGGGGCAGGCTATCGCCATGTCCGTGGGGCCTGCGCTTGCCATTTTCCTGGTGTCCACGAACCCGCCCGAGAACTTCTACTTCGGGCTGATCGCGTGCGCCGCGCTCTCTTTGGCGCTGAGCATCCTCTGCAGGTACGAGAAGGACCCAAGGCGCCTGCCGGAGACGTCCGAATACCGGGTGCGCTGGGAAGCAGGACGAACCGGAAAGGGTGCTGGCAATAGCGCTGACGCCGTGGCCGCCAAAGCAGGTGCCCTGCGTCGCATCGTGGATGCCACATTCGAGCCCACTGCCCTGCGCGGGACCATCGTCATCCTGGTCATGGCCACAGTCTTCTCCTTCAACGTGTTCTTCATGGGGTCATTCGGCAACTCCATGAGTGTTGCGAACTCCGGGATCTACTACACGGTGATGGCCGTCATGATGATCGTCGTGCGCCTTGGGGCTGGGCGCTTCATGGACAAGGTGCGCCCCATCGTGCTGATGGGCGTTGCCTGCGCTTGCGGGATCTGCGCGTTCGCGCTTGGGCTTGGTTGCGTGAGCGGGGCGTTCGGCACGCTGACCGAGCCGGCGTTCTATTGCATGGGGATCCCGTTCGGCGTCTGCATAGGGCTTGGGATCCCAGTGAATCAGACCGTTGCCGTCAAGATGACCCCGCCGGAGCGTTGGGGTGCGGCGAATGGGCTGTTCATGCTGGGGATAGATCTGAGCAACGCCGTGGCGTCTGCGCTCTGGGGGTTCCTGATCCAGAGCGCTGGGTACGGCGCCGCGCTCATAGGTTGCATCTGCGCCCTGGTGCTGTCATTCGTAGTGGCCGCGTTCGCGTACCCTAGGGAATGACAGCGCTTCAGGGTTGATGCCTATCAAACGTTATCCATGGGGCGCCCTTGAGGCTTGACCACCTCAACCAGCGGGGAGCCTTCGCGCTCAAGCGCCTGGATCTGCTCATAGGTGAGGCCCTTGTTCTCGAACACGCGGTTCTTCAGGCGCTCCACCCACGTGTTGCCGCGGACGTCTTCGCCCTCTGACAGGCCCTTCCATTCCTCCTTGAGGCCGATGGCCACCATAGCGATGACCGCCACGCGCAGCTTCGTGAGGTCAGGGACGTGGATCTCAAAGCATTCGCCCTTGTCGCGGAACAGGCGTGTCTTCACGTGCACGTCCTTCTTGGTGTAGGACGTCTTGGTCTCCGTCACGAAATCGAACGGCGGGTTGGAGAATGAGCCATAGAGGTCCCAGAGCATGCCTTCTATGTAGTAGTGCTTGTTGATGACGTAGGGGTGCATGATGTATTCATAGCGCTCGAAGCGCAGGTAGTAGTTCAGGCAGCGGTTGTCTGGGCGGATGGCCGCGTTCTCTCCACCCATGCGGCCGATGATGGAGATGTTCTGCTTCTCCGCCGTCCAGCCCTTCTTGTTCACGAACCGGTAGAAGAGGTCACCGTCCTCATACCAGGTGTCGAAATCCTCATGGCGAGCCAGGGCGTCTCTCTGCAGGTAGACCTTGTTGAATTTCATGCGATCCCTTTCCGTTCTCGTTCGCAACATGATACGTGAAAGTGACCCTGATAGACGGCGGCAGCTAATTATGACCAAATTGGTCAATGACATTAAGCACGGGGAACTGTCATTGACCTTGCAGGTCATAATTGGGTGCGAGCTTGGGACGGTGTACAATTGCCGGATACGTTCAGCATCTGACCCGAGAGGCCAAAATGCCAAAGCAGAGATACACATTGACATCCTATGACCCCGTTTACGCCGTCTGTCCTGAGGTTCGCATCCCTGAGGAGCTGATCGAGAAGCAAGCGCTTCGCTGGATGGAGCTCAATCTTGCGAAACCTGGCGAGAAGGCCAAGCTCACAGACGCATGGGTGAACAGCCACTCCGATGACTTCAAGTCAGTGGAAGAACTGCTGATCTTCATCAGGTACAACATGTACAAGGACAACCGTGAGGCTCAAGAGCTCTCTGACCAGGACTACATCTGCCGTGAGCTTGCAACTCGCTTGGTTGAGGAGCTGCCGGAGGATCTGGTAGAGGAATCCGTCTATGCGGCGAACATGCGCCTGGAGGACATGATCTCCCGCTCCGGCATGAACATGCAGGACTTCTGCCGTGAGCACGGCATGACCATCGACCAGCTGTATGAGAACACAGAGACGCGCGCCATCCAAAGCCTGAAAGAGGACTCAGCGCTGGATGCTTGGGCAGATCACGCGAACTTCACGCTAGAGCCTGAGGATTTCTACGCTGTCATCCCTGGTGAGAGCGTTCAGGAGAAGGCGGAGAAGCGTCGCCAGATAGAGCTTGACGGCCGCTTGGCTCAGATGGAAGAGTACGCGCTCAAGACGAAGGCCCTTCGCGATGTCATGGAGAACGCCATGATCAAGCGCAATGAGACTGACACAGAATGGCTGCGCTACGGTGACACCAATGTTGAGGTTGTGAACGCGCAGAACCAGTATCCGGATAACTTCATGGCGCTGTAGGGTTCTGGCCCTTTGGGCCAGGTGCCCATAAGATCGATGGGCACCTACGCGTGCTAGCAGCGTTCACCAACGTGCATCAAAAAGGGCCCCTGTGGGGGCCCTTTTTTCGTTCGCGAAGATCTTGGCGGTCTAGCGGTAGTCGTTCGCTTGGTCGCCGCCAAGGAGCTTCTGCTGCTCCTTCAGGTGGCGCGCCTTCTCCGCTGCTGAGACGAAGTTCTCAGGTGCGGGCTCTATCTCTAGGATCTCAACCTCGAACGTGAGGTCCTTGCCAGCGAGCGGATGGTTCATGTCGAAGATGGCGATGCCGTTCTCGATGGCCGTACAGGTGACGGGCATGGGAACGCCATTCTCAGAAGACGACATCCACACGCGCTGACCGGGCTTGACGTGCCCGCGCGGCACCTGCTCCATGGGGATGCGCTGGATGAACTCGTCCAGGTATTCGCCGTAGGCCTTGTACTGGTCCACGGTGAAGGTGCGCTTCTCGCCCACCTCATTCATCTGGAGGATCTCCTCTTCGAAGCCGTCGATGGCCATATCCATTCCGGTCTGGAACTTCATCGGCTTCTCTTTGGTGGCGTGGCCGAACTCCTCGCCATCATCCGTGGTGCCAACATATGTCAGCGTGACCGTTGATCCAAGCTCCATATCATTCGCCTTTCTGTGAGCGCTCTTCTGGTGCCTTGCCTATTCCGACTATTCCGCTTCCACGATGGCATTGTCGACCAGCCACTTCGTGGCCTTGCGCTGGCGTGCCATCTTGCGAAGGTTGGACATCCTGTTGGCATCGCGCCAAGAGGCGAGCTTCTCCTCCGCGTCATCCTCACCCGCGAACAGCTCCTGGATGTCCTCGTCTGTGATCTGCATGCTCTCATGCGCGAAGATGGCATCAAGCGCTAGGTCTATGGCCGCGCGGTGCATGGCCTCCCGGTTGACGTCCTCTTTCATCTGCTCGCCCTGGATGTTGTTCTGGAGCAGCCACTGCTGCAGGTTGATGCCCTGATCCTCAAGGCTCTGCATCAGCTCACGGCCAACATCCTGGCGGATGAAGTCCACGTAGTACTCAGGCACGTCCCCATCCAGGCGCTCAGAGATGGCCTCCGCCGCGCGGTCCACCTTGAGCTTTGGCAGCTGCTCAGCCTTCTGCATCTCTATGTTGCGCTTGAGCTGCTTGTTCAGATCCTCAACGTCCGTGCAGCCAACCTTGATGGCAAGCTCATCGTTCACCTCAGGTAGGCGCAGTTCGCGAAAGCCGCAGATCTCAGCCTGTGCGTGCAGTTCGCCATCACCGTGCTCGGAGTTGCCTTGCTCATCCTTGGCTTGGAAATCGAACTCTATCAGGTCACCAACCTTGGTGCCCACGATGTGCTCGTCGAAGCTGTCCGGCATGGTGCCGTGCCCCAGGCCCACCATGCGGGAGACGTTGTTCATGCCGCTGACCAGCTTGCCGTGGTTGGTCACCGTGAGGCGCATGTCAACGTAGTCGCCCATGCTAGCCACGTGGTCTGGCTCGGTCACCTTGTCAAGCGTATGGTAGAGGTCCTGCAGGTCCTCTTTCGCCTGCTTGATGTCCTCATCCGTTGCCTCATCAGGCGGCATCTTGATGGTGACCGGGTCATATGAGGCAAGCTTCATCTCAGGCGCAACGATGCCGGAGACCGTGAACGAGAACGGGCGGCCTTCTTCGGGCATGACGTCAACGTTGAACTGCGGCTCTTCCAGGAAGATGATGTCCGCGGCGTCGATGGCTGCGAATGCGCCCTCGTTCACCAGCTTCTCCGCCACGCCGCCCATGGCAACCTCATGGCCGCCGACGCTCTGCTCCAGCACCTCACGCGGGGCTTTGCCCTTGCGGAAGCCCGGGATCTCACGCTGGCCCAGCTCCTTGAAGAACTGCTTGGCGGCTTGCGAGACCTCCTCAGGCGTTGCTGTTATGGTGAGCACGGCCTCACGCGTCTGGCCGTCGTATTCGAAGGACTTGTCTTTGACTTCCACGTGTCCCCTTTGCGTCTGATTCTTGCAGTCCGGCTATTGTATCTCATGGGCTTGGGGTTGCGCTGCTCTTGCGAACGCGCCCTGCTTGTTGGATCGATCCGCTTGCTGCAGCTGCGCCCCCCAGGAGTGGGCGTCGGCATTGCTTGCTGCAGCTGTGCGCCCCCTCAAGTGTGGGCGTCGGCATTGCTTGCTGCAACTGTGCGCCCCCCCAAGTGTGGGCGTCGGCATTGCCGACGCAGCTGTGCGCTAGCACAGCGTAATGAGGGTGTCAGCCCGAAACACCCGGATTGGTATCTTGCGCCAGGCCAGGTTGCCTGACCAGTTGCTGGCATCCGGGTGTTCGCAGGCTGGCGCCTGCGTTACGCATTGCTGGCGCAATGCTGCGTCTCCAATGGAGACGCCTACCGCAGAGGGAGGTAGATAGGCGCACGTTAGTGCGTCAAGGCCGCTACTTTGCTTGTGCTTGCACATGCAAAGTTAAAGGCCGTAATGAAAGGAGCGGGTGCTGTGCGCCCGCGACACATTTTTAAGGGCGCTTGTGGATATACATGCTGACGGCTTTGAACTGAACGCCAGAGTCATCAGCCACCATGGGGACATCGTAGTCGGACTTGAAGCCCTGATCAGGGCGAACGTCGTACTCATCCTCGATGGCGGGCTTCCCGAATCCTGCCGCCTTGATCCACGCGAAGTTCTCATCCTGCGTGCGAGCCGCCTGGATGCTGTTCCCTATCTCGCGCGCCTCCTGGATGATAGCCTCATTGCGCTCACGATCAGCGAACACCGTCTCCATGATCAGAAGTCCGCCCGGACGGAGCACGCGTGAGAACTCGTTCAGCGCCTGCTGCTGGTCAGCGAAGAGCGTCATCACGTTATTCACGTAGACAACGTCCATGGTTGACGTGCCGATCCCAGCCGTCATCAGGTCCTCCGGATACGCCACGTAGAAGTCCATGTTGTTGCCCGGAAGCCCCGAATCATGCCACGCGCGCTCTATGCCGTCGATGGATTCTTGCACGAACGCCGGCGACCAATCAACGCCGATGGCGCGTCCCTGCATGCCCACCATGGATGAGATCTTGTACACGCCGCGCCCACGACGGCTGCAGATATCAAGCACCTGCTTGCCCTTGAGCTCACCGGCTGGCAGCATCATCTTGCAGATGGACGCGAAGCCATATTCGAACTGCTTGCCGGAATAGTATTCGCGAAGGAAAGCCTCATCCAAAGGCTGATCGCCCTTGCCGGTCACGTTCGCCGCCTCTTGCACCTTGATCCCCATGTCATCCCCCATCTTCAGTCCTACCGCTTGCGATATATCAACGCCGGCGTCCTTTGACGTGACCGGCTGGAACCCATCAACCTCAAGCTCACGGGCGCGCGCCTCAAGGCCGCGCTTTGCCTCATCCACCTGCAGTCCCTCATTGTGCGCGTAGTACGCGTCGTTCCCGAAGTGCGAGACGAACTCCGTGGTTGCCTTGCGCGTGGATATCTCCGCCGTGAACACCAGCATCTCGCGCGCGGAGAAGCACTCCTCAACGAACGCGAACGCGTTGCTCATCTGGCTTGACGCCTCCTCAGCGGCTGGCGCCAGGCGCGCCACCTCCTCCTTGAAGGCGCGCTCTATGATGGCGAACGCCTCGGCTCCCTCGGTCACCTTCGCAAGATGGCACTCAGACGCGAAGTCATGCAGCATCTCCTGCGCCAGCTTCTCGCGGCGAACGCGCGATGCGGCCACAGCGCCAGATTCCACCAGGCGCGCCAGCTGCGCCTCACGCGCCTGGATCCTGCTGCCTAGGCTGACATCCAGCGTCTCGCCGGCCAGGAGCTCCGGCTTGACCTCACGCAGGACGTCACGCACCTTGAGCGCCACGGCCTCCTGATCAAGCACCTGCTTGCAAGACTGCGCCAGCGCATCCAGCATGATCCCCATCAGGGCCACGCGCTCGTCGAACTCCGCGGCGGTGGCGCGCGCCCGCACCTCATCCGTTGCGGCGCCGGCCAGGATGGAGTCAACCTGGTAGTCAGCGCGGTACTTCGCGAACAGCGCGTAGTAGATGGCGAACTTGTCCGCCACGTCCTCGTCACGGATGAACTGCGCGATCAGCGCGCGATCCACCGGCTTGCCCAGGCGCTCATACAAGGAGATCACGTTCGAAAGGTCATCCCAGCCGCGCGCGGTGACGAAGCGCTTGCCGCCGCCGGGCTTGCTCTCAACCAGGTAGAAGCAGTCCTTCTTGGACTCCAGGAACGTGGTGATGGACGGGTGCACGCCGCGCTCCAGCGCGTAGGCGCGCCAGGCCGCGTAGTCCGGCTCCACGCTGATCTCACGCAGGCGGTCAAGCGTCACGATGTCGAACTCGTGCACGCTGCGGTTGTACTCCGGCGGGTTGCCCGCGCAGCAGACGATCCAGCCGTCGGGCACCTTGAAGTTGCCGAATGTCTTGAATTGCAGGAATTGCAGCATGGAGGGGTAGAGCGTCTCGGACACGCAGTTGATCTCATCGAGGAAGAGGATCCCCTGCTTGAGGCCCGTGCGCTCCATGTAGTCATAGATGGCGGACACGATCTCTGACATGGTGTATTCCGAGGCGTCATAGCTCATGCCTTCGAATGTCTTGTGCTCGATGCGCGGCAGGCCTAGCGCGGATTGGCGCGTGTGGTGCGTCATGGAGTAGGACACGATGCCGATGCCAAGCTCCTCGGCCACCTGCTCCATGATGGCGGTCTTGCCTATCCCTGGCGCGCCCAGCAGGAACACCGGGCGCTGATGCGCGGACGGGATGATGAACATGCCCGCGTCGTCGCGCTCCAGATACGCCTCAACCGTGTCCTTGATCTGCTGCTTTGCGTCCGCTATGTTCATATCCGTCCCCCTTCAGGTTCGTTCAGCTCATCTTCTTGTATTGCAACTTTTGCCGCCCAGGGCGGCACCTTCGGCAGCATCTCTCCGTCGTCCATGAAGACGAACGCTGTGTCGAAATCTGGGGCCTTCTCAGGGAATTGCCCCAGGCCGTCCGTGAAGTAGATCAGCCCATTGAGCTCTGGCAGCTTGCCCGCTTTGCGCAGGCCCTCCACGTGGTCGAACGCCGGACGGAAGTCCGTACCGCCGAACCCGCGCACCGTGAAGCTGTCCATCATGCGATCGATGTTGCGCAGGTCCTTCACGTGCGTGTCAGTTTGCACCTTGGAGTCTGCCTGGATGATGTGGATGTTCACCTTGTTCGCGAAATCCTCCGAGCTCTTCAAGATCCCGAACGTGTGCTCCACGAAGCGGCGCACCAGGTGCTCGCGCACTGATTCTGAGGTGTCGATCACGATCACGAAGTCACGGATCTTGTGCGAGTCCTTGTATTCCAGCGGCTCCACCAGCGGCATGTTGCCGTAGAGGTCAAGGCCGTAGGTGTAGAAGATGTAGTCGAACTCGTCCATGTTGACCTTGATGTCCTCGGTCACGGTCATGAAGCTCTTCAGGAAGTCCCGGTAGGACATCTTGCGCTGGTTTGCCACAGCAAGCGCCGCCATCAGCTCTCCGGCACCTTCGCCGAACTCAGAGGAGAACGTCTCCAGGTCAACCTGCACTTGGCGGGCGATGTCCTCCCAGTCCTCTTCCGCTTGGGACTTCTCGTCCTGCTGGCTTGTTGCGTCTTGCGACATGCCGGCCTCATCTGCGGAGTCATCCTCCTGCGCCGTGTCAGAGTCTTGCTCATCAGGCGAATCCGCCGCTGACTGATCTATCTGCGGCGTGGACTCCTTGGGAGGACGTGCGTCCTCCGCATCCGCCGGGTTGTCCGTGCGAATGCCATCCGGCGGTGGCGTGTCCGCGTCCGCTTCATCCGTGAGCTCAGCGTCCTGCGCGCTTGACGCCGCCTGTCCGTCAGTGTTGCAGGCCCAGATCCCGTGGTCGTCTCGTTCGAAGAGCGAGTGCCACGTGTTCAGCTGGGAGCGCCCGATGCCCAGATGCTGCTTGCCCTCAGGCGCATCAACTGCCGCGGACAGCAGCTTGTAGAGACGCTGCGGGATCAGCTTGCCCGCGGCAAGCCGAAGCTCCGATATGGCTTGGCGGCGCTCCGCGTCATCTTCGCTTGGGAAGCGCTCGCCCAGGATGTCCATGACCGCGTTCTCAACCAGGATGTCAGCCGTGAGGCTCCACGCCTCCCTGTTCGCGAACTGCTTGTTGAACGGGTGACGAAAGATGCAGTGCATGACCATGTGCAGGTAGTCACGGATGACCTCGTCGCCGGCCTCTTGGAAGCGGCTGATGACACGCGAGGATTCCACCAGGCAGCGGCTGCCGTCTGTGCCTATGGGATAGGCCAGGCCCGCGCGGACGGGGGTGAGCTCCATCTTCCAGAGCGCCAGATCAAGGAAGCGGAACTTCAGCATCAGCTGCACGCGCGCCTCTTCGAGGATGTCCGCGGCCAGCGCGTCTTCGCGCGCTTGGCGAGCCAGCTTCTGGTCTTGCAGGTGGCCGGACATGCTCATGCTGCGCCCGGCGTTGCTGGTCCGCAGCTCATCCATTGCATCTGACGTTGCATCTGGCATAGGCAGTCCTCCGTTCAGGCGCCTGATTCTAATGCGCCAGCGGGTTGGAGCGCAATTATGAGTGAAAAGGTCAATGACATTAAGCACGGGGAAATGTCATTGACCAAAATGCTCATATATTGGGGAAGGGGGTGGGTCATAGGCTGAAATCGAACGAGGGGGTGCCGAAGCGTTCGCGTTTGAGCTCAAGGAGGTAGCCAGTCATGGCTGCATCCAGCGTGCGCTGCGCAGCCTCAACTGCCAGGTCAATGTTGTCAGCCGTGAGGATCTGAAGGTCCGCCAGCTTCGCCAGGGAGATGCGGTCATCATGGCGCGCCATCTCAAGGCAGATGCCTTCGATCCCCTCGCGAAGGATGCGGCGCGCCATGTCCTGGCTGACCGGGCTCATATATACAGGGTCCTCCAGGCGCGCGATCAGGCGAACCGCCCTGTCATAGACGCCAAGCGCCTCTTCGCTCATGATGTCGAAGCTGGACGCGTTGATGATGGAGTTGTCGTAGTGCTCCCACATGGCCTCGGGGTTCACGAAGCTGGGAACGGACAGGGAGAGCATCATCTGCTGCTCGGCCCGGTCAGTGTGCGGCGGCAGGATGTCGAACGCAGCATGTCCTTGATAGGGCTCCACCAGGTCAACGTGGATGTGGTCCACCAGCTCATCAACTGCAAGCCCTCGCACGCCAACGGTGGCGATGCGCGTTGACAGGCTCAGCTTGCGGATGCCCGTTGCGCCGTTGAACGCGTACGCGCAGATCTCATCCACGCTATCCGGCACGGTCACGCTGGCGTTCGGCCCCACGTAGACCACCACGCGCTCGGCGCCGTCCTGCTTGCGCTGAAGCAGCATGCCTTCCTCCATCCGGAAGCTTTCAGAGCCAGAGCCCACCGTTATGCGCCGCAATGACGGCGCGCATCTCCCGTGATGAGCCCCGCGCGTGATCAGCGCCCGAGGCCCAAGCTGCTGAAGGCCGCTGGGCAGGATGACCTCCTCGAGGGAGGTGTCAAGGAACGCGTCACCCTTGATGTGCGTGACGCTTTCCGGCACGTTCACGCGCTTGAGCGCCGTGCAACCCGCGAAAGCCGCCGGCCCTATCTCCTTCAGGCCGTCTGGCAGCTGAACGCTCTCAAGCGAGGCCATCCCGCGAAACGCCTCCGGCTGGATGCTGATCGTGTTCGGCAGCACTTCGTAGCCAGCCACCGTTGGGTCAAGGAGCCTCACGAACGTGAGCCCCTCGTCTGTCTTCTTGTAGAGGCCGCCGCCGTCATGGAAGAGGAGCGGGCCACCGCTCCCTGTGATGCTGAACGTGGCGTCAGGCCCCGAGAAGCGGACGTTCGCGCCGTCCGCCACGCGCGGCCCCAGCTCCTCCACGCTTGCGGGCAGCTCAAGGCTTGTGATGGCGGTATCCTCGAACGCGCTTGCGCCGATCAGCTTGAGGCCTGCGTTCAGGCTCACGTGCGAGAGCTTTCGGCAGCCGTAGAACGCCTTCTCCAGGATTGCCTCCAGAGATTCCGGGGCGTCAAACCGGCTCACGGATGTGCCCGCGAACGCGAACTCCCCTATCACCTGCAAGCCCTCAGGCAGGCTGACGCGCTCAACTGACGCGAACGAGCTGAACGCCTTCTTGCCCAAGACCTTGCAACGCCCATCAACCGCGTATTCAGGCGTGCGCACCGCAAGCGCCGCAAGCCCTGTGAAGCTTGCGCTGTAGAGCGCCAGGCCATCCGTTGCAAGATGCGGGTTGTCCGCGCTGACGATGATGCAGTCCAGCCCGCTGTTGATGAACGTGCCCGGCTGGATATCCTTCGCGCTGACACCGATGGTGAGCTCTTTCAGCTGCCCGTTGTCGAAGATGCGAGGCGACAGCACCTCAAGCGCACCTGGAAGTGTCAGGCGCTCCAGGCGCCTGCAGTTGCGAACCCAGTCCGCGCTGAACCGGTCAACCAGTTCAGGCAAGCGAAGGGTGCGCAGGTTGGAACACTGCCTGAAGGCGCACTCGCCTATTGCGATCACGGTGTCAGGGACGACGATCTGACAAGCCTGCGCCAAGTTCGCGAAGCTGACGGGTGCCAGACCAAGGACGGGATGCCCCTCTATCTGGCTTGGGATGTTGATGACCTCAGCATCTGACTGGCACCGCTTGATGCGGACGTCCTTCCCGTCTAGGAGGACGTATTCGTAGATGGTGCCCGCGCTGTCAGTCCACGTGCGGACTTCGGATTCACGCGCGGCATCCAGCGCGCTTGCCCTGATCCGGGCCTCTTTGGCCGCCTTGAGACGCGCTTCGGACTCTTCGGCTTTGTCCCAGCTGAGTTCCAGATCCCCCATCACAGTGGGTGCGAAGCCGCCGAAGCAGATGTCCAGCTTGCTGGTGTCTATGCCTAAGCTAACGCCCAATTCGGCACGCCTGTCTTCCTTTTGCGTGTTCTGAAGGAGAATGCTCACGGGTGCATCCTCCTTGAGCCAGAAGGCCTTTGGAGCTTGAGGTTAGAGCAGCGGGCCGCAGGCTTCCCAGGGCGCGCCTGCCGGGTTGAGCGAGCGGCGCGGCGCGATCTCATCAGAGTGCATGATGCAGTAGCGAAGGCCCTTGAGGGTCACGTACAGGCATGCGATCTCATGGCCTGAGCCCTGGTTGAACACCTCATAGGTGAGGAGCTCACGGTCGATCATCGGCTGGAAGACGGGGCTGTCCTTCACCTTTGAGAGCAGCATGTTCGTTGGCTCACGGCCAAGCTCATCCTGCTTCAGAGAGATGTTGTAGAGGACCAGCTCCTGCTCTTCGGTCAAACGGCCAAGCTCTTCGATCTCAGCTCTGATCTCTTCTTCTGTGGCCATGCTTCCTCCTTGAAAGGCGCGCGATGCTAAAAAGGCGCGCAACGTTTTCGCGAGATTATATCATCCGCGGTAGTCCCACACACGAAAGGCATCAACCCTATATATGACCCAGAAGGTCAATGACAGTTCCCCGTGCTTAATGTCATTGACCTTGGAGGTCATAATTAGGATTCCGCTACCCTTCCTGCCCCCTTTGTTCTTGTGGGCGTTCGCATTGCCGACGCAGCTGTGCGCTAGCACAGCGTAATGAGGGCGAAAGCCCAAAACACCCGGATGGGTGGTCTGCGTTAGGCAAGGTTGCCTGAGCTGGTGCTGGGTGCTGGGTGTTCTTGCCCTGTCGGGCAAGTTACGCATTGCTGGCGCAATGCTGCGCTTGCGATGCAAGCGCCCACAAAATGGGAGGTACGGAATAGCAAGCCTCATCGGAAGGTGCGCAGTTGATCTGCGCACCTCTGTGAGTGGGGTTGACCTGCAGAGGTGCGCACGTGAAGTGCGCACCTTCCGAAAAGCTGACCAGCAATAAGGCGCGTAGGTGGCCGGAGGCCACCAAGGCCGCTACATTCCGCATGAGCGCCAAAGCGAATGCGGGATGTTAAAGGCCGCTTTAAAAGGAGCGGGTGCTTGCACCCGCGACACCGGATCAAGGGCATGAGCCAAGAAGGTACCGCAGGTTAGGAAGAGTTGCAGGAGGAATTGAAAGAGATTCCGGTCAGGCAAAGACAGCGAGGGTTCGAAGGGTGCCTGAGATTGCCATGTCTGAGGGCCAAGTTGGCTTTGGCCAACGCCGAGCCCGAAGAAAATGGCAAGGTCAGGTGCCATTCGGAGCCGCAGCGTCAACAGGTCCGCCGTTCGTCAAGAACGGCGGAACAAAGGGCCCAAAACACCCGGATGGGTGGTCTGCGCTAGGCCAGGTTGCCTCACCTGATGCTGAATGCCGGGTGTTCGCGGACTGGCGTCCGCGTTACGCATTGCTGGCGCAATGCTGCGCTTGCGATGCAAGCGCCCACATGAGGGGTGCAACTGCGGCTCCAATTCAGCCGCCCACAGGTTGGGGGGGGTGGGGCCGGGTTGGGTGCGCCAGCAGTCCGCGTTGCCACGTTGCGGCAC
Organism: uncultured Eggerthellaceae bacterium; assembly: GCA_910588435.1. Classification (GTDB taxonomy): domain Bacteria; phylum Actinomycetota; class Coriobacteriia; order Coriobacteriales; family Eggerthellaceae; genus MGBC163016. Next base: position 2,580 of record CAJUPL010000003.1, on the reverse strand, counting down.
GCCACAAGAACGGTGGCGTGCCCTACGTCAACCTGAAGCGTTGTTCCCGAGTTGATGGCGTGCCCTACGTCAACCTGAAGAGTCGGTCCCAGGTTGAGGGCGGATTCAACCTGAGGATCGGTTGCTGGTGGACGTAGGGCAAGGCACCGTATTCGTGCCTTGCCGCCCATTGGCGAGCGGGAGTGCTGGCGTACTGGATCTGGCTTCTCCCGGATCAGGCGCACGTGAGTGCGCCAAGGCCGCTACATTCCGCATGAGCGCCAAAGCGAATGCGGGATGTTAAAGGCCGCTATGAATGAAGCGGGATAGGTGCACCATGTGCACCTATCCTGTAAGCCTTTTTGAGGGCATGAGCAGGGTCAGGGGTCAAGACCGGAGGGAGTTCGCAAGCTTTCCGATGCTGTGCGACCACCTGATGCTGGGGTCCTCGATGAACCGCCAGAAGAGCCACGCGAAGACGAAGCTGGCAACTAGCGCGACGGCCGCGCATGCAAGCGCGGACAGCCCCAGCATGGGAAGGACGCTGCCAAGCGCGCCGATGACGATGGCGTGCGTCAGGTACATGCTGTATGAGATCTTGCCCAGCCAAAGGCATGGGCGCGCGGACAAGGCTCGCCTCACGAACCCGTTCGACAACGCCAGCAGCACCAGGCAAACGCATGCCGCGTTCATGACGGTCTGCGCGAACGCGTTCGCAAGCTCCCCGTAGTCACCAAGGGAGGGAACCTCGATGAGCGCTAGGCAGACGATCAGCGCCACCGCCTCCGCTGGCCACGGCAGCTGCCGTGCCGCGTGGGCCTCGTAGCGCTTGGCGATGATGACGCCGAAGATGAACATGATCCCGAACCGCAGGGGGAAGTAACCTGAATAGTGCGCCAGGAACACGCACGCGAAGAGCGCTAGGACCAGCAGGCGCTGGCGGCGCGCGATCATCACCAGGAAGATGCAAAGCGGGAGCAAGATGCTGAACCAAAGCTCCCAGCTCATTGACCAGACGGGGGAATCCACGCGGTGCAGCGGTTGGCCGTGGAGAGTGAGGCCGTTGTCCGAGACGTTGAACAGGATGTCGAACTGCATGAAGAGGTCATGGATGATGACGCTGAGGCCGCCGGTGTAGTCGATGGCCGTTGCGGAGCGGGCATCAGAGCCAAGGCTATACCCTACGAACCCTGCGATGACGCCTATCAGTATGGCTGCGAACAAGGGAACGCAGAGCCGGACGACCCTTCGGGGGTAATACGCGAACCAATCGTAGCCGTTCGCGCGCAGCTTCTTCAGGGGCACGAGCGAGAGCACCACGCCGGACAACACGTAGAACACCATGACAGCGGGAACGCCAGGCGAGAGATCGTAGTTGGCGTCGGGGCCGAATGGTTGCGTCATCAACCCGATGTGAAGGAGCAGGACGGCTAGGCAGGCCACGCCGCGCAGCCCGTCCAGGGAGCGTATGCGCTTCTGGTCCTTCTCTGTGCTCTGGGCCATTTCCCCGTTCCTCATCATGTGGGCTGACGCTTCTGCCTTAGATGTTAGCAGCTTGTAATGATAGTCATTCAGGGCTGATGCGTGTGCATCTCTTGTGCAGCTCTTGCGGTACTATGCCGTAGCGCGGATGGCATGGTTGCCCCTTCATCTGAAAGGCGGTTGCCATGGTTACCTATTCAGGATTGTTCACGTTCTGTCTGGTTGTGATAGCGGTCATAGAATTGACGCACCGAGTGCTGAAATGAAATAACCGCCCCCGTTAGCGAAGGCGGTTACCTCGTCAAGCTTGAAACTTGTCCACGGGGTGACTAGCCGTTGCAGCGGCAAGCCGTCCGCGCTTTGCATTCTAACACCCCATCCAGCGGCTTACAACAGAAGTGCCTTCCTTGTAAGCGGCTTGCAAAGAGGCCTTCTCGCTGATGCATTCTCTTTTCCTGTGAGCAGCGGCATCTCTTGTGGGCGTTCGCAATGCTTGCCGCAGCTACCTGAAAGCTCGAAGGGCGAGAAGGTAGCGAAATGAGGGTGATAACCCGAAATGCCCGGATTGATGTTTTGCGCCAGGCTAGGTTGCCTGAGCTGGATCATCTATCCAGGTGCTCTTGCCCTATCGGGCAAGTTTCGCATTGCTAGCGCAATGATGCGGCTGCGATGCAGCCGCCCACAGGTGAGGGGGGGGTGGGGCAGGGTTGGGTGCGCCAGCAGTCCGCATTGCCACGTAGGGCAAGGCACCGCACTTGTGCCTTGCCGCACATTAGCAAGCGGGAACGCGCATGAGCAAGGCGCAAGCTTCACCTGGACAGGCGCGCGTGAGCGCCCCAAGGCCGCTACATGAGTGCGAATGGAATGAGCAAGCCATGTTAAAGGCCGTAATAATAGGAGCGGGTGCCTTGCACCCGCGACACCGGACCGAGCGGAGCGAGGCCGAAGGATCGGGCAGGTTTGGCAGGTGACAGTCCGCAGGTTCAGCCTTGAGCCGCCGAGTTTTCGGAGGGGTCCCGAAAGGGGTCCCGACGAAAACGGCGATGCCTCCCCTACTCACTGGCGGCGAAGCATGCGATGGCTGGTACCCGAGCGTTTCTGAGGACCAAGGGAAATATG
>CAJUPL010000002.1 GCA_910588435.1 uncultured Eggerthellaceae bacterium | reverse complement strand
ACCGGTGACCTCTTCGTTACCAACGAAGTGCTCTACCGACTGAGCTACACAGGCACTTTTAGCTTCGCATTGCGCACCGCTAGCTTCGTCAGGCCTGTCGTCGTCTGCTCAATCACAGCGCTAAGGCTGCTCCTTCGCATCCGCTCTGGCCTTCCTCGCTATCGGCACACCCTGCTCGCTCAAAGAAAGAAATGGTGGGCGCGCTAGGATTCGAACCTAGGTAGGCATAGCCAACGGGTTTACAGCCCGTCCCCTTTAACCACTCGGGCACACGCCCATTTCTGCGCGAAACAAGCTTAGCAGAAGCTTGCTCCCCTTTCAGGGTGGGTATTCCATGTGAGATTATCAAGTTGCGGCCTGCATCAGATATGACGTTCATGAGGCAAGCGAAGTGGAATGATACGTGAGGAAATTTCGAGTGTCAACACTAAACACGCCACCGGGCGTGTCCCATCTCGAAATCTTCATGCGAACGGCTCTTCCCACTATCTGCTCGCATGCACACATGCTTTAGAATATGCCAGGCTTGTAGGAGGGCAGATGACGAAGAAGCTTGGCATCATAGGTGGAATGGGGCCTGCGGCAACCGCAGAGCTGTTCTGCCGCATCATCCAGAAGACCAGCGCCTCATCTGACCAAGAGCATCTGCACATCATCGTAGATGATGACCCCTCCACCCCAGACAGGACAGCCTTCCTGCTGGGGCAACCTGGAGCTGCTGATTTCACTGACCATGTTGTGAGAACGGCCCTTGGCCTGGAAGCTCAAGGGTGCGAGGTCCTTGCCGTTCCCTGCAATACCACGCACGCAAGATACGATGAGATCACCTCTCATCTGACGTCTTCTGAGCTCCTGCACATGCCTCGTGCAACCGCCATCCGCGCGAAGGATTCCGGCGCCCGCCGCGTTGCCGTGCTGGCAACAGACGGCACGCTCAAGGTTGGCGTGTATGAGAGGGCCCTTGCCACTGAGGGGCTTGAGCAGGTGACCCCCTCCCCTGCCGGTCAAGAGACCGTGATGGAGCTCATCTACGACTTTGCGAAGGCAGGCAAAGAAGCACCACGCCAGCTGATCGACTTCGTCTTCAACGACATCGCCCGTACGGGGTGCGACGCCGCGATACTAGGATGCACAGAGCTATCCATCCTTGGCATCGGACAGGTCAGGAACGGCATCCAGGTGATAGACGCGCTTGATGAGCTTGCTCGCGCTTGCGTCACGGAATGCGGAGGCACCCTCAGAGATATGGCTTGAAGGACTCCGTCTGGCGCTTCAGGAATATCTTCGGATAGATGCGGCGGATGAGCTTCTTCTCAGCCTTGTAGTCTATGGGGTTCACGGCCTTGCCTTCACGGTACAGCTCTTTGACCTCATTTCGAAGGCCCTCATCCTTCACGTAATCCAAGAGCACATCCTTGGACACAACGGTGAACAGCGCGCGGCTCCCGTCCTCATTCGCGATCTTGACACCCTGGAAGTCCTTGTGGCAGATCAGGTCATCCACTATCCACTGAACTGTATTGTTGCCGCCAGCAGTGACGTAGTAGTTGCTGCGCCCAAGACGCGGGTTTATCTCGAAGAACCGGTATGATCCATCGCGCGAATCGTACTTGACGTCGAAGTTCGCGAAGCCCGTGTACCCAACACCCTCAAGCAGCCTCTTCGCTGCCTCAACCACCTCTGGATTCACGCGGTTGATGATGGCTACGGGATTCCCTATCCCGTTGTCAGTGGGATCTTCCATGAGCGTCTGGCCGAATGCTGCGAAGCGCAGGTTGGAATCCCTGTCCATATAGCAGGTGAGGATCCGCATGTTCGTGTCATCGCCTGGGATGAAGTCCTGCACTATGAGCTTGTCATCGTAGCCGCTGGCCACCAGGCGTCCGAACATCTCGTCGAACTCTTCACGAGTGCTGAACTTGAAGACCTTCTTCTTGCCTTCGAACTCAACGTAGTGGTACTTCGGCGTGGAGGCCGCTTTCGCGATGATGGGGAACGAGAACGGGATCTCAAGCGCGGATATGTCCTCAGGCGGGTTGGCGCAGTCTATCACCATGGTCTTCGGGTACGGGACGTCAAGCTCTTCGCAGATCTCATAGAACTTGTCCTTCGCCACCAGCTTCTTGTGCAGCTCATAGGGGATGTATGGGATCACGAAGCGCTCTTCCAGCTTCTCTCTGTTGGCCAATATCAGATCCACATACCAGTCCCCGCAAGCCATCAATATCAGCTGCTTGCCCGGGTAGGCCTCAGCAATCTTCAGCAGGCGGTCCGCGAAGCCGTCCGCGTCGTCCATGTTCTCGTCTATGACGGATTCGATGATGCTGGAGTCCCCGCAGAGGTGGTACTTGCCCTTGGATAGCGCAACAGACGTGATGCCGTAGCGCTCGTGGAATGTGCGCGCCAGGCTGTACGTTGCTATGTCAGAGCCCAGTATGATGGGCAGGAATCCTGCATCTTCACGGATCTTCGTCATCTGTCCTCCTTGATCGAGCGCACCTCATGGCACAAGGCGCGCCTCATATCAGCTTGCTCTTCTCCTCAATGCGCCCATGAAGGTGCGTATGAGCGCCGCGTCCTCGGTCTTCGTGGCTAGCGCGATCCCGAACGTCACGGCAAGCGCCACGATGCCCCCGCACACCACCTGGATGGCTGCGCCCCATATTGTTGTCTGTGCGGAACCTAGGAGCATGGATATGCCGAATGCAACAGCTCCTCCTACGGCAGCGCCCAATGCACCAAGGACTAAGCCGAGAAGAGCAGACTTCACCATCTTCAGCACACTGAAGCCACCGTAGCGGATGCGAAGATACCCTATGCCAGCCAGATCGGCCACTACGTAGAACGCAACCGATGCCAAAGCGATGGACTCTATGGGGATGGGGCTCCCTTGTCTGAAGAGCTCAGCTGCACCCAACGTGAGGATCACCTGCACGACGGAGGCCACGATGTTGATGAACGCGAAGGTCCCCAGCTTGCGGATGCTGCTGAAGACCTTCTGGAGGTAAGCCATGAGGCCATAGACGGGCAAGGCGATGGCAAGAGCAGCCAAGAAGCCAGCGATCTGCCCGATGGCATCCTCTGCGAACGCGCCTGTATGGTAGAGCGTGACCAGAGGAGTTGCGAACACTATGAGATAGAGCATGAAGGGCGCAAGCAGGAAGAGGATCTGACATGAGCCTGACTGCACTCCCTTCATTACCCCTGCCATGTTCCCATCCGCATGCATGTCTGAGAGCTCTGTGAACATGGCCGTTGTTATGGGGATGGCCAAGAAGGAATATGGGAGCGTATACCAGAGCCTGGCATACGCTATGACCGAAGGCCCGTTGTCTGCGAAGGCATATGACGCAGCATTCATAGCCGATACGGTGATGAACGTGCATACCGTTATCAGGATGGCCGAAGCGCCTAGGCGCAAGGTATCCTTGAGCCACGGATCCTTCAGGTCGATCCGGGGGCGCAAGCGTATCCCACATCTCCTGAGCGCTGGCACCTGCACCAGCACTTGCAACAGCACGCCTGCTGGGTTGCCTATGGCGATGATATAGAGCGCAGCTTCTGGGTTGGTTGGGGCTATCACGGCATAGGCTATGAACGTTGCTATGACCACCACATTGTTGAATATGGGAGCCGCTGATGACCAGAGGTATTCGCGGTTGGCGTTCAGAAGGCCTGACAAGATGGTGGAAGCCCCGTAGAACACCGTCTGTATGGCGAAGAACTGGAAGAGGAGCACAGCCGTGCCCATCTCGGACTGATCGGTCATGAAGGATTGCGTGTATATGATGGCCTGAGGGAAAACCATGCAGAGAACGCTGACCACGCCCAAGAGAAGGACCACGAGCGTGAACAGGTTCGACGCGTATCTATTCCCCGCCTCATCCCCCGCCTTCTTCTTGGCAGACATGTATACCGGCAGGAACGCCGTCACAAGCATGCCGCCCATCACCAGCTCATACAGCTGGTTGGGAAGGTTGTTCGCCACTTGATAGGAACTGGAGAGGAAGGTTGCGCCCAAGGCGAATGCCATGGACCAAGTGCGGATGAAGCCTGTTATGCGGGATATGGCAACGCATGCGCTGATGATCCCAGCTGAGCGCGCCACTTGCTCGCCTTGCGGCAGGCCATCCTCCGAGACATCAGGGTCTGGGTCTCCTTCGGGAATGGGCGGGAAGCTGCCCTGCTCCATCAGCTGACGCCGCCGCCCCACATATTCTTCAGTGTGCTTGGCGCGTGCCAGCTTTTCCGCAAGAGCGCTCAATCATCCTCCAGACCTGTATGACCTGGAAGATGATATCAAACATTGGGAGCGGATCAGTACCTGCGATAGACCATGCTGCTCCACACCGGAGCTTCCACAACGCCTCTTGAGACGGAAGCATGGACCATCATGCCGCCACCCACGTAGATGCCGCAGTGCTGGGCATTGACGCAGATGTCTCCGGGCTGCGGATCTGTGACCGCGGTGTAGGTGAGGAAGGTGTATGTGGTGCCCAGACGAGAGAAGCTTCCCGTCAAGCAGTAGCTGACGAAGCCAGAGCAGTCGAACGAGTTCGGGCCGACAGCTGCCCAGACGTAGGGCTTGCCATACTGCGAATACGCCCTGTCCACCACGGTGTTGCCCGTGACGGTCTGCGCCTTGGAGTTGTCAACAACGGAACCTCCGCCGCCGTAGCTCTGCTCACGCCTCTGCCGAGCTTGCTCTTCAGCGCGTGCACGAGCCTCCTCCTCACGACGGCGGGCTTCCTCCTCTTCGGCAAGGAGCCTTGCGGCTTCTGCAGAGAGCGCATCATAGGTGGCTTGGAGCTGGTTGACCATCTGCTGCGCCTCCGCTTGGATAGCGGCAGCGGTCTCTGCCTTCTCAGCAGCAACAGCCTCTTGCTCCGTGTACTCAGCCTTTTGGGCCTCCACCTCAGCCTTGAGAGATTTCGTCTCCTCCACCATGGCGGAGTCGTTCTCATTCATCTGGTTGAGCGTATCCCAGTTCGTGGTGAACGCTTGGAACGTGGTAGCTGAGAGGAGCACGTCCAGGAAAGAGAACGAACCTGAGCGGTACATCCCCTTCGCGCGAGTTGCCAGCTGGTCTTGAAGGCCGGAGATCTGCTCATTGGCCTCGTCGATCTTGGTCTGGCATTCATCCATCTTGGCCTGTGCGGCCTCTTGCTCAGAGAGGGCTGTGAAGTAATCGTTTGAAGCCTCGTCCAGCTTGACCTCCATCGCCTGGATGCGGTCAAGGGTGGCAGCGGCCTCAGCCTGCTTCTCTGCGGATGTGACAGCGTACGCGCTTCCCGGCATAGCGGAGAAGATGCCAGCGGTGGCTGCAGTAGCCAAACCAGCAGTGATGAACGTGCGTCTGCTCAGTGCGTTTGTATGCTCGCTCATAAAGCGAAGATCCTCCTAGATCGAGCACGTAGTGTGTTTCTCGGCAAACAGTCTGGTCATATTAGCCTTAAGTCTTGAGGCTCCAGATGAGGCGAAAGGTGATTCAACTGAATCTGCATATTCCCTTTTGCCAGTTTTGAAGATAGCGTGAAGACGCCTGGTCTGAGCGACCCGCTCCAAAAGATGACCTGTGAGGTCAATGACAAAGCGCACGGGGCAGTGTCATTGACCTTTTTGGTCATAATTGAAAGAGCGCCGCCCGAAGGCAGCGCTCTTTAGAAGGCTTGATGTCTATCCGAGCTATTTGCGGTGGTAGGTCATACCGGGTTCTACGGCGCTTTGGATGACGCCAGTGCCGTAGTCAGATGCATGGATCATCTGGCCATCGCCGATGTAGATGCCAACATGGCCATCACGCCAGCAGACATCGCCCGGCTGCGGGTTGTTCGTCTGCGGCCAGCTGCCGTAGTAGGCATCAGTTCCCTGCCTGCCGCCTGAGATGCACCAGCCAACGAAGCCAGAGCAGTCGAAGCCAGACGGGCTAGCGCCGCCCCAGACATAGCTTGACCCCAGCATGGCCTTCGCATTGGCGATGACGTCTCCCGCTATGTAGCTAGCATTGCCGTTGTAGTAGTTGACGTTACCGGAGTATCCAGAGCCGCCGCCGGTGTATCCGCCACCATTTGCCATGGCAGCCTGCACGATGCTCAGGTTGGCAGCATTCCTAGCCTGGCGCTCAGCCTCGATGGCGTTCGCCAGCTCCTCGGTCTGGTCAGAGAGGAGTGCCTCGCACTCAGAGACCAGAGTCTCTGCCTCGTTCTTGGTCTGCTCAGCCTTGGCGGCGTTCTCAGACTCAATGCGCTCCTGCTCTTCCTCTACCTTGCGGTACTCCTTGACCTGTCCGATCATCTCAGCGTCAGACTGGTTCATGTTGTTCAGGATGTCCCAGTTGTTGGTGAACTCCTGGAAGGATGCGGATGAGGTGAGCACGTCCAGCATGGACAGCGCGCCGTTCATGTACATGCCGCGCGCGCGGGTGCTGAGCTTGCCCTGCAGATCCTGGATCTGAGAAGTGGCCTCTTCCTTCTTCTGCTTTGCGGCCTCTTGCGCGTCAAGGGCCTCATAGTAATCAGTGGACGCCTGATCCAGCTTGTCCTGCAGCGCCTCCAGCTTGTCAAGCGTGGCTGAAGCCTGCGCTTGCAGCTCAGCGATGGTTGCCGCCTCGGCCGGAACGGGCGCCATCAAAGCAACGGCCATCGCGCATGCGATGGCCGCGGATCCACAAGGTACGACGATGCGTTCAAGGAACTTGGTGCTCATCAGCTTGTTGCCTCCCTGGTTTGAGCTTGTGTTTTGAACTTTCGCGAACATGAATGCATATGATAGCACGTAGCTATCATATGGCAAATCAGCCCTAGCGGTAGCGCTTGTAGGTTGCAGGCCCCAGAGCGCTCTCAGACCAGCTGACCGCGCTTTGGACCACCTTGCCCTGTGACAGCGACGCGTGGATCATCTGCCCACCGCCGATGTAGAGGCCAACGTGGCCATCCCAGTAGACGATGTCCCCTGCTTGCGGATTGCTCACATTGGGATATCCCGCCATGGACCAAGTGGTGCCCAGCACGCGCCCGGTCTGGCCGGTCAGGCAGTAGCTCACGAATCCAGAGCAGTCGAAGCTCTTCGGACCGCCGCCACCAAGCACATACGGGATGCCGATGCAGCTGTATGCGCGAGAGATGGCGTCAGAGCCGCCGATGACGGGAAGGTTGTCACCAGAGGATGAGTTGTTGGTGGAAGGCTTCTTGTTGGAAGAGCTGCTATTGCTGCTGCTGTTCCCGCCTGTGCTCCCATTGGATGTTGAGGTGGAAGCAGCGGTCTCAGCAGCCGCCTGACGGGCAGCCTCCTCAGCTGCCACCAGCTCAGCGGCCTCAGCAGACAGGGAATTGTAGGTTGCCTGCATCTCAGCCTGGAGGTTGGCGGCGTCATTCTTCACCTGCTCAGCCTCGTCGGCCTTCACTGCAGCTTCCCTCTCCTGCTGAGCGTACACCTCTTTCTGCTCTTCCACCTCAGCGCGGAGGTCCTTCGTCTCCTGGACCATCTCCGCGTCAGTCTCATTCATGTCATTGAGGAGGCCCCAGTTGTTGGTGAACGCCTTGAACGTGGTAGCGCCCAAGAGCATGTCAACGAACGTGGATGAGCCTGTGCGATACATGCTGCGAGCCCTGTCCCCAAGCTGCACTTGCAGATCAGAGATGCGGCCTGACGCATCATCTATCTTGACCTGAGCATCCTCCATGGCGTCTTGCGCAACCTGGCGCTCATACTCAGCAAGCTCATAGTCTTGCTCAGCAGCATGGAGCTTCTCATTGACCGCGTCCAGCTTGGCAAGAGCGGCGTTCGCCTCTGCCTGCTTGTCTGATGCGGTGGCCGCGAAGGCCCAGGTGGGGAGCATTGCCGATAGTCCGAGAGCAGACACGCCGCATACGAACGAGCGTCTGCTGGTCTTCAAAGTAGGCGCATTCATTCAGTTACAGTGCCTTTCGTCGTCTAGCAAGGTTAAAAGCCAAGCCTGTAATCGAATGTCGTATATTAGCACGCTAGCGGCAAGGGGTAAACCTCTCCCGCATTCCTACACATGCGCTAGTCTCCCAAGGCCTCCCCTGTTGCCTTCTGGACGCGCTCTGCATCCAGGGCTGCCTTCTCCTCATCCTCAAGAGCCTCATCCATGTAGTGGTCGAATGTCTCCAAGACCTCTTTCGAAGGCTCAGGGGTCAGAAGGCTCACCACCACTATGAAGATCAAGGACACGATGAATGCGGGCAAAAGCTCATAGATGCCGAAGATCCCGCCAAGAGGAGCCAAGAGATTGTGCCAGATGAGGACGGTTGCCGTGCCTGCAAGCATGCCCGCGATGGCGCCCTGCATGGTGGTGCGCCTCCAGTACAGGCAGCAGAGCATGAGAGGTCCGAACGATGCGCCAAGGCCAGCCCATGCGTAGCTCACGACGAAGAAGATGACCGAGTTCTCGTCAGCTGCCACCAAGATGCCTATCAGGAAGACCACCACCAACGTGATTCGGGCCACGATCATGACCTGAGCATCCGTTGCGTCCTTCTTGATCACACCGCGGAAGATGTTCTCGGCAACAGATGAGCCTGCGATCAGCAGATAAGACGACGAGGACGACATGGACGCTGCCAGGATGCCAGACACAACAACACCGCACATGAACGATGGCAGCATGATCTGGGACAGCACGATGAAGACGTTCTCAGCAGCAGAGTTCGTGGCGAAGGCAGTTGGGATGGCCGCACGACCCACAAGGCCGATGCAGATAGCGCAGAACAGGCTCACCACCACCCATGTCACGGCGATGATGCGGCTCTGCTTGATCTCCTTCGCAGACCTGATGCCCATGAAGCGCACGAGCACCTGCGGCATGCCGAAGTACCCCAAGCCCCAGGCCATCATGGAGATGATGGAGAGCACGCCATACTCTGCCGGGACGTCGAACAGAGGCGCGTTGTCATTCATGATCTGAAGGCCGTCCTCACCCACCACGGGAACCGCGATCTCAACCCCTGAGAGGAAGCCCGGGATGCTGTTCAGGAACGTGACCACGTTGTCCACGCCGCCAGCCATGGTGATGGAGCCTATCAGCACCACCACAAGCGCGAAGAACATGAGGCAGCCCTGCACGAAGTCAGTAGCAACAACAGAGAGGTAGCCGCCTACCAGCGTATACAGGAACACTATGATGGCACCCAGCGCCATCATGGTCAGGTAATCAAGACCGAAGAGCGTGTTGAAGAGCTTGCCGCAAGTGACGAAGCAGCTGCCAACGTAGACGCAGAAGAACACCAGGATGATGAGCGCCGCAATGGTGGAGACGATGTTCCTCTCATCCCCGAAGCGCTTGGAGAAGAAGCCCGGCAACGTGATGGCATTCCCTGCCTTCACGGAGTACATGCGCAGCCTCTTCGCCACGAACTTCCAGTTCAGATACGTGCCGATGGCAAGGCCCACGGCCGTCCAGCCAGCGTCAGAGGCGCCGGTGAAGTAAGCAAGTCCCGGAAGCCCCATGAGCAGGTATCCGGACATGTCGGATGCCTCAGCGGAGAGCGCTGTGAGCCATGGGCCCACCTTGCGGCCTCCGATGAAGTATTCGGATGTGGAGGAATTGGAGCGCTTCGCATAGACGAAGCCGATCGTGAGCACGACGATGAAGTACAAGAGCATTGCGAACAATACCCAAAAATCACCAGCAACCATCTTGAATCTCTTCCTTGATACGGGTACAGGAACGAGTGTGGGATTATACTTTATCGTGCTAAAGTGAGATCCGATCTGACGCAAGCAGCGCGCTCGTCTCGGCGAAAGGATTGCAGATGCCCTCCTATGACCAGCTCAACAGCTCACAGAGGAAGACCTTGCTAGATGACCTCACGCGCGAATACGATGCGCTGAAGGCGAAGGGGCTTGCCCTTGACATGTCCCGCGGGAAACCCTGCGCAGATCAGCTTGACCTGTCAACTCCCATGCTCACCATGCTGCAAGCCCCAGAGGACTGCTTCTCTGAGGACGGAACGGACTGCAGGAACTACGGCGTCATAGCAGGCATCCCTGAGGGCAAGCAGCTGATGGCGCGCCTGTTGGACGCTGACCCCGAGGACGTCTTCGTGTTCGGCAACGCCTCGCTCACCGTCATGCATGACGCCATAGCGCGTGCGCTGGACTTCGGATGCCTGGGCTCTACGCCTTGGGCAGAGCTCTCAGCAGTCAAGTTCATCTGCCCGGTCCCCGGATATGACCGCCACTTCGCCATATTGGAGCAGTTCGGCATCCAGATGATCCCCGTGCCCATGACAGATACCGGCCCTGACATGGACGCAGTTGAAGAGCTGGTGGCGAAAGACGCTAGCGTCAAGGGCATCTGGTGCGTGCCGAAGTATTCGAACCCATCCGGTGCCACCTATTCAGATGAGACGGTGCGCCGCCTTGCCTCCATGAAGTGCGCGGCCGATGACTTCCGCATCATGTGGGACAACGCCTATTGCGTGCACCATCTTATGGGTGACGAAGACCAGCAAGATCATGTGCTGGACATAGGCATCGCTTGCACAGAGGCCGGGAATCCGAACAGGTACCTCAAGTTTGCAAGCACCTCCAAGATCACGTTCCCAGGTGCTGGCGTGTCCGCCATGGCGGCATCAGCTGAGAACATCTCAGAGGCGAAGAGGCTCTGCAGCGCGCAGATGATCGGCCATGACAAGCTGAACCAGCTGCGCCATGCGCGCTTCCTGCCAACTGCTGAGGCTCTGGCAGATCACATGAGCAAGCATGCGGCCATCATTCGCCCGAAGTTCCAACTGGTTGAGAAGATGCTGGATGATGGCCTTGGTGGCTTGGGGATAGCGAAGTGGACCGATCCGCGCGGTGGCTACTTCATCTCATTCGACGGGCTACCCGGCACAGCCAAGCGCACTGTCCAGCTTGCGAAGGAGGCAGGCGTCGTGCTCACAGGCGCCGGTGCCACCTGGCCATACGGGGATGACCCGAAGGATGCGAACATCCGCATAGCGCCCACCATGCCGCCAATAGATGAGCTTGAATCTGCCATGGAGGTCTTCGTCTGCTGCGTGAAGATGGCTGCGCTAGAAGCGATGCTATAGGCGCGATGATGCGCTTCTCTAGGTGTTCTTGAGTACGATGGTGCTCACGATGTCTGCGGCATGCTCACAGGCGTCAGCGCACTTCTCCATGCGCTCATAGATCCTTGACCACACCAGCACGTGCATGACCTCTTGGTTCTCTTGCGTGTGCAGATGGCGCATGGCCTCTTGGTAGAGGTGGTCTGCCTGCTCCTCATAGGAGTTGATGTCAACCAGAAGCTGCCTGAACTTCTTGTTCTTCTTGAAGTTATGGAACTCGCAGATCATCTTGTCTAGCGCCTTCGAAGAATCCACGATCAGCTCAGCAAGCTTGAGCGCGTTCTTCGGCATCACATGGATGTCATACATATACATATGCCCGATGACGTCGTCAATGTAGTCAAGCACGTTATCAAGAGCGCTTGCCAGCTCTACTATGTCCTCGCGGTCGATCGGCGGCATGAAGTCGATGGCGGCGTTCTCGAAGATGTCATGGTTGATGTCATCACCAGCATTCTCATGCTCATGCATCTTGGCCATTGGCTCTAGCAGCTCTTCGGCGGTCTTGAAGTCCTTCATGGTCTGGATCATCAGCTGAGCCTCTTCAACTGCCAGACCAGTCAGCTTCTCATACGCCTTGAAATAGTTGAACTTGCTCTTCTTAGCCATAGCTTCCGAGCTCCTAATCCGATGGGCTATCTATAACCGCCAAGGTCATTCTACAAGATGACCAGGAACAGCTTCGCGCAGAGGAAGCCAAGGAGTCCGCAACCGGGGAACGTGAGCACCCACGTCTTCACCATGTCGATGGCGATGGACCACTTGACACCCTTCGGGTTCTTGGCAGCACCCACGCCCATGATGGCGGTGGTGTTGGTGTGCGTGGTTGAGACGGGAAGGCCGCCGAACGTGGCAACAGCCAAGCTCACGCAGGTGGAGAGGCTTGCGGCGAACCCTTGGAACGATTCCAGCTTCACCATGTCCATGCCCACTGACTTGATGATGCGCTCCCCGCCCACTGCCGTTCCGACGCCCATTGTGAGAGCGCACATGAGCATGAGCCAAAGGGGCAGCGATGAGAGGGCATCCGTGCTCATGCCAAGCCCGGATGCCATCATGATGGCAAGGATGAAGATGCCCATGAACTTCTGCCCGTCTTGGGCGCCGTGCATGAACGCAACGCCTGCGCCCGCAACGATCTGCGCCCACTTGAAGAATGCGTTCGCATTCTGCCTGTTGGCGTTAGCGAAGACGCGGCGGATGACCTTGTAGTTGATCCAACCAAGCGCGAAGCCCATGAGGGTTGAGAGCAGGATGCCGTAGATGACCTTCATCCACTCTGACCAATTGATGGCGTCAAGCCCGCTCATGAGCGCGATGGCAGCACCGGTGAGCCCCGCTATCAGCGAATGGGATTGAGAGGTTGGGATGCCGAACCACCAGGCAACGCCACCCCAGACGATGATGGAGACCATTGCAGCCATCAGCGCCACCAGCGCTTGATGCGCATTCCCGCCGAAGTCCACCATGCTGAAGATGGTCTGCGCAACGGCTGGGGATACAAGCGTGATGACCAGAAGCCCCACGAAGTTGCACACTGCCGCCATCATGATGGCGGAGCGCGGCTTCATGGCTCGGGTTGACACCGCTGTGGCGATGGCATTGGGCGCATCTGTTGCGCCATTGACGATGATGACGCCTATGTTCAGCAGCGCCACCACCAAGAGGATGGGATTCGCAAGCACTTGTGAGAAGAAGAAAGACCAGGAAAGATCCAATGTTCCTCCAGCTAGTACGCAAAAAGCCTTACGGATCCATTCTAATCATTGATGGTCAGGTTCATCTCCGAATACGGCGAACGTGGCGCGTTCGTTGCCTATGAGGGTGAGGTCATTGTGTCCGGGCAGCACCACCACATCGTCTGGGAGCGCCGCCAGCTTCTTCATGGAGGCTCCCATGTCCTGCATGGAGCCGCCTTCGAAGTCAGTCCTGCCGAACGTGCCCTTGAAGAGGGTATCGCCTGAGATGAGGACCGGAAGGCCGCCCTCGTGGTTGCCGAACTGAGGGATCAAGAAGAGACAGATGGAGCCTTTGGTGTGCCCTGGCGTTTCCATGACCTTCCACTTCATGTCACCTATCTGGACGATGTCCCCGTTGCTCAAGCGAACGTCAACGCTGCAAGCACGGGCCACCCTTGATGTGCCGCTCTCATGCGGATCCTCTATATCAGGCGCGTCTGTTGCGCTTGCGTACACAGGGGCGCCCGTGAGCTCCTTGAGCTCAGCTGCGGCACCGGTGTGGTCCCAATGCGAATGCGTGAGCACGATGCCGTCGAGCTTCCTCTTGCCAAGGGCGGCCAAGATGGTCTCAGCGTCACAAGACGGGTCAACAACGAATGTGCCCGAGCCGTCAGAGATGATATAGACGTTGTTCTGCAGAGGGCCCATGATGAGCACCTCCACATCCACGCAAAGGCCGCTCACGTGCTTGAGCTCATTCATGCTAAGCTCCTCCCTTCGTAGCGCCTACAGCCTCACCTGGGAGCATGCGGCGCGCATCGAACACTCCGTCTATCATCTTCAGCCTGCCTATGGCATTCTCTATCCTGGTGATGTCCCCCACCTCGAACAGGAAGCGCATCTCCACCACGCCATCACGATGAGTGTTGGTTGAGCAGGAGATCACATTCGCACCCACCTCTGATAGCGCCTGGGTGACATCCAGCAAGAGGTTCATCCTATCCAGCGCCTCTATGTAGATCTCTATCTTGTATAGCGTCTGCGCAGATGGGCTGCCCTCCCATTGCACATCTATGATGCGCTCTGGGTTGCGGCGCAGGTCATCCGCGTTGGGGCAGTCTGCCCGATGCACGCTGACCCCGCGCCCGCGCGTGACGAAGCCCACGATCTCATCCCCTGGAACGGGGTTGCAGCATCTGGACAGGCGAACGAGGATGTCATCCACGCCCTTCACGATGATGCCGTTGGACGAATGGGTCTCATGCTTCTTCGCGCTCTTGACGGATGTGAGCATGGGCGCCTGAACGCCTGTAGAGCCGGCTCCAGCCCCTATGCTGGTCTTGCTGTCCTCAGCGTTCGCAGAGTCCACCAAGATCTTGAGCAGCCTGTTCGCCACGTGCTGTGCGCTCTCCTTGCCGCGCGCAAGCTGCACGTACATATCGTCTGGATCTGCGAATCCCATTGCGGTGGCAACCGTCTTCAGAGCCTTCATGGTGCGGGCAGACGAGAGGCCAAGGCCGTGCTTGCGCATCTCGCGCATGAGCATGTCATGGCCGTCCTGCAGATCAGTTGAGCGCGTCATCTTGGAGAAGTAGCTGCGGATCTTGTTGCGTGCAGAAGGCGTGCGGACTATGGCCAGCCAGTCACGCGAAGGGGACGCGCTCTTGGACGTGAGCACCTCTACCCTGTCCCCAACCTTCAGCTCATAGGTGAGCGGGACGATGGCGCCGTTGACCTTGGCGCCAACGCAGTGGTTCCCTACCTCAGTGTGGATGGAGTAGGCGAAATCCACCGGTGTTGCACCCGCGCGCAGCGTCTTCACGTCTCCATTCGGAGTGAAGACGTAGACCTCCGCGTTGTCCAGGTCCATCTTGAGGGACTTCAGGAACTCGCGCGAATCCTCCGTCTCATCCTGCCAGTCAACCATCTCACGCAGCCACGCAAGCTGCTTGTCAAGCTCATCTGAGGAGACCTTGCCGCCGCTCTCCTTGTATCTCCAGTGCGCCGCCACGCCGTATTCGCTTGCGCGATGCATCTCCTCAGTGCGGATCTGCACCTCAAGCGGACGGCCCGCAGGTCCCATCACCGTTGTATGGAGGGACTGGTACATGTTGTACTTGGGCATGGCTATGTAGTCTTTGAAGCGCCCAGGCATGGGATGCCAGAGCGTATGCACAGCGCCCAGCGCTGAATAGCAGTCCTTGATGGACGGCACTATCACGCGAACGGCGATGAGGTCATAGATCTCAGAGAAGCCCTTGCCCTTCTTCGTCATCTTCTGATAGATGGAGTACAGATGCTTCGGGCGACCCATCACCTTGGCTTCAATGCCCACCTTGTCAAGCTCTTCGTTGATGATGTCCACCACGTTGGAGAGGTATTCCTCTCGCTCTGCGCGAGTGTCCGTCACCATGCGGCTGACCTGCTTGTATTTGTTCGGTTCAAGATAGAAGAAGGATAGGTCCTCCAACTCCCACTTGATGGAGTTGATGCCAAGCCTGTGCGCGATGGGCGCATATATGTCAAGCGTCTCGCGTGCCTTGAAGATGCGCCGATCCTCGCGAAGGGAGGCAAGCGTGCGCATGTTGTGCAGGCGGTCTGCCAGCTTGATCACGATCACGCGGATGTCCTTGCTCATGGCAACCAGCATCTTGCGGATGGTGGCCGCTTGCTCATCAGAGAGGGACTCCACCTCTATGCGCGTGATCTTCGTGACGCCTTCCACCAGCTGCCGCACATCCGGGCCGAACTCCTCTTCCACCACCTCAGCTGTGACCTCGGTATCCTCTACGGTGTCATGCAAGAGCGCCGCGCACACCGTCTCCGCGTCCATGCGAAGGTCTGCCAAGATCTTGGCCACCTCTATGGGGTGCACTATGAATGGCTCACCGGATTTGCGCTTCTGTCCTTCGTGTGCCGCGCTTGCGAAATGGAACGCGCGTGTGAGCATCTCGCGCTCCTCTTGTGACATATATCCACGCGTCAGCTGCTCAAGCTCTTCGAATGCCTCATCAGGTGTCTTGAAGCGTGGTGCGTCCTCGATCTTTCCGCTCATCTCGATCTGTCCCTCGGTCTTCTAGCCTTGATCATCAGGTATTATCGGATGGATGATGCGCTGGATCAACGCCGGCGCATCGCACATCATAGCCCACTCGCAGAAATCCCTGAAACCCTGCTGCTCATCCAGTCCCTCTTGGTAGCGAACGGAATCAGTGAGCTCCACCTTGCTCTCAGTCTCATGCACGCGAAAGCCGCAGATCTCATGGCCGTCTGAGAACGTGAGCTTGGAGTCTATGAGGCCAAGCTCCGAGAATACCGAGATGCCGCAACGTGCGGATTCCGCCGATATCAAGCAGAAGTCATCGCTTGCAAGCCGCGCAAGCTCAGAGGCCGCCATGGAAACCATCTGGCCTGGGCATTCCGCTTGAAGGGATCTCATCCGCGTGTAGATGCGCGCCATGATGTCACGAGCAGGCGTCATCTCGGAGAGGATGTTCTCATTGATGGTGACATCAGCCCTGCCGTAGAGCAGATGCACCCACGCATCCTTGCCGTCACGCCCGGCACGGCCGCTCATCTGGTTGAACTCAACGTCAGAGAACGGCATGTGATAGAGCACCACATGGCGGATGTCCGGGATGTCTATCCCCTCTCCGAACGCGGAGGTTGCCACCAAGACCTGCAGCTGACCTTCGCGGAAGAGGTCTTCTATGCGCTTTCGTTCACTGCGCGAGAGGGCTGCATTGTAGAAGCCGATCTGGAGCGCCAGCTGAGGCACACGGCGGCGAAGGCGGCGCGCCACTCCAACTGACTGCTCACGGGAATTAACGTATATGACGCACTTCCCGCCCCCTGCGATGATGTGCGCCAGGTAATCATCCCTGTTGCGGACGTTGCGCCTGTCATCCAGATGCAGGTTGTCACGGCTGGAATCGTCTAAGACGCGCTCTTTTATATAGAGCGCCTTGCAGGCCGCGTTCGCCACATCCGCAGGAGCGGTTGCGGTGAGGGCCAGCACCAAGGGGTCCCCCAGCTTCTGGATCACGTTCCCAAGGAGCGAATATGCAGGGCGCGTGCCTGCCTTTGATTGGCCTATGTGGTGAGCCTCGTCCACCACGAAGAAGCCTATCCTGCCGGGGATGGAGAGCCTGTCTGCATGGAAGGAGAGGAACTCGGGCGTGGTCATCACGATGTCAACGTCGCCTGAGGCGAGCTCTTGGTAGATGCGCTCGCGCTCAGCTGCTTCGCATTCGCCATTGAGCACGCGGCATTCCAGCCCGAAGGCGGCCAGACGCGTGCTCATGTGATAGGCCTGGTCTGCCATGAGGGCGCGCAGCGGGTAGACGAAGAGGCTCGCCTTGCCGTATCTGAGCGCCAGCATGGAGGCATGCACCTGGAAGACGAGGGATTTTCCGCGCCCGGTTGCCATGACGCCAAGCGTTGACTCTCCCGCGCGCAGACGGTCCAGGATCTCCCTTTGGGCTGGATGGAGCTGGCCGTTGCCGATGATGGCTCTGATGAGCTCTTGCTCTAGCGCATCCGGGTCAGACTGCGCCACGCGCTGCCAATGCTCCTTGAGCTCCCTTTGCGAAGCGGACGCGTCCTCTAAGGCGTCAGGATAGGGCTCATCGGACATATGCTCGCGCTGCATGCAGCAGACATCTCCACCATCGCACGCTTCGAACAGATCATCGAACAGCTCGAAGACGCTCGGGTCCAGCATGTCCTGCATGGCCGAGCAAGCGGCCGCTGGGGATATGGCGCAGACCATGGCCTTCACGTTGCGGCGCCCGCGCCACTCATCCACCTGGACGGTGAAAGCGACATCGCAAAGGCAGTCCATCGTGAGGTAGCGTTCGATCTCCTCGCAATTGAACATGATGGCTGACACCGAATCAGCGCCATCGGTCATCTGGAAGGAGAGGTGGTTCTTGCCAGCTCCCACCGCGCGCGCATTCGCCAAGGAGACGTTGCGAACCAAGAAGCGCGGCTCTGGGAACTCCTGCCCGAAGGGGGCCAGCCTCTCAAGAGCGCTCACGTTCTCAAGCGTGAGCTCTGAGAGCCTCACCTGCGCATCGATGTCCAGCATGGTGTCGAACTGCTCCGGAGGCAGTGAGCGCATGTAGCTCTCTAGCGCTTCCCTGAATTCCGGGAGGCGCTCCTCCGGCAGCGTCACGCCAACAGCGGCGCCGTGCCCACCGAAGCGCGTGAGCATATCAGATGTGCTCTCAACGGCCTGGAACAGGTTCACCTGTCCATATGAGCGGCCAGACCCGCGCGCTTCGCCATCCACTATGGAGAAGAGCATGGCGGGAACATGGTATTCACCCACCAGCCTTGAGGCGACGATCCCCTTCACGCCCTCATGCCAGCCCTCTCCGGCCACCACGATGGAGCGGCCTCCTGAGTAGAGCTCAGCAGCTTGGCTCTTGGCAACAGCCGCAAGCTCTGCTTCCTTCTCACGGCGAAGCGAGTTGATCTCCTCAAGCTGAGCAGCTAGCGCGCATGCCTCTTCGTAATCATCGGTCATGAGCAGGTCAAGCGCGCGATCGGTCTCCCCCATGCGACCTGCCGCATTGAGCCGCGGGATCAAAGAGAAGCTCAAGTTCGATGATGTGAGCGGCTTGCCGTCAGGCTTCGCAAGGGATGTGAGCGCTGCGATGCAAGGGCGTGGATCAGCGTTCATGCGAGCAAGCCCATCAGATACGAGGGCTCTATTCTCCCCCACCATGGGCATGAGGTCAGCCACAGTGCCCAGCGTTGCCAGATCCGTATAGCTTCGCCACAGATGCGGGTACCCTCTAGCACCCCCAAGCGCTTGGACCACCTTAAGTGCTACCCCAACGCCTGCCAAGATGGCTGAGGGATGTCCTGGATGCGCCTTCGGATCGCATACTGGGCAGCTCTTTGGCACAGCGTCCGACGCCTCATGGTGATCTGTGACTATCACTGAGATGCCGGCATCCTGCAGGTCTTCAACCTCTTTCGCGCAAGCGATGCCGCAATCTACGGTGATGACCAGATCCGGCGATATCTCCATCATTCGCTTGATGGCAGCCTCTGTGAGCCCATAGCCCTCTTCTGCGCGCTTCGGGATGAAGGGAGTTGCGTGGGCTCCTAGCGCACGAAGCCCTCGTGTGAGCACGCTCGTTGCAGAGATGCCATCCAAGTCGAAGTCACCGAAGACGACGATGTGCTTCCGCTGGTCTATGGCTAGAGAGAGCGCATCCACGATCTCCTGCATGCAGGGCATGTCATAGGGGTTGTTCCACTCATCAGCTAAGGACGGCTCAAGGAGGCGTGCGATATCCTCAGGAGATGAGATCCCCCTGCCTGCAAGCGTGCGCGCCATGATCTGCGGCATGGGATATGCCGCCTGTATGCGCGCGACCGCGTCTGGTGCGCAGCTGCGCAGCCTGAAACGAGTCGTCATGAGCTGATCTGCCTCTTGCCTTGGTTGCTTCTTTTCGCCCATTTTCGCACACATGCATCCCCATGTCGCGATTTTCAAATGATGACCATCTTGGTCAATGACAGCTCCCCGTGCTTAATGTCATTGACCTTTTCGCTTATATATGACCTAGATAGTCAATGACATTAAGCACGGGGAGCTGTCATTGACCTTCTGGCTCATAATTCGGGATGGGGTGGTTTCCCCTATAATCGCAAGGACTTCAACAGTAAGGAGACATCCATGGGAAACTGCTTAGTGGCACAATCAGGCGGCCCTACCGCCGTCATCAACGCGTCTTTGGCAGGAGTCATCCGCGCTAACCAGCTGAACCCGATCTATGACAAGGTCCTGGGTGGGATCCACGGCGTCGAAGGCGTGCTGGCTGGCAAGCTGTATGACCTCACGGACATCCCGGGTGACGAGATAGAGATCCTGCGCCAGACGCCGTCATCTGCGCTGGGCACGTGCCGCTACAAGCTGAAGCGCGGCCAAGAGGAGGACTTCCAGAAGCTGGTCTCCGTCATGGACACGAACGACGTTGACACCATGTTCTATATAGGCGGCAACGACTCCATGGACACAGTGGACGCGCTCTCTGAGTGGGCCGCCGCACACGGCTCTGAGAAGCGCTTCATCGGAATCCCGAAGACCGTTGACAATGACCTGGTTCCCCCAGATCACTGCCCCGGATTCCCGTCAGCCGCAAAGCTTGCGAACCTCATCACGCACGCCACCAAGCTTGACTATGACGCATACACCCGTCCTGAGGTGTTCGTGCTGGAGACGATGGGACGTGACGCTGGCTGGCTGGCTGCAAGCTGCTGCCTCACCGGAGATGTTGACCTTGTGGTGCTGCCTGAGGTTGCGTTCAACAAGGATGAGTTCCTGCAACTGGTCCAGAAGAAGATGGATTCGCAAGGCTCTTGCTACATCGTGGTAAGCGAAGGCGCGCACTACGAAGATGGCACCTACATCTCAGCAGGTGAGAGCGCGAACGACGGCTTCGCTCACGCGGTGCTTGGAGGTGCTGCGCTCACGCTGAAGCAGATGATCGTGGATGCGGGGATCGCTCCAAGAGGCGTCGTGCAAGGCCTCTCGCGCGCTGCTCGCTCATCCAACTTCGCGCAGTCCAAGGTGGACGTCACCGAGGCCTATGAGCTTGGGATGTCTGCGCACATGAGGTCTGCCTCACCTGACTTCACAGCTCAGGTGGTTGGCGTTCATCGCGGAGATGTGAACGGCGAATACAACGCTGAGTACTTCGCAGGTCCCGCTTCCGAGTTCGCGAACTTCGTGAAGGCGTTCCCAGCTGAGTGGATACGTCCTGACTACGCAGGCGTGACGGACGCGGCGCTTGATTACTTCCGCCCGCTGGTGGCCGGTGAGCCGGACATCATCTATGGAGATGACGGCATGCCGAAGACCGTCAAGCCGTACAACCTGAGGTAGGTTAATGATTCACGAACGGTGCCGCTTGCTCAGGCGGCACCGTTCGCAGGCGGCATGATCCTCAAGCTTCCAGGCTTGCCACCAAGCTTCCGCCGCAGCTAGACCCAGACCCTGCTGCACAGCTGTAGCAAGCAGCATTCGTCCTCACACATCTTGCAGGCAACGGCCCTGACAGAAGGTCATCCACCGTTGCGTCTCGCGCCCCTTGCGCATCTTCCACCTGAATGGGAAGCCCCAGCACGTGATTGACCTCGCAGTCATACAGGCGCCCGTCAACATCCACATTCACCATGTCCTTGCACATGAGCCGCTGCACAGCCAGCGCGTTGAAGTTCTCAACCAACAGCTCCAGATACTCATCAAGCATCTGCGCGTCCATCAGCTGCTGCGCGAATCTGCCCAAGGGCCAGTTGTTGAACGCGAAGAGGTTGTTGAAGGAGACCCCTTCCCTCTTCGACAGCTCTGAGTGATAGAGGTCCTCCAGGAGGTCTTGCGGTGGCGGGAGGAACGGCCCGGACACGTTGTAGGCCACATCAAGCTCAAGCCCGTCTTCGCCATATCCCAAGGCATTCAGCTTGGCTATGGCGCTCATGGCCTTCCGGAACGTGCCCTCTCCCCTCTGGCCATCCATGGCGGATGGGTCGAAGTACGGCACAGACACGTTCAACTGCGCCCCGGCGTCAGCCAGCGCGCGCATCAGGTGCTCGTGCTCTGGCTTCTCCAACAGCGTCAGATTGGAGCGCACGATGAGCTTCCCACCCTTCGCGCGCACGCGCTTGGCAGCTTCGCCCAAGAACCATTCGAAGTCAGGATTCAGCTCAGGGGAGCCGCCTGTGATGTCAAGCGTGGTGAAGCCGCGCGCATCGAACGCGTCCAGCACTTTGCTCATGGTGAGCGCGTCCATCATCTGGTCACTGGCAGGTGAGCACTCAAGATAGCAGTGCGCGCACGCCAGATTGCACTTATAGGTGATGTTCACCTGCAGCACGCTGCACTCATCTGATGTGAGGGCGGCCTCTGAGCTCACGCGCTCTTCGAATGAGGGCGCGCCTATGCGGCTAAGAGCCTGGTCTAGCTCCTCCATGCCAACAGAGCGCCTGCGCCGTTTGGCCTCTACCGCCTCTTGCGCGCGCTTCGCATCGAACCTGCCAGCATGCTCTTTGGGCTTCGTTATCTTGAAATGCTCCCCGTATCTGGACGCCTCCAGCATCTTCGCCATGTTGCCGCCGATGGCGTGCGGACGCCCCTTAATGAGGCGGATGTCCTCGGTCAGATCGAAGTAGCGCGGCATCTCGGGGATGGTCCCCTGATACGTTGCCGTCTGGCGATAGTTCTCCTCAGCGTCCTCTAGCCCATCGCATTTGATGGCGCGGATTGTGTGCGACTTGAACCTCACGAAGCCAACCTTCGTCTCCATGGCAAGGTCAGCTATGTGGACGTCTTCTGTGGCTGCTATCAGGAAGTCGTCGAACCCAACGCGACGAAGCATCCGGCGGAAGTCATCCAGGTAGATGGCGCCTCCAAGGCACTCCCCGCGAAGGACCGGGTCTGTGCGCACCTCTTCTGGCAGGCGCCTGTCAGAGAAGACGTCTGAGAAATAGAGCTCCCCTCCCGGCTTCAGCACGCGGTGGATCTCCTTGAACACCTGCTCCTTGAAGGGAGTGAGGTTGATCACGCAGTTCGATACCACGAGGTCAACGCTGTCGTCTTCTATCCCCAGCTCCTCTAAGTCCTCTATGAAGCCGTTCAAGAAGGTCACGTTCGACGTCTGGTGCCCGAAGCGGCGCGACTGCTCTTCCTTGTAGCGCTCGGCCAGCTCAAGCTGCGCGGGCGTCATGTCAACGCCGATCACGCGCCCAGTCTCACCCACGAGGGCGGACAGGATGTACACGTCCCTACCGGAGCCGCACCCAAGATCGAGCACCGTGCAGCCCTCAAGCGCAGGCGGGATGGGGCTTCCGCAACCGTAGAAGTGCTCTATTACCTCATCGGCTATGTCCGGCATGACATCCAGCACGTACTTCGGAGGTGAGCTCTCAGAGCAGCACGTGGCGTTCGTCTTCAGATCATCCGAGCCAGCGAGGATCTGCCCGTAGTATTCCCGGATCTGCTCATGTATGGTCTTGTTCGCATCAGGTATCTGCGACGCGTCCTCAGACGGGATCAGCGACGCCTGCGAGAGGCCCTCTTTCATGGTGCTTCCCAAGGCGCGCTACCTTCCCTCGTCAGCCATGCCGAAGCATTCGGTGAAGAACACCTGGCAGTCAAGGCCGTACCTGTCACAGATCTCATCGGTGGCGTCGTCCACTATCCGCGCCAGCACGCGGCTTTCGCACACTGCGCGCGCGTTGATGATCATCCTCATGTTCTTGTGATCACGCAGGAACTGCTGCTCGTATTCGATGTCATAGTCAACGCCGATCAAAGACGCCTTGTTGAAGTCCCCGTTGCCGGATGTGGCGAACGTCTTCAGGTGCGGCACGTTGCGCTTGCGCTCAATGAGCCCCATGCGGATCTCCTCGATGAGGTCATCCACAACGGTGTTCATGTCGATCTTGTCCCCTGAGAGCGTCTTCATGAACATGCGGCGGTTGTACCACGTGAGCTTCGCTTCGGCTTGCTCGAACTCATGGTCATTGCGAACGGAGAAATTCTTCAGGGCCGTCTGGTGCGTGGTGATGAAGCTTGCAAGCTCCGCGATGCCCGTCTTCTCGCGCGCGGAGATGCACATCACGGGCACGTCTGGCACAGCGCTCTTCAGGAAATCAACGTATCTGCTCACGTCATCCTCTGATAGCAGGTCGCACTTGTTGAGGACCACAAGGTCCGCCTCTTCAAGCTGCAGCTTCAGGAGATAGACCAGCTCCTCAGGCAGGTTGATGTCAGCTTTTTCGGGCATGATCATGCGAAGGCGCTCCGGGTCAACGATGACCGTGAAGGGAGCCAGTTCGAACTCATCTGCGTGGTCCTTCGCAAGCGTGTGATACACGTGGTCTAGCGCACCCACGCCGCAGCCCGGGATGTCGGACATCACGAAGACGGCGCCGTCCTTGTCACGCAGACGTCGCAGCTGGTCCACCACGTTGTCCATCTGATAGCAGATGCATCCGTTCGCGATCTCAGTCACGGTGCAGCCAGATGTCTGGGTGAGGCTGGTGTCCACCAGGTTCGCACCCATGTCGTTCGCGATGATAGCGGTCTCGCCGAACGCCTTGTTCATGTGCTCCGCAAGCGCGATCATCGTGGTGGTCTTGCCGGCTCCAAGAAAGCCGCTGACCACCATGAACTGGATCTTGCTCATGTCAGCTCCTTAGCAGCAAGAGGCCTGGACCTCTATGTCATCCTCATCACGCACACCATTGTAATCCGGCGCGCACTTGATGATGTGATCACCGTGCGTATCTCCTATGTGCTGCGCGCGGTTGCCCGTCATGTCGAATGCGTCTGCGTAGCGCGTGTCGTACACGAGCGTGCTCACGTTGCCGCAGACCGTGCAAGCCTTGCCCGTTGGGAACTTGATGTCCTTGTCGAACAGGAAATAGTCCGGGTAATCCTTGAGATTGCCCTTGTAGGTGACCGTCTCACCGTATGATTCGCAGACGTCTTCCTGCTTGTCCGTCTTGATCAGGCGCGTGGTGATGGTGGCGAAGGCGACATCAGGGAAGAGCGCCTGTTCCTCTTCGCTCACGGGTGTCTTGTTCGTGAAGAGATAGCGCGGGTCAAGGAAGCCGTTCGCCTGCACCAAGCGGCGGAAGTCATTGATGTACATGGCGCCGCCAAGGCGAAGCGCGCGCAGCTTCATGTCATCTGCCAGCTCCTTGGGGATGCGCCTATCTGTGAAGACGTCCGTGAAGTAGAATTCGCCGCCTTGCTTGAGGACGCGGCGAACCTCCTTGATGTAGCGGTCCTTGTCTGGAGAGAGGTTGAACGTGCAGTTGGAGATGACCACGTCCACGCTGTTGTCAGGGATGTCCACGAGGTCCTCAGGGACACCCTGGATGAAGGTGACGTTGGGGGCATCGTAGTCGAACTGCTTGATCTCAGCGTCAAGGTGCTTCTCCGCTATGCCTAGGCGAGCCTTCACTGGCTCCACGCCGATGACCTTGCCCTTTTGCCCCACTAGCTGTGCCGCGATGTAAGTGTCCCGCCCAGAGCCGCAGAGCAGGTCAAGCACCGTGCAACCCTCGAGCGCTGGCGGAATGGGAGATCCAAGCTCATGGAAGTTGTTCTTGATCTCAGCCGCGATGTTGAACATGACGTCCCTAGCCTCATCAGGGATAGTGCCCTCAGCGTCGCGAGTGCGGGCTGTTGCCTGCGGGTCCCTTCCCTGCAGCTCAGCTATCTGGTCGTAGTACTCCTGGAAGTCCATCAGCTTGCCTTTCTTCGTATGTGGATTCTGTCCTTTAATGGATTATGTCCACTATATGTTTGTGGCACTTGTTAGTCAATTATGCTCTATATATGACCTCTAAGGTCAATGACATTGCGCACGGGGCCGTGTCATTGACCTATTTGGTCATATATAGGAAAGGGCTGCAAAAGATACAGGTCAGTTGCAAATAATAGACATGAAGGTAGCAATTCGGTTATATATGACTGTTTTGGTTATCTTTTCAGCAGAATCATGGTCTCAGGTTTCATTCAAAACACAGCTGAATGATGGGAGGAAGAATGAAACGCGAACATGGACAGCTCACACCCGCAAATGCCCAAGGATCGGATCGTCAGAGCACGCTCTTGGAGCAGTCGCTGATCTTCACAGTGGTCATGCTGTTCATGAGTGCCATGTTCGCGAAGCTGGACGACGCGTGTCGCTGCAGCAACGACCGCAAGCCTAGAGCCTGCTCCATCCCCACCTGGAAGCCATCATCAGCAGAAGATCATTGGCAAGCGCATCTGAGAGACCTGAAGGCCGAGTTCGCAAGGCTTGGACTCACCGCCAAGCAAGAGTCGGTGGCAATGGGGATAATCCAGCAGAAGACGTATGAAGAGATATCTGATGAGATGCGCATAACGAAGCGCGCAGTATGCGATCACGCCATGCATGTCTTCAAGAAGGTGGGCTGCGCGAAGCGCTCTGAGTTCCATGCAGCGCTCATGAGATCCATGAGCCGCGGCCGCACTTCAGACAGGGCATGACATATGCTCCTATGATGCAGCCTGCTCTCAGCTCCTGCCAATAGGCTTTGCTGATGTATCATCTTCATCATGACGAGAGTTGGCATCATATCTGACACTCACGGCAAGCTTCCAGATGAGGCTTGCCGTGCTCTTGAAGGCTCAGACCGCATCATCCATGCAGGGGACATCTGCGATGCGCCCATCCTCTGGGAGCTTGAGACCATAGCGCCTGTCACTGCTGTGCTGGGCAACAATGACTACGCTGACTTCGGGTCGTCTGTTGGCCCCGTAGCTGATGTCACCATAGACGGGGTCCGCTTCATCGTGGCCCATGAGCCGCGCCACCTGACGCGCGCTTTGAGGGATCGCCTGGAGACGAAGCCGAAGACCACTCCCCTAGTTGCCGTGCATGGTCACACGCACGTCCCTAAGCTGGAGCGCGGGTCTGACATGCAGCGCTATGACGTGCTGCTCTGCCCGGGCGCTGTGATGAGATCAAGGGAGCCTGAGCGCAAGAAGACCGTCGCAATAGCGGAAGTGCACGATGGCAAGATAGACAGCATCACCATTCACGACATCATGAGCGGGGATACGTGGGCGGCCATAAGAGGGTGACGAGGGCTCAAGTCTGGCGCAACCGCATCATTGCGCTGGCTATCCTATGCGCCATCGTCGGCGGGATAGCGTCCATCGTGAACTCATCCTGCACCCCGCAAGACATCTCTACTGAAGAGCCCATCAAGCACGTCTCCAAGGACGTGCATCTGTGGGGAGATGTGGTCACCTTCGTTGCCGTTGGGGACAACCTTCCAGAAGCGGACATCGGCAGCTTCGCGGATTCCAAGGCTGGCAGCATTGGAGACGGAGAGTATGACTACAGCGCCGTGTTCGACGGCGTTCGCGAACGCGTCCAAGACGCTGACCTTGCCTATATGAAAGAGGAGACCCATATCGGCGGCTCTTCCATCGGCCCGCACGGATATCCAGCCTTCAACACCACAGACGAGATGGCTGATGCCATAGTGGAAGCCGGCTTCGACCTTGTGGGCTCTGCCACCAACCATAGCTACGACTGGGGATCATACGGAGCTGTGGATCATTCGTGTGAAGTCTGGGCGGACAAGGACGTGGAGTTCACGGGCACTGCTAGGTCCAAGGATGAAGCCAGCCAGCTTGCGCTCATAGAGAGGAACGGCATCACGTTCGCGCTCCTTGACTACACATATGGAGTGAATGGCTATTCGGCGGGAGACCTTCCCTCCTATACGGTCAACATCATAGATGAGGACCGCATCACCGAAGACGTCGAACGCGCCAAGACGGCTGCTGATGTGGTCTTGGTCGCCATGCATTGGGGAACGGAGAAGCAGACTGAGCCTGATGCTGACCAGCTGCGTTACGCGCAGCTATTGGCTGACCTTGGAGTAGATGTGGTGCTGGGGTCTCACACGCATACCATAGGCCCGCTTGAGTGGGTTGAGGGCAAGGATGGGAACAAGACGCTGGTGGCGTATTCGCTTGGGAACTTCCTGTCCAACCACCAGAACCAGCATGTGTACAACCAGATAGAGGGCATGCTCTCCTGCACCTTCTTCCGCGAAGGGCCTGATGATCCTGTGCAGATAGAGGATGTCACCTGGGTGCCGCTGGTGAATCACGCAGACGTTGATGGCTCCTTCTGCGTATACCCGCTTGCTGATTACACTGATGAGATGGCATCCATGCATAAAGCACTGGGTGAGCTTGAAGACCCTGTTGGGGAGCTCAAGAGCTTCACGAAAGATGTCATCGGGGATGCATTCCCCATAGATGACTGATCCTTTGGCGTTGGAGATTCCCCCCTCTTTGCGATAGGCAGCTGCATCCCCTCCCTTTTTTCTTTTTTAGAGTGGGCGTCTCCATTGGAGACGCAGCATTGCGATGAGCAATGCGTAACGCAGGCGGCAAGCCTGCGAACACCCGGAACAAAGCAACTGGTCAGGCAACCTTGCTTGACGCAGACCAGCAATCCGGGTGCTTCGGGCTACCGCCCTCATTACGCCGCCTTGTCAGGCGGCTGCGCTTGCAATGCAAGCGCCCACACAGAGGGGCACAGCTGCGTCGGCAATGCCGACGCCCACTCTTGGGGGGCGTCCACAAGAAGGACGAGGCTCCTGAAGGTCTGTTCTTGTCCGAAGCGTTACGGATGGCAAAGCAGATGAATGCAGATGCAAGATGCTCTGACCTTGCGGCCCCGCGTTTGGCTACCTTGCAAGATGAGGATGCAAGGAGGCAATCATGTATGGGGCCATCAGCAAGAAGCGGATCAAGCAAGCGGCTTTCTTAGCAACGATCATGATCATCTTCGTCAGCTTGGTGCGAACGCAGCTTGCGTGGGGAGAAGAGGCAGCGAACGCTCCTGACAGCTCAGATATCCAACTGATGTCAGTAGACGCGAGCATCTTCGCAAGCGGAACAGGAACAGAGGCTGATCCATACATGGTGGACACCGCCGCTCAGCTTGAAGCCTTCCGGGATTCAGTGAACTCAGGTGAAAGCTATGCCGGGAAGTTCGTGAAGCTTGCCTCTGATGTGGATATCAGCGGATCCCAATGGACTCCCATCGGAGCGTCTGTGCGCTCCGGTAGCGGCCTTGCCACAGGCAGCACGCCGTTCTCTGGCACATTCGATGGAGGCGGCCACACCGTGAGCGGCCTTGCCATCACGCAAACTGGCACCCAGTCAAAGGGTGACGACCACGCCATCGGGCTCTTCGGGGCCATCATGGGTGGCACCGTGAAGGACCTCGTCATCAAGGATGCGAACATCAGATGCACATCAAGCGAGCTTGCAGGCATCTGCGCTGGCTTCTTGAGCCAAGGCGGCACCATATCAGGCGTGAGCACGTCTGGCAGCCTGCTTGCCGAATGCGGATGCGGCGGCATCGTTGGCAAGATGACCTTGAGCGGCACCATCTCAGGGTGCCAGAACTCCGCCAGCGTGAGGTCAACGGGCGGCAGCGGGAACTGCGGAGGCATCGCGGGCGCTGCCTATTACACTCAAGAGGGCGCTGAGATGCACATCACGGACTGCATCAACACCGGAGCCATCACCGGCACGAATGACGTGGGCGGGATCTGCGGACTTTGCTGCGGCTTCATCTCAGGATGCAAGAACGAGGGCGCTGTTACCGGAACCAGCTACTCTGTTGGTGGCATAGCTGGCGAGGTGAAATGCTTGGGCGGGATATCGAAGTGCACCAACTCAGCTGACATCACCAACACTGGCACTGGCTCCCCATACGGCACAGGCGGCATCGTAGGTTGGGTTCGCTATGACGGAGCCGCACCTGCTTACGCAGCAAGCGCTCCCATCACCGTCACTGACAACGTGAACACTGGCAGCGTTACCACGGCATCCACCATTGGCGTTGGCGGGATTGCAGGCGTTCTGTACAGCGCAGGCGTGATCAGCGGGAATGAGAACCACGCCAAGGAGCTTTCCGGCAAGCAGTTCATTGCTGGCATAGTAGGCAATCTGCAGGACCAAGGCGCATCAACGCTGCCCTCAACCGTACCTGAAGGCGCAACCGTTGAGAACAACGTCTCCACCACAGCAACTGCTGACATGTCGGGTGCCTTGACCGATCAGTTCGCTTACAACAATGACCCATCCATCTTCACCGTCGTTGGCAATGGCACGCAGTGGGTGGCCACATCATCTGCAACGGGAGATACGCGCTACGCAACGCTCCCGTTCGCAGCTGAGCATGCAACAGATGGCTCCACCATCACGCTGATCGCTGACTCGAACGCAACCGGCATGCTGGAAGCCCCGGAGGGTGAGAACATCACCCTTGACCTCAATGGACACAACATCCAGTTCGCGCCCGATGGCGGCATCACGGCTGCGGGAGACACGGTCACCATCCAAGGTGAAGGAGACCTGTTCGCGCTTGATGATGACGATAAGATAGACCCTGATCCTGAGCTCTTCACTTTGAAGACTGGAAGCTCAGGGAAAGAAGGGCACGTGCTCTTGAAGGGCGGAACCTATCCAACTGACATCTCTGAATACGTTGCACCTGGGTATGAGATGAGCACGCTGAGCGCACCGGATGCGGTTGGGAACCTGTATGAGGTTGGAGCGGTTCCAACGCCTGACAAGCCAGACCAGCCAATAACGCCAGTGACCCCTGGCACCGCTGACAACACGAATGGCGCAAGCGGGAATGACGATGCGTCTGACGGTTCAGCAAAGCCCACTGAAGATGCAGTCAGGGCTGAAACTCAAGTGGGCTCTGACCCAAGCGCCGAGCCTCAGCTTGGGGATGACTCGCAAACGCTAGTGGCGTTGCTGCTGCTTGGAGCAGCTGTGGCTGCCATGACCGCTGCTGCAGCCGCGCTCAGGCTCCGCTCACGCTGACCAATGAGAAGACCTCGGCATCCGTGACGTTGCCAAGGAGCTTCCTAGGCTCAAGGTCTGCCAGTTCCACGAAGAACCCAAGCCCCACAAGCGCCGCCCCTGCGCGCTCCACCAGCTTCACCATGGCAACGGCAGTACCGCCAGTGGCAATGAGGTCATCCACGATCAGCACCTTGTCATCTTCTGTGAGGGAATCAACATGGACCTCAAGGGCGCTAGATCCGTATTCCAGATCGAACTCTTCGCGAATGGCCTTGCGCGGCAACTTCCCCGGCTTGCGTGCCGGAACGAATCCCGCTCCCATCCTGTATGCCACAGCGCTGCCCACGAGGAACCCGCGCGCCTCAGCGCCCATGACCTTCGTGACGCCCTGCCCTTCGAAATGAGCCGCGATGTCATCCACCACAGCCGCGAACGCCTTCGCATCTGACAGAACCGGCATGATGTCCTTGAAGATCACGCCCTCTTTCGGATAGTCAGGGATGCTGACTATCAGGTCCTCGTAGATCTTGCCCATCCTAGAGATATCTCTCAGTCAGATATGCGATGACGTCGTCGTTGCCCTGGATCAGCTGCCCGTCAACTGACAGATACGGGATCAGGTCCGCATCGCCACCAAGCGCCAAGAGCTCCTGATAGGGACCCTCTTGCTCAACGTCCCTCTTATCCAGCTCTATCCCCTTCTCGTCCGCAAATGAGGTGACGACAGAGCAGGTCTGGCAAGGTGCCCAATAGTAGAGTACGGGTGCAGCCATGTTCGCATCCTTTCCTAAGGTGAGATACGTTGCCTCAAAGCAGGCTATCTTGCGAATAGGATAGCGCAGATGCCAGAAGAAGAGGGCCTTGGGATCCCAAGGCCCTTTCGCGATCTGCTTGATGCCGCGCAGATGAGGCTAGCGCACATCCCTCTTGCGGCGACGCCTCAGCGCGAACGCGGCAACCGTCATTAGACAGAGCGCCGCCACGCCAAGCAGCGTGAACGCCACGATGCGGCCAAGCGAATCATCACCTGTCTGCGGAAGCCTTGAACCGTCAGTGCTTGGGACCTCACGCAGTGTCTCGTTCATGCGGTAGATCACGTTCTCGGTGTCGAACATGGTGTCATACATCGTGAGCGTGGACTCCTGCACCTCAGCATTGCTACCGCCACCAGATAGGATCTCAACGTTGCCGAACTGGTCAAGCTTGAAGACAACATCAGCGGCTGTGGCGTATCCGTCAGGCGCCTGATCCTCACGAAGGATGTACTCAACGTCCACGTCCAGCTGGCGTGAGATGGTGTGGCTGCCCTTGCCAGTGGTCCAGGAGCTGATCAGCTTGCCGGTTGCCTTTTCCAAGATGGAGAGCTTCGCGCCTTCCACCCATTCATGCGTGCGCGTGTCCAGCTTGTTGAAGTCAAGGGTGGTGACTGCGTCATACACGCCGCCGTCGTGAGCGTAGGTGAAGAGCAGGTTGCCTTCGGTTGCGCGCGCCTTCTGCGTTGATGCCGCCATGGACGTCACGCGCTCCTGGTCTTCGGACTCATTGCCCATATCACCCAGATTCTCAACGTACTTCAGCGTGTATCCGTTCTCAGCCGTTGAGTCAGGCACCAGGTAGAAGTAGAGGCTACGGAAGCCGTCGACGGTGTGTCCCGCGGGCGGCGTCTTCTCCTTGAAGTAGTATGGCGTGCCCGTCATCAGGTTCACGTCCTCATACAGGATCCAGCCGTCCGCATCAGACGTGCCGCTGCCCATGAAGACATCGCCCTGCGTGCCGTCACTTACCATGTAGAGGTCATAAACCGCGCCCTCAAGGCCCTCGGTGCGATCAGCTTCGCTGGTCTTCTGCACCATCAGGTCCATGCCACGCACCTTGTTGGTGATGGTGGGATGCCAAGTTGGATCCTTGGACTCGTCTTCGAACGGGATGTTCTCACCATTCACCAGCTTGCCGTAGAACATATCCGCCACTTCCAGCTGACCAGCATCATTGCGAATGACGTCCACGGTGAACGTGATGTCATCATTGCTGTATTCAACATTCGGACGATTCTCGTAATTGCGATCCTCTATGACACGATAGTAGCGAGTGCCGGGAGTGTTGAATGATAGGCAGCAGGGATCCTCGCCGGGAGCAGCAACGTTGCCCGCTTCGTCGAAGTCCACCATGCCGTATTCGTCATTCCTGGCGATGACCTCGAAGCCTAGACCATCAGTGGAGTTCAGATCCGCAACCTCTATCAAGCTGAATTGGAACTCGCCGCCCTCAAGGGTTCCACCCTCAAGCTGCTTCCAGATCTTCGGATCCACCAAGCACTGCTGGTCAATAGCCACGTTGCTTGCTGCACGCACGCGGTAACCGAATGCCGCGAATGAGCGAGAGGTGTCAGAGTTGTTGAACTCAACCGTATTGCCGCTACCCTCGCTTTCGAACGAATCCAAGTCGTCCACAGTGAGGTCTTGACCCTCGAAGCCATAGGCGAACCAGATGTCAGTCACATGCGCGTTCAGGGCGCGCGTCTTGCCTTCGTCATCCGTCTCAGCTTCAACTTTAACCTTCACCACATAGACGGTTGGGTCTTGACCGCCATCCTCTTTGAGCAGATACCAGCGATCCCCTTCAGTGGTATAGGTGATGTTGTTGAATGGGACATCTGCCGTGCCATCGGCATACTCGCCGTTGGTCACCTGCATGAAGAACTTCTTGTTGCCACCCTCGTCCGTGAAGACCGAAGCAACATCCGTGGCATCCGGCTCCTCAGTGCGAGTGAGCGAGTCAAGCGTTGCTGAGCTGTCCACACCGTCCGCGAATGGATCGGTGATGCCAGTGAGGCTGAAGCTGAAGGCCGGGTTCGCGCCGTCTGTCTGCCCGAAGTAGTTCTTGTTCACGTCAGGCAACCAGTTGGACTTGAGGTTCAAGATGTTCGTGATGGTGAGGTCTGACCCCTGGTTGTCATAGGTGACCGTCACCTTGGGGGTATACACGAATATGTAGCGACTACCTGACGAGTTGAGCTTCTTTTGGGTCCTTTCCGTCACTATGCTGAGCTTCACGTCATATTCCCTGGGGCCGCCCTCTTGGGTGATGTTGCTGTCTGCAGGAATGACCTCGCACAGCTTCAAATTGTGGATGTGAGCAACACCAAGCTCATCCCTATTGATGTACTTCTCACCAGGGATCGTGAAGCGGACCTTTCCATCAGCATCGTTCGTGGAAGAGGCTATGACCGTATCGCCGTCTTTCAATTGGAAGGTGAACTCCCCTCCCTCAAGCTTGAGCGGCTGGCCGTGGCTGTTCTTGAACTGCTTGGTCACCTCAAGCGAGAACGAGTCAACGAACTCGCCCGCTGCAGGCTCATCGATAGAGAGGGTGCCATTGCATCCGATGCCTCCACCGTGCGTGCCACTGAAATTGTCAGTGATGATGACGTTTCGCTCATCAGCCTTCGGGTCAGACGTTGCTGTGCTCCTGAGGCCTAAGGTTGCGTCATACACCTTGATGGTGTCACCCTTCTTCACAGGAAGCGTTGCGCCTGGAAGCACGAAACCCTCTGCCTGGGATGAGTCACTGTATCCGAAGGAGTTCGCCTCGGAGTATCCCTGATTGGTCTCGGCACCAGCTATGTATCCTTCCCATGCGTTCTGGTTGTCCTGGCCAAGGTCATTGCCATACACATGGCTTGCCTTCGTGCAGTAGAAGTCCTGAGCGTAATGCGCCCAATCCACACCTTCAGAAGACCATTTTCCGCTCTGATCGCGAGCTATCTCACCCGTAGAGCCACCATAGGCAGGAGAGACATCTCCCTTCTCAAGACCGTATGCATACATATCTCCGCTGTAGACAACATCCTCATTGGTGCGAATGGGATGCGTCTTCAGCAACCTGAGCACCTTGTTGGATGGACGGCCATCAGTGTAGTTGGCCGTATTCTTGAATATAGCTGCACCCTCAGTGATGGCACCAATGCCAATGGCTGCATGTGGGCACCCTGAAACACCACCGCCAAGGCCATTCGCAACGTTGCGCGTGATGGAGGCAGTGCCGATCTTCACGCTACCCTGAACCTCAACGAAGATGCCGCCACCGCCCCATGAGAATGAGGTCTCGGTCTTGTTGCCAGTGATATTACCCTTTGAGATCACACAGGCATTGGAGCCTTCCGTGCCATCACTGTGGCCCGCAACGTATATGCCACCGCCTTCGAAGACCTTGGCTGTATTGTTGGAAACGGTGCCGCCGCTCATCTTGAAGACGCAATCGCGATCGATGAAGATGCCACCGCCAGCGTTCGCTTCGTTGCCTGTGACAGTGCCGCCCTCCATGAAGAGCTTGGCATTGCCCACACTGTTCGCCGTGCGCTGCACGAGGATCCCACCGCCGGCAACGTATCCTGCCATTCCAGACTCGTTGAAGTCGCTCGTGTGCACGAGCGTTCCAGTTCCGCCAGTGACGATGACGTTGTCCTTCAAGGTTAGAGTGCTGCCTGCGCCCTCAACGGTGATGGCGCTCCTGTTCTGGCCAGTTGCATCAACTTTGCCCTCGCCCTCAAGAGTGACGCTTGTGCCTCCACGGACATCGATCGAAACGTCGAGAACAGGCTTGCCGTCCTCTATATGGAGATCGATGTCCACAGGCTCGGGTTCAGAAGCTTGCTCTTCCGTCTTAGAAGGCTCATCTGACTCATTGTTCTCTTCGCTCTGGAGCTCTTCCGTCTGAGCTTGCTGCTCTTCCTCAGAAGACGCTTGTGCCTGCTCGCTCTCAGAGGCCTCGTTCACCTCATAGAACTCAACGGTGTATGACCCACCTCCATCGAAGACGAGCCTGGTGCCATCGTCCTCTATGAAGATATGCTGCTGATCCGCAGACAATGCCTGCGTGCCGTTGATCCTGATGCCGTCTGGCAGCTTGAGCTCCTTTACGCCCTCATCCTCAGGAGCGTCTTCGTCCCCTTCGGACCCATCAGGCATGCCGGAGTCCCCTTCGCCATTCTCACCTGCAGGAACATCGATGCCTTCAAAGCCACCGAACTCCTCATCTAGCGTCCCGTCACCCTCTATGATGATGTTCCCATCCGGGTCAACCTCAGTGACGGTTGGGTCTTGGATCTCAGTGTTCGTGCCGTCCGTCTCTGCCGGATCCTCAGCGAATGCGGCCGTTGATATCCCCATCAGCGAGGCCACCATCACGATGGCCAGAAGGATGCTGATGAGCTTCCGCACGAGGCTGTTCTGTGTTGTTGCTCTCATCTGATCTTTCGCCTCTCTATTCGCGCCTACTGGCGTTCGCGGACTTCTCATTGCGCTTGCGAAGGAGGAAGAATGCCCCTGCTAGCGCTGCGACGACTACGGCTAGAAGGCCACCGAAGACGGGGATCCACGGGAACTCGATCTGCGCATCAGCGCTCACGCCAGATGCCAGCGGGTTCTCGTTGTCAGCGATGGTTCGCTCAGTCGTCGTATCAAGGCCGTCTAGGTTCGCAAGCGGCGTTGCATCGTCATTGATGATGGTGGTGCCATCCCCCGCGCCTATGCCTGCGTCAACGCCCTCAGGCGTGCCGTCCGCCGCAGGTGTCACGGGCACCGGTGCCGCGGTGATGCCTGCCGTCACGGTTCCTGGCACGATCACATCGCGCGTGGTCTCTATGATCTGCGTGCGGTTCACCACGGTGTTGGCATTGATGGTGTCCTTAGAATCACGGTAGTAGATGGTGTAGGTGCGGTTGGGCACGTTGGTGTAGTAGGAGTGATAGAAGCCCTTCTCCTGACCAGCTAAGCGGATGTAGGTGTTGCCATCCTGCGTGAACTGGCTGTCACCAACTATGTGCAGATAGTCATTCAGCTGCGGGTCAACCGTGACCACATCGGTCTTGATGACCGACCCGTTCGCGATGTTCACGTGCTGCACGTTCAGATCATACGAGTGATCAGCAACGTGGCCTTCCGGAACGTAGTAGACGTACTGCAAGAGGTCCTTGCCAGCCGCGATGTCATCCCAGCAATAGGTGATCTGAGAGGTGTTGCCAGCCCATGGCTCATAGAAGTTGCCATTGAAGAGCTTGTTCTCAGGCTGGTAGGTGATGGCTTCCTCGCCGGTCACCTCAGGAGTGATGGTGTGAGTGGTGCGGGCAAGCTCTATGTTCTGCGCGCCATCAACCTCCACGATGGTGAAGGGGATCTCAACGTTCTCTGAGGTGTAGCGAGCGGTGATCTTCCTCTTGCCATCCTCTAGGCGGAAATCAGCATCCCCCAAGGTGACGTCCAGGATGAGCGGGTTCGCCCACTCCTTCGCGCTCTCTGTTGAGCTGGCACCGTTCGCGGGTGTTGGGGCCTTCGCATCCACGCCAACGTAGCTGTAGTACTTGGCCTCCTTCTCTTGATACATGGAGAAGGCCTCCGGGAGCGTGTACTGGTAGCCGTAGTTCTTGACGTTGACGTCATCTTCCCAAAGCTTGCGGCCGTGCTGGTCAACGTACTCCACGGTGACCGTGTACGCGTCGGCCGTCATCCCGTGCACAGGGATCACAGGCACGGTGTAGGTGGACTTCTGTGCCGAGAGCTCTACGAACTCGCGGTTCAAGTTGTGCAGACGGCGGTAGAAGACGTCCTTGTTGTCCACGCTCACAGTGAAGGAAGGCTCGATGGCCACCCGCTTCGTCTCCTCGGTTATGTTGGAGACGATGGTCTCCTTCACCAGGTTTCCGTCTGGGTCAACGTACTTGATGCCGCCTGAGATGCTGTTCTCTTGGGAGCGCTTGTAGGTGACCACGTAGCAGCTGTTCTGGGGCTCGAACGCGTTGTCCTTGCCGTTGGCTGCTCTCTCCAGCGCGTATGAGACGCGGTTGCCACCCTCACCCAGGCCCTCATAGTAGGTGGCGCCGATCTGAAGGTCCTTCAGCACTGGCACGCCAGCATCCGTGGCTGGTGCCGTGCGAATCCCCAGAAAGCGATACTGGGGGTCAGCGTCAGGGGAGGTGAGCTTCGCATAGATGGGATAGACCGTCATCTCCCCACCGGGAAGGGGGCTCCCGCCTACGGCCTTCTGAAAGACCTTGAAGGAGATCTTCGGACGAGCTGCATCAGCGTATGAGCCCAGCATGTCCGCCGGGCTTGCGCCATCCAGATGGAGCGTGATGATGTGCGCGATGGCGCCAAGGGTGTCATCCGCGTCTTGATCCGGCGTATAGGGGATGCGGCCAGAGATCTGCTTGCCGTTCTCGTATAGCTCTATGAAGACCGGGTCCTCCCCTAGCCCTTCTGCGCGCGCTATCTCCCATTCGGTTGCATCATGGCTCATATCGAGCGAATCAACGCCGAATATGGTGATGCTGTTCGTGTCACCCTCGTCTGCTGATGCCCGAAGCGGGCTCATGGACAATGCCATCAAGCAGGCCAAGATGACAGCGATGAAGGCGCAAGCCTTCCCCTTGCTCGTGGTGATCATCTCTCTCCTTGTTCGTAGTGCTCCCAGTGCTTTGGTGCTGTAGTGCGGGTGATGCTGGTGATCCAGTGGTGCTGATAGTGCTCAATCGATGGTGCTCAGGGATCCATGCCCTGAAAATGAAAGCGACCCACTTTAGCATCCGTGGGCCAGCCGTGTAGCGAACATATGTTGTTGTGTCAAGATTCCATCAAACCTACATCAGGTTAGCGGTCTCCTTCATCCGTTTTCGGTAGTCCAGTGCCGCGGGTGCGGGGCACCCGCTCCTTTGATAGTGGCCTTGGTGGCCTCCGGCCACCGATCCAACCAAAACCATTTGCGGTAGGCGGCTGCACTGCAGCCGCAGCTACCTGCAAGCCCGAAGAAGCCCTTAAGAATGGACGCTTCCCCATCATGTGGGCGCTTGCATTGCAAGCGCAGCTGTGCGCTAGCACAGCGAAATGAGGGTGATAACCCGAAATGCCCGGATAGGTGGTCTGCGCCAGGCTAGGTAGCCTGACCAGTTGCCTGGTTCCGGGTGTTCGCAGGCTAGCGCCTGCGTTACGTTGCACTAGCGTGCAACTGCGGCTGCAATGCAGCCGCCTACAGGAGTGGGGGGGGATGCCGGAGCCGTCACACGAAGATGAACATGCATAAGAATGCGGCGGAGGCGGCCCACATGAGCGGCTTCACGTCCTTCGCCTGCTTCCGTGCGCACATGAGCAGCACGTATGATATGAATCCAAGCCCAATGCCATTCGTGATGGAGTACGTGAACGGGATTCCGACGATGATCAGGAACGCCGGGAACGCCACCTCGGGCTTGCCCCAAGAGATGGAACCCACCTCTGACATGATGAGGAATCCCACCACCACCAGCGCTCCGCATGTTGCAGGACCTGTGACCATGCTGAAGATGGGTGCGAAGAAGGCGCAGACGATGAAGAGAGCGCCCACCACCATGTTCGAGAGGCCTGTTCTGGCACCAGCTGCAACGCCTGAGGCAGATTCCAAGAAGCAAGTGACAGAGGATGCGCCGAAGAAGCCACCGATGATGGCCGCAGATGAATCCACAGTGAGGATGGCTTTGATGTCCTCCACGTCTCCATTCTCGTCGATGAAGTCACCTTCCTTCGCTATGGCAACAGCAGTTCCCAATGTGTCGAAGAAATCGCTCATGAGAAGGCTGAAGACGAACAGCAAGAGCGCCGGTTGCAAGAACACTTGCACGATGGCCAGTTGACCGTCAACCTCTTGGAAGGGTGCGGCGAACGCCGAGAAATCAAGCCCTAGGCCCCATGAGTCCGGCAAGGGCGTGACCCCCAATGGAAACCCGATGATCACAGCGGCAACTATGGAGATCAGAAGCGCCCCGGGAATATCCATGAGCGTCAATATGATGGCTATGGCGATAGCAACGAACGCCACTATGGAAGAAGGCTCCGTGACAGACCCTAGCGCTACCAGCGTAGAGTCATCAGGCAGGATGAGACCTGCGCCCTTGAGCCCTATGAACGTGATGAGGAGCCCAATGCCGATGCCGATGGCCTGGCGCAGATCCAGCGGGATGGCATCCATTACCGCCTTGCGAAGGCCGCCTAAGACCAGCCCTAAGATGACCATGCCCTCAAGCAAAACCACGGCCATGGCAACTCGCCAGTCTATGCCAAGAGAGCCGCACATGCCGTACGCCACGATGGCATTGATACCCATGCCGGATGCCAACGCGATAGGCCTGTTCGCGAAGATGCCCATGGCGATGGTTGCAACAGCGGCACCCAGGCACGTTGCTGTGAGCGCAGCGCTGAACGGGATGCCGGC
Organism: uncultured Eggerthellaceae bacterium; assembly: GCA_910588435.1. GTDB lineage: Bacteria > Actinomycetota > Coriobacteriia > Coriobacteriales > Eggerthellaceae > MGBC163016. The sequence continues at coordinate 115,987 of CAJUPL010000002.1, read as the reverse complement.
ATCTGAGAGGATGGCAGGATTCACGGCTACGATGTAGGCCATGGCCAGGAACGTGGTGAGGCCGCCAACCACTTCAGTGCGAACGCTTGAGCCACGCTGGGAGATCTTGAAGAACCGGTCCACATCCGCCTCCTTGATGCAAGCTGCTGTTGACGCCATTATGCACCAAGGAGAGGCGAACTTGGCTCATCTTGCAAGCGTCACCTTGAGCCGCGTTGCCTTACAAGCGACGGATCAGATCCCATCCGGCCATGGTGATGCAGTCAGGCACCAGCTTCCCGATGATCCTGAGCGCCAGCGCTTGCGGGCTTGCTGTGACAACGGCTGCCTGGTGACGGTTCGCGCAGAGCGCGCGTGACACCACCGTTGAGGCATCTTGCGCGCCGATGAGGTGACCCACATCTTGTCCGCCCTTGGACTTCCTGGCCACCTCCTCGAAGTTCGTCTTCACCCATGTAGGACAGAGCGCGGTGGCTGTGATGCCGGTGCCGCGCAGCTCGAAGCGCAGTGCGCGCGTGTAGCGAAGCACGAACGCCTTCGTTGCCGCGTATACGTTCATGTGCGGTAGCGGAACGAAGCCGGCCGCAGACGCAACCTGGATGATGCGCGAACCTGGCCCCATATAGGGAAGCGCCGCGCGCGTCATGTCCACCAGAGCACGGCAATTGAGGTCTATCATCGAATCCGTGGCCTCGTCTGAGATGGTCTTCCAATCTCCGAACTTCCCAAAGCCCGCTGCATTCACCAGGTAGCGCACTTCCAATCCTGCATCTTCCAAGCAGGCCTTGATGGCAGCGATATCGGCCTCATCGGTCAGATCCGCTGGAACGGGGATGGCTGGCGTGCTGAGCCCGTTCGCCACCTGCTGCAGCTCTCTCTCACTGCGTGCCACCAGCCAGATCTCATCAACCTCATGCATCTGGTCTATCTGCCGCGCGAACTCGCGCCCAAGCCCCGATGACGCCCCTGTGATGATAGCCACGCGCCTTGGTGGCTGTTGCTTGCTGCTCTCATCCATGCATGCCTCTTTCGCTAGATCGAATGCCCTGAGTCTAGCCTCTGCTGACATGCACGCCCTTCATCCTTCGGATATCGTGCACAAGATGGCAACTTCGGCAATCTCAGCTTGCGTATTCAGATATCAGGGCTTGTACCAAACGCGCATCATCCATGAGGTCTTGCACCTTGATGTATTCATCCGTGGAATGGAAGTTCGTCATGCCAGTGCCAAGCGTGATGGCGTTCACTCCCATGCCGCGCAAGCAGTTCGCATCTGCTCCGCCGCCTGTCCTCACAGCTGAGAACCCAAGGCCGCATGCCTCTATTGCGCGCCTTGCTCTCACGATGAGCGGACTCTCCTCTGGGCAATCCACCTCAGGGTAGTCCATCTTCCATTCGATATCCGCCGTGGCACCCGCACGCTCGCATGCCGCGAGCACCGCCTGCGTCATCTGCTCCTTCTGCGCTTCGGCTCTATCAGGGAAGACGGAGCGGCACTCGGCTTGGAACGCGCACGACTCGGCCACTATGTTGGTTGCAACGCCACCCTCTATCACGCCAACGTTCGCGGTGGTGGCGTCATCAAGCCGCCCTAGCTGCATGCCAGAGATGGCATCCGCTGCAACCTCTATGGCAGATACGCCAACCTCAGGCTCCACGCCAGCATGCGCAGCCTTTCCATGGATGCGGACGTCCATGGTGTGATGACACGGCGCCTGGCATATGACAGAGCCGGGAGCGCCGTCTGCATCCAAGACGAAGCAGTCCATGCCAGCCACCTTATCCGCTAGCCCGAAAGAAGATGACCCGAGCAGGCTCTGTTCTTCGCAAGTGGTCAGGATGACGTAGATGTCAGGCAGGTCCGAGCCCTGCTCTATGGCAGATCGGATGCCTTCGAATATGGCGGCGATGCCAGCCTTGTCATCAGCTGAGAGGATGGTGGCGCCTTCTGAGCAGAGGATGTCACCGCGCTCGTCTTCGATGCGTGTCACGCTTATGCCCTCACATGGCTTGACGGTGTCCATATGGGCGGAGAACGCAACTGCCCCGCTCGTGCTTCCCGGGCGACATGCAAGCAGGTTCCCCGTGTCTGAGCCCGTGACAGCAGCCGAGTCATCGAACTCCACATCGAATCCCAGAGCTTCAAGCTCATCTGCGCAGAAGCGCGCCATATCAGCTTCATGCCACGAGGGGCTCTCTATCTTGACCATGCGCTCGAACAGGTCCAGCAATCTATCTTCATGCATATGCATCACCTTTCCATCTCATGAGCGCCGATCCGCACAACAGACGCATCATGTCTGGCGTTCGCTTCCCACCATGTTGCCCATGCTATCATTCGGGAACTTGCAAGGGCTTCAGCCTCAAGATGGCTGACGACGAATGGGGAGCGCGAAGATGCCCGTATTCCGCAAAGCTACCGCAGCCGACACAGATCAGGTCCTCACCTTCTATCACGATGCGATAGATGAGATGGCTGGCACTGACTTCGACATCATGTGGCAACGCGATGTGCATCCAACCGATGCATCCATACGCGAGGCCGTTGAGGATGGAGGATGCTTCATCGGGGTAGATGATGACGGCCGGATCGTCAGCGGCGCTGTGGTGAACCATGAGCAAGCTGACGGCTATGAGCTGGTGTCTTGGCAGATCGATACGCCTGTTGATGAGGTAGGGATCGTGCATTCGGTCTATACGTCCGCAAGGGCTCATGGGCAGGGGTACGCAACGCAGCTGATGGAGCACCTAATCAACGCGTCACGTGAGGATGGCTTGCGTTCGCTTCGCCTGGACACCCTCACCTACAACAAGCGCGGCCAGGGGCTGTATGAGAAGTGCGGATTCTCCAACAGAGGAACGTATTCCATCTTCTATGAAGAGTACGGCCCTCTTGACTTGGTCATGTACGAATACGTGCTCTAACGCTTCTCTGTGGTTCAAATCCCCGATAAAGCAACAGGGCCGGTGCTGCATCAACACCGACCCTGCATCATAGTTGGTCGCGGGGGCAGGATTTGAACCTACGGCCTCCGGGTTATGAGCCCGGCGAGCTACCAGACTGCTCCACCCCGCAATATGAGCGCTCAAGTCACATTCGCCTCAAGCGACATCCTATGATACACCTAGAGAGACAAAATGCAAGCACGCATCTACTTAACGGTCACCACTGGGATATCGCACTCATGGAGCACTGCATAGCTCACGCTTCCGAGCATGGCCCGAAGCGCGCCTAAGCCCCGCCTTCCCATGACGATCATGTCCACGCTCTTCTCAGATGCGTACTCCACGATTCCGTATGACGGCTTGGCAGCCGCATAGGCCACCGCCTCAACCTTGCACTTGACGCCATCTAGCATGTCGTCAACAGCGTCATGGATGCTGCTGATGGTGTCCGCCTTAGCCTTATCCAAGAGGGTGTTGAACGTATCCATGTCAGTGTAGACTTGGGACATGCCTGATACGGGCTGTATGGGAGATTCAAGCCCTATGCCGGCTGCCCCTATCGGGATGATGGAGACGATATGCATGGTTGCATCCGCGTCCTCTCCGATCATATCCTTCGCCACTACCAAGGCTTCTGTGGAAGGTTCGCTGCCGTCATAAGCTACCATGATGTTCTTGTAGAGCATGATGCCTCCTTGTGACATGCCTATGTTGAACGAGTATATCTAAGCGGTGCGCTTTGAGATGCAAGAGAGGAAAGGCGTTGAATGTTGGTCACTGACTGCCATTGCCATATATACCCTGAGAAGATCGCCTCGCGTGCCGTTGAGGGCGTGGGCAGCTTCTATCAGATAGAGATGCGCACGAAGACAGGCACGGCAGATAGCCTGATCGAAGCCTGCGAAGGCTCTCCCATAAAGCGCCACATCGTCCATTCAGTGGCAACGCGCGCAGATCAGGTCCAGAACATAAATGACTTCATCGCTGGCGAATGCGAAGCGCACCCTGAGTTCGTGGGGTTCATGACGCTGCATCAGGACACCCAGGACATGGAAGCGGAGATAGAGCGCGCATGCGGGCTTGGGCTTCGCGGCATCAAGCTGCATCCTGATACGCAGAAGGTGAACATGGACGATCCGCGCCTCTACCCCATATATGAGATAGCTCAGGCGAAGGGACTCCCCATCATCATGCACGTCGGGGACTACCGTTACGGCTTCTCGCATCCGCAGAGGATGAAGCGCATCTTGGATGACTTCCCGGACCTGACAGTGGATGCAGCGCATTTCGGCGGCTGGTCCATCTTCGACCTAGGGCTTGAGATCTTGCAGGATGCGAACTGCTTCGTTGACGCATCAAGCGCGATGGAATTCCTCGGGCTTCGGCGCACGCGTGAGCTATGCAGAGCCTATGGTACACACCGCGTCATGTTCGGGTCTGACTTCCCCATGTGGGATCCCGTCTCTGAGCTGGACCGCTTCATGCAAGCAGGCTTCACAGATGATGAGCTTGAGCAGATGCTCAAGCTCAATGCCAGCCGCTTCCTAGGAGAGGCCTAAGGCTGCGCGAACCGCATTCGCCGCCTCTGTGATGGAAAGCCCATTGATGTCAACGGTGACATCTGCATGCTGCTCATACAGGGGCACGCGCTCATCATAGAGGGCCTCCAAGCTCATGGCGCCTTCCTTGCGCATGACCACGCCGCGCTCAGAGAAGTCAGAGAGGCGCTCTTCAAGCTCAGGTAGAGCGATCTTGAGATAGACGATCACGCCTTCCTCGGACAGGTGCCCGATAGCCTCAGGCGAATAGACGGCGCTGCCGCCAGTTGATATCACGGTGTGCTTGAAATCCAGGCTCTTCAGCACCTCGTTCTCAACGTCTATGAAGCCTTGAGGGCCAAGCGCATCTATGAGGCGCTGCAGGGTCTTGTCGCACTTCTGCTGGATGACAAGGTCAACATCAACGAACTCATAGTTCAGCATCTTCGCCAGCACTACGCCAACAGTGGACTTGCCAGAGCCTGGCATGCCTATCAAGACGATGTTGTCATGCTCGGTCAGTGCACGCTCGCCCATCACGCTTCATCTCCTCATCAATCTATGGCTATCGCATCCTCAGCGATGGCATCATCCACATCATCCGGCGGCTTCTTCAGCGGGAAGGCCTCGCTCAAGATGACAGCACCTAGGATGAGAGCGAATCCCAAGATCAGCGCGAACGTCATCTGCTCACCATAGAGCAGGATGCTCGCAAGCACCCCGAATACGGATTCCAATGATAGCAGCACCGCCGCTTGCGATGGCGGCACCTTAGCCACTGCCGCATTCTGGAAGCCCATGGCAACGCACGACGCCAAGATGACCAGGTACGCCATATTGAACAGGAAGTCAGGAGTGATGGCCGTGAGGTCTGGTAGCGGCTCTGTCAGCGCACCGACCAAGCAACCAAGGAAGCCAGACACGATGAACTGGATCACCGTGAGCGCCATGATGTCAGACCTCTTCGCAACCACTGCGGTGGCAACTATGTGAGCGGCGAACATCACGCTGCACACAAGGGTCATCCCATCGCCGAACCCAAGGGTCAAGTCCTCCCCGGATAGGGATACGAACCCTACTCCGATGATGCAGAGCACCGCTGCGCATACGTTGTAGATGGTGGGGCGGCGCTTGGCTACGCCCCAGAACATGAATGGGACGATCACGCAATAGACCGCGGTCAGAAAGGCGTTCTTGCCAGGTGTGGTGTATTTGAGCCCGACCGTTTGCGTCCAGTAGGCCAAGAACAAGAGCGCTCCCAGAATGGCGCCGCCGATGATCAGGTCCGGCCCGAAGCTCTTGACCAAGCGCTTCCAGAAGACCGCGCTCAAGATGGCCGCAGTGAAGAGGAAGCGGATGCCTATCAGCCATGAAGGCTCCATCACGCCCACGGCATCCTTCATGACGACGAAGGAGACGCCCCAGATGATGGTGGCCACCACGATCATCAGCTTGTATGCAGCTTGGGGAAGCTGGAACCCTGGCCTCATGACCTAGCCCCACTCCTCAAGGCATCTTGAGAGCCTGCGCGCCAAAGATGGGTAGGCCTTCCCTCCCCTGCCAAGCCTGGGAGAGAGCCACGCCTCAGCCATGCTGGAAGAGCGCGCGGCATCCTCTGTGATGGGTGCCACTTGCGCATTGGGCAGCACGCCGTCTGGGTAGAGCTCAACGGCATAGGGCACAAGACCATCAGGCATGCCATCAAGGCTCTCATAGCTTGAGATCTCTCCCGCGGCAACAGACGCGCTCAGGCTCATGGCTACGCCCTTTTGCGTGCGCTTCTTCATGTAATTGCCTATGAGCGCGCACCCTATGGCTGCAAGCGCAAGCGCTGTACCGCGAACGAAGGAGCCTCCCATGACGCCGAAGAGGAGGACACCTGCGAAGAGGATGCATGCGCCGATGAGGACGGCTCTTTGCGCTTTGATGCTGCGTGCATCGAAGAGATCTTGGCTCCTCACCTCTTCTGTCAGCACATCAGACCATTCCGCTATCTGATGACGGAATGCCGCTTTGTCCTTGCCTGCCTTCTCACGGATGTCTGACAGAGAGACGCTCATGTAGCCATCTCCCCAATCGTCGAACAAGAGAGCGAACAGCGCCTGCTCGGCTGGCGTCTCGATCAGGCTCTTCGCCTTCGCAGCACCCTTGAAGCGGATGTTGCCATATCCCTTCCCCATGGGCTGGCCACTGACGCTTGGATCTGCGAGGATGGCCTTCTTGGCCATGAGAGCAGTGAGCGTTGCCACGAGGTCCATCTCTGAGGTGTGGCCCCATCTGAGCAAGCGTCCCATGACCGCAGGCTCCGGCAAGCCCGCAGTCTCTTCCATGCCGCCTTCGCTTGCGGGCGCATCATCCTTGCTCACATTGCGAGAGCCCTCACGCCCGAATGCCAGATACAGGATGAGCGCAGAGCCCAAAGCCAACAGGCCCACTATGATGAATGCCATATCCAGCGCGTAGGAGTTCGCAAGCCACGCTGACCATGTGTCAGTCCAGGCAGCCTCTTCGCTCTTCGCCGCGTCTCCGCGCGTGCCGCTATGCGCAAGCCTCGCATCAACGCTCAGGTTCGAAAGCCATGCCGTTGGGAAGAGCACATGCGCTTGCCCATATTGTCCCGCACGCACCTCAGGCATCTTGAAGGAGATGGTGCCGTCCTCTTTGATGCTCACAGCGCCCTGCGCTCCGTGCCCCCACGCGAACACGTTCTGCCCGGCAACTGCTTCCATGCCCTCGGGCATCGGAAGCTGGATGGTGGCATTCACGCTGCCCGTTGCGGGGATCTCAGAGACAGGCAGGTAGTCCCAATAGAGCTCAGCCACATCATCGAATGCGCGCACCATGTTGGTGAGCGTGATGTCAGCATCGAACGTGACCCTGCCCGATGTTGCTGGGAAGAACAGATAGATAGCGCTTCTGTGCGCGTCCACTGCGAACGAGGCTCCCTCTGGCAGGGTGAGCCCATCTTGCGGCGAGGCTCCCTGCTGAGCGCTCATCATGGACGCCGCATCAGACCCGCGCATCTCAGAGGCGAAGGGGACCTCTTGGAAGGTGGTCCAATCTCCTTCTATCCCACCTTGCAGCGTTGAATGAGCCATGCGAATGGAGCCCACTTCTATCTTGGTGTCCTCTTCCACACCTCCAAGCTGCCATACGAGGGTGGTGGACTCTTGGCTCATCACATAGGTCCTGTTCTGGGATATGTGAAGGGAGCCATCGGTCTGCACCTGCGCGGTCTCCTTGCAGGTCACCATGTCATCCATGGCAAGAGCCGGTGTGTGAAGTGCCAAGCAGAGGATGCAAGCCAGCATCCCCGCCATCAACACCGAAGCCAGTCTGTGTGCCGCTCTAGGCGTGTCTCCTCCTCAACACCAAGCGCATGCCGCTGGCTCTCATCGAGAGCCTTGACACCCAGCATGCCACAAGGGCCGGATATCCTCATGTGATATCCGGCCCTTGTGGCGGAGGAGTAGGGATTCGAACCCTAGATGCCCTTTTGGGGCATACTCACTTAGCAGGCGAGCACCTTCGGCCTCTCGGTCACTCCTCCGAATGCTGAAAGCAGTACAGCATCATACCTGACGCAAGTTCGCAGTGTCAATCAGAATATGCGAAGAGAGGATGCTATTCCGTTCGCGAATATCAGTCCTGTTCGGACCTCTCGGCTTGCTGCTGCTCCGCCGTTGGATACTGCAAGACATCAGCGATGAACTGGATATATGTCTTCGCTGCCGAATCTGTCAGATGCGTACCGTCCCCATCGAAGTAATCCCCATGGCTGGCTGACAATGAGTTCCAATCTATGAGATGCACATTGGAGTATTCAGAGACTATCTGATTGATGGCCGTGTTGTTCTCGTTCGCAAGGTCTGAATCGGCGCTCCGCACCGTGATGAAGTAGATCTGCTTGTCCGATCCTACGGTCTCAACGGCCTCCCTCAATGACTCCTCTGTCAGATGCCCGTTCGTGCCAAGCGAGAAGATCACGATGTCTCCCACTTGACCGTCCTCGGCATACTCCTTGTAGACCTCGATGCCTTGGTCGATGCGCCTGTTCTTCTCAGAGTCTATGTGCCCATATGGGAAGCGCTCCTCGAAGTACGGCACTGCGCGAAGCGACACGGAGTCCCCGATCATCAAGATGTCGTATACGGGCTTCTCCTCACCGTCATCTTCTTCCTCATCCAGCGATATCACGGGGATCTCATCATCTCCCGTGGCAAGCTGGACCTCTTGGTTGTAAGGCTCACCTGGCATGGAGCCGCGAAGGAGGATGGCAGCTCCGTCATCGCTCAAGGCAGACTCATCATCCACGAATGCGAACCCGAAGAGCGCCACTGCCGCAAGGCAAGCGATCACGATGTATGTGGGGATGCTCAGAAGCTGCGGGCGCCTCTTGGCGCGCGACGCCTGCTTCTCAGCGTCTCCCGAACCATCCCCTTGAGCCTCGTCCATGTCATAGCCTTCGCCCTCGGATAGGTCTCCGGCGATGCTCTTCTCATCAGGTACGCTCAAGAGGCCCTCTACGATATCGCTTTGGATGGGACCTGATGTAACAGGGCTCCCTGAGTGCTTGGGTGCGGCAGATGCCTTCGCCGCCTTCTCCTTTGAGAGCGAGATGCCATAGCGGATGGGATTCTCCACGAAGCGGAAGGAGAGCTCAGCGCATGCGAAGGTGCATATGACCGCAGCCGCCATGCCGATGAGCTCCATGCCCTCGTTGCCGTTCATATTGGTGAAGAGCAGCACCAGCGGATAGTGCCAAAGGTAGATGCCGTATGAGCGCTTGCCCACCCAGAGGAACGGCGCGGTCCCCAGCACGCGAGCGATGGCGCCCGTGTCCTCCCAGAGCGTTCCGTAGATCAGCATGGCTGTCAGCACAGAGCAAGCCACCATGCCACCGCGGTAGGTGAAGGCCTCTTCGCCGCCCATGATGGACAGGCAGATGAGCACGCCCACAAGCCCGATGATGGCGAACGCGCGCCGTATGCCCTTCGCAAGGCGCTTCTTGTTGCCTGTGCTGACCACCGCAACGAAGGCTCCGATGAATAGCGAGAACGCCCTAGTATCAGTGCCGTAGTAGACGCGCGTTGGGTCAGTGCTGGGGTCATACAGAAGCCCCATCTCCAAAGCGGATGCCGCGGCCAGGATCAGCATGAAGCAGGCCAGGTTCCGACGCTGGGACAGGCGGCCGCCGAAGCGCAGCACCAAGAAGAGCGTCATGGGGAGCACCAGATAGAACTGCTCTTCTATGGCCAGTGACCAGAAGTGCGTCAGCGGAGACGGAAGCCCCAGGTTCTCGAAGTAGGACGCATCGTTCAGGATCTGCCACCAGTTGTTCACGAAGAAGAGCGACGGTAGAACCTCCGGGCGCATCTTCGTCAGCAGCACATGGTTGAACAGCGTGCAGAGCGCCCCTGTTGCCACGATCACCAATATGATGGCAGGCACAAGGCGCCGGATGCGCCGTATGTAGAAGTCCTTGAAGCTGATCTTGGAGGTCCTGGCGAACTCCACCAACAAGATCTTCGTGACGATGTAGCCGGATATCACGAAGAAGACCGTGACGCCCATGAGGCCGCCAGCGCAGCCGGGGATCCCGATGTGGTACGCGATGACGGCAAGCACGGCTATGGCGCGAAGGCCATCCAATGCAGGGATGTAGCGCACTCCCTTCTTCTTGGGCTTGCGCGCATGCGCCTCTTGCGCGTGACTGCTGTGTTTAGGCTCCGTTTCCGTCATACGCAAATGATAACGCTACGAAGCCCGCGCAAGAGCTCAAGTTGCTATCCCTTCGGGCGGAATCTTCCCACGATGTCATAGATCCACCAGAAGGTGCCCTTCGCCTTCACAGGAGAAGAGCCTTGCGTGGATGCCTTGGCGTTGGGGCGATGCTTGTAGTGAGGATGGTTCTTGCGAAAGCGCCACCGGCATATGAGCGTGACTGCAAGCCCTATGAGCCCAACAGCGGCGAAGCTAGCAGCAAGCTCGAACGCGGGCGTGTTCGAATCCAAGAGCGCATACAGGCTGAACAGGATGAAGACACCTGAGATGATGGAGGTGAGCCACATGAACACGCGGATCAGCACATCTTTGGCGCGCGTGGGCGTTGAGCGCCAAGAGACGATGAAGTAGATGATGACGGCAAGCAGGGCAAGGGCGATCAGGAGCGGAAGGGACCGAGATAGCCTTGCAACCATATTCAGCATGCCTTCAGCCCCTTCCTTGCCGTGGATCCGTCAGAGCGCTTGTGCGCGAAGCCTGGAGAACGACGTGGCTCGTGCCCAAAGCCCTTCGCGCTTGGCAGCCGATGCGATCTTGGACGCATCAGCAAAGGAGTCAGTCATAGCGAAGAGAGCAGAGCCGCTTCCGCTCATGAGGACCCGCTTCTCATCCACGCCGTCTTGCAGACCTAGCCATTGTTGCACGTCTCCTAGCTTAGGGCAGATGCTTGCAACAGGCTTTGTCAGACTGTTGAAAAGCGGAACATCGCATGCGCGCGTGGCTCCTTGGGCTTCTTGGCGAAGGGCGCAAGGGGCTGGCGCGCCACACGCATCATATGCCTCATATGCGCGCTTGGTGGAAACGCCGAAGGGCGGCTTCACCAGCACGAGTGGTGAGGTCATGGGCTCCAGAGACCTTTCGAAGCCCTCCCCCGCTCCTTGCATCAGAGCAGCCCCCCCTTGGAGGAAGAACGCAACATCAGCGCCTATGGATGCAGCAGCGCGCGCGAGCACGTCCGGGTCATCCACTCCCCAATGAGATGCCAAGCAAGCAAGCACGGAAGCTGCATCAGAGGAGCCGCCCCCAAGGCCCGCTTGCGAGGGGATGGACTTCTCTATATGGATGCGGACCTCTGCAGGCTCCTGCCTTCCTGCGGCCCTTGCAAGCGCATCCACGGCCTTGCAAGCCAGGTTATCAGCACAGAGGGGAGCCTCGTCCAAGGCAGCACCCTTGTCCATCATGCTCACATGAACGTAGATGTTGGATGCGTCCCCCACCCACGCCTCGCGAACGGGATCCAGCTCATGGGCCTCATCTGGCGTGTGGTCTGCAGCGCTCAGATGGATGACATCATGCAATGTGAGCGCATGCATGACAGTGAGCACGTCATGCAAGCCATCGGGCCTTTCGGGCCCAACGTCCAGGAAGAGGTTCACCTTCGCAGGCGCTACGGCCTTGATGGCGCTTGGCCCCACCATGTCCTCACCTGTGAGCTGCGCGCGTGCGGCCTCGGCCATGATGTCAGAGGGTTGGCATTCGCTAGCTGGCTTGCCTTCGCTCATCCTCTCCTCCTCTTGAAGAAATCCTTGAGGACATTTGCGCACTCCTCCTCAAGGACGCCCGGCGTCACCGAGAATGAATGGTTCAGCCTAGCGTCATCAGCAACGTTGTACAAGCTGGACAGGGCGCCACCCTTGGGATCATGCGCGCCGAAGACGCAGCGGGAGATGCGCGATTGCTGCATGAGACCCGCGCACATGATGCATGGCTCAAGCGTCACATACACGGTGCAGTCCGTGAGCCTCCACCGGTCCAGTTCCTTGGATGCCATGAGCATGGCCGTGAACTCCGCATGAGCGGATGGGTCCTTCAGCATCTCGCGCTGATTGTGCGCCCGCGCTATCACCTGAGGCTTACCGGTGAATCTCCTTGTTGCCCTGTCATAGGGCTGGTGCACCACTACAGCGCCGATGGGAACCTCACCCGCGTCTCCTGCGCGCAAAGCCTCCTCCAACGCAAGCCGCATCATGGCTGCATCGTCTGGCGGGAGATGAGGTTCCATCAAATGCGCGTCCTGTTCATCATTTGTGATATCCTGACCAAGTTCGATTTGCGGAGGAATGGCCGAGTGGTTGAAGGCGGCAGTCTTGAAAACTGTTGTGCCGCAAGGTACCGTGGGTTCGAATCCTACTTCCTCCGCCACTTCTCTCCGGTAGCTACATCAGATCATCTATGTTGAATTCAACGCCGTCTCGCTCGCACTGAAGCTGCTTCCTCAAGCGCATGCAGATGCTGGCGATGCCGCCCTCAGGCTTCAGGTAGTTGCTCTTGAATCCGCAATTGCCATATCCGCTGCATGAGCGGCACTGGATATCCTTCTCAGCGAATCCATCCAGGACAGATGCATCAAGGATGCGCAAGCTCTTCGCTTGCGGGCGCTTTGGCTTGTTCTCTGTCACGTGCGAACCTCCTTGCCTCACCCCTATTGAAGGCAATCTTACAGTTCTGCGTCCACCTTCTGCAAGCTCATCAACGCTGATCCATGGGCACATGCTCGCGAACGCCTGTCTTGGTGTTCTTGTAAGCTGGGCGGATGATGCGCTTTCCGGTCACGATCTCCTCGAAGCGATGCGCAGCCCAACCCGCCATGCGCGCACACGCGAAGAGCGGCGTGTACAGGTCCTCCGGGATGCCCATCATGGAATACACGAAGCCTGAGTACATGTCCACGTTCGCGCAGAGCGTCTTCGTCACCCCGCGCTCATCCGCCACGATCTCAGGAGCTATGCGGTCGATGGTCTCCAAGAGCTCATACTCCTGCATGTATTCAGTGCCATCCGCCAGCCTCTTCGCGAATGACCTGCATATGACAGCGCGCGGGTCTGAGAGCGTGTACACTGCATGCCCCATGCCATAGACGAGGCCTGTCCTGTCATACGCCTCCTTGCGAACCACTCGGCGAAGGTAGTCAGCCACCGCCCCCTCATCTGCCCACTTCTCCTTCGGAACGCTGGCCTTGAGATCCTCTTGCATGGCGCGAACCTTCAAGTTGGCGCCGCCATGGCGGTATCCCTTGAGTGCTCCGATGGCTGCAGAGTAAGCGGAATACGGATCGGTGTCAGATGAGCTCAGCACGCGAGTGGTGAATGTTGAGTTGTTGCCGCCACCATGCTCAGCGTGCAGACAGAGCATGACATCCAGCATGATGGCCTCATCGGGCGTGTATTCCCTATCAGGGCGAAGCATTGACAGGATGGTCTCTGCCGTGGATTCGCCGTCGCGGAAGCGGTGCATGATCATGGATTCATGGAAGAAGCGCGCCCGCTTGCTGTAATAGGAGAGCACCATGACCCTTGGAAGGCGGCTCAGAAGCGAGAGCGCCGTGTGGATCTCATGCTTGGGCGTGCGCTCCTCTGCGTGATCATCATATGCGTAGAGCTGCAGCACGCTCCTTGACAGCACGTTCATGATGGAGGGCGCTGCATCCTTCATGAGCATGGATGCAGTGAAGCCGTCAGGCAGCTCGCGCTTGGAGTCTATGACGGATATGAACTTGTCCAGCTCATCTTGGGTTGGAAGGTCTCCCATGAGCAGCAGGTAGGCAACCTCTTCGAACCTGAAGCGCCTGTCATCATCCGGGCTGCCCAGCAGGTCATACAGGTCATACCCGCGAAGGGTCAAGCTTCCCTCATCAGGGACCTTGATCCCGTCTTCCATCTTGTAGCCATGGACGTTCGATATATTGGTGATGCCCGCAAGCACGCCAGACCCATCAGCGTTCCTGAGTCCCCGCTTGACGTCATGGTCAGCATAGAGCTGTGGGTCTACAGTATTGACGCTTGAGAACGTGTTGTAGAGGTCGATGCTCTCAACCTCAGATTCGCTGATGGCCACCGTCTCAGCGGTTCCCACCTTCAAGGTGCCATCATCTGTGCGTATGAGGTCTTGGGCTATCTCTTGAGGCATGGCGAAGGCTCCTAAGTCTATAGATGAAGAGAGCATTCTAACCGATGACGGCATCGTCGGGATGCCCTGGAAGCGCAGATCCCAGCTGCCAAAAATTCTCATTGACATTCGGATGAGGCTTTGTCAGAATGGTCAACGCTGATTTTGAAGTGCGCCATTACCTCAGCTGGATAGAGGAGCTGACTACGAATCAGACCGTCGGGGGTTCGAATCCCTCATGGCGCACCACCTTTTCTCAGATCTTCCTCTCTCTCTTTTCGCCTCAAGATCTAGCGCATGAGGCATATGAAGTCCCTAAAGGCAATGCAAGGCAGAGCCAGCAAAAGGCGCGTGCAGGATACAGGTAAGGCTAGGTTGCCTACAGCGCGAAATCAGGATCGAAGAGCGAGCTGACAGACCCGTTGTTATACACGTTGGCTATGGCGCGTGCGAACAGGGGCGCCACGCTCACCACCTTGATCTTGTCTCCGCGCTTCTCCTCAGGCACCGGGATGGTGTCACATACCACCACTTCCTCAACGGGTGCCTCAGCCAGACGCTCATAAGCGGGACCTGAGAAGACAGGATGGGTGCAGCAGATGTAGACCTCTTCGGCGCCCTTCGCCTTCAATGTTGCAGCAGCCGCAGCTATGGTGCCGCCAGTATCTATCATGTCATCGTTGATGATGCAGATCTTGCCATCAACATCACCGATGAGAGCCGTGATCTCAGCCTTGTTGTGCCCCGGGCGTCCCTTGTGCATGATGGCGAGGTCAGCCTGCATCATGTCAGAGAGCTTCTTGGCCGCCTTCGCGCGTCCCACATCAGGAGAGACGATGCAGACCTTGTCCTTCGGGAACCCCTTCGCCTTGAAGTAGTCAGCCAAGATGGAGAGCGCCGTCAGGTGGTCCACTGGCATGTCGAAGAAGCCCTGGATCTGCCCCTGGTGCAGATCGATGGACATCACGCGCGTGATGCCGGATACCGTTATGAGGTTGGCCACCAGCTTGGCCGTGATGGGCTCACGCGCGGCCGCCTTGCGGTCTTGGCGAGCATAGCCGTAATGCGTGATGACGGCTGTGATGGTGCGGGCAGAAGCGCGCTTCGCGGCATCAGCCATGATGAGGAGCTCCATCAGGGCATCGTTCACGTCAGCCTCCCCGTTGCCAGCCACAGACTGGATCAAGAAGACGTCAGCCCCGCGCAAGCTCTCCATGTAGCGAGCATAGATCTCACCGTTCGCGAACTTCTCTAGCGTGACATTGCCCAGATCCACGCCTAGCTGATCGGCTATCTTCTCAGCAAGCTCCGGATTGATGGTGCCGGAGAAGAGGGCCAGTGATTTCTGCATCTCGGTCATAGGTTGATCCCCCAAAGTTGACTAGAGAGCGCGTTTAGGCTGCGTTTCGGGCTTCTGTTCGTTGCTAACCGTATTGTATGTTGGGCGAAGCCGAACTGCGTCCAGATTCTTGGTCTATTTCCGGTGACGCGGCGCCCACCCGTCTATCATGCGCTCCCTTGCGCGCGCAACGGCAAGCGCCTCATCCGGAACATCCTTCGTGATGACCGAACCAGCCCCCACCACAGCGTCCCGCCCGATGCTCACAGGTGCCACCATCATGGTGTCAGACCCTATGAAGGTGCCGTCCCCTATGGTGGTAGCGTGCTTGTTCTTGCCGTCGTAGTTGCAGGTGATGGAACCAGCGCCGATGTTCACGCCCTCCCCTATCTGAGCATCCCCTATGTATGACAGATGCGGGACCTTGGAGCCTGCGCCAACGGTGGACTTCTTGATCTCAACGTGAGTGCCCGCCTTGGCGCCAGCGCACAGATGCGCACCTGGGCGAAGGTAAGCCCTGGGGCCTGCCGTTGCGCCCTCGTCCAGCACTGCTTCAAAAGCCACCGTCTCATCCACCGTGCAGCCGCGCCCCACCTGCGTGTCAGTGAGCCTGGTGTCAGGACCTATGACAGAATCCTCGCCGATGGAAGTGTTCCCAAGCAGCGTCACGTTCTGAAGGAGCGTGACATCCCTTTCGATAGAGACGTCAGGGCCTATCCACACCAGCTCCGGCGCCAGCATGGTGACGCCGGCTTCCATGTGCTTGCGGTTGATGCGGCTCTGCATGGCGCGCGTAGCCTCAGCAAGCTGCACCCTGGAATTCACGCCGAAGCACTCAACAGCGTCATCGGTCTCAAGCGCCATGACCTTCTTCCCCACCTGACGAAGGAGGGCAACGGCGTCTGTGATGTAGTACTCGCCCTGGGCGTTGTCATTCGTGATCTTCGCAAGGCATTCACGGAGCAGCTCTGCGTCGAAGCAGTAGAAGCCCGAGTTGCATTCCGTGACGCTGGCCTCTTCGTCGTTCGCATCCTTCTGCTCTACGATTGCCACCACCTGGCCTTCGCAGGCTCCCCCATCGAACGTATCCTCACGGATGATGCGCCCGTAGCCGAACGGGTCCTCCACGCGGAAGGTGAGGACGACGCAGGCGGCACCCTCAGATTCACGGGTGTCAACCAGACGGCGGATGGTGTCTGAGGTGAGCAGCGGGCAATCCCCGTAGGCCAAGACCACGCTCCCTTGGAAGCTTGCCAGAGCATCTGTGGCCATGGCCGCCTTGACAGCATCGCCCGTTCCCAGCTTCTCCTGCTGGATAGCGGTGTTCGCAACCTCTGAGACAGCATTGCTCACTTGCGTGTCCTCTGGTCCCACCACCACTGTGATGTCATCTATCCCTGCCTCTTCAAGAGCAGCTACCGGCCACATGACCAGCGGACGACCTAGTATCTCATGGAGCACCTTCGGCTTCTTGGACTTCATCCGGGTTCCGGCTCCGGCCGCGAGGACTATGCCAGCGCATTCCATGTTCTGCCTCCTAAGGATGGATCAAGAGAAGGCTTCCATTATTTCACAAGCGCATCCTTGATGACCTGATATTCGGCCACCAACCGCTCAAGGGAGAATGTAGCGTTCGCGGGGCTTGTGGAAGGCAAGCGATGAGCTTTCATGCCCGTTTCGTCCTGGCAGTGCCTGACGTAGAGCTCATGCGCCTTGGCACCCGTGCAGAAGATCTCCCGGATGGGCGCTTCGCCAACAAGCCAGGCGATGTCGTTCGGCACGCAGTCAGCTATGGTCCCGTCTGCCGCGCCTTCTATGGTGCATTCCGCCAGCACGTCCCAAAGCGCTATGCCGTGATCCAGCGCGAGCCTCTTTCGCTCCTCCGTGCCTTGAGGAACAGGCTCATCGAAGAGCGCAGCCAAGACCGGCCAGAAGCGGTTGTTCGGATGACCGTAATAGAAGCCCACCTCGCGTGACTTGGGAGATGGCATCGTGCCCAAGAGCAGCACCTTTGACCTATCATCATATACAGGCTCTATCGTATGGCGAACGCGATCCACTCTCTTCAGCGCATCCTTCCGTCACCCGCCCCCACCGTCGATCACGCTCCCCATTCTACCTGCTCCTAATGTTGACCTCTGAGGTCAATGACAGT
Organism: uncultured Eggerthellaceae bacterium; assembly: GCA_910588435.1. Classification (GTDB taxonomy): domain Bacteria; phylum Actinomycetota; class Coriobacteriia; order Coriobacteriales; family Eggerthellaceae; genus MGBC163016. The sequence goes on along the minus strand of CAJUPL010000002.1, from coordinate 98,340 downwards.
TCCCCGTGCTTAATGTCATTGACTATTCCACTTATATATTCGTTATTGAGTATGTTTTGCCTGTTCAAACAATATATGACTAAAAAGGTCAATGACATTAAGCACGGGGAGCTGTCATTGACTAGAACGGTCATAATTCGGGATGGTATGCTTGGGGGATGAGGTTCGATCCTGTTGAATACATCAATCAGCCTAGGTGGCAGCGTGTGTCCTTGGGGTTGGATCGCATGCGCCTGCTGTTGGATGAGCTAGGGAGGCCTGAGGAACGCTTGCGCTTCGTCCATGTAGCAGGAACGAACGGCAAGGGCTCCACTTGCGCATACCTTGATTCCATATGCCGCAAAGCAGGTCTCAAGTGCGGGCTGTTCACCAGCCCCTACATTGAGCGCTTCGAAGAACGCATCAGGGTTGATGGCACCGACATTGCCCCAGATGATCTCCTTGACTGCACGGTCAGGGTGCGTGACGCAGCCGCGAAGGTGGAGCGCACATGCGGGGAGCATCCAACGGAGTTCGAGCTCATGTGCGCTGTGGCTCTCGTGCATTTCGAAAGGCAGGACTGCGACATCTGCATCATGGAAGTAGGTCTTGGCGGCCGCCTGGATGCAACGAACGTCATCCAACCAGATGCCTGCGCCATCACGCGCATCGGGCTGGATCATACATCCATCCTAGGGGACACCATAGAGGAGATAGCCGCCGAGAAGGCCGGGATCATCAAGCCGCATGCGCCTGTCATATCCGCTCCGCAAGACCCAAGGGCGAATGCTGTGATAGAGAAGACATGCGATGAGCTTGAGTGCAAGCTCGTGCAAGTGAGCACAGCTGACATAGAGGAGTCTCACATATCAGGGCGCGTTCGCAGATTCTCCTATCAGGGAAAGCGCTATGAGACGAAGCTACTCGGGGCCTATCAACCAGAGAATGCAGCAGTGGCCATAGAATGCGCACAGACGCTTGCTCAGACAGGTTGGCCCATCACAGAGGATGCCATCTCTGACAGCATCCAATGCGCCGAATGGCCTGGACGCTTCGAGGTGCTTGGAACAGAGCCGCTGATCATCGTTGACGGGGCTCACAACCCTCAAGGCTCCCTAGTACTCAAGGATACGATAGATGAGCTGCTAGGCGAAGATGCCCGCCCCATCTACGTCATCGGCTGCTTGGCGGACAAGGACGTGCCTCAGATCTTGGCACCCCATCTATCGCGGGCGAAGCGCATCTTCGCCTACGCGCCAGAGAATCCTCGCGCGCTCCCATCAGATGAGCTTTCCCGCCTGATAGCGAACATGGAGCCGAATGCCCAAGCTACAGCATGCGAAGGGCCCGCGCAAGCTATAGCGCAGGCCCTTGGATCTGCTTCAGCTGACGACGCTGTGATAGCGTTCGGCAGCCTCTATTCGATAGGCGCCATCAAGAAGGCTTCGGCGTCCTATTCATCCTCTTCCGGCATCAGCAGGCCGTAGGAGCCGTCCTCACGCCTATACAGCACGTGGACCTCGTTGGAATCCCTGTCCGTGTAGACGAAGAAGTCATGACCAAGGAGGTCTATCTGGATCAGCGCGTCCTCTTCGGTCATGGGTGAGAACCTCATGCGCTTGCGGCGGACGATCTCATCATCGGTGAGCTCATCCATCAGCTTATCAAGGTCAAGCTCAGACTCTGGATGAGCATCCTCGCGCTGGAATTCAACTGACTGCTCAGTCTTCTTGATGCGCTTGGATTGCACGCGCGTCTTGAACTTGCGCAGCTGGCGGGCGATCTTCGCGGCTGCCACATCTATGGCCGCGAACATATCCTCTTCGCTCTCTTCAACGCGGGCAACATGGCCTGGCATGAGCACCGTGACCTCACAGATGGCAGCATTCGCGATGGACTTGTTCTTCTCCCTGTAAAGGACTATCTCACATGCGATGGCGCCAACCTCAAGCTGCTCAACTGCCTTACCGATCTTATCCTCTGCATAGCTCTTGAGCGAATCTGAAACAGGCATCTTGCGCCCAGAGACGGTGATATCCATATCTTCCCTCAGCCTTTCCGTTATCCCGACATTGCACTTCAAGCATAGCGCAATGCGAAGGGGTCAGATCAGGGTTTGCCCAAACGATTACAAAACGAAAGACGCGCCTTCTCACAAGGCTCTAAGGGCGCTGTCCCATGCCGCCTTCGAGGGTCACGGTCTCGCCGCTCATGAACTTGAAGTCCGGGCTTGCAAGCTGAACCACCACGCGCCCGATCTCAGCTTCCACGTCACCATAGTGGCCCATCGGAGGCATATGCACGTTAGCCTCGAACGCATCCGGATACTGCTCCTGGAAGTTCTCAAGAGCTGCCGTCCACGCAAGCGGGCAGATGATGTTAACGTTGATGCCGTCAGGACCCCACTCCGTTGCAGCAACGCGGCTCATGCCACGGATGCCCTCCTTGGCAGCGGCGTATGCGCACTGACCGTAATTGCCGAAGAGCCCCGCGCCTGATGCGAAGTTGATGACCGAGCCCTTCGTCTCCTTGAGGTGCGGATAGCACTCCTGCATGTAATAGAAGGTGGCATAGAGGCCGGAGTAGATGGCCAGATCGAACTGATCGGTGGTGTGGTCAGCCAGCGTCACACCAGAGGCTGAGGCCTGTGCGTTGTTCACCAGGACGTCGATGCGCCCGAACTCCTTGATGGCGGAATCCACCACGTTCTTCACCACAGCGGCGTTGTCAGCGCTCTTCTCAACATCGGCGCGCACTGGCAGCACGCGGATGCCATATTCAGCCTCGAGCGCCTCCTTCGCGCGCGTGAGCTTCTCCACGTTGCGGCCAGTGATGACCAGGTTCGCGCCCTCCTTCGCGAACGCGATGGCGATGCCGTAACCGATGGCGCCCGGCTTCCCGTCCTTCAAAAGCGCCTGCCCCGCACCTGTGATGATGACCGTCTTGCCGTCGAACTTGCCCATATGGCACTCTCCTTATACGCCGTTATCCAAACGTTTCCAGACAAACTCGTGCAATGATATTTCAAGTGCTTCATCATATGAGCTACGAGCACATCCTTTAACAGTCAGTTAACACGGAGCAAGAAGGCAGCCTTAGCAAGTGAAGGTATCGAAGCTATACAACTGGAAGCGCATCCCAGCGTCCGAGCAGTCTCCGCAGCAGACTGGCCCCCTGCCGCCGCCGCTGCAGCTCCCGAAAGAGGCTCCGCTTGCGCTAGAGGTCTTCCCCTGCCTCGTGGACATGGGCGAGGCTATGCTCCTTTGCGGAGCAGACGTCCACTTCGTAGAGGTTGAGCTTGCGAACATGGGCCGCTCGTACGGCGCCCGCAAGATGAACGTCTTCGTGATAACCACTGCCATCATCGCAACGATGACCCTGCCAGACGGATACGAGCACACCCTCACGCGCCGCATCATCAATGAGGGCAGCATTGACTTCACCAAGATGGAGCGCCTGGTGGAGCTTTGCCATGAGATCAGCGAGACGCAGATGAAGCCAGATGAGATCCGCCTGCGCGTGCGCGAATGCCTGAAGCGCCCCGTGCCTGCTTGGGCGCTCTTCGCAGGTGGGGTGCTCTCTGCTGGCGGGTTCGCGCTGTTCTTCGGCGGCACGCCGCTTGACGCTGCCGTGTCCGCCGCGTTCGCCGTGCTGCTCTGCCTTGCCATCAGGTACGCGCGCCCGTGGACTCCCAACACCATCATCTTCAATTTCGTGAACTCGTTCCTCTGCGGCCTTGGGATCTTGATAGTGGCCCAGATATTCGGGAACATCTCCCCCGACATGGTCATGATCGGCGACATAATGCTATTGATCCCCGGGCTTGCCATGACGAACGCCACGCGCGACATGCTCTCCGGAGACACCATCTCAGGCATCATGCGCTTCGTAGAGAGCCTGCTTTGGGCCGTTGCGCTGGCGCTTGGGTTCATGGCCGCCATCTCGCTATCGAACATGATCTGGGGCTGACATGGATTCCACAGCCATCATGCAACTGGTCATGTCGTTCGTGGGAGCGCTTGGGTTCGCGCTCTTCTTCGACGTGCGCCCGCGCCACATCCTGCCAGCATCCATAGGCGGCCTGATCACGTTCGCCGTGTACTGGGTGATGCTGCAGCTCATGGGGCAGCTCTTCTTGCCATCGGTCATCGCATCTGCGGTAGCTGCCGCATACGCAGAGGTAGTGGCGCGCATCTCTCGTGTCCCGTCAACAGCATTCTTCATCATCTCTGTGATCCCGCTGGTGCCAGGGAGGGGGCTTTTCTACTCCATGTCAGACGCCGTGAATGCGAACTGGGCCGCCCTCTCAACGGACAGCATGAACACGCTGCTCACAGCAGCAGGGATAGCAGCGGGCATATGCATCGTGACCGCTTGCGTGCAGACATGGGAATACGCCAAGCGCAGGATCGCACGCTTGGCGCGCCTCAACAAGACCGAGCAGAAGTGACGCACGCAGGCGCTGCGCGCCAGCTAAGAGAGGTATCCCTTAAGATCCGCATGCAAGACGAAATCTCGCTCTGAGGGGTCATCAGCGGGCGTGCGGAGAAATAAGAACCCGTAGCTTCCAACCTTGCGCACATCGAAGCGGTGGAACTCCAGCACATCAGTGAAATTGCTGGCGAACCTGTCGTATTCGAACGCGCCCTCACCTGCATCCCCCAGAAGGGACATGGAATAGACGTCATCAGGATGCGCCTTGTAGACATCTGCCAAGTCAAGTGGCAGGCCCTCCAGGTAGCACTCATACGTCCTGTAGCCGCAGCCGAAGTACGCCATGTCCGTGCCACCAAGGCCAGCGAAGCGAAGCGGATTGAACTCGATGGGCACGATGCCGGCATCCGTCATGCGCGCCTCAACATGGACGCAAAAGCTGCGCGCACCCACTATCTCGTTCACATCCTCAAGCCAGCGCTTGAACTTCGGCAGCTTGTCATCTATCAGCTGCTTGCTTGACCAGTAGAGCCTGTCAGAGGTGTCCTCATCCCCCGCGAAGTCATGCTCCCAGAGGTTCAAGATGGACACAGCGCCATTCTCATCGTAGTAGGCGTCCACCGCATATTCAGTGCCCGTCAAGAAGCCCTCTATCAGGTAATCCTCTGACCCAACCACGCTCTCTGGATACATCTCATGCCACGCATCCTCATTCTGCGCGATGTCATCTAGCGCCTCACGCCACGCATCCGCAGACTCCACCACGTACACGCCCATAGAGCAGAAGCCGACGTTGGGCTTCAGCACCACAGGCAAAGGCAGCTCATCCGGATCCACAGCTGCAAGCTCTTCGCGGCCTACGCGCTTGTAGTAGAAGCCTGGGCTCAGATCAGCCAGCTTCTCGCGCATGAGCCCCTTGTCCTTGAACAGCTTGATGGCGCCAGTGAGCCGCTCATCATCAGAATGATCCAGAAGCCACGCCAGCGCATTCTCAGTGCAGGTGTAGATGCGCGCCCCTGAGCAGGCTATGCGGGCTGCCTCTTCCTCGTCTACCAGACGCAGCTTCCAGCCCTCGTCCACCTTGCGCTTCGCGAATGCGTTCGCAAGCACGGGATGTTGGCTGCCTTGCAGCCACTCAAGGAGCGGCGTTGATGCATAGGGCTCGTCCAAGATGACCATGTCTAGCCGATCTCCTCTGCTGCCACAAGGCCATGCAGGTACTGGATGATGTCGTTTGACTCATACATCGCTTGCCCGTCTATCACAAGGCACGGAACCTGGCGCTTGCCGCCTATGCGGATCAGCTCATCGGCGTTGGCGGGATCTAGCGTGTCCTTCATGTCACATGCGATGTCCTGCTCCTGCATGTACGCTAGCACCTTCGTGCAATAAGGGCACGTGGGCTTGAAGTAGAGCACGATGTTGGGGATATAGGCCATGGGTATCTTCCTTTCGCTTCAGGTTGCGAACATGATACCCGTATGTCAGGCCGATATCATCTGATGCGGCGCGCGCTACCCTACTGATACGTTGATGGTGCGGATGGTATCCACCAGATTGCCCGTTGCGTTCGCCATGGAGTAGTCATACGTGAGCGTGGCAGACCACGGCCTCTCTTGCCCGGCGGCCGTGCCAGTGCCCGTGAACGTGTAGCTCTCCTTGGTGAGCGTGGTGCCATCAGAGGCATACGTTGAGTACTGCATCTTGTCAGCCGGGAGCGCTACCGTGCCAACAGGAACGGTAAGGCCGGCCTCGGTCAGCGTCTTCTCCACGATGGACTCGTTCGTCACAGCATCCGAGAAGCTCAAGGACCCGTATCCCAGAGATGACGTGCTTGAGGTGTACCCAACCCTTATGGCGCGCCCCTCCTCATTCAGGCTCAAGCTGATGGTGGGCGTTCCGCCCTTGGAATCAGCTGGCTCTTCTGTGAGAGCTATGCGGACCTCCTGCTTGACAGGGTTGTCCTCTTCGTTGACGGGAACGGCGGATGAGACCCTAGCGCCATGCTGCAGCTTCTGGATGGCTTCTTCTTGCGTAGTGCCGATCAGAGCCACCAGGTCTGGCACCGTGGTCTTCTTGGAGGTGGTGGCAGAGGCGTCCTTCGTCGTTTCCTCTGTATTGGTGGAAGCGCCCATCTCAGCTATCTGCGTTTGCTGCACGGCTGTATCACGTGCGGTCTGATAGAGCTGCCAAGCCAAGAAGCCTGCAAGCCCGATCAAGATCACCAGAAGGACGATCACCACGATCAAGATGCGCCTCATGCGCGCAGAGCGCTGGATGTAGGCCGCCTGCCCAGAACGAGCGTGGTTCCCAGACTTGGTCTTGGGGCTTGCGTCTTCCTCTTGCTCTGTCAGGACCTCTATCTGAGGTACGTCTACCTGCGGCGCGTTCAGGTCTGCACCCTCAGTCTCAGGGAATGCAGATGGATCTATCTTGCTCATCTTCTTGTCCTTCATCGCTTCTAGTCCGTTATAGCTGCATCTCACGAAAGGAACGCGTACCAGACGATGAATGCCACGATGGCCAGCACCGCAACCACGATGATGGCTATCTGCATCTTGGACATCTTGGATCCTTGGATGTCCTCAAGGGTGGTCTCCTTGAACGCATCCTGGCTCCGAGCAGCACTCTTGACCGGAGCGCTCTTCGCGAAAGCCGCATCCTCTGAGGCCTTATCAGGCACCTTGGCTGCTTGGCCCTCTTCCACAGAAGAGGAGCAAGGAGCACCCGCATGTATGACCACTTCCGCCTCTTCGGCAGGAGTAACCTTTATATGCGAGAAGCCTTCAGCCAAAAGACACGCCACATCCTCGATGCATCGCTGGTCTCAGAGATTATAGTGCAAAGCGAACTGACCTCGAGCATCAAGTGAGGTCTATGACACAGAAGCGCTCCTTGCACTCAGCTATCAGCTTCGCGTCCCCCACGCAGCAGATGTGGTTCGCAGACACCAGCTTGCGTAGGGGCTGAGCCAGCGCGCGAACGCTATCCTTCGTAGCCGCCAAGAGCTCTTGGCGCGTCTTCGCCCGGTCCTCTTCAGTGCAGCCTATGAAGTGCATCGAATCCTGGCGCTTGACCAGGTCACGAGGCTTCAAAGGCGAATCCATGGCCGCAACCGTGCTCACTTGGTACCCTTCGAACTCCTCATCTGGGATGTCGAGCTCTGAGAGCCAATCAGCGCTTGCCTGGAAGGCTGCAAGCGTTGGATCGATCTTGGGGTCACGGTAGGAATGGAAATAGGTCTGGCCACCCCTCCTGCTGGTGAAGCCCACGCCGTAGGCACCGCCCACCACGCGCACCTCATTCCAGAGGAACCCATATGTGAGCATCCTGGAAGCCAGCAGCCACTCACCTGAGAAGGGCATGCCGTAGGGCTTCCTGTCTGCAGCAAGCGATGTGAATGTGACATCAGATGAGACCGCGAACGCCTCATGCGCATCATGAGGCTCAGGGATATGCAGCTTCTTCTCCCTAGCATGCGCGCTCATGCCAAGGCCTGCAGATGCGCGCCTGTAAGCCTCAAGGTCTGCATCCGTGCCAGCGAATGAGAGGATGCAGTTGTCATCCGAGAATATGAGGCTCCTCAGCTCCTCCAGCTTCTCAACGAGCCTGTCAAAGCGCTCATCGAAATGCTCGGTCAGCTCACGCAAGAAGAGATAGAAGTCTATGCCCGCATACTGCTCCTTCGCCTTCGCCGTATGAGATACATATGAAAGAGCGCGGTTGGCTGCAGCGCTATGCCCTGCCATGGCGAACGTGCGCTCAAGCCCCACCTTGGCCTGCACCAAGATGTCTCGCACCTTCGCCTTGTCTGAGAAGCGCGTTCCAGATATGACCTCATCAGCCAACTTGGCAGCAGCAGGGGCGTTCTCTGCCAGCGCAGACGCAGACGCCACGAAGACGGCTTCTGTTGGGATCCCCGTAGCCGCAAGCGGCTCATAGGTGTCTGGCGCAAAGGAGAGGTTCCCAAGGCTTCCTTGGATGAGGGTGTCAAGCTCAGAAGCTGTGTGCTCATCAGTGTCTAGCCTGCCCAGGAGCATGGCCAGAACAGATGCGTAGGGCAGATCCTCATAGCTCATGCATTCAAGCCCGTAGTACCTGGTTGCATAGACGATCCCATGCGTCTCCACATCATGGCGGATGATGCGCGCGCCTCCCTCTTCTGAATACGTGAAGCCGGGCTCAAAGGGCGCATCCTTGATGTCAGAGACCGAAAGATGCGGGAGCGTTGCAAGCGCCTCAGACGTATCAGGCGCCATCTGCGCCTGCACCAAGCGTTCCATTTCCTCTTCGATCTGTGCAAGACCGCTTGCGTCAAGCGTGCGCGCGAGATCTGCAAGGCGAGGATCTTGCGCATCCTCCCCCTCAACTGGTATCACCTGAGCACGACCATGGTGGTTGCTCTCCAAGAAGAGCTCCCTCAAGAGACCTTCGAACCAGCCGGTGTCAGCCTTGGCCTTGAGGTCTGCGAACAGCTCCTCGAAGCGAACATAGGCAAGCGCGTCATCTGGGTCATACAGCCAGCCGTTCATGGCCGCCATGGAATAGATCACACCGTCTGAATACCCTAGGTTATGCTCACGCATGATGAACTCAGCATGCGTGATGGCCGCATGTATCAGAGCCGGATCCAGCGCGCCATCAGCAAGACGGCGAACCTCATCCTGCACGATGCCTTCGAACCGATCTGCCGCACCCTCCTTCGCGCCCTTGAGCTGCATCACCACGAATGGCTGCAGCACAGAGTCAGCCAGATAGGCGTTGAAGTCGTCGCTCAAGGATTCCTCCAGCATGCGCTTCTTGAGCGGAGCCTCATTCGATCCAGCGATGGCATCCATCAAGATGTCCGTTGCCACCACGCGCTCCACATCATGCGATGTTCCCACAACGTATCCAAGCGCCGCGCACGCGTTGCCCTTGGCCGTCCTCATGCGCACCTTCGCGTCCATGTTGATGACGGGTGGCTGCAGATCCAGCGGGTTCGTTGCCAGGACTGAGGAGTCCTTCGGCATCTTGGAGAGGTACTCCTCATCCAAGAAGGAGAGCATGCGCTGGATATCCATGTCTCCATACAGGATGATGTAGCAGTTATCCGCACGGTAATGGCGCGTGTGCGAGTCAAGGAAGGCCTCGTATGTGAGGTCAGGTATGGCCTCCGGCGTGCCGCCTGATTCGAACCTGTAGGTGGTATCTGGGAAGAGAGCAGCTGAGAGAGCGTCATACAGAACGGACTCAGCCTCTGAGAGCGCGCCCTTCATCTCGTTGTAGACCACGCCATTGAAGGAGAGGTCCACATCCTTTGGATCGAGCGGGAGCGGGATGCCCGCTTCTGCTTCGCGTACCTCTTCCAGCTCCCCTTCGGGAGATGCACCCTCTACATCACGCCGGAGAGCCTCCAAGTGCCAGCCCTCTTGACGAAAGATGTCCTCCGTTGAGTAGATGCGCGGATGGAACACGGCATCCATGTAGACATCCGTCAGGTTCATGAGGTCCGTCATGTTAGTGGATGCCACCGGATACATGGTCTTGTCAGGGAAGGTCATGGCGTTCAAGAACGTCTGCATGCTGCCCTTTAGCAGGTTCACGAACGGCTCCTTCACGGGGAACTTCTCAGACCCGCAAAGGACGGAGTGCTCCAATATGTGGAAGACGCCCGTGTCATCTGCCGCGGGCGTCTTGAACGTGATGGAGAATGACTTGTCCACGTCATCGCACTTCAAGAAGAGCAGCTTGGCGCCGCTTGCCTCATGCTCCATCTGGAATGCGGTGCCGTCTATCTCAGACACCGCTTGAACGCTTTGCATAGCGAACCCTGCCGCTTCTGCGGCTCTCTTCACATCTTCTTCCATGTCATACCTTCTCAGCTAGAGGCTTCTCAGTTAGAGGACGTTGATGATGAGCTTGAGGAGGATGAGCTGCTAGATGAGCTGGATGCGCTAGACGATGAGCTGTCTGCGTCATCGCTCTCCCCATCAGCTGGCTCTTCTGCATTGCTATCCTGCGCTTGCGCCTTGGCTTCCACCTTAGGAACGCCATCAAGGCTTATGGTGCCACCAAGCCACTTGTCCTCTATCACTCCGACGATGCCGTTCCCGGTGATGGTGGAGAGCGCTTGCGCGATGGCATCCTGCAGATCCTTGTTGGTTGATGACACGCCTACGCAATAGCCGCTTGCAGTGTCCATCAAGCACACTATCTCAACTGGGACATCCTGCAGATTCGCTGCATACATCCCGATCACCGCATCTGATGCCACGAAGTCCACGTTGCCCTTGGACAGATCCGCGAACGCCGTTGCTAGGTCATTGGTGGACTCCAGCGCATCCTCACCGAATGCGTTCGTGACAGCCCATGCGCTCTTCGATGATATCTGCGCGGCGATGCGAGGGGTCACAGCGCCCGTTGGCATCTCAGCACCTGAGCCCTCTTTCGCGAACAGGACCACACCGGTTGGCAGGTACTGATCTGAGAGCCACATGCCATCTGCATCCTCTGCCTTCTCCTGGCCCATGACGATGTCAACAGTACCCTCATCAAGCGCCTCTTGGCCGTCGGTCCCCACATCCTCAACAGTGAGCGAAAGCCCCAGCTCATCCGCAATGGCGGCGGCTATATCTACATCTATGCCGATGATGGATTGGCTTCCGCGCCCAGCAAGCGGGGACTTCTCCGTGTTAACGCCCACGCGCAGCTTGCCTGCCTCCCCGATGGTGGGAGGAGTCACTTGCGGATCCCCTAGAGCTGGCTCATATTCCTCAGCAGAGCTGCAACCGGCAAGGCCGAATGCGAAGCCGCACGCCAAGATGCCTGAAATGATGAATGCAGAGAGCTTACGCAGATGACGCATGCTTCTCATCCCCTTTGACCCTGAAGGCTGCCATGAGCCTTGATCTGTCATGTCAATGGCTTCATCCGGCTGACCTAGTCTTTGCCCCCACACTCGCGCACTGGGGGTTCGCGCTTGCGCGCTCCCACCCTCTCGCCCGGTCAGGCCTCATGCCCGATGATGTATCCGGGCGGTGCGGCTTACCTCTAGAATACGCCATGCTCACGGGATGCTCTCACACCCGCTTACGTGGGCCCTTTCGACCGCATCTGCCTTGGGCTAGGCGGTTTCCCGCCGCAACTACAGACCCGAATGAAGCTAGCGAGCATCTTATCATTCATGCGCTCATTGGCGAAGCGGTGGCGCATATGGCACAAATGGCACAGATATGCGCTGGATGCGTGATCGATCCGTGATGGATCCATGCCAGCGCCATGTCAAGGTTGCGATGATCCAGGGAGAGGCCCGTGAGCTATGATCTTGAGCCATGCATCTTACGTCCCATCCCAACCTCATCAAGCGCAGCGCCACCTTCGCGAAAGAAGTGCTGCTTGAAACGCTCTGGCCCACCAGATGCGCCATCTGCGACGCACCTGGAGAGGTCATCTGCGCAGGCTGCATGAGCGCGCTTCGCTACGTGGACGCGAACAGGGCATGCCCTACCTGCGGAGCTCCATACGGTCAGCATCAATGCACTGAATGCAACAAGACCATGCTGGATGCAACAGGCCTTGGCCGCTTCCCGCTTGACAGGATGGCATCAGCGCTTCTGGCAGATGACGCAGCGGTGAGCGTGGTGCGCATCTTCAAGGATCAAGGCGAGAGGCGGCTTGCCCTGGAGATGGCGCGCATCATGAGCCGCTTCATCTCGCCTGAATGGAAGCATGCGCAGCTTGCCTTCATACCCGCCACCGCAAAGGCCAAGCGCCGCCGCGGCTTCGATCATGCGGAGCTGTTGGCCACAGAGCTTGCGAACGCATCCGGCATGCAGCTCTCTTGCCTGCTCGGGCGCCCGTCAAGCTCAGACCAGCGCGCCTTCGACCGTCGTGGGCGCATCCGCAACATGGAAGGCTGCATCCAGGTTGCGCCTGCGAACGGGGCCAGCATGCCAGATGAGGTGCTGGTGATAGATGATGTATGCACCACAGGAGCCACCCTATATGCCGCAGCAGGCGCGCTTCGGCAAGCTGGTGTTCGCAAGGTATACGGCCTCACGTTCGCGAAGGTGATCGCCACGTGAGCGCTGCATAGGAGCAGCCCGCAGGCGCTAGGAGGCCCTCTTGGCTAGGGCGATGTTCGTGGCAAGCCAGCTCTCAGGCGTGCCGGTGTCGAAGCCGTCCTCTGGGCTGACCACAAGCGCATACATCTCCTCTTCGCGAAGGAGCGCGTCCAGAGCGTCCGTCAGCTGTATCTCTCCGCCCACACCCGGCTTCACATCACGCAGAAGCTCCATGGTGCGAGGCGTCAACAGATAGCGTCCGAACACTGCCAGATTGGTGGGCGCCTCTTCCAACGGAGGCTTCTCTACCAGAGAGTCCACCTTCCAGACACCCGGCTCAACCTCAACGCCGGCGATGACGCCGAAGCGGCTCACCTCTTCATCCGGCACGGGCATGACGGCTATCACAGAAGCTCCACCGTGCTCATCTGAGACCTTCTGCATGGCCGGGAGCATGTCATTTCCAGGGACCAGCACATCTCCCAAGAGCACGTAGAACGGCTCATCGGCCGTCTCCTCTGCTGCGCAGAGGACAGCGTGCCCAAGACCCAACGCCTCATCCTGATAGACGAACTTGACCGGCATGGCCCCCACGCTCTCCACGGAGTCAGCGTATGCGTGCTTGCCGCGTTCGCGAAGGAGCGCTTCAAGGTCCGCATCAGAAGCGAAGTGATCCTCGATGGCCTTCTTGCCATGGGAGTTCACGATGACCACCTCATCAGCATCAGAGGCAAGCCCCTCCTCCACCACGTACTGGATGGCCGGGCGGTCATAGACCAGGAGCATCTCCTTCGGCACAGCCTTGGTTGCTGGCAGAAAGCGGGTGCCTAGCCCCGCAGCTGGGATGACTGCTTTCATATCCGTCCTTTCACATAGGCGCTCACATCCGCGAACGCCGGTTCCATCTCGCGCTTGAAGGAGTACCTCAAGTACCTCTCCCACACTTCCTTCTCCTGGCCTGCAAGCTCTTCTTGATGCTTGCCCTCATCCAGAAGCTCAGAGAGGATCCGGTCAAGCTCATCGTAGCTGATCCCAAGAGAGGCCTCATCTGTTTGGCCTTCTGAAAGCTCAGCACTGGGCGGCTTTGAGATGATGCTTTGGGGGATGGGCTCCACCTTGCCCTCTGCCTTGGCCTGATCATTCATGAAGCGCGCCAGTGCGATGGCCTCTGTCTTGTACAAGCCACCGATGGGCGCGAACGCCCCTGCAGTGTCACCGTATAGGGTGGAATACCCCATGGCGGCCTCTGACAGGTTGCCAGTGTTCAGCATTAGCCACCCGTTCGCATTGGAGAGCGCCATGATGGCGCACATGCGAAGGCGAGCTTGTGTGTTCTCAGAGGCTAGCCCAGCCAAAGGCATGCCGCATGCGCGAGCATAAGTTGCGGCAAGGGCATCATAAGCATCCGTTATAGGAAGCGTGATGGTGCTGACATCAAGCCTGGTCGCCAGCTCCTCTGCATCAGATATGGACCCTTCTGACGAGAACGGCCCTGGAAGCAAGACGCCATGCACATGCTGGCTTCCGAGAGCCCGCACGGCTATGGCGCATACCAGGCTTGAGTCAAGGCCGCCAGATAGCCCGATCACCACATCCTGGAAGCCCGCGCCATGCACTGCATCTTGCGTCTCTTGGCAGATGGCATCAAGCGCTGCCTTCAGATCCAGCTGCCTCACTTAACTGCCCCTGCCTGAGCTTGGCGGATCTCATCTGCCAACCATTCCGTCCATGCGGAGACGCCGTCTCCCTTGGTGGCAGAGATCTTGAAGATGGGCGCGTTCGGGTTCAGCTGCTTCACTGAAGAGAGGAACTCCTCTTCATCGAAGTTGAACACGGGCATGGTGTCCGCCTTGTTCAAGATGACAGCGTCAGATACCTGGAAGACCCCCGGATACTTGAGCGGCTTGTCATGGCCTTCGGGCACGGACAAGATCATGGCCTTCGCGTTCTCCCCAAGGTCGAAGTCAGTTGGGCAGACCAGGTTCCCCACGTTCTCGATGATGATCAGGTCCAGCCTGTCAAGGTCCAGCACGTCTATGGCGCGCTTGATCATGGCGCTCTCGAGATGGCACGCGCCACCCGTGTTGATCTGCACCGCAGATGTTCCCTGCGCCTTTATCTTCTCAGCGTCAACGGAAGAGGCGATGTCTCCCTCTATGACCGCGATGTTGAACTCATCGCGCAGAGCATCGATGGTGGCCAGGATGGTTGACGTCTTGCCAGAGCCCGGACCTGCAAGGAGGTCCAGCACGTACACTCCAGAATCAGCGAAGCGCTGGCGCAGCTCTTGCGCCATGGAGTCATTCTTGTCCAGGATGGGCTTCTTCAGGTCTATATGCTTCGGCATATCATTCCTCTCCTGCGCCCGCGAAGAGCGCATGCGCGCCTACGATGCGTCATGAATCATCGTCAGGCAGGTCAACCTCTATGGAATCTATCCTGAGCTCCCGCCCCTCTATCAGCTCCGTTGCGAAGCTATCGCACTCGGGGCAGAACATATGGAAGCGATCGTGTGTGTATTCAGCGCCGCACTCAAGGCAGCGGCTCTTCGGCGGGATCATGTTCACCGTGAGCGTTGCGCCCTCAGTGAACGGGTCCCCTTCGCAAAGTGCCTCGAACGCGAAATGCAGAGCGTCTTCTATGGCCTCTGTCATCTCACCCACTGAGAGCGTGACAGCCAAGAGCTTGGTGGCGCCAGCATCTGTTGCAGCCTCTTTCGCAGAGTCCATGACGCCGGACATGATCCCAAGCTCATGCATGGCTACTCCGCTTCCCCGTCCGCGTATTCGGCTTCCTCTTCGGCAAGCTCAGCGTTCTGGCGCTTGATCCGGCGCGCCAGCACTATGCGCGCCATGAACAAGGAGAGCTCATAGAGGGCGATCAGAGCAGCGAAGAGGAGGAGCATGGTGACAGGGGATGCGTCAGGCGTGATGACGGCGCAGAGCACCATGAGCACGATGTAGACCACACGCCAGCTTGCGCGCAGCTTCTTGTACGGGACGATGTCGAAGATGACCAGGTAGAAGATCACCAGAGGCAGCTCAAAGG
Organism: uncultured Eggerthellaceae bacterium; assembly: GCA_910588435.1. Lineage (GTDB taxonomy): Bacteria > Actinomycetota > Coriobacteriia > Coriobacteriales > Eggerthellaceae > MGBC163016. The sequence continues at coordinate 82,834 of CAJUPL010000002.1, read as the reverse complement.
CACAGCCGAACGCTATCTCGAACTTGATGATGATGTCTATATAGGAATTCATCCTAGGCTCAACGTAGCCAAGGCCTGCAGCTTGATCGGTCAGCCACTGGAACGCTGCGCTCAAGATGACCGCATAGCAGAACACCACGCCCAAGATGAACAGGCACACAGCCACGATGAACGTTGGCGTGAACCACTTGCGCTCCTTGGGCTTGAGCGCTGGCAGGAAGAATGCCAGGAGCTGCCACAAGATCACAGGGGATGTGGCTATGAAGCTGAAGAAGAGCGCTATCTCGAAGCGGACCGCGAATGCCTCGAACGGGTCCAGAGCAACTAGGTCAACGTATCCCGTGTTCGCGTCGAACGGGAGGAAGTCAGCTATGGGAAGCAGCAGGAACTGCCCCATCTGAGGCGCCGCGAAGTAGAACACGCATACCGCAACCGCAAGGCAAGCGACTATGCGCACAAGGCGCATCCGCAGCTCACCCAGATGATCGAACAGCGGCATCCTGGCAGGACCGATGGGCATGTCAGGACACCTCCTTTGCAGATGCATCCGATGCGGTGGGCGCATCATCGTCAGCTGCAGAAGCTGCCTTCTTGGGGGCTACCTCGGTCTTGGGATCCTCCTTGGCCTTGGCCTTGGCCTCTGCCTTGGCGCGAGCCTCTTCAGCCTCCTTGGCTGCCTTGGCCTCTGCCTCCTTGCGCTCACGCCTGGCCGCGTCATATGCAGCCTTGCGCGCTGCGAAGCTATCGGTGTGCTCTATCACCTTATCCGTTGCCGCATCAGCCTTGGTACGGGCAGCATCTGCGCCCTCTTTCGCCTTGGACGCCGCGCCCTCTATGACATCAAGCGGGTTCTTGAACGGCTGATCGGATTCCTTGTCCATGAAGTCATCCATCTTGAGCTGCCCAGACATCTCCTCTTGAGCGGTGCGAAAGCGCGCGATGGCCTTGCCTATCGTATTCGCGATCTGGGGAAGCTTCTCTGGCCCGAAGATCAGGAATCCGAAGAGGAGTATGAGGAATAGCTCGAAGCCGCCGATGCCGAACAATTTTCTATCCTTGCGAGAGGACGGTGAGCGCCATGGTTGGGATGCCCAGAGCCAAGATCAGGATGGCGCAGACCACGATGGTGAAGATCTTCTTGGTCAGGCTCTTGCGCTCAAGGCGCTCTTGCTCGCGCTTGACCGCCTCAGCCTTCGCCCGCGCACGCTCCGCCTTCTGCTCACGTGTGAGGTTGCGGATATCCTTATTGGCCTTCTTATTCGTCTTCGCCATCTGCTAAATGCCTACCTTGTGCGTTGCTTGACTGAACGTATCTTCAGATTCGCTATTGTACGTCAGGTACCCAGCTTGATTGCAAGTAGATCTATGCGCGGAGCTTCGTGCGGATCTCTATGACGCGCGCGATGCTCTTCGCAACCTCAAGCCCCACGTTCCAGTGATCCTTCTCGTATAGCGTCTTGCCGTCAACCATGGTCATGAGCACGTCAGATAGCGAGCATGTGTTCACCACGGCTGACATGGGGTTCACCTCAGGGGACTGATGGCTTGAGGAGAGGTCTATTGCGATGATGTCAGCGCGCTTGCCCACATCCAAGGACCCTATCTCATCCTCCATCTTGAGCGCACGCGCGCCTCCGATGGTGGCAAGCTCCAGCATGGTTGCCGCATCCAGGAAGCGGTTCGTATTGTGCGCCCTGTGCAGCAGAAGCCCTGTGCGCATCTCAGAGAGCATGTCCGTTGATTCCGTTGCTGCAGGAGAATCAGTGCCAAGCCCCACGCGAAGGCCTGCGCGCATGAACTCTGACAGAGGCGCCACGCCCATCCCCAGCTGCGCGTTGGAACGCGGACATGTGCAGATGGCAACGTCCTTCTCCACCAGCTTTCGGATGTCATCGTCATCCAAGTGCACCGCATGTATCACCATGACGTTGGGTGCGTCGAAAGCGCCCCAGTTGAGCGCGTAGCGGACGGGAGACACGCCGAACGGGAGCCACGGCGGGATCTCAACGTAGCCGCGCGTCTCAACGTCCATGTTGTCAACCGCGAACATGGACGAGCCGTACATCACGAAGTTGTACTCCTCGCGGCTGCCTGCAAGGCGCATGGCAACCGGCAGGTCCTCCTTGGTGGCGAAGTCAGAGACAAGCCCGAAGACCTGAGGGTTGTTCGCATAGATGGCAGCAGGGGCGATGCCTATCTGCGTGTTGGTGCCCACGCAATCAGCGCGCCACTGGTCTATGTCGCGCTGGGCGGAATGCATGGCGTACTGGACGCGCATCTTGTCCATGGCGCCCACTTCTCTGTAGACGACAGAGCGCATGCCAAGCGCAAGCGTGGCCTTGAGCACGGCACCTGTGGATGTGATGTCACCCACCGTGGTGATGCCGCTTGCCAGCGCATCCAAGCCCCCGATGACCGCAGAGTCATACCAGTCAGAGAGCTCCAGGCGCGTTGACTTGTCTATCACGGACAAGATCCACTTCGCATACGGCTGATCGGCCACAAGCCCGCGCAGCACCGTCTTCTCAAGGCGCGTGTGCAGATCCACGAATCCCGGCATGAGCGCCGCCATGCCATAGTCCGTCACCTCCTCATCCGGATACTTCTGGATGATGGAAGCCATGTCCCCGATATCTGCTATGCGGCCGTCCTTCACCAGGATGGCACCTCCGGATATGGGTGCAGATGTGATGGGGAATATGTATTTCGCGCTGAGTATCATGGATGCCTCGCTTGCGTATCTTGCCCGGCATGGAGGTGTGCGCCCGAGCTGCTATTCTCAAGTCAGACATTCTATCAGAGAGGCGCGGGCGCGCTATAATCATGCGACCATGGAAAGCATAGATACAGCAACCGGCGCCATAGCGCCTCCCAAGCTCTCAACTGACAGGGTGCGCTCCATCTTCTCGTCCATAGCTGACCGCTATGAGCTCTTCAACGCTCTCTCAAGCTTCGGCGTGTACAGGTCATGGCTTGCGAAGATGGCTGAGATAGCAGACATAGAGCCAACTGACATCGTGCTAGATGTTGCAGGTGGCACAGGGGATGTCACATTCACCATGGCTGAGAAGTTCCAGCCAGCCATGATCGTCTGCACTGACCTCGTACCTGAGATGCTAGAGGTTGCGAAAGCGCACGTGCTTGAAGGACGCGGTGCGGGTGTTGACATCCAGTTCGCTCAAGCTGACGGGCAGGCGCTCCCCTTTGATGACGGCACGTTCGACGCCGTCACCATGGCATACGGGCTTCGCAACATGCCCTGCCGTGAGAAGGCGCTGTCTGAGGTCTTGCGCGTGCTGGTTCCTGGCGGGAGCTTCACATGCCTTGACTTCTCAACGCCTGAGATGCCCGCGTGGCGCGCGGCGTATGACGTCTACCTCAAGGTGATGATCCCGTTCTGGGGAAAGGTGACCACAGGAGATGCATCCGGGTTCCGCTATCTTGCAAGCTCCATCCAGGCGTTCCCTGACCAAGCGGGCGTAGCGCGCATGCTAGAGGATGCTGGTTTCGAAGACGTCTGCTGGTTCAACTGCTCTGGCGGCATAGCAGCCATCCACTCCGCCAGGAAGCCTGAGTAGCCCCTTCCAAGAGCGAGGGAGCCAGACTATGCCCTCCTCTGCGGTAGGCGGCTGCATTGCAGCCGCAGCTGTGCCTCCTCTCAAGAGTGGGCGGCTGTCCCCCCTGCGGTAGGCGGCTGCAAGCCCGAAAGCCCCCAAGGGCGGACCGCTGCTCCCTCTGCGGTAGGCGGCTGCATTGCAGCCGCAGCTACCTGGGAATCCATGAGTCCGAAGGACGAATGGATGGGAAGGTAGCGTAATGAGGGTGATAACCCGAAACACCCGGATAGGTGCCTTGCGCCAGGCTAGGTTGCCTGGTCTGAGACTAGCATCCGGGTGCTCTTGCCCTTTCGGGCAAGTTGCGCATTGCTCATCGCAATGCTGCGCTTCCAATGGAAGCGCCCACAGGGGAGGAGGTGGCAATGCTGCGCTTGCAATGCAATCGCCCACAGGGGAGGAGGTGGCAATGGAAGCGCCCTCAGGTAGGGAGCTTTGCGCGGGCTAGGTCAGCTCACGGTAAAAGCAAGACCTCTCGCCGGTGTGGCAAGCGGGGCCTGCGGGATGCACCTTCGCTAAGAGCGTGTCAGCATCGCAGTCATAGCTCAAAGACACCAATCTTTGCACGTTCCCACTGGTACCACCCTTGTGCCAGATCTCCTGCCTGGACCTAGACCAGAAGACCGTCTCCCCCATCTCAAGCGTCTTGCGCAAGGATTCCTCATTCATCCACGCCATCATGAGCACCTCTAACGTGTCAGCATCCTGCACGATGCAGGGGATGAGCCCTTGATCGTTGAACTTGAGCTCAGACATCTGCATTGAGATCACATCCTGATCGGTATGCCGTGGGCTGCCATGTCCTCTTTCACCTGGCGGATGGAGAGCTCTCCGAAGTGGAAGACGCTTGCCGCAAGGACGGCATCCGCCTCCCCTTCCAAGATGCCCTCCGCGAAGTGCTCCAGCTTGCCAACGCCGCCACTTGCTATGACCGGGATGTCAACAGCACGAGCAACAGCCCTGGTGAGCGCACAGTCGAACCCTTCACGGGAGCCGTCTCTATCCATGCTGGTGAGCAGGATCTCACCCGCTCCCCGCTTCGCCGCCTCTTGTGCCCACTGAACGGCGTCTATTCCGGTGGCGCGCCTGCCGCCAGCAACGTAGACCTCCCACTTGTCTGCGCCGCCGGCCACGCGCTTAGCATCCACGGCCACGATGATGGCCTGCGTGCCGAATGCGTGCGCCGCTTTAGTGATGAGCGTTGGGTCTGCCACAGCAGCCGAGTTCACCGACACCTTGTCAGCCCCAGCCGCGATCATCTTGCGGATGTCCTCCACGCTCCTGAAACCGCCGCCCACCGTGTATGGCAGATGCAGCTCTTCTGACGCATGGCTAGCAAGCTCAACGGTTGTTGCACGGTCATCTGAGGTGGCTGTGATATCCAAGAAGATGACCTCGTCTGCCCGCTCCTCATCATAGCGGCGCGCAAGCTCTATCGGGTCTCCCGCATCGCGCAAGCCTACGAAGTTGACGCCCTTGACCACACGGCCGTCCTTCACGTCCATGCAAGGGATGACGCGCTTAGCCAGCACTGTTGCCTAGCCTTTCAGGTCTTCCAGGCGAAGCGGCTCCTCAAGGGCGTCCATATGACCAGCATCCAGCTGGTCGGCGCCCTTGCACGCAGAAACGCCGTCTGCCACCGTGAATTCGCCCTCATAGATGGCGCGACCCGCTATCACGCCTTCTATGGCCTGAGACACCTTCGCAAGCTCCTTGATGTCAGCAACGGAGGAGATGCCGCCGCTTGCTATCACTGGGTTTCCGAATGCCTGCGCCATCTCAACATAGGCCGCCGGCGCCACGCCTGTCCGCATGCCGTCACGCGAAATATCCGTATATATCAGATGAGCATATCCCATATCCTTCATGCGGTTTGCAAGCTCAAGCGCTGAGATGCCAGCGCCTTGCACCCAGCCCTCAACCTTGACGTCTCCGTCCTTCGCATCTATCCCGCAGGCCAGCATCTGGCACCCGAATTCCTCCAGAGCCTCCTGTGCGAAGTCAGGGTCAGACACCAGAGCGGTTCCCAAGACCATGCGCGCAACCCCAAGGTCAGCCATGCGCCTCAGGTCATCCATCGTGCGAAGGCCGCCACCAACCTCAACATGCAGGTCCGTCATCTTCAAGATGCGCTCTATCACTTGAGCGTTTCCCTGCGCGCCTCCACGCGCGCCATCCAGGTCCACCACATGCAGCCACTTCGCGCCGTCCTCTTCGAAGAGCTGTGCCTGAAGGGCCGGGTCATCGTGATAGACGGTCACCTTCTCATAGTCACCGCGCTCAAGGCGCACGGCCTGCCCATCTAGGATGTCTATTGCCGGAAGCAGGTACATATCATGCCCTTTCAACTATGCGAACGAAATCCTCAAGCAGAAGCGCTCCAGCATCTGAGCTCTTCTCTGGATGGAACTGTACACCGTAGGCGTTGCCGCTCCTCACAGCTGAGGGAAACGTTACCGAATGTGTTGTAGTGCCCACGGTGCATGCGCTCTCAGGCGCCATGAACGAATGCGTGAAATAGAAGTGCGTGCCTGACGGGATGCCTTCGAAGAGAGCATCATCGGTCACATCCACCGTGTTCCAGCCCACATGCGGCACCTTATGCGCAACACCGCGCGAATCCTCTTTCGGCATCTTGCGAACGACACCCGGGATGATGCCAAGCCCTGGGGTGAGCTCCCCTGTCTTTGCATGCTCCTCTCCGAACTGGAACATGAGATGCATCCCCAAGCAGATGCCAAGGAAAGGCACGCCTTCGCGAACGGCGTCCCTCACGGCATCAGCCTGACCCGTTGCCTCAAGCGTGCGCATCGCGTCTGTGAACGCGCCCACACCCGGCAAGACCAGCCCGCTTGCACGCGTTATGTCCTCAGGAGCGCGGCTGACCACAACGGCAGCGCCCGCGGCCTCAAGGCCCCGCTGGACAGAGCGAAGGTTGCCCTTGTCGTAATCTATCAAGCAGATCAAAGCGCGCCCTTCGTTGATGGAATGGCACCGGCGTTCCGCGGGTTCACGGCAACGGCGTAGCGCAGCGCGCGGCCGCATGCCTTGAACGCTGCCTCTATCAGGTGATGCGCGTTCTCGCCCGCAAGCTGGCGCATATGCAGCGTGATGCCCGCATTCGCAGCGAACGCGATGAAGAACTCGCGCGCTAGCTGGGTATCGAACGTGGAGATGGCGTCCACCGGGATGTCCATATCCCAATAGGCCTGCCCGCGGCCGGAGATGTCCATGGCGCAGAGGATGAGAGCCTCATCCATGGGAAGCGCGCAGCTTGAGAAGCGCTCTATCCCGCGCTTGTCTCCCAGCGCCTTGGCAACAGCGCTCCCAAGCGCGATGCCAGTATCCTCAACGCTGTGATGCGCGTCAACCTCTATGTCCCCTGCACAGCGGACGTCCAGGTCTATCAGCGCATGGCGCGTGAAGCCATCCAGCATATGATCGAAGAAGGGCACGCCCGTGCTCACGTGAGCGATGCCAGCTCCGTCAAGCTTCACCGTGACTTCTATGTCAGTCTCGCGCGTCTTGCGCGCAACGCTGCCTATCCGCTCATCTGCCATCTTCGCGCACTCCTTCCAATGCCGCCTTGAGCGCATGCAAGAACGAATCGTTCTGCTCAGGCAATCCCACCGTGACGCGAAGCATGCCCTCAAGTCCAGGCGTTCCGCTCAAGTCACGCACCAGCACTCCTTGGTCATACAGGCTCTGCCATACAGCTTCCGCCTCCGGCACGCTGAACAGCACCCAGTTCGCATGGCTTGGGTAAGGCTTGACGCCATTGATGCCCTGAAGCTCTTTGAACAGGCGATCCCGCTCAGAGATGATGGCATCTATCCCTGGTTCGAATCCAGCCCTGTTCGCGAACACCACGCGTCCGATGGCCTGGCTCACGGCATCCACCGAATAGGGCTGGCGCACCTTCAGGTACTGGCGGATGACATCAGGGCTGCCAAGGAGGTATCCCAAGCGCACGCCTGCAAGAGAGAATGCCTTGCTGAACGTGCGCAATATGATCAGGTTCTCGTGGGAATCAAGGTATGGGCGCATGGTCTCACGCGAGAACTCGAAGTAAGCTTCATCCACCATCACCAGAGCATCCGTTGCATCCAGAAGCTCTAGCAAGAACCCTTGCGGAGCGCGAAGCCCGGTTGGGTTGTTCGGAGACGCGATGATGGTGAAGTCAACCTGAGAGTCTGGACCTGACACTGCCTCTAGCACGGCTTCCTCATCGATGGCGAAGTCGCGCTCCTTGATGCGCGGGATGCTCAAGATATCCGTATCCGTCAGGCGCGCATTCGCCTCATACACGGAGAACGTTGGCGGCATGTTCAAGAACGTGCGCCCAACGCCGCCCCACGCAAGGGCTGTGTTGAACAGGAGCTCATCTCCGCCGTTACCTATCAGCACCTGATCGCGCTCAAGCCCGTTCGCGTCCGCGATCATCTCCCGAAGCTCCGTTGCCAAAGGGTCCGGGTAGCGGTTGAGGGGCACCGCGCGGATGGCGGACTCTATCTTGCGCCTCAGCTCCTCGCTCACATCCTGCGGGTTCTCATTCGCAGACATATAGGAGTCAGCGGGCAGGTACTTCGGGTCATAAGGGGTGAGGCCTTGAAGCTTGAGCGATGGATTCCGAACGCTACTCACGGGCGGCCACCTGGCCATCTTGGGGTTCCTGCATGGAGGACGCGCATCCAGCCCCCGGCACTGCACCGGAGCCCTTCCCCGCCGCATCCATGGCGGACTCCATGCGCAGCGCCACGGATTGCGCGTGCGCCCAGAGCCCTTCGTGCATGGCGATCTGCATGACGGGCTTGGAATCATTCAGGAGCGCCTTCGCGCTGTACTGGATGATGGAGCTCTTCTTCACGAATTCGTCTACCGAGAGCGGGCTTGCGAAGCGGGCCGTGCCGCCAGTGGGAAGCGTGTGGTTGGGGCCGGCAACGTAGTCACCCACAGCCTCTGGCGTCCAAGGACCTAAGAAGATGGCGCCGGCGTTGCGGATGGCGCCCAGGTAGTCCATGGCGTTCTCAACGTGCATCTCAAGATGCTCAGGGGCTATCACGTTCGCGCATTGGATGGCCTGCTCCATGTCGTTCACGATCACCTGGAGCCCATGCCCCTCAAGCGACGCGCGCGTGATGTCGGCACGCGGCGATGCGGACAAGTGCTCCTGAAGGTGCGCGTCCACCTCATCGGCGTATGCGTCTGAGAGGCAGATCAGATAGCACGCAGCCATCGGGTCATGCTCAGCTTGCGCCATGAGGTCTATGGCCACAAGGGAGGGGTCAGCCGCGCCATCCGCCACCACGCAGACCTCAGACGGGCCTGCGATCATGTCTATCCCAACGTCTCCGGAGACGATCTTCTTGGCCGCTGCCACGAAGGCGTTACCAGGACCTGTGATCTTGTCCACCGGGCTCATGGTCTCAGTGCCGTACGCAAGCGCAGCGATGGCCTGCGCGCCGCCCACCGTGTACACCTCAGTGACGCCTGCCAGCTTGCATGCGGCAAGGATAGCGGCATCCACGGTGCCGTCCTTCTGCGGAGGTGTCACGCACGCGATGCGCTGAACGCCTGCAACGCTTGCGGGGATGGCGTTCATGAGCACCGTTGACGGATAGAGCGCACGGCCGCCCGGCACGTAGATGCCAACGGAATCAAGCGGGGTCACCTTCGCCCCTACGATGGCGCCGTCCTCACGAGCGAAGAGCCAACTCTGGGTGACCTGGCGCTCATGGAAGTCACGGATCTGACGCGCGGCGTGGCGAAGGGCGTCCATCGTCTCTGGGTCAACCTGGCTCACAGCCGCATCCATGGCCTCTTTCGGCAGCTTGATGCTCTCAAGCTCCACGCCGTCGAAGCGCGCCGTGAGCTCACGCAGCGCCTCATCGCCGCGCTCCCTCACGTCAGCCACTATGTCGGTTGCCGCTTTGAGCGCGTTCGCATCGAACGCTCCGGTCCTGTCTATGAGCTCCTTGCGAAAGGGCTCCGTGGGCTTCAGGTCTATCCGCCTCATGATGCTAGTCATCTGGTACCACCTGCTATCGGGTCATATTCCGCACCTTCGGCGTTGGCCGTCAGGCGCGCGGACAATTCTACTATTCTGCTATCCGTGCGGAGCTTGGACGGGTTCGCGAAGAAGCGCGCTGTGGAGGAGAGGACCTCATCCACGATCTCAAGGTTGTTCTCACGAAGCGTGGTGCCCGTAGCCGTGATGTCCACGATGCGCTCAGCCAAGCCTGTGAGCGGGGCAAGCTCAATGTTGCCGTTCAGCTTCACGATGTCAGCCTGCATCCCTGACTTCGCGAAATGCGCAAGGGTGATCCGCGGATACTTCGTTGCAACCCTGATGGAACCCAAGCGCCTATAGCGCTCAGCCACAGCCTCTGAGGTGCCCGAAAGCTCCGCCACCACGAAGCGGCATCCTCCGAACTTGAGGTCTGCCAGCTGGACCACCTGGGCGTCTGACTCAAGGAGAGAATCCAACCCGCAGATTCCGCAGTCTGCCGCCCCTGCGGCCACGAACGCGGGGGCATCTGATGGACGCACGATGATGTATTCGGCATCGGCCGTGGTTATCACCAGCTGACGGCCCGGGTCATCAAGCCCTGTGACGTCAAGGCCAGCAGCGGAGAGGCTCTCTATGGCGTCCTTGTTGAGAGCACCCTTCGGCACTGCTATGCGAAGGCGACGCTCATTGGGGGTGTGTGCGCTATCCACGCTTGCTGGGTCTGCGGCGCTTGCCGTAGCTGCGGCCATAGCCTGCTCCAAGCTGAACGCGAACCCTGCCGCCTGTCGCGCATCGCCAAAGGATGCCAGCATGTTGTCATAGCGGCCACCAGAGCCTATGGATGAGCCCAGATGCGGGGAGAAGGCTTCGAAGACGAGTCCTGTGTAGTAGTCGAACGAGCTCACGGCCGAGAAGTCCACCAAGATGTCCGCATCCGAGCAGCTTGCGGATACCTCGTCATAGGCGCTCTCTAGCACGTCAAGTCCTTCAGCGCATCCCAAAGGCTCAGCTATATCCCGCGCGCGCATGATGGCGTCCCGGCCACCTCTGACGCCCATGAGGTCAGACACTGCCTGCGCATATGCAGGGGCCACGCCTACGCCGCCTGCCTCCGTGAGCGTTCTGGGATCTGTCAGGCGTCCTAGCTCCACCATGTCAGACCTATGGCATGCAGAGAGCACCGCTTGCCGCCATGCTTGGGTCCCTCCTGAGCGTGCGAGCAGCGCACGCAAGGGGGCAACGGTTGCCATGGCCAGCGTGACCTTACCAGCATTCGCGATGCCAAGCGCCTGCAGCATGAGCGTGATCAGCGATGCATCCGTGTCCTCAGCGGCGCCGTCTAGCACCTCAACGCCTATCTGCGTCATCTCGCGAGGGGTCACCTGCGCAGCACCCTCCGTCTCGCGGAAGATGCGCTGCGTGTACCTCAGGCGAAGCGGCTCATCTGTTGCCTGCAGCCTTGTGGATGCCATGCGAGCCACTTGCAGCGTGACGTCTGGGCGCATGGCGAGGAGGTCTCCTTGGGAGTCGAAGAACCTGAAGGGCGACGTTGGCAGATGCGCGCCAGCGTTCACCACATCCATGGCTTCTAGCGTGGGGGTCTCTATCGGCTTGAAGCCGTGAGCAGCGAAGAGGTCTTGCACAGCCCGCGTGATGCGCTCCCTCTCAGATGCCTCATCTGGCAGCACGTCACGAAAGCCTGTTGGCGTTACTAGGTTCATCTATCTCCTTGCATATCTGTCTGATGCGGATGGAATGATATCACTTTAGCACAGTAGAGTATTAAAGTTCCTAATGGAACCAACTCAATATATGACCCTGAAGGTTAATGACATCAAGGCCGCTACTTTGAACAGCGAGAACGCTGTTCAAAGTTAAAGGCCGCAGAGAATGAAGCGGGATAGGTGCACGATGTGCACCTATCCCGTAAGCCGGACCGAGCGGAGCGAGGCCGAAGGATCGGGCAGGTTTGGCAGGTGACGGCCCTCAGGTTCAGCCTTGAGCCGCCGAGTTTTCGGAGGGGTCCCGTTAGGGGTCCCGACGAAAACGGCGATGCCTCCCCTACTCACTTGCGGCGAAGCATGCGATGGCTGGTACCCGAGCGTTTCTGAGGACCAAGGGAAATATGGTATAAGCGAAGCACCATATTTCCCTGCCAGTCCGAAGCCTAGCGAGGGTGCCAGCCATCGCATGTGAGCGAGGTGAGGGCTGGAGCCGAGATTGTCCGGATTGGTGTCTTGCGCCAGGCCACCTTGTCTTACTCACATAACCTATCCGGGTGTTCTTGCCCTGTCGGGCAAGTTACGCATTGCTCACCGCAATGCTGCGGCTGCAATGCAGCCGCCCACATGGTAGGGGGCAATGCTGCGTCTCCAATGGAGACGCCCACAATTGGGGGGGAGTCAATACAAGCGCCCACAATTGGGGGGGGCGGCTGCTGGCAAGGTGGCCGGTAGGCCACCAAGGCCGCTACTCATGAGCATGCTTGCATGGTCATGAGTTAAAGGCCGCAATAAAAAGAGCGGGCACAGCGTGCCCGCGACACCGGATCAGGGCAGCAAGGCTGCAGATGCATCAGGTTAAAAGCCGTTATGAAAGTGCATGGGCGCGCTCTTCGCCCATGCAGCATTTTTGAGGCAGCAAAGGTGCAGGAACGCTAAGCTTACTGGCTGACGATCTTGAACTCTGAGGCGTTGGTGGAGAGGAGCTCAGTGTAGGAAGCTTGATCCAAGTCATCCCTTGAGAGCTTGATGGTGCAGGTCACCTTCTCAGGCGTTGCAGAGCCAGCGGTCATGCTGTCACCGAATTCCTGCCTCAATTGCTCTAGCAGCGCATCCGCATCCTCCTGAGAGTCAGCTGTGATCTCAAGCGTGCTTGAGTCCAGCTTGCCATCAGCATTGAAGGATGCCGTCTCTATGGCCTCATGCGTGCCGCCATCAGTGCCGCGGACAACATAGGAATAGACCACCTGTGACGCGCCTTCAGAAGGAGCATCAGCATTGGAGTCAGACTGCGAAGCAGACCCTTGCGTAGCGCTTGGGGAAGACTGCCCAGATACCTGAGAAGCAGCTGGGCTCTGAGCGGACGGATTCATTGCAGAGAGGTCGAACACGCCCGTCAGCAAGCAGATGGCGAATGCGACGCAGATGACAGCGATGCCGATGAGCACAGCGCCAACGACCTGAGCCGCCTTGGATGTGCCACCTCCCTCTTCGGGCTCTTCTTCTGCAGGCTGGATGACCTGCGGCTGGAAGGGCTGCTGAACAGGTGGCTGCATAGGAGGCATCATCGGTTGCAGCATCTGAGGCTGCGGTATCTGGTCTGGCCTCTCCTCTTCACGCTCCTGCGCGTGAGGCTCTATTGCAGGCTGCGGCTCCGTGCGCTGCTGCCCCTCTGGCATCTTGGTGACATCAACAGCTTGGATGACCTCATCGCTTGCGGCTTCGGCCTTGAATGAGGCTACCTCTTGCGAAGCAGCATCAGGGGCTTGTGCCGCTATGTCAGCTTGAGATGCCGGTTTCTCCTCAGGCTTGACCTCAAAAGAGGGCTGAGCCGCCATGTTCGGCTGCATCTGAGCCATCGGCTGCGGCTGCATCCCGGGTTGCGCACCAGGTTGCATGCCAGGCTGCATCCCTTGCTGAGCACCAGGCTGCGGCTGCGCGCCAGCCTCTGGGTGAGGCTGGAATCGTGGATGCATCTGCTGCATCTGAGGATGCGGTTGTTGCTCAGATGGCTGCTGCGAAAGCGGCTGCTGCGGATATGGCTGAGCAGGATGCGGCTGCCCTGGCACCATCCAGGGATTGGGCTGCTGAGGCTTGGCACCTTGCATCGGCATGCCTTGTGCAGGATATGCCTGCGAAGCATTGGCAGGAGAAGGCTGCTGAGCCTGCTTCTCTGACTGCATCTGATCTGGGAGAGGCTGCGTTTGCGCCTGCTGGCCGAAGGGAGCGAAAGGCTGCGCGCCAGGTTGCGGCTCTGATGCTTGCACAGGAGCGGACGCAGGCTGGCTCTCTGCAAGCTGCTGCTCAACGGACTTCAAGATACCCTGCACGGATTCCTTCGAACCAGAACCTGCAGGACCACCTTCAAGGGTTCCGATCTTCGCCTTCTCAGGAGAGCCGAAGGGTTGGATGGAACCGCCCGTCAAGTGAGGCAGCGCTGAGATATCCGTTTGGAAGGGCTTCTCTTCTTGGATCTGAGGCTGTTGTGCAGCTTCTGCACCAGAAGCTGCCACATGAGCATCTGCCTGGGAGAGCTCCTGGCGCCATAGCTTGGCACGATCCTTGGCAGTGTCTGCATGCACCTGATCAGGATATGAAGCCTCTTCGGGCTCAGGAGCCTGCTGGTCTTCAGGCTGAGCCTTCTGCTGGACCGGCTCATCTTGAGGAGCGGCTTTAGGGGCCGAATCGAAGCGAGGGAGCCCCAAAGCTAAGAGGAGGTCATCCTCTGTGGTGTCAGATGCCTCTTGGCGCCTTCGCGAAGAAGGCGTTGAGGAGGGCGTGCTAGCTTGGGACCTGCTGTTCCCGCTTACCGCGGATAGCAGGTCTTCAATGGAGATCTCATTGTCTGATGCCATCTATGATCCGGATCTGCTCAGGCCTTCAAGGCGTGATTGTATGCTCTGGACAGCTCTTGTGCCCTTTGACGTCTTGCGCCCACTATGAAGCGCGTTCCCAGTATTCCCAGCAAGAGCGCCAACATCAGCGAGAACGCCCCTGACATGAGCTCAAGCGTCCTGTCTTGCGCTTTGACAGGAGCGCTTGCCATGGATTGGATCACGTTCGAACGCTCCGTGCTTGCAGCATTGACGGCCTGCACGCGCTTCTTGGCTGCAGTGACGGCACCGTCATCAGCAGCGATGCCAGGTCCTGTGGTCTCAGTCACAGAGGCGTTCACCTTCGAAGCGGCCCTGACAGATGCCGCGGCCTCTTCGCTGGCGGCCACCTCTTCGGCTGCTTGCTCATAGGCGCTGTCATTTATGGGGGATGCGAACAAGGTGCCGCCGCCCTGGGAGCTCAGGCCCTCGTCCCAAACGCTTGCGGCGAAGCACGGAAGGGCATAAGCAGCAAGCGCCACAGACATCACCAAGAAGATGATGCCCTTTGCCTTGCGGCTCTTGGCACACGTCTTCTTAGGATGCTTTCTGATGGTGGCTTGGCTCATCTTGCCCAAAGTGCATTCTCCTTCGTGATTCATAGTGCATTTGAGAATGTGAATTTTTTGTATGATATCAAAAACCAACAGGTTTTTACAGCTCAGAGCTACTTCTTGAGGATGACCAGATCCTCCACGCTGTACCTGAGAGCGTTCTCGTAATCCTCCCTATCAAGCCCAAGCCCGCTGTTGTCAACAGTGACGGTAGCGTTCGCTCCATTCATGCTGTCAAGCGTGTACTTGGAGCCAAGATCGCGCGCCAGGCTATCAGTGAAGGTCTTCGCCGCATCCTCATTCGGGAACTGCATCTTCATGGTGGTGAAGGTGCACTTGCCCTCATTGTTGAAGGTGGTGCTCTCCTCAACGGTGTATTCCACGCCTTGTGGCGTCTTGGCCGTGTATTGGTAGGTGACGGAGCCAGCCCCACCTGTTGCAGCACCCGATGCACCTGCATCCTCTTGGCTAGGGCCTGCAGCATCAGAGGAGGCCTGCGTGCTTGAGCTTCCTTGTCCATCAGATGAGCCACCGCTCGTGCTGATGGTTATCTCAGGGATGCCGACGCTCCCGTTCACTGCGAAGAAGGCAACGGCCGCACCTAGCGCCAAAATGATCAGCACCAGAACGCCTATCAACAGCTTCCGGCCGGTCTTGTGGCTCTTGTCAGCGTCCTTCATCCCCTCTTCGATGGAGATGGGAGGAGCGTCGAACATGGTGCTCTCTTCCAGCACATCAGAGTCAATGAGAGGGTCATGCGCCATCACATCTGATCCATGATGCGGCTTGGCAGCTATAGGGGTTGGAGCAAGCGACGGCTTGGGCGCTACGCCTACTGGCTTCAAAGGCTGCTGCATAGGGGTTGCAACCGGCTTGGGAACAGTGGCTGCCACAGGGCGGTTGGCAACCTGCTGAGACATCTTCACACCAGAGGGCATGCGCGATGCCGCTACGGAAGGCGAAGGCGAGGCAGGGCGGTTCGGCAGATTCCCTGATATGGCTTGCGGGCGTCCGGACTGCGCGAACGCGCTTGACCGTGGACCGTTCGGCATGGCTGCGTTGCGCGGTTGCACTCTGCCGTTCTGGCGCGTGGCATCCATCGGACTGTGCTGCAAGGGGATGTTCCCGCTCGTGGCTGGCACCCTTGGACCAGCTGCCACCCGATCGCGTGCAGGAGAGGGAGAGGCGGAACCTTGCGGGTAGGGGTATGGCTGCCTCATCCTAGAGCCTGTAGACGACGCTTCGCGGATCAGCTTCTCGAACCTGGGGTTGGCAGGCACCACCCTCTCTTCTGCCTGCTCCCGCACAGGGCGGCCGTAGCCGATGTGGTCTTGTGCTGAGCCCTCCATATCCGGGAAGCCCGGATCCTCTGGGAGGTCTCCCATATCCAGCCTGATGGTGCGCGATGGATCCTGCGCATCTGGGATGTCGAAGACGCCATCATCTGCCACCTTCGGAGCTTCCTGTTGCTCATCAGATGCGACAGACGGCTCTTCGCCCTCTTTGAATATCAGCTTGTCAGGGATCTTCGGGAAGCTAGCCACGAACTGGGCGAGGCTCTCCGCCTGCTCCTCTTCTTCCCGGCTGGCATCGGCTGCCTCAGGCTCTGGCTCTTCCTCGAGGAAGATGCGCAAAGATGGCTGCATCCTGGTTGCGGGCGGCTCCTGGAAGGGAACAGATGCTGAGACCGGGCGCGGACGAGATGCCTTCGGGCGCTCCACATTGCCGCCACGCGGGACGCGCATCCGCTTCTGGGCAGATGAATCCACGCGAGACGTCATTCGAACGGGCTCTTCAGTGGGGATCTGCACGAATGCATTGGGTGACAAAGGCCCAGATGCCGTCAATCTTATCCCTGAAGGGGTCTCTTCGATTCCGTTTGCAGAATATTTCTGACCGTTTCGCATTTCCTGCATTATACAGGCCGCGAACGCATGTCCTACCCCTATCACAGAATCAACGTGGCCGCTTTAAGGTACGTTTAAGGAAGGCGACGGAACATCCTTCCCAGGCAATGCCTCACGAGATGCTCTTGATGGCGAATGGGATCTGCGAGAGGACGTCCTCAGCGCAGACAGAGACGATCCCAAGCTCTGCCTCAGCCAGCCTGCCAGCTGTTGCATGGACCGTGGCAGCTGTCATGAGCGCAATAGAAGGCTCTACGCCTTGCGCCATCAGGGCTGCGCACATGCCAGCCAGCACATCCCCCGTGCCCGCTTTCGCAAGGGCGGCGCTGCCCTGATCCATCAAGAGGACCTCATCTGCATGCGGCCACCCAGAAGGCGAAGCCACGAATGAGACGGGGCCCTTGAGCAGGATGTGCGATGCGTACGCATCAGCCAGCCGCTTGGCATATCCGGCCATCTCCTCATGACCGGCATCCCGTGCAGGCACCCCTACACCAACAGCATCAGCAAGCGTTGCTGCCTCTCCCCCATGCGGCGTCATGGCAGTTGCAAGGCCGGCTTCAGTGCGCATGCGAATGCGCTTGGTGGCGCATGTCCCAGCATCCGCCACTATGCGGATGGCTCCCCCATCAAGCAGAAGCGGTGCCTTGCATCTTGTGAGCGCATCCATGACAAGGGTCCTCTGCACCGCCTTGTCATCGAACATGCCAGAACCTATGAGGCATGCCTTCGGGTGTCGCTCATCTGAAGCAAGATCGAGCGCACTGCCAGCCGGATCCCATTCGCGAACCACCAAAGACGGCATGCTGGCGCGCACCAAGGGCACCGCCTCTGCTGCACAGGCGCACTCAACGTAGCCTGCACCCATGCGCATGGCTGCAGGCCCCGCAAGGCAGACTGACCCTGGGTAGTCAGCGCAGCCGCCCACTATGGTGAGCTTGCCTCGCGTGTACTTGTCAGCGTCCGTTGAAGGGCGAGGGATCCCGTCAGCTAGCTGATGGGGATCAAGCCTTGAGATCTTGGTCTTCATCCGCAGCCTCTGTGCTTGCCGGTCCTAGCTCATCCAGCATGGACCTTGCATCCTTGAACTGGCGCGCCAGCTCCTCCTTCGCGCTCATCTTGGAGACCTTCTTCGCTGTGGCATCTGCCGTGAGCGCCATGGCGCACGCGATGGCGTCCTTTGACGTGTGCGACAAGGAGATGGGCATGTCCACCACGCCCATGGAGTCAGCCACCTCTTGCGCACGTCCTGTGAGCTGGATGCGCGGACGTCCGCCCTCCTCGCGCACCACTTGGATATCACGCAATGAGATGCCGCCCGTGAACCCGCAGCCCAAGGCCTTCACCACAGCTTCCTTCGCGGCGAACCTGGCCGCATAGTGCATGGCCGGATTCACGCGGCTATCACAATACACGCGCTCATCTTCTGAGAACACGCGCTCCTTGAAGCGAGGCGTGCGCGCAAGCACCTGCTGCATGCGCTCCACTTCCACCAGGTCAACGCCAAGCCCGACCTTGCCCACGGCCTGGTCTAGGGAGAGCGCCCCGTCTATCAGCGCTTGGCGCTTCTTGCTCAGTGCCATCTTCTCACTCCACCGTGACGGACTTGGCCAGGTTGCGCGGCTGATCTATGTTGCACCCGCGCAGGATGGCTATCTCGCGCGCCAGCAGCTGCAGCGGGATGATGGCGGTTATGGGGGATAGGGCATCACGCACCTTCGGGATGAAGATGACATGGTCTGCGAACTCACCTATGCGCTCATCGCCTTCGGTTGCAACGGCTATGATCTTGGCTCCGCGTGCCTTCGCCTCTTGGATGTTGGAGAGCACCTTGTCATATGTGGGGCTCTCGGTTGCAACGGCGATGACAGGGAACCCTGGCTCTATCAGCGCTATTGGGCCATGCTTCATCTCACCTGCCGGATAGGCCTCTGCGTGCAGATAGCTTATCTCCTTGAGCTTGAGGGCACCCTCTTCAGCAACAGCGGCTCCCATGCCGCGTCCGATGAACATGGCGCTATGGGCATCCTTGCAGGCAAAGGCTGCTTCGTTCACAGCTTCCGTATCCTTCAATATCTCCTCTGCCTGGGATGCCGTATCCACCAGCTCTGTGAAGAGCATCCGGATCTGGCCTTGGCTCAGGCGCCCCTTCGATTGCGCAAGGAGCATCGCCAGCAGTGTGAGCGACACTATCTGGCCAGTGAAGCTCTTCGTTGAGGCAACGGCCACTTCCTTGTTCGCCTTCGTGTAGATCACGCCATCGGATTCGCGCGCAACGGGGGATCCTATGACGTTCGTGATCCCGAACACCTTCGCGCCCTTGATCTTCGCATCTCGGATGGCCGCAAGCGTGTCAGCCGTCTCACCTGATTGAGACACTGCCACCACCAGCGTTGACGGCGTGATGATGGGGTCCCGGTATCTGAATTCGCTAGCCACCTCAACCTCGCATGGGATGCGCGCCCATCCCTCTATCAGGTTCTTGGCTATGAGGGATGCGTGGTAGCTGGTACCGCAGGCGATGATGTAGACGCGATCTATCAGATTCAGCTCTTCGTGCGTGAGCCCCAGCTCAGATACCGTGAGCGCGGAACCGTTGAAGCGGTCTTCCAGCGTGTCACGGATGACGCGCGGCTGCTCTGAGATCTCCTTCATCATGAAATCAGAGAAGCGGCCCCTGTCCATCCAGTCCACTGTCCAGTCAAGCTCCGTCATGCTGGGAGTGACGCGGATGAGCTCATCGTCATGGGCCTTGAAGACGTCGAAGGTGCGCTCATCCAGCTCAGCCAGCTGGCCGTCCTCCAGCACGCAGACCTCTTTCGCGATGCCTGAGAGCGCCGTCATGTCAGAGGAGATGTACATCCCATTCACGCCGCGGCCGACCACGAGCGGAGATTCCTTGCGCGCGCAGACGATCTTGCCCGGCTCGAATTCAGTCATGGCGCAGATGGCCCATGAGCCTATGAGCAAGCTGGATGCCATGTTCACAGCTTGCGCAAGAAGCGACGGCTCCCCGCGCCTCACCTCTACCGTTGGCTGGTGGGGAACGCGGCCTCCAACAGCATCCACGAGATCATCGGCTTCAGAGACGTCGAAGGCCAAGCTTGCATATGCATCCTCTATCAGATGCACGATCACCTCTGAATCAGTCTGAGATGTGAATTCGTGCCCGCGCCCTTCGAGGATGCGGCGAAGCTCATCGTGGTTCTCGATGATCCCGTTATGGACGATGGCTATCTTGCCATCACAGGACATGTGCGGGTGCGCGTTGGCCTCAGATGGCGCCCCGTGCGTGGCCCATCTGGTATGCCCGATGCCGCAAGAGCCGGTCAGCTGGAAGGCACCCAAGGACTGCTCTAGCGCATCTATCTTTCCCGCGCGGCATACGCACGTGATGGAGCCGCCCTGCTCAACAGCTATCCCGGATGAGTCATACCCCCGGTATTCCAGCTTCTTGAGCCCGCTGACCAGAATGGGCGCAGCTGGCTGGAGGCCTGTGTATCCCACTATGCCGCACATGGCATCTCCTGTCCTTTGGGGTGTTCGGATCTTCTTTGATTCTAGTCCATGAGAGCATATGAGACGCCCAAGATATCCAGATGCGGCCGGATGCCCAGGGACACCATCGAGGAGCACGGCCTCTCAGCTTGAACTATTGTCACTTTGCCAATGATGTTCTTGTGAATTATGAACGTTGCGAATATAGTTTCTCATGAAAATGGATCCAAAGAGCTGCCTGGAGGGAAGCATCATGTGGAGCAAGTGCCATCCGAAATCAGACGAAGACCTTGCCGAATGCTCTGAGCTTGGGAAGTCCCTCAGCAGGTTGTCGCAACCCACCATCCTCACGCTATTGGCTCAAGCAGGTGAGCCCATGCATGGATACATCATCGTGCAGAGATGCGCTGCGTCTCCCATGTTCGGCGGCAAGAAGCCTGATGCAACCGGCATCTACAGAGCGCTCAAGCGCATGGAGGCTTCAGGGTATGTGACGAGCGAATGGGCAACCCCAGAGCAGGGTGCTGCGAAGAGGATGTTCTCCCTCACCGACAAAGGCTACAAGTGCCTTCGCAGATGGATAGATGCCCTTGCTTGCTATGAGCTGACCATCGAAGAGCTCCGCGGGCAAGCTGCCGCAGCTTTGGGGATAGACCTTCCCCCCACCCCTACCTGCATGCATTCCGAATAGCCCTAGGGACCTGCTAGCTAGAGCGGAAGGGCCTAGGGTTGCAATCATCCAGGTAGGGGCAGCCGTCGCAGCCTTCGGTCAGCTCCATGTCAACCTCATCCCATTCGCAGACCTGATACCCAAGCCGCTCATAGAAGCCACAAGCGCTGCCACGAGCCACCAAGCGAAGCTCTCCCTTGTTGGCAAGGGCGTCCTCCATGAGCGCTTGCCCCACGCCATACGCACGCCAAAGCTCATACACCACAACGGGGTTCACGTGCCAGATGCCATTCTTCCCTAGCTGCAAGCGGATGAACCCCACAGGTGATCCGTTCGCATCCTGCGCAACGGTTATGCCGTCAGGGCCGGGAAGCTGATCCATGCCCTCAGCGGCCGCGTACGCGTTGAGCAGCTGCATGTCATCTGGCACAGCTGCCCGGAGCGTGAAGAGGTCTTCTGCCACCGGCGCCTCCCTACATGATGGGCGGGACGTAGATCTTGTTGCGAGAATCCGGGATGGCCTTCTTCGCCAGCTCAGCCGCGCCCTTCGCGATGGTCTCAAGGCGGTTCAGGGGAACCCCCATGAACATGATGTTCTCATCAACGTCAGTTGCAGCACGGCAGCCGTAGCACCCGAACGTGATGTTCGGCTCATCGCTATCAAGCGGGAGCAGCACGGCCTCCACGCACATGGAGTTGAAGCCAGAAGCGTGGAAATCGAAGCGATGCCCGTCATAGTAGCTCATGGACATGCAAAGCCACATCATCTGCTCAGGCGTACCAGAGAACACCACCACCTCAGGTTCGCGAACGGTCTTCGCAAGAGGGGCAACGTAAGTGGCACGGCGGCTCTTCTCAGGAAGGGTAGGACGCTCAGCCACCATGCGCGCGGCAGCCTCTGCATCCACCACCTTATGGAACAGCACGTAGATCTCACCTGTTGCCAGCTTCTCAGGAACCCCCGTCATGCCGAAGATGGACGTGCCGTCGGGGCATGAGTGCCTATGCGGCGGCATCAGGATTGATGCGCCGCGGCGCGCGGCCATCATGGCCTGGCAAAAGCGCAGATTCTCAGAGGGGATAGGTGCGTCAGGCAAGAGCTCATCTTGTCGGATGAGGCTCACGGCAACCGGCTGCCAGCGCAGGTCCAAGCTGTCCATGATGGATTCTTGCAGCTCCGCGAACTCAGCTTGGCGCTCCTTGGAGATGGACTCTGCCAGCTCTTCGCCCTCATACGGATCGAAGACGGCATCCCCTGTTACCTCTACCGCAAGCGCGCGCTTCGGACAGTTGCCAGAGCAAGTCTGGCACCCCACGCACGCATCAGCGCTGATGACGCGCGGATATCCGTCCTCCCCCATCTCCAGTATGCCAGGGATGGGGCAGAATGCAGCACAGAGGCCGCACTTCACGCAGAGATGCGGATCATGGGTGATGCGATAATCAGACATGCGGCACCTCTTCCTTGCACCAAGGCGGGTATATGCGCTGGCCAGCGCTGTTCGTCAGATGATATGAGCAGAACGGGATGGCGCGGCCATCGGGCACGCACACCATCATGGAGCATTCGCGAAGGCGCTCCGTGTCCATGCTGTAGGCATCCATGTAGTTCATCACGATGATGGAAAGGCCGTCTGACACGGGGACATCCTTCTTGTACAGGATGTCCAGGAAGACCGAGCCTTGCGGTGAGTCTGGCGAATACCCTTCGGCATACTCCTCCATGGTCATGAGGCGCGTTGCTGGCACGAAGCCCGTTGCGTGCTCTGCATCCTCTGACTTCAAGAGGAAGACGCCCGTGTCGCACAAGGGGTGCGAGCAGCCCAACGGCCAGACGTCCTTCACGTCCAAAAGGCCGTCTGACTGCTGGCAGAGGCCTTGTATCACATCGCCTGATGACATGGGGATGGCACGTGTTGCGTCGAAGCGCCCTGACGTGAACGCTGGCTGCAGCGCGATGCCCGCCACCACATCTGAGTTCTCAAGCCCGAAGCGGAGGATGTCCCCAAGCTGCTGGTCATTCACCCCTGCCACCACAGCTACTGAGAGGACCACCTGTATCCCGCATTCACGGCAACGCTCTATGGCGCGAAGCTTCGTCTTCAAGATGTCACGCCCGCATGTGGCCTCATACACGTCTCCCGTGAGACCGTCGAAAGAGAGGTACACGCCCGTGAGCCCTGCTGCCACCAGATCCTCCAGATATCCCTGGTTGTTGGCGATGACAAGGCCGTTCGTGTTCACCTCTATGCCCCAGAAGCCCATCTCCCGGCCCATGTAGATGATGTCCTTCAGATCCTTGCGCGTAGTGGGCTCACCGCCTGTCAGCTGCACGGCACCGTCTGTGCCAACGGCGTCAGCGATCACCTGATACATGGCGCGGATCTCATCCATGGTAGGATCGTATTCGCCGCTCTCAGAGGACGCGAAGCACACCGGGCAATGAAGGTTGCAGTTGCGCGTGACCTCTATCTCCAGAAGCGTGCCGCGCCTCCCATGGCGCGCGCAAGTGCCGCACCCGAACGGGCAATCCTTGCCAGCAGGGATGGTGTTCTCTGGCCTCGTCTTCGGGAACGCCTCGGACCTCAGCCACATATAATGCTCAGCATCAGGCCACATCCGCGTGGTCAGATACCCATGCTCAGGGCACGTGCGCTCCATCCAGACGACGCCCTCATCATCTGCGTAGACCTCAGCGGGAAGCTCGCGAAGGCAGTCCGGACAGAGCGCCCCTGTATTGTGCAGCAGCTCCTTACTCATCGATGTACTGCCTTGGGTCGTGCTCTTCATTTGGAGGTGTGCTGACGTGGATGCCCATCAGCGCGCACCAGGAGAGAACGCGCTTCGGCACGAAGAGGTCAGGCTGGTATTTGGCAGCCTGTTCGATAGCCTTCATGCAGGAGAGCGCATGTGCAAGGTCAGTTCGCTCGTCTATGTCTGCTATAGGCGCGAAGTATGCCGTTGGGATGTCCTTCTCGCGCACCTTCGCCATGTACGCATCAAGCGCAGGCACGCCGTGCATGTTGTAGTAGACGCCCTGGTGGTTGATGGGCGTGTCAGAGGACGCGCCCACAAGGGAGGTTCCGCACTCCTGGCAAGGCGCGCAGACGAATCCGGCCTTGCCGATGGAGTGGAAGTAATCCAGCCACTGAAATGACTGCTTGATGTGAGACTTCGGAAGCGTTGGGATGTCAGCGCCAATGGATACGATGTGCTCATAGCCCTGCCCGAAGATCTGCGCGAACGCGTCATCGAAGTGGTCGTCGAAGGTGGCGCCGGAATCCGTCATGAAGTGGATCTCCATGGGCCACGGGCCGATCTCATCGAACGTCTCCTTCATGAGATCCAGATGCTTCTCAGGCGTGGACAGGATGAAGTCATACGTGATCTTGTCAGCGGTTGGGTCAGACGCTACCAGCTGGTCGTTCTCGTACTGGAGCTCCAGCAGCGCGTTCATTGCTGCCTCGCAGACGTCATACAAGCAGAACTTGAAGAACTGTGCTGCCTGCTCATTCGTCAGGAAGCCGCCGTTCGCCTCTGTGAGGCGGGTCTTCACCAAGCCCGGGATGGGTGGTTTGCTGAACACTAGAAGCGCTTGCTTGCGCTCTGCCATGAGGATACCTCCTATTTCCCATCTTTCGCTCTCAGGCGAAAGAGCCTTTCCGTGTGATGTCCGGCTCCCAATCAAGCGGCTCATCAGTTGCCTTGGCCATGCAATCCAGCGCGTTGTACGCCCACGTTCCTATCATGGGCTCAGCGCCTTCAAGGCCGCATCTGGTGAGCGTGTTCACATTGCTCTCGAAGATGCCGCCAAGCTCAGGCAGCTTGACCTCACGCTCCGGGTGCCACCATCCATAGTCTGCATGCAGCACGCCATCAGCCATGGTGATTATATCCACGATGAAGCTAGCTTGCCCCTGGTCTGTGGCCAGCGTCAGGACATCTCCGCCTTTGACGCCAAGGCGCGCGGCGCTGGCTTCGCTCATCTCAACGCATGGCCTTGGGTTGCGACGCCTGAAATCCGGGTTGTTCATGTACATGGATGCGTTGTATGGCTGCTTGCGGCCTCCCGTGATGAGGCCAAAATGCTGCCAACCGTCTGCCTCCATCTTGCGAATGAAGCCATCAGAGCAAAGGGGATAGCTCTCACCTGGCACCGGGAGACGCCCGCCACCCATCTCCTCCAAGGCCGCATTCGCAAGCTCCACCTTTCCCGTTGGAGTGGCGAACCCGCGCTTCGTGCCATCAGGCATCACCTGCTCATGCTTGTGGGGCGTGATGGGCATGGCATACATCCCCATCTGCACATAGCCGTCCCAATCAAGTCCGCATGGCTCAAGCGCTGCCTCGCAGGCCTCTTCGAAAGTTGGATGCGGCCACATGTCCTCTTGCCCTAAGCGCAGCCCCAGCTCCCGGAAGACCTCATAGTCATGCTTGCGCTCATGATATGGCTCTACCGCCTTCTGCCCTCCGTAGACGAAGTTCGCAACACCACCGTGCGCCTGGAACGTTGCGCGCTCCATGGCGCCCGCCGCCGGCAGCACGTAATCAGCTATGGCCGCTGTTGGCGTCATGTAGTAGTCAAGCACCACCAGGAGGTCCAACCCCAAGAGCGCGGAGAGCATGCGGTTCGTGTCAGCATATGTGAGCAGCGGATTGGTGGCCTCCACTATGGCCGCGCGAATGGGATACCGCGCCTGTCCCTCCATGGCGCGCAGCATGAGGTCTGGATGCACGCTTGTCAGATATCTTGCCGGAAGCTCGCGCCCATCCGCATCCATGCAAGGCTTCACGCGCGCATAGCCCTCATAGCTCTGCAGCGGCGTGTGCTCCGTGTTCAGGCAATTCGCAGACAGCTCATCCCAATTGCCAAGCGTGCACTCAAGCTCAAGCTCAGAGGTGAAGTCGCTTGTCTCTAGGATGCTGGATCCGCCTGGGCGGTCTATATCCCCGCAGATGGCCAGAAGAGCGCACCTTGCCCTATGCGTTGGCAAGACGTTCTCCCCTATCTGATCTATCCCGCGCCCTGTGATGATCGTGGAGGGAGAGTTCGCGAATGTGTGCGCAATGTCTATCACCGTTTCCGCGTCTATGCCGCAGACGCTTGCCACGTGTTCTGGCGTGTAAGGCTTGACGTGATCCGCTAGCTCTTGGAACCCCACGCACCATTCCTTGACGAACTCCTCGTCATACAGTTCCTCCGAGATGACCACGTTCAAAAGGCCCAGTGCGAAATGCGCATCTGTGCCAGGCTTCAGGCACACCCATGTGTCTGCGATGCGCGCGGTCTTGGTGAGGCGCGGATCTATCACCACGAGCTTAGGTCGCCCAACCTTGTGCATCTTCAGCAAAGACCGCCAGAAGAGCGAATTGTCAGATTCAGCTGGGTTCGTCCCCCAGATGATGAGACAGTTAGTCTCCTCTGTGACGTCAGGCTCTATCGTCCAGCCGAACGTGAGCGTGTCTGACCAGATCCGCGGATTCCAGCAGATCTGCCCGATGCCGCAGTTGTTCGGCGAACCGAATAGCGACATGAAGCGGTGCAGCGGCCAGAAGGATGTGTGCGGCCCTCCTATCATGGATGCCAGGACGCCTGCATTGTGCTCTTCGCGAAGGCGAGAGAGCGTGGCTGCTATCTCATCAAGGGCTTGATCCCATGAGATGCGCTCCCACTGGCCGCCCCCTCGCTCACCCACCCGCTTCAGCGGATGGTTCACGCGGTCAGGCGCATCCAGCACATCAAGGTTCATCTTCCAGCGCTGGCACCCTGCAAGCACAGAAGGGTCATACGGATAGCGCGCAGGGTCAGGCTCTAGCGCCGTTATGCGGCCATCCTCAACGGTTGCGATGAAACCGCAGAGGTATCCGCAGAAATGGCAGTTGGTGGTGACCTTCTCCAACGCTCAGCACCTTGCCTACTCGCCCAGGGTCTTCACATCAGCATTAGAGATGGAGACGCTCTTGGAGGCTACCCCATCCTCTTCGGTCAGCTTGCCGTGAAGCTCCTGTTCGCAAGCCTCTTCATCTGTCCTGGTCCCTGATGCGGACGCTGCTGCCTCACATGATGACGACAAGCCTGCAAATGGCCTTGATCCGCCTGCCTTCTCCTCACAGCCAAGCGTCTCATCGAAGAGGAACCTGAGCTTCATCCAAGCTCCCACAGTAGCCCAGTCAACGCGCCAGTTGAACAGGAGCTCAAGATAGTTCACGCACTGGACATGAGGCTGGGCCATGTTCAGCTGGAAGGTGCAGCTCATGCATGCGGTCACTATGGCGTCAGCCCCTATGGCCTTGGCCTCTTCACCATTCTTCATGGCGCACTTGTCCGCCTGCTCGAACTTGCCCGCTGCACGCGGAAGCGAGCCACAGCAGATGGACTTGCTCAAGCAATGCTCAGGGTCTGCCCAAAGGCCATCTGGCATGAGGGCACGAAGGCCGCGTGCGAACTCTCCTGTCTTGCCGTCTGGGCAGGAGTCATGCGTGCAGAGAAGGACGTCCTCATCCTCAGAGCCCTTGATGAGCTTGGCACACGTGGCAGGATCCAGCCTGTAGCCAAGGTCAGCAAGAGTCTGCGGCAGCACCTCTATCTGGACATCCTTCGTGCGCTCATCAGCGCTCAAGCAGTTGCGTAGCGCCATCACGCAGTTCGGACAAGCGCATATGAGCTTCTCTACGCCAGCACGCGCTATATGGTCTTTGAGCTGATCTTCGAATGACGCTCTGAGCACGTCCCCTTCAGGCTCATAAGACAGTATCTTCCCGCAGCAGAGGACCGATATCCCATCAGCCACGCCTTGCTGCTCCAAGAGACCATGCACCGCTTGCACCAAGGGCATCGCATAGTTCACGAACGAGCATCCCGGGAAGAACAGGGTCTTCTTAGCCCCCTTCTCAACCGGTGCATATCCTCGCTCTATAGTGGCGTTCCCGCTCTCTTGATCGAAGGCTATCAAGTCCCCTGTGAGGGCATCCACTATCTCAAATGTGCTCACTGAAGCTCCTATTGGATGATATCTAATGTTAGTTGCGGATTATATAGTCACCATCTGCACGGGGCAACTTCCTCCACAGGGCTATGAGCACATGCAGCAAGCTTTCGAAGAGCTGAGGATCGCGCAAGCGCTATGCGTAGAGGCTCATTCCCTTCGCATCCACCTCAACGAATGCCGGAAGGTCACGCACCTCTATCTTGTGCAGCGCCTCAGTCCCCAGATCCTCCCAGGCGATGCACTCAGAGCTGATCACGCATTCAGCAAGCAACGCAGCTATGCCGCCAACGCAAGCCAGATACACTGCCCCGCACTGACGGCATGCATCCTTGACCTCTTGAGACCTCTTGCCCTTGCCTATAGTGGCCACGATCCCAGCACGGTAGAGCTCAGGCGAGGCAAAATCCATTCTGGATGCCGTAGTGGGCCCGATGGCACCGAAGGGGCGTCCTGCACGTGCGGGTGTTGGCCCCGCATAGAAGAGCGTCTGTCCTTCCAGGCCGAATGGCAGATGCCCCTCTTCACGCAGGTATTCCAGGCATCTCATGTGCCCGGCATCGCGCATGGTGTAGATGGTGCCTGAGATGAGCACCTTATCCCCAGCCGAGAGCCCTGCCAGCACGCTGGCATCATCAGGCAATGTGACCTTGACGGCATCGTCTGTCATCTGCGCTCCTTCAAGATCCAAGCTCCACGGTCTTGCTCCTCATAGCGCAGCAGCCCATGTTCACAGCAACAGGCAACGCGGCTATATGGCACGGCGCCGTCTTCAGATGGACAGCAACCGCAGTAGGATTCCCCCCAAGCGCCGCCGGCCCGATCCCAAGGTCATTCA
Organism: uncultured Eggerthellaceae bacterium; assembly: GCA_910588435.1. Classification (GTDB taxonomy): domain Bacteria; phylum Actinomycetota; class Coriobacteriia; order Coriobacteriales; family Eggerthellaceae; genus MGBC163016. The sequence continues at coordinate 54,163 of CAJUPL010000002.1, read as the reverse complement.
CGGCTTGCAGGACCTCGCGTTCGAATCCCGCAGCCTCTAGGCTCTCTGCAGGAGAGCCAACAGGCCGGAGCAGCGCCCTTTTGGAGAGGCCCGCTACCTTGTCGAACGTGCCTCCAACTCCTACCCCCACCACGAGCGGGGGACACGCGTTCGCAGCCTTCTCGCGCACAGCATCCAGCACTACGCGGATGACGCCATCGCGCCCCTCTCCTGGCGGGAGCATCACCAGACGCGACGCATTGTCAGAGCCGCCGCCCTTGAGCATGACATGCAACCTGCATCCAGACTCATCCACCAAGCGCACCTCAGAGAATGCGGGTGCGTTCGTCTTCGTGTTCTCACGGTTGAAGAGCGCGTCACGCACTATGCTCATGCGAAGGCCACCTTGCTCATAGGCGCGCGCCACTGCATCATCCACGCAGGAGAGCACATCTCCCGGGATCATGACGTCCGGACCAACCTCAAGGCAGACCCAAACGCTTCCAGTGTCTTGGCAGATGGGAACATCTGACTGAACCCCTATGTCAGCATTGCGAAGGATGTCCTGCAAGACAGAAGCTGCCCTGCCCTCTGCTGCTCCCATATCAAGGGCATCCTGTACAGACGCTCTGTAATCCGGACGCAAGGTCACCGCACATTCGCGGATGGCCTCATATACCGCATCTCCAACTGCTTCAGCTGTTACAACGCGCTCCATGCCCGATCATGACCTCTTGCGCGAAGCGACCTTCTTGGAAGCCGTCTTCTTCGTTGAGCTCTTCTTCGCAGGAGCTTTCTTCTTCTTGGTACCGTCGGCGTTGCGAAGGCCTGCCTCCTCTTCCTCCTGGATCTTGGAGGGGCAATCGAAGTTCGGGCAGAGCTTCCAGGGACCCCTGCGCGTGGTGACGATGACCATCGGCGCGCCGCACTCTTCGCATACGTCCTCAGTTGCGGTGATGTCACCGAACTGCGGGAGCGGATAGCGCGTCTGGCATTCGTCGAAGTTCTCGCAAGTGACGGAGCGCTTGAGCGTGCGCGGGTTCCTGCGCGCGATCATCTTGGATTCCTTGCCGTTGGCCTTGCAAACAGGGCAAAGGCCCACCACCACTTCGTCTTCATGGTTGGACTTGCAGTCTGGATCTATGCAGATGGTGAGCGGCTTAGACCTGAACGGCGTCACCTTCACCTGCGGCATCCCACATTCAGGGCACGGCTCATCCAAAGCTTCCACCTTGCCCTTGGGAAGCGGATAGGTGACATCGCAATCAGGCCACCCAGCGCAGCCGATGAACATGGATTTCGTCTTGTTGGCCGTGCGGATCTGCAGGTCCTTGCCGCACTTCGGGCACTTGCCCACATACGCGTCTGCCGCAACGGCATCCGCTAGCGCCTCCCCCACCTTATCAGTGTTGGGGATGAGCGTGTCAAGCTCCTTCGCCAAGAGCTCACGCGATCCCATGACCACAGCATCCTTGGACTTCTTGCCCTCTGCTATGTCATCCATGCCAGCTTCAAGCTCAGCCGTCATCTCTGGGTGCGTGATGTGGGGCGCGAACTCATCCAGCGCGTCTATCACAGCGATGCCAAGCTGCGAGGGCTCTATCGGGTCATTCTGGATGTACTTCACCGCGTACAGGCGCTCTATGATGGAGGCGCGGGTTGACTTCGTGCCAAGGCCTAGCTTCTCCATCTCTTGGACCAGCTTGCCCTGGCTGTAACGCGCAGGCGGCTTCGTCTGATCCTTCTTGCAGGTGGCGCCGTTGAAGGCGATCTGCTGGCCTTCTTCCATCTGCGGCAGCTGCTCGTCCTTCTTGCTGCCGAACGGATAGATCTCCCTGTAGCCTGCGCCTATGAGGACGTCTCCCTTTGCATGGAACTCCTCACCCGACACATCAAGCACTGCCTTCGTTCCCTCTACCGTGGCAGCGCCTGACAAGGTGGCCAAGAAGCGGCGGGCTATCAGGTTATACAGCCTGTACTCAGCCGCGGGCATGTCATCGGGGGTTGCGCCCTTGGTGGGATAGATGGGCGGATGGTCTGTGGTCTCTTTCTTGCCACGCGTGGCCTTCAAGGGGCCACCCTTCAAGAGCTTCACGCAATACGGCTCATACGCCGGATTCTTCTTGAGAGACTTCACCACCTCAGTCAGATCCAGCGTTGAGGGGTATACCGTGTTATCAACGCGCGGATAGGAGATGAAGCCGTCCATGTAAAGGCTCTCGGCCATCCTCATGCAGCGCGAAGGCGTTATCCCCTCAGAGGACGCAGCGGCCATGAGGGATGTGGTGTTGAATGGAGCCGGGGGCGCTTGCGTGCGCTTCTTCTTCTCAACGCTCATGACCTTGGCGGACTTCGCGTCTTTCACGGCAGCCATGACGGCATCCGCATCGGACTTCACCTTGATGCGCGCGTGCTGATACAGCGCGGAGAACGCATCCGGGCCGTCGCCCTTGGTAGGGCCAGATTCGGCAGAAGTGTCGAACTCGCCCTTGATCACCCAGAAATCCTCAGGCACGAACGCTTCGCGCTCCTTCTCCTTCTGCACGATGAGCGCAAGGGTTGGAGTCTGCACGCGGCCAGATGACCTCACGTTCCCAAAGCCTGCGAAGCGCGCCAACGTGAGATAGCGCGTGAGCGCAGCGCCCCAGATCAGATCGATGTCCTGCCTGGCCTCACCCGCTTGAGCCAGGTCCTCATCCATGGAGACCAAGTTCGCGAAAGCGTGCTCTATCTCAGGCTTGGTGAAGGAGGAATACCTTGCACGCGACACGGGCGCCTCTTCGTTCACCTCACGGCAGCACGCAAGCGCGTCAGAGCCGATGAGCTCACCTTCTCTATCGAAGTCAGTGGCGATGACGATGGAATCCGCCTTCTTGGCAAGGTTCTTGAGGGAGCGGATTATCTCCTTCTCCTTCGGGATCTTGTCAATGGGCGAGAAGGCCAGGTACGGGAGCGCCTCCATCTTCCAGCCCTTGAGGTCAACGCCGTCCTCAGCGAACGGCTTCTTCTTCTTGAATGGCGGCTTCGCCAACGAGGAAGGGATCTTGGCCGGGATGATCTCACCGTCTGGGGTCACGCCCACCCAACCGCTTGAGCGCTTGTAGCGAAGCATCGGCGGGAAGTCCGGCTCAAGGATATGCCCGCGCAGGCCTATGGTGACCCACTCTTCGCCGTCTACGTCAAAGCGATAGACGGGCACCTTGTATACGTTGTCAGCCTTGGGCTTTCCGGTGGATAGCAGGTTCGCTATCTGCTTGGCGGCATCGTTCTTCTCAGTGACTACCAGCTTCAAGGGCCTCTTCCCTCTCTTCTCTCTCCAAGACCATCTTCATCGCAGCGATGGCACATTCTATATGCTCATCGTCTGGCTCGTTCGTTGTCAAGTACTGCATCTGCATGCCCGGCCAAAGGATGACCTTGACTATGGGGTTGTCTGGGTGGCTTCCCGCCCATTTGACCGTGATCTCATACGAGATGCCGGCTATCACGGGCAAGAACAGGATGCGCACGACTATGACCAGCAAAAGCTTGGGCAGACCATCCGGCACGGATGTTGCATCTATGATGGAGTTGATGGGGATCACGGTGTAGATGATGATGGCCAGCACCAGCACCATGATGAGGAACGCTGTGCCGCACCTCACGTGCAGGCGCGGAAAGCTGCGTGCGTTCTCTGCCGTCATGGGCAGGCAATGCTCGAAGCAATGGATGGCCTTGTGCTCAGCGCCATGGTATTGGAACATGCGGCGGATGTCCTCCATCCGGCCTATGAGCCAGATGTAGAAGATGAAGATGGCAACTCGTATGATGCCGTCCACCACGTTCCACATGATGGTGTTCTGGTCATACTCACCCACTATCAGGTTGGTGAGCGCAGCCGGCACGATCATGAAGAGCACCAAGGCCAAGATGACGCCTGCCACCATGGATGCCGCCATGACCCCTTTGCCAAGGCCTTCGTCCTCTGAAGGCTCAGAAGGCTTGCCAGCAGAGCCCTTCGAAGGCTCCTCCTTGTAGGGGACCTCTTTCACTTGGGGCTCACCTGTGCCGTCAGCGGCACAACCTGTGACCTCATATGCGTGAGCATCCTCATCCTGCGGATTGAGCGTCTCTTCCATCATCTCAATGAGCTCTTGGCCCTCTGCCTCTTGGCGCTCTTCGCCCTCTTCGTCACCAAAGGCATGCTCGGCTGCTATTTGGAGCGCTTTGAAGCCGATCCCCATTGATTCCACCAAAGCGGTGCATCCGCGGATGAACGGCCACTTCATCCACTTGTGAGAATCCTTGCCGCTTGTGAGGTCATGCTCTTCAAGATAGATGGTGCCGTCAGGCTGGCGCACGGCTACAGACCAGTTATACTTGCCGCGCATCATGATGCCCTCAAGGAGCGCCTGGCCTCCAACGTGGGTCTTGCGTGTGCCGTCCTCTGCGAACGCGCGCGTGAAATCGCTCTTCTTGGGAGCTTCCTTATCCCCCATCAGTTGCGCCGAGCCTTCGGGAAGGGGTTGCCGCACGTCATCTTCCCCTCGGGGCAAGATGAGTGCACGCACGGCGCTCCGGCGGTTGCGAAGATGTACGGCGCTGTTGGACGGACGAGCTCCAGCATCTTCAAGGCCAGCTCCTGTATCTCCCACTGCGCGCGATTGCAGCACCGAAGATCGAAGAAATGCATGAGCTCACGAACGTTCATGGTGGTGACTATCTTCGTCTCCGTGGCATTCGGCAGCACGAAGCGCGCATCCTCCGCAGGGATGCCTGCATCCAGAAGCTCCTGATAAGTGCGGGCGGCGTGCTCCATCAAGGACTCATATGCCGCGTTCGCCACCTCATCCTGCTTCACGGTATCTGGTGTGACGTACGGGAACCCGTCCTTGAACTTCACATAGCGCTGCGATTGCTGGTTGAAGCTTGCCAGGCGATGGCGCACCAGCTGATGGGTCAGCACACGCGAAACGCCTTCTATGGCGAAGGTGTAGCTTGCATGCTCCAGCGTTGAGAAGTGGCCGCTTGACATGATGGTGGAGAGCACGGATTCCACGCGCTCTTGAGGCATGGTCTCCATGAGCTCTGATGCCCCTACAGGCGCGTAGCAGAGCCTTGCTGCTGTGGCTATTGCGCGCTCAGGGTCAGGAGTGTGATACAGGAGTTCTACTTGCATGAGTGATGTATATGCCCTTCTTGGTTCATCACGCAGTCATCGAACAGACGTGCGTGTCTTCGTTTCAGCGGCCTATTCTAAACCATGCCATTGCGCGATTTGTCAGCGTTTCATGGTTTGCTGAAAGCATGCCAACCGAGTAACGAAAAGCTGACGAAAGATAAGCGAAATGCTTGAGAATGTAGAATCTCAAGTGAATTGATGTGAAAGGAGAGCCAAATGGATGAGACATTGGCTTCAAAGCTTGCTGAATATGGCATCGATCTTCCAGACGCAATGGAGCGCATGGATGGCGATGAGGCCCTCTTCAAGAGGCTTGCGCTCAAGTATCTGAACAATACGAACTACGTTGACTATGTGGCAGCAATGGAAGCAAAGGACTATGACAGCGCCTACACTGCTGCGCATACCCTGAAGGGCGTATCTGGGAACCTCTCTTTCGCCAACCTCTTCAAGGTGGCCTCTGCAACATCAGAGGCGCTGCATCAAGGGGAATACCAGGCAGCCCAAGAGATGATGCCTGACCTCAAGGCTGCGCATGACAAGGTGATCGAAGGCTTGGTGGCTTGGCAGGAAGGCGAATTCTAAGCCATCTTTCGAAATCATCCCACACATGAAGAAGGCCCCCTCTGAGAGGGGGCCTTTTCTGTTGCCTCTTTATGCAGCGGCGGCTGCTTCCGCACCGCCAGTCTCTCCGCCAGAGGGTGGAGCTGGCGTCTCACCGCCGGTGGAGCCACCTGGGGTGCCACCGCTGTTGCCAGTGTCCCCACCAGCGCTGCCGCCAGTGCTCCCGCCAGATTCGCTGCCACCGCTACCAGCACCCTCATCACCCGTGGATGAGCCGCCGTTCCCTGTGCCAGAACCGCCCGTGGTGCCGCTGCTCCCGTTCCCGCTGCCGCCAGACGGGATGGTGGTGCCATTGGTGGTCTGGTTGATATCAGTAGTGCCAAGGCCCTTCGAATGCTCGTCGTCACCCTTCAGGATGAGGACGTTCGAGGTGTCGATGCTCTTGTCAACGATGTCAGATGCGGTCTTGTTGGACTGGAACTCAGAGATGTCCCCGCCCTCTTTGAAGACCTTCAGCATCTCCTTCGTCATCTCCTCGTCATTGATGACGAAGGAGATCCCATTGATGTTCTGCGTGTATGAAGGCAGAAGCGCTGAGTAGACCACCAGATCCTTGCTTGAATCCGCCAGCATCTGGGCAAGCCCGATGAGATCCATCACGGAGAGGTCCGTCTCAACGCAGCTAACAGCTGCCTCGATGACGCCCGGGATGCCAGTGATGGGCATGGCAAGGACAGAATCCACCACCGCTTCTATGACCTGGCGCTGATGCTTGGTGCGCGTGAAGTCACCATCAGGGTAGTCACGGTTCCTTGCGAAAGCCAGCGCCTCGTAGCCGCTCAGGTGCTGAGTGCCCTCTTCGATGATGTAGTGCTCACCATCTCCGCCGTCATCCAGCTTCCAGTTGTCGATCTTGGACTCGTTCTCAACCGTGACGCCACCAACAGCGTCCACCAAGCTTGCCAACTGGCCGAAGCTGACCTCAGCGTAGTGCGTGATGTCAACATCCAGCAGGTTCTCAGCCTCGGTGATGGCACCAGCCGCGCCATCGAAGGCGTACGCCGAATTGAACTTCTGGGTGCCATGTCCCTTGATGTCTATCTTCGTATCACGCGGGATGGAGATCATGGACACCTGCGCCTGCTGAGGGTCCACGCGGCAGACGATGTTCGTATCTGACCTCCAAGGGCCGGTATCGTTCTCGTCATAGTCACGGCGGTCAGTGCCGATGAGCATCATGTAGAACGGCTTGTCCAGAGAGGTCTCGAACCCCAGAGCATCCTGGATGGCCATGCGCTCTTGGTCGGTCTTGTTGCCCTTGAGCTGGCTGTCCAGATGATTCACATACAGAGCGAACGCAGTTCCCGCTCCTAGCACCAACGCCACAAGGACGCCCAAGACGATGATGGCGGCCTTCTTGCCTGTGCTCATGCCCTGCTTGGCAGCAACTGCATGATAGGCAGCAGCGTCACGGGCATAGCTGCCCGTTGGCTTGAAGCCGCTTGCCATATGAGCTGGATTGACTGGTTGGACTCTATTGGAATAAGGATTGCTCGCGGAAGACTTGGTGCTTCGTTTCTTCGGCATATGATCACTTTCACTAGGCTGATCGCTTGAATAGCGCATTATAGGACACGCCGCCGCGAATTGCAGCCCTTAACACTGCGCTCAATGCGCCTTCAGGAAATCCTCACAGGCTTGAGTCGTCCTAGCTGACGAGGCTCGCGAACCCGTCAAGCGTGTATCCGCCAGAGATGCGAACGCGATTCAATGCATAAGGGTTGTCCCCCGGAGCTATGCGCGCATTCTTCACCGTGAACGCGCAGAGCACGCCTGCATCCTCAAGAGCTGCCCATGCAGCTTCGTTGTTGTCACCGAACGGATAAGCCATGGACTGCACATCACCTAAGATGGCTTCCGCAGCCTCAGCATCTTCCAGTATCTGCTGTTCGGTCATGGCGTGGATGCGCCCGCCCTGCCCTACATCGGAGCCAGCGCGATGCATATCGTAGCTATGGGATTGGAAGCGAACGTATTCGGATGCGTACGCTTGCGCTTTGTAGGCTGCATCCTCATCTGAGCAGATGAGGTACGAAGTGGCTGGCACCTCATACTCATTCAGAAGCGGGATGCCGTAGTCCAAGAATCCCTGTTCGCCATCATCGAATGTGAGCACAACGCTCTTCGCAGGCAGCGAGTGCTTACCGTCAACGAAGGCGCGGACCTCTTGCATGGAGGGATAGTAGAAGCCCTCTCCGTTCAGGTACTGCAGCTGGCGTTCGAAGTCCGTATCCAGCAGATAGTTCGCATCAAGCACATCGGGTTGATCCATGTCCGTATATATGTAGTGATACATCAGCACGGGCAGATCAGATGCCACATCCATGTCATCCACAACGTGGACCTCCCGTGTGGTGGACGCATACCTCCCATCAGGGGTGTTCACTGTATAGGTGATGGCGTAGTCCCCTGGAACAGCCGCATCAACCTCACCGCTCACTTCAACGGAATCCGTGAGGTCAGTGCCGTCCTCCATGATGACGTGGCAACCTGACTCTATGTAGTCCTCGCCCGCCAAGACGATGGTGTCCTTGGAGCCATTGAGCGTCATGACCACGTCGTCCGCGAACTCAGGAACGGCAGACTCCTCCATTTCAAGGGCCACAGGTGCTACTGCATCCTCCGCTTGCGAATACGAGCTGATCAGCGGCTCTTCCTCCTCCGCCTCCTTGCCAAGATATGTGGCGCCGATGCAAGCTGCTGCAAGCAGCACTATCAAGCAGACGATCAGGATGGGTGCGCGAAGGTTCCCCTTCGGCAGGTCACGTCCTTTGGGCATCTTCTAAAGCTCCTTATACGGCTTCCAATCAGGATCAGCCATTATGGCACGCGAATCGCGCCATCCACGCAGCAAGCTCTTCGCGCCAGAGAGAATGCCGCCTCTTTCCACAACTGCCAGGCGTATGAGCTCCTTGGCAGCGCAAGAGGCAGTGCCAACCGCAAACGCAACAGGGATCAGCTCCCCTTCCGCTTTGAGGTAGTTCGCAACATGCCCGCGATTGCGCATCACGTGATACCTGGTCATGTCAGAGCTTGAGTTCAGCTGGCGAACGCCTGACACCTCCCAGTTCTGGACGTTGCGAGTACGCTGCAAGATGACATCCTCCACAACGGCCACGCGAAGGTGCCTGCTTGCCAAGTACCCATAGATGCAGTCATCCCAATAGATGAAGAAGCGCGCATCCGGCAGCCCGATCTCATCCACCACGCGCCTTGAGAAGAAGCCACCTTCGAAGCAGAGCGCATTCGCAGGCTTCCATCCTTGCGGCCCGAACCCGGACCTTGCCAATGGGTTGTAGGCACCAAGTTGGGGAAGGAACCTGTATTGCCACCAGAACGGCCCCCCATCATAGTCAAGGCGCGAACCCTGGATGGCGTCGAAGCGGCCTGACCACTTCTCAAGCTTCGTCAGTGCATCAGGGGTCACCTTTACGTCGTCATCCATGAGCCAGAACCACTCAGCCCCGGCCTCATATGCAAGGCGAACGCCCTCTGAGAATCCGCCGGCACCGCCCGTGTTCTCAGGCTGCGGCGCATAGATGAAAGAATCAGCACCCTCTGCCCAGGGCACCGCCGTGAAGCCTTCGCCCACCAGCTGGGCATACGTCTTCACCAGGCGCTCCGTCTCCGTGGAGGCCTCGTTGTCCACAACGTACACGCGCCAAGGCGCAATATCCAAGAAGAGCAGGGATTCCAGCAACTTGTCTAACAGCTGCTGACGCTTGTACGTGACGATGATGATGGCTGTCTTATCCATGCCCGCATTATCGCATGAACGGATGCCACTGCGAAGACCAGATCCTGCAGCTTCCCCTATAATAGAGCGGTTAATCAGGCGGGCCATCTGAGCCCTAAGACTGCTGGAGGACGCAACAGCCATATGATCTGGATCGAATGCGCTGCAGTCCTCATCGTCTCCATCATCGCAACCATTGCGCTGACACCACTGGCGAAGCACATCGCGAAGGCCGCAGATGCCATAGATTATCCTGACAAGCGCCGCGTGAACACCAAACCCATCCCCCGCATGGGCGGCATCGCCATCTTCGGCGGGATGGTCTGCGGATGCCTGGTCATATGGGTGGGCGGTGCCGCATTCGGCTGGACGGACCCGTTCCGCTCCGGCAATGACATGAACGTGAACCTTCCCATCTTGGCAGCTGGGATCATCTTCATGTTCGGCGTTGGCATCGTTGACGACATCGTAGGGCTCAAAGCCCCAATCAAATTCGTAGGCCAGATCGTGAGCGCAGCCATCTGCGCATCCTCGGGGCTTCTGCTCTCTGACATGCAGAACCCCTTCCAAGACGGCGGGTTCATAGAGTTCGGCTGGCTGGCATACCCCATCACCATCTTCTATCTGGTGGCTTTCGCGAACGTGATCAACTTGATAGACGGCCTTGATGGCCTGGCCTCCGGGATCAGCGCCATATCCGCGGGCACCATATTCGTGTTCGCCTCATTCGCGGGAAGGTTCGGCTCTGCGCTCATGGCTGTTGCCATCGTGGGGTCATGCATCGGATTTATGAAGAGCAATCACCATCCTGCATCCATCTTCATGGGAGATTCAGGCTCTCTTCTCCTAGGGCTCTCGCTTGGGATCGTGTCCCTGTTCGCGGTTGCTCGCTCAACGCTGTTCATATCCCTTCTTGTACCCATCATGGCAGCAGGCGTTCCCATCACAGATACGGCGGTGGCCATCATCAGGCGAAGCCGTGCGCACCAGCGAGTGGACCAGCCGGATCGCGGGCACATCCACCACAGGCTGCTCTCCGCAGGCTTCTCTCAGCGTGACACCGTGCTGATCATGTGCCTGTGGACGCTTGCGCTTGCCATCTGCGCCATCATGCTGGCTGAATCAGAGGGCATCTGGCGCGTGTTCGCCATCGTGGGAGCCGGGGCTATCACCGCATATGCCATTGGCAAGCTTCACTTGCTGGAGCCGGTCCTCCGGCACCATTACGCTCCTAGGCGAAAGCCCGCCAAGCGCGGTGGCTCAGCACACGAGGAGAGCCAGAGCAGGCGGCTCGATCAAGGACCCCGCAACCAAGTGAGCGGCAACACCAACCCAAGGAGCAGCAATGGAAGAGCGCGCAAGCGATAGCCTGGTCTCCATCATCGTGCCGGTGTACAACGCCGGGATTCGCCTTGTGGATGCGCTGGTGTCCGCACAAGAGCAAACGCATCAGAATATAGAGGTCATCTGCGTGAATGATGGCTCAACTGATGAGTCCCTTGACATCATGCGGATCTTCGCAAATGAGGATGAGCGCTTTCGCGTGCATGATAAGGGAAACGGCGGCTATGGCGCCGCCATGAATGACGGGCTTGAAGCCGCGCGCGGCGAGTGGATAGCCATCCTTGAGCCGGATGACTGGATGGATGCGAACATGCTGGAGGAAATGCTCGCGTTCGCAGATTCCTTGTCAGAGATGCCGGACGTGGTCAAATGCCCCTACTGGTGGGTGAAAGAGGAGGACGAGTTCGGAGATGCGAGGCTGAATTGCACCTACAAGGGCCTTGTACATCCAAGGCATCAGCCATTCAGCCTGGAGGAGGCTCCTGAACTCATAGGGCACCACCCCTCCATCTGGTCAGCCATCTACAGGAAGCGCTACCTTGACCGCGCGAACATCCGCTTTCCTGAGTACCCCGGCAGCGGCTGGGCTGACAACCGCTTCATGATGGAGGCTCTTGGAAAGACTGACCGGATAGCTTATCTGGATCAGCCGTTCTACAACTACAGAGCGGGCGTTGAGAGCGCTGATGTAGATTTCGTTCGCGCGAATCCTGCGCTTCCGTTCGAGAGGTGGATGGATATCTCGCGCGTGATGGAGTCTGAGGGGATGCATGATATGGAGCTTCAGCGCGCGCAGGTGCGCCGTGGGTTCACATACCTCTCCATGGCCGCGAAAGCTGGCGTGCTGGATGATCCTCGTGCAGTGGCAGCCATACAAGCCATGTTCAACGAGATGCCCGAGAGCATCGTGCTTGCTGATCCTGCAACTCTGCCCGAGCTTCGCGTGATGTACGCTCAGATGATGGGCATAGAGTGCATGCCGCCCAACCGCATATCGCACGCAACGCACCTGATAAAGGAGGGCCTACACCGCATCCGCATCAACGGCCTCTCCGCCACCCTAGACGACATCAAGCGCTACCTAGGATGAAATAGCAACATCAATTAGCGCTGAACTCGCAGATCTTGTACGTGAACGTCCCAACATCACGCACCTCTGCTTCAAGCTCTTCCACTACTGAGAGCTTTGCATCCGGATAATATTCCTCGCGAATGAAGCCATATAGATGCTGTATCAGCTCATCGTCTTCGCTGATGAATCGCGCTCTTGGATTATCCACCAGCCCCTTCACTACATTCGTCATGCCAACCTCATCGTTTCGTGCATTGATGTATGGCGAATTGGTTGACCATCCCCCGATGCATATGTTCCTATCCAGGAATTCTGATGACGGCAAGAACTTATGCCTGAAGCAACCTTCCAGATCTACGAAATCAAGGGTTCCCCACACGTAGATGTGCCCATCATCAACGCTTGCAAAATCGTAGAGATCCCCTTTGGGCTTTGCGTCCTCCTGATCGAACGTCTCAAGCGCTTCCCCTGGATCTAGCGTAGGAGCCAACATCAATGCCATGTAGACGGTCACGATGAGCAGGCAGCCAGCAGACACAGCGGGCATGACAGCCTCGAAAGCTGCTCTCCATCCGCCCTCTGAAGCCTTCCTTCCCTTTGCCACGAGCAATGCCATGGCAAAGACGGAGTAAAGATAGATGGGGTGCTCTATCCTCACAAGCAGCCTACCAAGCCCATAGAAATACGATGCAGCGCAGATCGTCACCAGCGCCACCAAGATGAGGGGGATCCTCGCACGCTTGGGTGACAGCAACAAAGAGAGGACCAACATCAAGAGACAGTAGAAGAAAGCCCTATCCCTCAAGTTGATATGAGGGAGATAGGTGAATGCATTCTGAACCGTGGATGAGAGGGATTTCACCTCAGAGACCGATGCTATGGCACCCATCCGCTCCAGATCGAAGAATTCCACATCCCCTGCCGCCCAAGCGTTCGCAAGGTAATAGGCGTTCTCGGTTATCCCGTAAGGCGCAAGCTCGTCTTTCACCTCAGAATACGGCGGCATCCCGTAATCGGATATATCTGATCGGTAGTCATTCCACTCCGACCATTCGTCCCAACCAGGCTGTGACCATGCATACGAGTCATAGGCGTAGGCCACGCCGCACAGAGCGAAGGCTGCGATGATGGGGATAAGGGGAGCTAACAGCGCCTTCATCCATGATGCATTGCCCTCTCCCATCAACTGCTTGCGCTTCCAGATCAATACGAAGATGAATGCGATGAATGCGAACGGCAAGGACAATAGGAACATATTCATCCTGAACATGAACCCCAGAACGCAGAAGATCATTCCCATGATGGACAAAGGCCAAGAATGCCTGTTGGAGCCCAAGTTCGCTATCAACATGAAGAATCCAGCAATAGAGCAAGTTGCAGATACGAAGGTGAAGTTCGAATAATAGGTAACGTATGGGATCAAGAAGTAGATGCATCCTGCGATGATCAGGAACCCCAATGAAGGCGTGATATATGTGAGGATGACATAGACGATGGACGTGAACGCTATCAAGATCACGACATGCTCTATCACCAAGAACCAATTCGCAAATGGCATCATCTCATTGAGCGGCAATGTGATATTGGATATGAATGCATTCACGAACAGGGATAAGCCACTGTCTGGATAACGGCCGGAAAGCGCTACTGAGATGGCCCAGTCATCATCGAATGCGTCGATCTTGTCCGATAGGCACATATACCCCACTACGATGACCGATACAGCAATGGATATCAGAAGCCTGAACCAGAGCTTCTCATTCAGGTCATCGAACCTCTCTACCGCAAGCCGCAATGGCTTTGGCACGGATCTTCTGGAAGCTGCACTTGCCTGCATCAGCTCACACTCCGAAAGAGAACACCAGTATGCCGATGATGATGAGAGCAAGGGCTAGGCCCTTCTTCCAGCCGAAGCTCTCCTTGAAGATGGTCACGCCGAAGATGGTGACGAAGATATAGCTGGCTGACTCCAGGATGGGCCCATATGTCAGCGGGACCTCTTTATAGGCGAAGATGGTCATGAGGGTGGTTGCGAAGAAGAGCACGTAGGCGAAGATGACCAATGGGTTCAGATACTCTTTTGCCACGCTCTCGTATTCGCGCTGAGCAGCCTTCTTCAGCATCACCTGAGACACTGCAGCAATGAATACGCCTGCAAGATAGATCAGCACATACAAGATCATAGCTGCTCCTCGTCCACGCCAAGCGGCCCATCGCCATTCGCTTTCTGCTGATCTTCCTTATCAGCATAGGAATAGAGCACAACGCCTGCCATGACGATGACGGCGCCTACGATCATGGGCCAAGTGATGACCTCCCCGAAGAAGAGCACTCCCCAGAGCATCCCCCAGATGATGGTGACAGCCTTGTTCGCGAACGCCACAGTCAAAGGCATCCTCTTCAAGATCTGCTGCCATCCAATGGCATAGATCCCAAGCATGCAGAGCATGCCGAAGTAGAGCAAGCAGAACTGCAAGCTGAGGAACGGCTCATGTGCGGCATTCTTGCTGAATATGCCAGAGAATGAATAGATCAAGAGGAGGATATGCAGAGCGATCAGCACTGCCGGCAAGCTGTTCTTGGGCTTCTTCGATGCAGCTGAGCTTGATGCGTCTCTTTGCGTCATGTCGGTCACGTTCTCAACTCCTGGCATATAGCATGTAGCCACCGTACTGCGCAATGGCATCATAGCCCTCAAAGCCAGTGGTGGATTCACCAGGGACGCATATATAGGCCATCTGCGCCTCAACAACGCCAGCGACATCGTCCGCCGGCAAGCACCCCATCTCAGGCTGAAGACCGAAATACGCCCAATCAGGTGTTCCACCTATGAAAATGACGGTCCTATCCGACGCATAAGGCCCAAGAGGAGAAGCAGCTTCGATTATGGCATTCTCAGCGCCAGCCCCTTCTGGCTCTGCATATCTCTCTGGTTCGAAAGCGGCAGTATCCCCGAATGAGGGAATGGCGAAGAGCAGTGCCACTACGGTCAGAGCGATAGGAGACAAGCATAGAGCCTTCGCTTTGCGGATCGCCTTCGCATCATGCGCTGTCATGCTATATGCCAACACTAGCACCACGAGCATCTGGCTCCAGAGCACTGGTGCCAAGGTCCTATAATCTCGCCAATCGAAGACATCGTAAGCGCCAACCACTATGGCCAGCGCAGCTCCCAACGTCAACCATGAGGAAAGGAGCCCATGCACAAGCGAGGTGCGCTCATCGGACACCTTCTCTCCCCTGCCCTTCCGAAGGAGCAATATCCATGCAGCGAAGCAGCAGAGCAAGAATGCAACGTACACATAGCGCTGTGAGGTCTGCTTCGGTCCTTCGTCAAAGGAGAACAATAGGATCAAGCTCTCCTTGATATGGCGCAAGACCGTTATGCCCTTTGCAGCCAAGCCGTCCTCGTATGACAGTGCGCGCATGAAGCCATATGGATAGATGGCATTGAACGCACTGTAGAAGATCCAAGCCGCAATGCTCAGAACGAGCGCTACCAGCGCAAGCGCCACCATCCTCTTCCCAGGCTTGAACGAGCATCCCGCAAGCACTGCAGGTATGAAGAAGATGATATTGCTCACGCGGATGCCCGCATATAGGAACACGAAGCAGAAGAGCGCTACCAGGCATGCGCCAGAGCCATCTCTCATGACCTTGATGAAGAGCGCAACGCAGATGATGGCACCTGCGTATTGAGGAAGCTCCATCATGGAAGATGGGGCGTATGAGAGGATGGGTGAAGAGAGCAGCCAAAGCAAAGATGCCAGTGCGCAGAGCTTCGCATCTGGCCTGAGCAGGGCAACGAACACCACGAATGCCACGCAGCAAGAGACGGCATTCCAGATGACGATGGAATCCAGCTCCCATCCGAACGCCATCCCTGGAAGCCAATACACCATGAGCGCCGCGATGCCGTGACATCCAAGCTGTCCTATCTCAGCTGGATAGCCGAAGAAGCCGTAGCTTCCAAAGGTACCGTCAGATGACAGAAGGGAGAGCATCTCGCGCCAGTAATCAACCTCATCTGACCAAACCGGCCTACCGGCGAAGCAGTTGTTCCCGCTCACCAGTGACATGACAGCCAAGGTGATGAAGGGCATCAAACAGAGGACCACCCTCATTGCGAGGGTGGTCATCCAGTCTCTATCAAGCTTGAGGCTAGCTAGCATCTAAGAGGTTCGCCTTCGCTCTTCGCACCTTCGAAGGAGCCTTAGCCCCTGAGATATGCCAGCATCTCATCCTTGTCCATGTCAGCAAGGCCCAGATACTCAAGGCCATAGGGGCTGGTCTTGAACCAGTCAGTCTGGTGCATGGCACCACCAAGCACGATCATGGAATCGATGATGGGGGTCTCAACGCCGAACTTCTCACCCAGCTCATGATAGATCTTGCAGTTCACAGGGATATCCTCTGTGATGTAGCGATGATCGATGCTGTTCGGGCCGGTGTTGCCCTCATCACAGGGCTTGTTCAGCGGGAAGACAACGTTGTCCTTGCCATCCTTGTCAAGACCCATGTACTCCTGTGTGAGGACAGAGCGGCGTGAGAAGAACATCTCGTAGCTGTAGCGCGGCACGTCGATGCCGATGGCATCAGCGATCTTGCACTCCTCACCGTAGAACTGATGCTGCACCTCGCAGATGGAGCGGCAAAGGCCATGTGAGTACATGGAGTAGCTCTCAGGCTCATTGCCGTAGACATCAGACCAGTTCTCCATGGAGGAGACGCCCAGGATGGACGCAGGAACATGGATGACGGGATTCACGTTCGCGAACCCGATGTCCAGCATGGTGTCGCCGGCCACTGGACCATCGCCTTGGGTCACAGCATCCATGCAGGGCATGTACTTGGAAGACTCGATGAACTCATCGATGTCCCTCATGGGCATGCTGGCGCCACGAAGCGTGATTGCACGATACTTCGCGCCAACGTGAGGCATCCAGAAGCCTTGCACCTTCTCAACGCGCGTGCCATAGGGCGCAGAAGACCAGCCACCGATGATCACATCTGCATCATTGCCATACTCCTTCATGTACTTGCGAAGAAGGATGGATGAGTAGTTGTCAGTGAAGACATGCACAACCTGACCATCTTCCAGGAGCTTGGCCAGGGGACGCAGGTAATCATCCTGAGAGAGCGCAGTGATGCCGATGATGATGATCCCAGCACCCTTGACCGCCTCTGCCATGTCATTGGTGTACATATCAAGATGCGCGCGCCCGCTCCTCTCGAAGCCATAGAGGTTGCGCTGAATGCCATCCAAGAGGATCCCCGTGCGATCCAGGCCCTCAATGGAGCGAGGGCTGCGCGAATAGAGGCGAACCTCACGTCCCGCAAGCTTGCAGTCAGCTGCGCATGTCATGCCAACAGCACCTGCACCTAGAACCGCTATGGGCATATCCTTCAGATACGACATATCCTTTGCCATTTGCATCTCCTGATCTTTACGTGGAAGCTAATAGAACGACCAGTGCACATTCTAGCGCACGAGATGCATTCTAGCTCAACTGAGCACCCAAGCGCTCAATGCCAAGTAGCGCATATGCTATCCTTGCTGATCATGCAGGAATCGCACTCCCATATGAGCACGGATGCCACGGCGAAGACCGGACGCTATGCGCTCATAGCCTGCAGGATCATCATCTACGCTGCCATCTTCCTGATGTGCGGCTATATGTTCTACATGCAGGCAACTGGGGTCTATGAGGCGGATACCATCGCGTATGTCAGGTCTGCCATAGATCCCAATGCAAGCTCATACAGCCTGACCGCTGTCATCTTCCAGCCAGCTCATGCAATAGCAGGCATCTACGGCATAGCGGCTGTATTGGCCGCAGCGGAGGTGTGCACCGTATGGATGACAGAGCTGCTCCTTCGAAAGCTCGTGCCAGACGCCAAGCCTTGGGTCACGTTCGCGCTCTCCATCCTCTGCAACCTGTGCATCGCCATCTACATGCCGCAGCTTCATGACAACATCTACCTAGGGACATCTGCTGGCAACATCTGGCACAGCCCAACATACATATTGATGAGGCTATTCGCCCTTTGTGCCATCCTCTCCTACTTGAGGCTTGCGAACAGGCTCAGCTCCGGAAGGACTGCGCTGGATTGGGTCCTCTTCACGCTCTCCTGCATCTTGTCTTGCGCCTTCAAGCCTAGCTTCATCGTGGTATTCGGGCCTGCTGTTGTCATCTTGAGAGTGATAGCGTTCGTGAAGGATAGGGGCACATTCAAGCGATCGCTTTTGATCGGCGCATCATTTGTCCTGTCATTGGTCGTCATATGGATGCAATTCACGGTGCTCTTCCCAGGTGATGGCTCTGGTGGCATCGGCTTTGGTTTTGCAGAGGTTTGGCGAGCGTATCACGAGAACATCCTCATCTCGTTCTTGCAGTCCTTCCTCTTCCCGCTGCTGGTCTTAGCAGGATGCTTGCCGCTCCTCAAGCAAGATGAGTCGTATTCGCTTGCATGGCTGATGGTCATCCTCGCGCTAGCTGAATATGTATTCATCCATGAGACAGGCGACAGGATGTATCACGGGAACATGGGATGGTCGCTCTCATTCGCGGCGTTCTATGTGATGATAGCCTCAGTGGCAGCGCTCCTTGACCGCCACGGGAATGCGTTGCCCGCATTGATGATGCGCAACCCTCATGCAACAGAAGATCACTCAGATGCAGCATCAGCAGCGCAAGCTCCAAGCAAAGGCTGGACGGCATATTGCGTGATCTGCTTCGTCATCCTCTGCCTGCATGCAGCATCAGGCTTGCTGTTCTTCAAGTGGATGCTCTTCGGACAGATATATTTCTAGACGAACGTCCTGCTCCTGCATCAGAACAGCGCAGGCACCTACGATGATATTCCCTCATCGATCAGGGAGATCAGATCACGAACCCTACCCGCAGGATCCTCTAACCATCCAATGATCTCATCTTGCGCATCCGCTGTGAGCAAGCTTGCTGTCCTCTTGCGAAGCTTGTCCTGAGCCCACTTGAGGCTAAGGCTCTCATCTGTAGCCTCTCCCGGCGCCTCTATCGCACTGCTCTTGATGACACGCCCGTCTTCAAGGGAGATCTCAACCCAAGCCATGCGCTTTTCAGGGAACAATGCATCAAGATCATCGTCTATGACGAAATCCAGCTTATCCATCATCTCCAGAACACGCGGATCAGAGACGGCCTCATCTCTCACCTGATCATATCCAACATCTCCATGCACGATGGCGCAAGCCACAGGATATGCGATGTTGTACTGAGCCTCGTCAGTATCCTTCGGCTTCTCCTTGCTGAGAGCAGCAGCGGAGGCGAAGGTGTGAACCATCACAGAGGTCACGTCATCCGCGCCGAAGCCATGCTCTTCCATGAGCGAGAGGCACAAGGTTATGGGCTGATGAGCCCACCTGCAGCAAGTGAAGGGCTTGAAGTAGAGCTCTTCCATATAGAAGCGCTCACCAAGCGTAGCCAGCAGATGCGAATACTCCGGGCACTCAAGCAGATGGGTCCGGCCCGTGACGCCGTTAATAGCCTCAAGCACTGACATGGTGCCAACGAGAGCGCCGAACGGTACGCCATCCTTGTTCATGGAAGGATATTCAACCGCCCTCATGACAGGGGTCATAGGGGCATGGTAGTCAGCAATGGAAAGAGCGCGCTTGAGCATCTGCTCATCCAACCCCTCAAGCCTGCCAACCCCAAGCGCGGTCCCGAACGCTCCGTAGGCACCAGTGCTATGGAGGAAGCCATAGTGCTCCTGCATCGCCAGCCCCCAGCGAATGCCCACCTCATAGCATGCCACCAGCGTTGCCAGATAGTCCTCATAGCTTGCGTTCCTATCCAAAGCAGCAGCCAAAGTCCCCCCAACGAAAGAGGCGCCAGGATGTCCTTTCACCAAGTTGAATCCGTCATCTATGTCGAACGAGTTCGAAGCGTGACCATAAGCGATGGCCGCCCCTAGTAGATTCAGTGCATCATCACGGGCTATCAGCGGGATATCTCCGTTCATCCCCATGCTCTTCGCGATGCTCACGCCTGAGCCGTATTGCTTGGACTGGCTTCCCAAGATCAGGGCGCACATGAGATCCGTGCTGCACATGAGCGCACGGTCTTGCACGTGTTGCGGCAGCGCGTTCCACTCAAGGCCTAGAGCGAACGATTCGGCCCTGAAATCATCTTCGTTGAATATCAATGGATGCCTGCTCTCAGTAATCTGTCATAGTGTCTGGATAGATGAGCTCTTTCCCGTCAGCATCAAGCATATGCACGCCTGAGAAGAGATGCTCCGTTGCCTCATCCAACGCTCCCCTATCCTCAGCTGTGATGTAGCATCGAAGCACGTAGGGCTTGGCCCCAACACCATGCTTGATCTCATCACCTTCCTCATAGTAGAACTTGGCCTCTACCATCTCCGGGATGTCAACCGCCTCTTTGGCCTTGGAAGCATCCGCGATCACACCTTCGTCCCCATGGAAATAGAGCCCTGCGCTATTCACGGTGAAGAATGGATCATGGGACGCCATCTTCTCTTTGAGAGATGCGTGATCATAGACCTGATCCAACAGCAGCCCCTCTACGGACATCCCGCTGGATAGCGTCACCAGCTCATGCTCATATCCGAAGAGCCTGCCAGCTATCTCACATACCTGGATGCCTTCCTCTTCGTCAAAGAAGAACTGCATGGAGATGGGGCCTGTCTTGATCCCAACATAGTCAGCTACCTTCTTGACTATCTCACGTGCCGGTTCATAGACGACATCCATCAGACGACTAGGGTAAGCGCACCTGGTCACATACGGTATCACGGTTGGATCGTTCGAAGACGTCTCCCTATCGGCGATGCTCAGCGTGTACAGCTCACCGTCGATCATCCAGTTCATCATGTTGAACTCATGCCCGTTGATGAAGCGCTCAGCCAGGATGTAGTCAAAAGAGGAATAGGAGGCTATCTCATCGAAGCGCTCTTCTATATCCTTGACGTTGTCCAAGATGTAGATGCCCCTAGAGCCGTAACCGTTCGCAGGCTTCACAACGCAGGGAAAGCCAACAGCCTTGATGTCTTCCGCGATGCTGTCCTTGTGGACCTTGACGGTATTGGGCGTGGGCACGTCCAACTCTGCGAACATGCCCTTCATGAGGGGCTTCTCCCTCAAGTAGCGGAAACGCTCAGGTACGGCATAGCAAGGAAGCCCTGCCGCGTCCGCTATGTTCACTATGCATTCTGCAAGCAGATCTGAGAATGACGCGATGATCCCATCAACGCCGTCCTCTTTGCATACCTTGGCTATGGCGTCAGTGTCACGCACATCAATGGTGTAGGCCTTATCAGCGAACGCCTTGGCGGGGCTGTCCTCATAGCCATCGCACACTACGGTGTTGTAACCACGTGCCTTGGCTTCCTTGACGAGCTCTACGAACTCATCCATACCGCCCAGGATCATCAATTTATGCTGCTGCATGCACACCTCTCCTGTTGATAAAGGAATCAGCTTGATTCAGGACCTATGATCCTCAACGCATTTGACTATGTATTGCGGAGCGTTGTTCGCCGTCATGAGCAAACGCCCTACGTATTCGCCGATTATCCCTAAGAAGGCCAATATCAGCCCAGAGCATATGAGCATGACCACCATGAGCGAAGGCCAGCCCATCTGCATGCTTGGATCGAAGAGCCTCATGATGAACAATACTATTGCAGCCACTATCCCGATGGCGCCCACTATGACACCGATCAAGCAGCAAAGGCGCAGCGGCAGCATAGAGAACCCGAATACGGTTGCCCAAAGCCTCATCAAGCTCTTGAGCGTATATCCGCTCTTCCCCTGCTCACGCTCGAAATGCTCAACAGGGACGTTCATCATCCTATTCGTGGCGCGGAATAGGAGCCCTTGGATATATGGATACGGCCCCTTGTAGCGCACCATCTCATCACGAACATAGTCACGCATCACGAAGAAGTTGCTGGGATAGATATCCTTCGGACGCTTCGTCATCACGCGTATGGACCAGACGGTGAAGTTAGAGCCGGCTCTCCGCCACCAAGCTTCTTTGTGCTCATCCCACTCTGCGAATACCACATCGCACTCTGGATGCTCTTCGATGGCCGTGAGCAGCTTCAGGCACTGCGAGGGATGCGTTTGCATGTCATCATCCATGAGCATGACGACATCTCCCGTGGTGTACTGAAGCCCTGCCATGATGGCGGCGTGCTGACCGAGGTTCTTAGCGCAATCAACCCCAACGACAGCCCCATCATTGCTGGATAGCGCCTTTATCTCTTTGAACGTTCCATCTGTTGAGCCGTCATTCACCAGGATGAACTCATATTCGTAACCGCCTTTGATGAGCTCTTCTTTGGTGAGACCGACCACCTTTGCGATCATCTTCTCCGAGTAATAACAAGGAATGACAACCGAAACCTTCAAGCTTGGATCTCCGATCAGATAGCTGGCTGGTGCTTCTCTCGCACACAGTATAAGCCGTCTTCGCCCTTGGCATACACAGCAGGTGGGTGCTGGATGAACATCTCCGGGGTAAAGGTGGATGAATAGGCCCCGGCATAGTTGATGACCACTATGTCACCTTCTGCAAGCTCAGGCTCATCTTCCAAGATGCAGAGCCTATCACTGTCCATGCAGGTGTAGCCACATAGCCTCTGCGCTGGATGCGCATCCTCTGACTTCGCGAAGATGGTGGTGTTGTATGCGGTCTTCTTCATCTCATGATCTATGTTGATGCGCGAAAGCTCAGAGACAACGTAGCGCTCATCCCCAATGTCCTTTGCATCTATGATGCGTCCGATGTAATAGCCTGGCGTGCATACCACAGCACCTCCTGGCTCTACAAGCAAGCGCGTCTTCTCAGGATCCAAAGACCTCTTCAGGTTCTCAGCTATGACGCGAACATAATCCTCATATGCGCCAACGTTCTTGGGGCCACCGCCGAAGAATCCGCCGCCCATATCCACGTAATCAAGGTCCAAGCCCAGCTCATCCACGATCTTCGAAGCATGGGCTGACAAGGTGTCATACACCTTGAGCGATCTGCTCCTAGTGGTCACATGCATGTGCAGCCCGTTCACCATGACGCCATGTGCACGCAGCTCAGAGACAGCCTCCGCCAGCTTGCCAGTCTCATACGAGAAGCCGAATCGCCCATGATGCTCATCTGATAGGCACTCACCTGGACACAAGCGCTCTAGCATGATGTTGGCGCGGATGCCTGCTTTCACCTGCTTGCCGGCTTGAGCCAGCTCTTCTGCCCACCTGAGCTCACGGACCGAATCTATGTTCACCAAGGAGCCATGAGCTAGCGCGTATTCGAAGAACTCCCTACCCTTGATAGGCCCGTTGAAGACGATCTCATCAGGGGCATAGCCACACGTTGCGGCAAGCTCATATTCATCGTCTGAGACCACCTCAGCCATGCAACCGCACTCTTTGGAAACCTCAAGAACCCACGGGATGTGAGTGGTCTTCACAGAGTATGCAACGCAAGAATCCTTTGACCAGCCTTCCTGCAGCGCAGCGTTGAAGTCCTTGAAGTTCTGCCTGAGCTCTACCTCATCGAACAGATAGCAAGGCGTCTTCAGATCATTGACATCGTCATAGGTCAGCATTCGTTCGCTCCTTACGGCCTCAAGCCTCAGCTCTCGTACTTTTCCTTGAAGAAGTCAGCGAATCTATCCTGCTCCATCTCAACCTTGTAGTCTTCCAGGAATGCGAGCGCATCATACGCAGGCTCATAGCCAAGCTCAGC
This sequence comes from uncultured Eggerthellaceae bacterium, assembly GCA_910588435.1. Lineage (GTDB taxonomy): Bacteria > Actinomycetota > Coriobacteriia > Coriobacteriales > Eggerthellaceae > MGBC163016. The sequence goes on along the minus strand of CAJUPL010000002.1, from coordinate 30,494 downwards.
CTTCGCCTTGTCCACGTTCATGAAGTAGTTCACGCAATCGTGCTTCTCTGGTCTGTAGATGACCTCAGATGGCGCATCCTTCGGAGAGAACACCTTGATGATGTCATGCACATAATCATCAATCGAGGTCATGACACCAGTGCCAACGTTGTAGCAGCCACCCTTATCCCTGTCAGAGAAGAGAGCAAGCTCTGCCAACTGGCAGAAGTCCTTGATGTAGATCAGGTCCATGCCCTTCTCAGGATCACCCCACACCTCAAGCGGCTTGCCTTGCTGGGCCAGGTCTATCATGAAGCGGTATGAGCTCTTCGCCGGCTTTCCATCAGCGTAGAGCGTCTTGCTGTCATGCATGAAGCAGTAGATGTTGGGGAGTCGCAACGTGAAAGCACGGATGCCATAGGTAGCCTCATAGTGATCGCAGAGCTGCTCAGCGCAGATCTTGGAGATGGCGTATACGGAGTGGTCTCCCGTCATAGGAGGCCTGCGCTCCATATCGTCAAGGAGCTCTGTCATCTCGTCGAAATAGCCGGTGTAATCAGAGATGGTCTGCGTGTATACGATTCGCGATGCACCAGATGTCCGTGCGTACTCCAGTATGTTGAAGGTGCCCATGACGTTCGTCTCTAGGTATGAGCGTGGGTGGTATCCATCCATGTACCCTGGCAGAACGCCTGCGAAATGCACGATGCCGAACACGTCTTCTTGAGGAAGGGATGCGAACGAAGATGCGTCATCTATGTCTACGTTCACATAGCTCACGTTCGGGTATCTGCTGAACCAGGAGAGCTTTGACCTGCCAGTGGCTATGATGGTCCACTCCTGCGGATCCAGCTTGTTGGCTAGATGATCCACGAAGTAGAGACCGAGCGTTCCAGTTGCGCCGAATACGACGATGTTCTTCATCTGACCCCCTTGGGATTGGCTTCATCCATTGTAAGGGTTATCAGAGAGTTGCGCCGTAGGTGTCCGCATCGCTTCCATGCGGGCACTCGGGATCTCATTCGTAGAAGCTATTCACTGCCTTGATGACGGTTTCCACATCCTCATCAGAGATCCCATAATACAAGGGAAGGCGAACCAAGCGCTCGCTATCTCTTGTTGTGACCTCGTCTGTGCCATGGAAGCGCCCGAATTCCTGACCGGCAGGCGCGGAATGCAGCGGGATGTAATGGAACACGGCATAGACGCCATTCTCTTTCAGGTGGTCTATCAAGCGCGTGCGCTCATCCAGATCCTTGCACTTCATGTAGTACATATGCGCATTGTGCACGCAATCCTCTGGGACGGTTGGCAGCTCCACCTTGCCAGCATCCTCAAGTGGCTTGAAGGCCTCATCGTATTTGTGCCAAGTTGCAAGGCGGTCATCGTTGATCTCATCTGCCACTTCAAGCTGGCTCCAGAGATATGCCGCATTCAGATCAGACGGAAGGTAGCTTGAGCCATACCCCACCCACGTGTATTTGTCTATCTGACCCCTGAAGAACTTCGCACGGTTCGTGCCCTTCTCGCGAAGTATCTCTGCCGCCTCATTCTTGGAAGGGTCATTGATGAGCAGGGCTCCGCCTTCACCCATTGAATAGTTCTTCGTCTCATGGAAGGAGAAGCATCCGAAATCCCCGATGGTGCCAAGCGCCTTGCCCTTGTATGTGCTCATGACGCCCTGGGCTGCATCCTCTACAACCTTCAGGTCATGGCGACGCGCTATATCCATGATGGCGTCCATATCAGCGGAGACGCCAGCGTAATGCACGATGAAGATGGCCTTCGTCTTGTCAGTTATAGCATCTTCTATCTTCGTCTCGTCGATGTTCATGGTGTCAGAACGCACATCCACGAACACCAGCTTGGCCCCTGGGAGCACTGCTGAGGTTGCAGTTGAAGAGAACGTATAGCTTGGTAGGATGACCTCATCCCCTGGCTGAATGTCACAGAGGATAGCCGCCATCTCAAGAGCTGTGGTCCCGCTAGTGGTGAGGAGCGCCTTCTGGCACCCGGTCTTCTCCTCTATCCAAGCGTTGCACTTCTTGGTGAAAGGACCATCTCCGCAGATCTTATGATTGCTGACAGCTTCAGCCATATAGCCGGGAGCTGTAGGAACGTATGGTGGCACGTTGAAAGAGATCATCGGCGTTCTTCCTTAACTGTAGCGTTTCGCCTCTTGCGAGTGAAGATGATAGCACCTGCGAATACGATGATGCCCACTAGGCTGATGACTGCCCCAGAAGCAAGTCCAGGAGTTGAGTAACGAAGGCTGACATCATGGTCACCCGGACCTAGCTGAATGGCCATGAAACCTACGTCAGCATTGAGGATGTCAGCTGGTTCGCCATCAACGGTGCACGCCCACCCACTTGAGTATGGGAGCTTGATCAACAGCGTTCTTTCGTCGTTGGCGGCTGTTGAGCAGCTGAACTCATTCCCTTCAAGGATCTGGTCTGAAGCCCCATCAGCTTCAAGCGCTCTTACAGCTTCCTCAACCGCGGAAACATCTTCCACGCACACCTTGATATTGCCGATCTGATAGCTCCCAGCACCAGAGATGCTCAAGGAGATGCCATTTCGCGTCTCATCCGAGGTACCCAAGCAGAAAGCCCACGTGTTCTTCCCTGAGTAGAGGTGAGCGTCTTCTCCTGGCTGCCACACACCAGATCCACGGGAGCCTGATGAAGCTGAGATATTGCACCCATCATTTCCCAGGGGGAAGACAGAACGCAATGCATACGACAGCTTGCTCAACGCGCTTGCATCCTTGCTGAGATAAGGCACGTATTCATAATCTACCCCCTCAACTATGAGATACGCTTCCTTTCCTGCTGGTATATCCACTTGGATATCCATGGTCACATCCGTATTCGTGCTGAACTCAAGCGGCTGGATGCCTTCCCCTTGGGCTTCTCCCGAAGCTATGATCTCATCACCTGTCTTAGCCGCATCTGCTAGAACACCCTGTGACGAAGCCTCCTCCTTGAGCTCTGGATGGTCATGCAAGCTCCAACTGAAAGGGAGCTGTTCATTCATGGGATGGATGTCAGTCCGAACATCCTTGCATTCATCATCCGGAAGGATGACCCCTTGAAGGAGCGCTTCCTGGAACGTCACCGGATCCAAGCTGCGCGCAATGCTCTCAGGTATATCGTGCTCCATCAGCACGGCAAATGGCATAGAGGCATCTGCTTCATAGATATCAAAGCCCTCAGGTTCAGAAGATGGGTCCTTTTGATCATATAGATATGGAGCCATCGCGCTTTCGCCTTCACCAGTGAAGACATACTTGACGTTGCCCATCTGCTCAGCAATGGACCTGCCATCAAGGGATGTTGTAGAGAAGTTCAGGAAAGATGATGTCAGTCCCAGCATTGAGTTGTAGTCATCTATCGCTCCGTTGTATACGCTGTTATAGAACGTGGTCCCATTCCTGTCCGTCACAGCGCTGGTGTTGCGCAATGCGCTAGCGCTACCCAATGCATCAAAGCGCCAGTTGCCTTGCTCCATGTCTCCAATAACGCTGTTTGCACCAAGCGTTGCCATCTCATAGGCATGACCAACAGAGACATTGCGACCTGCCAGATAATGAGCCCATATGGAATAGAGCGCTCCGCAACTTACCACCAATGAAAGAGAGATGCCCACATTGAGCAACGCGCCCTTCGAATAGAGGATGAAGACGAAGAGCGCCACTAGAAGGATCAGAGGCAGATAATAGGTCTTGCCCGCGAATATCCCTAGCGCCATGAAGAAGATGAAGCAGCACGCCTCAGATATGACCACACGTCTTTGAGATAGCTCGCCCTTTGCCGCTTTCGGCATCATATACATGGTGATATAGCCGATGAGCAGAGCGAATGCCCAAGTCCATCTATTGTTGGGATAGGCAAAGCCATTCATGATCTTCCCGCATGCAGGTATCAGCATGATGATCAAGAAGATGACCGTCAGAGCTGCAAGCATCCTTCCTTGCTTGTCCTTCTTCACCGCAAAGAGCGCAACAGCGAAGATCACTGAGACGGTGAGGAAGCCTATGAAGCATTCAGAACCCACGTAGCTGATTGAGATGAGACCCTGCATCGCATCTATGTAGAAGGAGAGCGAATAGAGGAGGTGCAAAGGCCTTTCAAGCCCAACCCTTCCCATGGACATCACGGCGATGATATTCGGCAACAAGAGCACTGCTGCTATAGCCATGCCAAGCACAACACAGCCAAGCGTCTTGACGAAGAGCTTTCCGAATGACTTGAGCGAGCGGTCATCCAAGTTGACGAACCTGACGATGCAATACACGGCAAGCAAGAGGCATGCCATCCAGAGCGTGGTGAATGAGTAGAACGCGAAGAGCGCAGTGGATATCACCAGCATCCAAGGGTGCTTGCCATCTATCAACTGATCTGCCCCCAATGCCATGAGCGGAGCCAAGACCCACGGATAGATCATGAATATCTGCGTATACGCTACAACTGTCACGCCACTGAATAGATAAGCCATGCATCCTATCAAGACAGGCATGGCTCCGTATCCGTGATAGAAGCCCAGCTTTGAGAATGCGAGTCCTGCCAAGAAGAGGGTGATGGGCACTGTGAGATTCAGCCAGAACTGCGCTGTCTGCGCGTCTGCGAATACGGCAAGCCAATTGATGGGGATGCCCAGCGTTGATGAGATCCACAGGAGGACATCTTGCCCATAACCCAGCTCTTGGCTCCACATCGGCACTTGGAAGGTATGCGTCACGAAGATATTCGCAAGGAATTGGCGCATCCAATCGCCAAGCTCCACGAACACAACGTATTGTTGGGGGATGCCATCATCAACCCATATGAAATCCTTGCCCTGCGCAAAGAACGGCAACGCCATAGCGCAGAACATCACTATGAACATGATGCAGTATGGAAGGATGTAGCTCTTCCAGCTTCGCGTGCTCTCAAAGCGCGCAAACCAATTGCGAACGCGCCCCTGCATCACTTGCCCTCAAGCCCTAGATGATCGCGCCAATATTCCTTGCTGGTGAGGTCAGGCAGCGCATCCCTGTAAGCCTTTGCCACTTCCTTGCCCCTCGCGCGGTAATCCGCCATGGCATCACGCCAGCGCTTATGGATGCTTTGCCACTCATCCCTGTCCATAATGCGAACGTGTGCGTTCTCCCCTTCCCTATCAAGGGCGATGAGCACATCGGTTGCCGCCTGTTCGGGCGAAAAGACGGTGTAGCCACCATAGTAGGCTGTTGCTGGCTTGTGTCGAATGAGCGCAACAGGCAGTCTATGATGATCATACGGAAGCGTCCTGAACAGCGTCAGAGCCATGTTCGCCTTCTGGTCAGCTCTCAGGATGTTGCTGTCAACCTCAAAGCTTGAAAGCTCATCCGCAAGCTCTGGGTGTTCCTCTGAGGCTTTCGCAATGGCCTCCTCAAGCGGGATCAGCTTCTCAGCCATTGCATTGTTCGCCTTGAAGATGGCCTCTCCGCTGGAATCCGCCAGCCATTCCGGACCCTTGAGATAGTCTTCAAGCCCCGATACGTAGAGATCAGCCGTCTCATACGCCATGGCGCGCAGGTAGAGCTGGATGGTGCGCGTTGCGCGGGCTAGGAACACGTTCTGGCTGCATACGTCATGCAGTGCATTCAGGATCATGAAGTTGCGAACGTATTGATAGCAATCCACCGGCGCTCGGAACTTATGAGTGAACGCCGTGTGCCAGACGCAGATGCCGTTCATGGTCATATAGGTTGGATTGCAGCGAATGCCGTACTCCACGTCATCACAGCGCACGAAGATGGGGAGCGGTAGGCCATTTTCCCGGATAGCGCTCATCGGGATGCATGAGTACCACCATGCGCCGTAAGCGTTGGGTACCTCAACGCTGATGACCTCATTGGCAACCGCATCTTCCAGCACATCCATGTAGAGGTTGCCCTTGAGGCGCAGGTAGCGCCCATCTGCGTTCACGCTGGACACATCTTCGAACTGCTTGTTAGGGCGCTCCATCTCCAGCATTGCACCGTTGATGAAGGCGTCCTTGTAGCTGCCCTTCGCAAGGCTGAGCAGGTTGTAAGTGCGGATGAGGCTCTCTGGGAAGATGCGCACATCGTCATCCATCAAGAGGACATGCGTGAAGTCATCCTCTGCTTTCAGGGCCTCCAACATGCCGCGCGCGAAACCGGCTGATCCGCCTTCGTTGGGATTGGGGAAGATGCTGACGCCATCCTCTGATAGGGCTTCAACGTCAAGCGTCTGCCCATTGTCCACCACCAGCATCTGGAAGCCCTTCGCAGCAGGCTCACCTGATGCCAGCACACCTTCGTGGAACATCTTGATGTTAGGGATGATGTAATCCTCATTCTTGAATGTTGTGGTGGCTATGGCGATGCTCACATGGTTGATGTCCTCTGGGTCCACCGCCGCTTTCCAAGATGCATTGCGAATGGCAGTAGCGCCCTTCGTCACAAGCGCAAAGCCGATCAGGTCCATGCCATCCGTGCTCACATCCAGTAAGACCTTTTCAAAGTCAGCCGAGCCTTGGAATCGATGTGGCAATGCAAGCTGATGCGGCACAACCACCTCTTTGACAGCGGAGGATGACGGCAGCTCAGTTGGCGCCGGTGCGTCCTTGGGCTGGATCTGGCCTTCAGGAATGCCCAGCAAGATGACATCGCACGCGTCTCCCACAAGCTCCATCTCAAGAGTGACCTCGTGAATGGACGCATACTGGCGCCATTTCCTAGAGGACAATGCGTTGAAGTAGGTAAGGAAGTCTATCCGGCTATCGAAGGCAAGCGAGCCATCTTCGGCGCTCAGGTCCACCGCCCCTGACGTGCGGTACATCATCTCCGGATAGCATCTTATGTGATCATCCAGCCCTAATATCACATTCGCTAGCTTGAACTGGGTCATCATCTCTCCTTGCATGGACGTTGGATTTGGAAGTACTCTGAGGATTGATCCAGGTTCCTATTGAAATACGGATCTCCCTCTTGGCGAAGGCCCGGCCACTTCTGGTCGAACAGCGCTAGGTCTGCTTCAGTGAATTCAGGAGCGTTCGTCTTGTTATCGAATCGCCCTTCTGGGCATGCCATTGCTGTCTGCAGCTTCACCGTTGGTGTCTGCACGATCCTATAGCCCATCTGTCTTATGCGTTCGCAAAGGTCTGCAGTCCCGATCTCCCCCTCAAAAGAGGCGTCGAACGATCCCGCCTCTAAGAAGACGTCCTTGGGCACCATCAAGCCATGCCAGCTAGCCGCACTGACATTCTGCATTGCGCGAAGATTGCATTGGTATCCTGGGAAGTCATCCTCATATCCTCTGTACAGAGGCATGATGCGCTCAGGAGTGACCGCGATCCCATAGCATCTATTGGTTCCGTCTGAGAAGAGCGTCTTGGGAGCGACAGCCCCGATGCCTTCACCTTCAAGCAAGTGCATCAATTGCTCTACTGGCTCTGCCGAAAGGAAGAAATCTCCTGCATCAAGGAACACCAGGTGATCCCCTTCGGCCATCTCAACGGCCTTGTTCAAGAGAGCGAAGCAGTTAGTGCGCTCATCGCTCTGAACGAGCGTCACACCATCTTGGTTGAGCCCTTCAGTAGAGCTAACATCCCCAGTCAATATGAGCTGGCATCTATCGTATGAATTCGTCTCAGAGAAGAGCTGCAGGAATCTATCAGCAGCAGATGCATCGCTGCAAGCCACTATCACAGATACACGTACTGGGATATCTCCCGTGAACCACACATCGTGGATGTTCACTATTCCGGAACCTATGATGCTAGCGCGCTTCCATCTATTGGAGAGCGCCCTCATGGCTGACTTCCTATATGCTGTTCTGCTATAGGGCTTGGCTTGCGGATTCGCCGCTGTGGACCTATCACTAATGCGCCAATGGTATAGCACCCTTGGAACGTGATAGACCCTTCGCGCACGCTGAGCACAGCTCAAGACCATGTTGTAATCTTGGGCTCCATCGAAGCTCTTATCCGGTTTCTCCATCTCTAAGACGAGTGCCCGTTGGATGCACATCATATGGATGATGTAGTTCTTGCAAAGCAATAGCTCAGGAGAATAGTCCGGCTTGAATAGGGGATGCCTATGCCTCATATAGCCATCATCGAAGCTGACCAGATCCTCATCGCAGTAGAGCACGTCAGCATCAGGATGCTCATTGATCGCTGATGCATATTCGAACAGGATATCTGGCTCAAGGATATCGTCATGATCCAAGAAGCATAGGAAGTCTCCAGAAGCTGCGCTTATCCCGTGATTCGTGTTCTCCGTGATCCCGAGATTCTTCTCAAGCCTGACTTCTTTGACCCTTGAATCCGTCTCGCAATAGACTTCAACAGCCTTGCAAAGCAGATCAGATCCAGGAGATGCGTTCACCAAGATGAGTTCGAAATGCTCATACGTCTGAAGAAGGACGCTCTCCACCATCGGCTGCAAGTACTCCATGGGAGTCTCATAGAGTGGGACTATGATGCTGAATGATGGCTTGTCAGGAAACGAATGGCTTCTTTGCTGGCCGAGCTCTTCAGGGGATACCTTATGAGCACGAAACCACTCTTCGTAGGCTCCATCAGTCCAAGCATCAACTGGAAACCCATCAGGGCCGTAAGGCTTGAATGGGAATGCCACATGCTTGATATGGCGCAATTTCTCTATTAAAGGCATTCACTGCTCTCTGAACGCTGGATGAACCTTGTCCTTATCGCTCAAGATTATCACAGCCTCATCGAATGCGTCATCCCCATCTAACGCTGGCCATTCGATGCCGATGGCCGGGTCATTCCACATGAGGCCACCCTCATCATTGGGGTGGTACACATCATCGCACTTGTAGCAGAACTCTGCCTCATCTGACAGGACAAGGAACCCGTGCGCAAAGCCACGCGGGATGAAGAATTGGCGCTTGTTCTCAGCCGAGAGCACAACACCCTCCCATTTGCCAAAAGTAGCGCTCCCCTCACGTAGATCAACCACCACATCGAACACCTTGCCCTTGGTCACACGAACGAGCTTGCTCTGTGGGTGGTTGATCTGGAAGTGCAGGCCGCGCAGGACCCCCTTCACGCTAGACGATTGATTGTCCTGAACGAAGTCAACATCAATGCCGCCGGCGATGAAGTCAGGCTTCTTGTAGGTTTCCATGAAGTAGCCGCGATCATCACCGTATGCCTTAGCGTCAACGATGATGACGCCCTCGATGGAGGTGCTGGTGAAGGTGAAGTTTCCAGATGCGATCTGCTCTCCTGCGGTCACTTTTGCCTCCTACTGACCCTGCGCTGCGTACTTCGCCTCAACGGCATCCTTGGCGCTGCGCCACCAGTCCTCATTCTCTGTGTACCAAGCGATGGTGTCATCAAGGCCCTCTGAGAAATCAGTGTGCTTCGGAGCCCAGCCAAGCTCACGGCGGAGCTTCGTTGAATCGATGGCGTACCTGCGGTCATGCCCAGGCCTATCGCGCACCCAGTCGAAATCATCTGGCTGCTTGCCCATGCGCTCTAGGATGGCACGGAGCACATCAATGTTGTTGCGCTCACCATCAGCGCCGATGAGGTAGGTCTCACCAGAGCGCCCTTGGGTGAGAATGGCCCATACCGCGCTGGAGTGGTCCTCTGTGTGGATCCAGTCACGCACGTTCTTGCCATCACCATAGAGCTTCGGACGAATGCCGCAAAGGATGTTCGTGATCTGTCGCGGTATGAACTTCTCTATGTGCTGACGCGGACCGTAATTGTTGGAGCAATTCGAGATGGTGGTATCAACGCCGTATGTCCTGTGCCACGCACGTACCAGCATGTCAGATGAAGCTTTGGTAGAGCTATACGGGCTTGAAGGATGATAGGGCGTCTCCTCAGTGAAGCGAGCTGGATCATCTAGGGCCAGATCCCCGTAGACCTCATCTGTTGAGATGTGATGGAAGCGCTTGCCATGCTTGCGCGCTGCTTCCAGCAGCCTGTATGTGCCTTCAACATTCGTGCGCACGAAGGGCTCTGGATCGGCGATGGAATTGTCATTGTGAGACTCGGCAGCAAAATGCACTATGGCATCCGTCTCAGGAACGATGCGCTCCAGAAGCTCCGCATCGCAGATATCGCCATGGATGAATTCCATCCTGTCCTCTGGGATCCCTGCAAGGTTCTCTTTGTTGCCGGCATATGTCAGCGCATCCAGCACCGTCACATGCACGTTGGGCTGATTCTCAACCACCCAATGCACGAAATTGCTCCCGATGAATCCGGCACCTCCGGTGACGATGATCCTATTCGGCTGGAATCTGGTCTCCATTGCTTTCCTAACCTTGTAGTTGCGGAAGATTCTTCATATATGTTGCCAGAGCATCTTGCCAAGTGCGCATCTCATTGCCAAGCGCATCCTCCAGATGCTTGTTGCGAAGGGAGGAGAACGCAGGCCTGTCAGCGCTCTCAGGGTGCGCAGCTTTGTACTCTGCGCTTGAGCATCTATTCACAGTGCATTCGGCGTCCTTCAACACAGCCTCAGCGAAGTCAGCCCACGAGCACGTTCCCTCGTTCGTGGCGTGCCAGATGCCATAGTCATCAGAGAGCGCTATCTTCAAGATCTCATACGCAAGGTCATTCGCGCTGGTAGGATTGCCAAGCTGGTCATCCACCACAGTGACCTCATCATGGCTCTCCGCCAAGCGCAGCATGGTCTTTGCGAAGTTCTTTCCAACATAGCCGTACAGCCACGCAGTGCGCACGATATGATGCTTCGGATTCGCTGCAGCAACAAGCTGCTCGCCCTCAAGCTTGCTCCTACCATATGCGCTTATTGGTGCAACCTCATCTGACTCAATGCGCTCCCCTGGCTGGTTCCCCGGGAACACATAGTCAGTAGAGACATGGATGATGGGAATCCCTGCCTTCGCCGCAGCGAGCGCAAGATTCTCTGCACCCTTCGCGTTGACCGCATATGCAAGCTCTTCATTGGATTCACAGCCATCAACGTTCGTCATAGCGGCCGAGTTGATGACCAGGTCGAATGATCCATTGCTCATGAAGCTATCCACAGCATCAGCATCAGTGATATCCAGCTCAGGCGTATCCGTATACACCACGTCTGCGTCAACGAATGCATCTGGTATGGGGCCTATCTCAGCCGCACCAGTGGTGAGAAGCCTCTTGAGCTCATTTCCAAGCTGCCCAGAAGCCCCCGTTATCAATATGCGCAAGCGATCCCCTTCTCCGCGAACTGCCCTAAGCAAAACGCTCAGCCTCTATGCCTTCTCGGTTGGACGAACGAGTATCTTGCCCTCTAGAACCTTCTTCAGGTGAGCGCCGTATTCGCTCTTTCCATACTCTTCTGCAGCATGAAGCAGCTCATCACGCGTGATCCAGCCATTCTCAAAGGCTATCTCCTCAACTACAGAGACAGAGAGCCCCTGACTGCGCTCTATCACACGAACGAACTCTGATGCCTCATAGAGGGATTCCATCGTGCCGGTATCCAACCAAGCATACCCGCGGCCCAGCGTGACCACAGAGAGCGATCCATCCTCAAGATACATCTGATTCAGAGAGGTTATCTCAAGCTCACCCCTTGCAGAGGGCTTCACCTGCTTTGCGAATTCACAAACACGAGAGTCGTAGAAGTAGAGGCCAGTGACCGCATAGTTGCTCTTCGGCTCCGCAGGCTTCTCCTCGATGGAGATGGCATTCAAGTCCTCATCGAACTCAACTACGCCGAAGCGCTCAGGGTCATCCACATAATACCCGAAGACCGTAGCCCCACCTTCGCCCTCTGCACGAGATACGGCATTGCGCAGATGACGTGAGAGGCCATTGCCGTAGAAGATATTGTCTCCCAAGACCAGCGCGCAGGAATCCCCCGCTATGAACTCTTCACCGATGATGAAGGCCTGAGCAAGCCCATCAGGAGAGGGTTGTTCCGCATATGAGAGCTGAACACCAAAACGGCTTCCATCTCCCAACAGCTTCTTGAAGTTAGGCAAGTCATGCGGCGTTGAGATGATCAGGATGTCCTTGATGCCAGCCATCATGAGCACAGAAAGCGGGTAGTAGATCATCGGCTTGTCATACACCGGAAGCAGCTGCTTTGAGGTGACAAGGGTGAGCGGATATAGCCTGGTACCCGAACCACCTGCAAGGATTATGCCTTTCATGAACGCTACGCTCCTTCACTGCTCAAGATCAACTTGCGATATACCTTCTCTAGAACCGGCCTCCCCTTGATGAACCGCTTCCATAGCAAACGCTTGAACCCGACGGCATCTTCAGCACGCCTAGCTGCCCTCTCCATCTGCTCCTCCAGCAATCTGTATTCCCACTGACGTGCATCGATGAAGAACCAGTCTATCGGCTTTTTGATCAATCTGCTCAAAAAGCCCTCCACTTCGATGATGGCGCCTTCCCATGTGCCAGAAAGAGAACCGTGGAAGTTGGTATCAGCATTGATCCTCCTTACCAATCCGGGGATCTCGTCAAATGACCTGAAGAGCAGCAGGTCATTTGAAAGGTCTGAGAAATGGGCTCTTAGCTCACGATTGAGATCGTTATCGCATGCAATGACCTTCTTCTCGTGCTTGAACGCTATGGTTATAGGCAACCCGAACCCCTCATATTGACTTGGGAAGACAACGCAACTGCATTGCTCATATAGCGAATCGAGGAAAGATTCCTCCAATGTTGAATTGGGGAAGGATATGACATTATCCGGCAAGCTCACACTATCAGGAAGACCGACGAATACATAATTCTCTTCAGTATTTGCAACGGCATCCAAGACAGGCGACAGTGCCTTATGCTTGAATGCATTGCCTATGACCAAGCAGTATTCTCCGAACGGGATCTTATCGGAGACATCTATGGTGCCGCTACCTCCGAAATCCGTTGAGATATAGACCACCGCGGAATCCTTCTCATGTATCACAGGGTCCGAAGAGAAAAGGTCCATGTAATCAGACCTGCTGAACTGGCTGATAGCTATGATCCCGTCGCAGTTCCTCAACCCGCACCGCGCCACGTCAATCACATCAGCGTTCTCCGAAGCCAGGTAATTGGATCTTAAGAGGATGCAGTCGAGCATCGTGTAGACGATACGCAAGCAGTGCTTGTTCAAATACATCTGTTTCTCAAGGTCAACTGGCTGATTCGCAACCAAACCTATATCGAATAATCCGCCATCTTGATCCGGTAGCATCACCTGAAATCCGAAGCTCTCTATGCAATGGAACTTCACCGCCTCTGCGTTGCACCTAACAACAACGTCATATTTCTCCTTGAAAGATCGTTCAAAGTATCTCAGGAGCGATACTTGGTATTCAGAAGTTCCGCAATAGAACGGCGGCATATCATGGAAATCAAAGAGAATCCTAGGCTTTCTTGAAGATGCAGTAGCTACGAAGCTCAAGAGATCATTCAAATACCCTTGTTTATCGAGTGTAGCGACCTCTTCATCTAGCGGAGTCTCCGCTACCCGCGCTCCCTCCTGCAGCGTGACTATCGCGCCGCCTGGCACAACTATAGAATACCCAGAATCGTTGATCTTCAGAGCATACTCAACGATCGCTTCCTTGATATCCTCACCATGCACTGCATCAAAGGGACCGAATCTCTCATATATATCCATACGGATCAATGCGCATTCCCCTGAGGGGACCGGAGTGCATACATCGTAAGGAATCGCTGCGTCCTTGCGCTTCCCTGCTCCATTCAGGATCCGCGGAACTGCGATAACATTCCGGTCTATCGCTGAGAATGATTCCATCATCGAAGACACCGATGCATCATCAATGAGAACATCGTGACGCCTTAAGAGGATGGCTGCATGATCAGTGACCTGAGATTTGGCTATAACATCACATGCATCAGCCACTGAATGTGCATCGCCTATAATGCGTCTGGATATGGGCTCATCCTGATCTCCTGAGCCCTCTTTAGAGACTATCTCCATGATGTAATGCATGGAGAGATGATAGCAATAAGGAGCCAAAGGACTAAGCCATGGCCAAGAAAATATGCTTCGTTGTACAAAGATACGGCCTTGAAGTGAACGGTGGAGCTGAGCTCCATGCAATGCAGCTTGCTGAGCACATGCTCAGCAAGTACCCTGAGATCCATGTAGTTACGACCAAGGCCATCGACTATATCACTTGGGCGAATGAATATGACGCTGATGCAGAAACCATCAACGGCATCATCGTACATAGATTTCCAACCGAACACGAAAGAGTCCTATCCGAATTCTTCAAGATCAATGACAAGCTAGAGTCGGTTGGCCTTACTCCGCTCGAGGAAGCTGATTGGGTGGAAAAGCAAGGTCCCTACAGCCCAAAGCTTCTTGAATACATCAGAGAGCATAAGGATGACTACGATGCATTCATATTCTTCACCTATCTTTATTATCCAACGATATACGGAATCAAGGAGGTAGCTGATAAGGCTCTTGTCATTCCGACCACCCATGATGAACCAGCTTTCACAACATCTATCATCGACGATGTCTTCTTGCTTCCTAAAGCTATCGCATTCAACACTGAAGAAGAAAAAAGGCTGATACAAAGCAAATATGAGAATGACGATATCCCTCATTGCGTTGGCGCCATCGGAATCCACAAACCTCAAGATGTCAAACCCCAAAGATTTAAAATGAAATATGGTCTAGACGACTTCATCATCTATACAGGCCGAATAGATAAGACGAAGAACTGCGACCAGCTATTCAGATATTTCTGCGAATACAGGCGTAGAACGCACGATGACATCAAGCTTGTCCTCATGGGGAAGCAGATCATAGACGTACCAGAGAGGGAAGATATCATCAGTCTAGGTTTTGTAAGCGACCAAGATAAGGCAGACGGGATTGCCGCCGCAAGAGCGTTGATAATGCCTTCTCAGCTGGAGAGCCTCTCTATGTCCACACTTGAAGGCATGCTCCTTGGTGCACCTGTGCTTGTGAATGGGAACTGCCCGGTATTGAAGGGACACTGCATCAAGAGCAATGGCGCCTTGTACTATACCGATTACCTTGAATTCGAGAAGCTGCTGCATATGATCCTTCATGACGAACGGCTGTCCGAATCCCTACGGGAAAATGGAAGAAGATATGTTGAAGAGAACTACGATTGGAACAGGATCGTAGAGAACATCTCCGCTTTGATCGAATCGTGATCTGCCATGTTCTGATGACAGATGCATCAAATCGTCATGCTCTATAATGTGAAAGGTCACTTGAGGCCGCTCGACAAAAGGATTTAGTATTTCCGCAATGGATCTGAAGCCAACAGACACAGTCAGAGCTGTGGGCCTGAAGCGCAATTGGTTCACGATAGTCTCCCTTGTATCTCGTGATTTCAAGCTGAAATACAGGCGAAGCGTTCTAGGCGTCCTGTGGTCTGTGCTCAACCCATTGCTGATGATGTGCGTCCTGACTGCGGTCTTCAGCACTATATTCAGATTCGGGAATATCGAGAACTACCCCTTATATCTGATCCTTGGAAATACGCTCTTCGCACTCATGTCAGACTCCACTTCAGGTGCGATGAATTCGATCATAGAGTCTGCTCCTTTGATAAAGAAGATCAAGATCAACAAGATGATCTTTCCGCTGGAAAAAGTGCTCTTTCAGCTTGTCAACTTCGCTATATCCCTTATCGCCGTAGCTATAGTCATGGTCTATTTCCAGATAGTCCCAACATGGAACATCCTGCTGCTTCCCGTACTCCTGCTCTATATGCTCCTATTCTGTGCAGGTCTCGGGATGACTCTCGCTGCACTAGCTGTATTCTTCAGAGATGTACGCCATCTTTGGGGGGTGCTGCTAACTGCTTGGACCTATGCAACTCCCCTGTTCTACCCAATAGAGATACTCCCTGATTGGATGATGGCGTTCGAAAAGTTCAACCCCATGTATTATTTCGTGACTTATTTTAGAGACATCGCCCTATGGGGAACCACACCCAGCCTCAAGATGAACGTGATATGCCTTGTATTTGCCGTCGTGACCTTTGTAGTTGGTCTTATTGTCTTCAAGAAGACTGAGAACAAATTCATCTTGTATGTATGATGAGAGCATATGAAACCTGTTAACAAGCCGAACATAGAGCCAATCTCGCACAGCGCACAAGATGACCACCCCATGGAGACGGACACTCGCCCGAGCATGGTCAAGGTTGAGGATGTATCCATGGTCTTCAATATGGCCAGCGAACAGCTGAATAACCTCAAAGAATACGCCATCGCATTGGTGAGGAAAGAACTTCGCTTCAAAGAGTTCCGCGCTTTGAACGACATCTCGCTAGATGTGAAGAAGGGTGACGTCTTTGGCATCTTGGGCACCAATGGCTCAGGCAAATCCACCCTTCTCAAGATCATTGCTGGAGTCCTCACTCCAACCTATGGCTCAGTCACTGTGAATGGACATATCGCACCTTTGATCGAACTTGGTGCAGGCTTTGATATGGACCTGACAGCCAGAGAGAACATCTACCTCAATGGTGCGTTGCTTGGTTATTCTAAGCAGCTCATAGATGAGCATTTCGATGCCATAGTCGAATTCGCGGAGATCGAGGAATTCCTCGACATTCCCATCAAGAACTACTCATCAGGAATGATGGCTCGCATCGCGTTCGCTATAGCCACCGTGATAGTACCTGAGATCTTGCTAGTTGATGAAGTGCTCTCTGTGGGTGACTTCATGTTCCAAAAGAAGTGCGAGAATCGCATCAGACAGCTGATCGACGAATACGGCGTCACCGTCATGATCGTCTCGCACAACAATGACCAAATCGCTCGTCTCTGCAATAAGGCGATATGGATCGAGAAGAGCAGATGCAAGATCGAAGGTGATGCGCAAACGGTATGCCGTGCCTACTCCAGCCTCGGAGGACGTAGCGGAACACAAGACTCAGAAGACAAGATAGTCGACTTCATCTATGAGATGGAGCCAGAGGATTCATTGCCCGCATTGGGAAAAAGTTACGAAGGAAACCCCTTCACGATCTCAGCGCATTTGCTCAAAGATAGCATCGGCAAGGATGTTGATACAGTGGTGCTTGCATCTAGCGCAAGTCACACCAACACCATCATGGCTAACTTCATAGCCGGGCAATTCCCTGATTCGTTCGTACTCCCTGTCACCACAACCGACATACCTGTAGATGTTCACCAGCTTTTGCTTGAAGAGCAACCTCACAGGATCATCTTCATTGGGTGCGGACGCAAGGATGACCCCGTGATAGACAAGCTGCATTCGCTACCTTTTGAAAAGGAGATCGTAGATCTCTCAGGAGCTAGCGATATCGCAAAGTATTCTCATGAACTCATTGAAGATTCATTGAGCCACGAAAGAGCCATTGGCAACGCAGCTGTCCTGATCAATTTCCCAGACGAGCTAGAATCGTTGACTCTGACCCCGTACATCTTCCAACATGCTCTGCCTGTGATAATAGCTAGGTCATCTGAAGGCCAAGCGAATATAAGACAAAGCATAGAAGCCTTGAGAGACTCAGGGATTGATAAGCTGATCGCTGTTGGAACCATCAATGATGACGAAGTTGTTATGTCTCAATGTGATGGTATAGATATAGAGAGATTGGCTACTCAAGATAGATCCTTGGATAGATGCGAAGCGATCTGCACGAGATTCAACAAAGGAATGCCCCAACAAGAAGGCGGAGACAAAAAACTCTACATCACGTCATTGACCCCTACACAATGGTTGAACTACGTAAGCGTAGGGAGCTATCTGAACCACACTGGAGAAAAGCTCTATTCCGTAGATCTGACAAGCCTTGATAGCATCTCTGATTGCCTAGAGACCATAATGGATATAAAGCCCTCATCTATTGGGATCATTGGAGGTGAAGGCGAGTTCACCTCTCTAGATAGACTAATCCTTCGCCAACAAGCTTTCAATTGCAGTCGATCGAAAAACTAGACTTCGTACAATCACAAGCTCTTTATCCTGCTAATGGATTCCAAGAATCTTTCTGAGACGGAATCAAACGCAAAATCATCCAATCTGGTCCTTTGACTTGCTATGATTCTTTCCCTGAATGCGTCATCATCTTGAATCTTGTTCATGATGGCAGCCACAACCTCCGGGGTCTTCGTAGGAAGTGCCAGAGCGCCTTCTCCCATCGTCTCCCCAACTGCACAGTAGTCATAGGCGATGATGGGTAGATCGAAGAGCATAGACTCCACAAGCGGCACGCAGAAGCCTTCATGCTCGCTTTGACATAAGAATATATCCGCCCCTCTGTAATAAGCCAACAGCTGTGGAAAGGGAACAGAGCCAGTAAAGATCACATCCTGCAAGCCGAGATCCTCAACATATTTCACCAGTGACGCATAGTACAGATCATCAGGTTCGTGGGACCCGACCAAATACAAGGTTGCCTTCGGGTCATATCTTCGCTTGAACACGCTGAAGGCGCTGATAACGTCCTCGAATCTCTTATTCGGAGCAACTCTCCCCACGAACAAGACCTTAGTGCCATCTTTAGCACGCAGCTTGCTGAGCAGCCTCTCATCCGGAGCCTGCATATAGTCCTCGAATGGCAATGCTATCGGAACAACATCTATCGGGCATTCGTAGCCCATGTCCTCCAGATTCGATTTATTGAATGACGAATCCGCAATGCAGTAATCAACCTTATCAGCCATGAACCTTGCTTGGTCAAGGCCTTCTGTGCACCTCAGCACCAAAAGACGGTTATTGTCCTTGAAGAAAGCGGGTGGCGTTATGTTGTGATAGCAAACCACTTTCTTGCAATCGAGTTCTGTGAACGGAATGACAAGCTCGTTCCCGATCCCGAAATGGAATATGACGACATCATCCTCTTCTAGTTCAATGTCATCTAGGGTCTTGATGATCGGGATGCCGTCAGGAACATTCTTCTCATGCTTGCTGACGATATGGGTCTCCACATCATGCTGCTCCAAGATCTTGTAGAGATTCAAGATGTCATTGCCCGTAGCATCTGCAGAGCTTATCACGGGGGTGAGCTGCACCACTTTCATGTGGCTATCCCTTCGATTCGACCTGGTCTCTAAGCTCTGATATCACTCTTTCCTGCTCGTCCAGCCTGGATAGGAGCTGATACAAGACTATGGTCACATCAGAATTGAATGAATTCTGGTCTTCAACTATGGGAACGATGAAAGGCCTGCTCAGCTTCCTTGCAAGCTTCTTCACGAAGCGAGCTGGAAAGCTGCCCTTCATCTCCCTTTCCACTTTGACCGTTTGCCCTTCTAGACAATGTATGATGCGCTCCGTGCATACACTATCATTGTAAGAGTTCTCACAGCTCAGCCTGATGAATGACTCATCATTGGCTACGAGCTCGAATCGCTTGATATCCTCTGGCGTATATCTTTCTTCTATCTCAGATCGAACTTCCTGAAGTAGCTTCTCAACATCTATCCGTTCTTGATCCATATTCACACCTTCACGATCTCTAGTAGATTCCTACATGCTCGAGTATCTCAGCAACAGCATCATCTGACGAGAATAGCGATTGCCTTTTGTCTCCAGCCTCTATACAGGCGGCTCTGACCTGAGGTTCAGAAGCTAGAACCTGCAGTGCCGCCGCAACTGTGAGTGGATCCTTGTCCTTGATATAGAGCGCCGCAGACCCCAAGATCCCCCTTACCGAAGGGACATCATAGGAAGCTACGGGGACATGGCTTCGCATGGCAGATACCATCCCAAGGTATATATCCTCGCAATCGCTCAAAGATATGAGCGCGTCCGAAACAGAGCAGTACTGCTGTAAGAGATCTTGGTTGCTATCAAAATGCACATCTTCTACAGCAATCCCCTCTATCAGTTTCTGGAGCTCTCTATAGCACCTTCCATTCTCGTCGTAATAGCCCAGTATGCATAATGAGGCTGATGGGTCACATGCATCCTTGTAACATGCAAAAGCCCTTATCACATCGTCATAACATCTATTGGGAGCAACTGGGCCGTAGGAGAGTATCTTGTTCCCTTTCGAGCGTGAATAGCGGTTGAATTCCTCCGACGAGCAGTCCGAATCACTAGCATCTTGTATAACGGGATGCACGAAGGCATGCTTGCATTTCATGCCCAGTTCAAGCAATTCCTCTAGACACCACTCAGACGTGCAAAGCGCCAGATCAGCATTCTTTGCAAGGAATCCCAGCTCTTTCGATGCGTTCTCAGATACCTCCGCAGCGAACCTGTCGTATCCCTTGAACACTGCCGGATCCAGAACACCATAGAAGAGCAAGACTTTCTTGCAATCCACTTGCGCGAATTCCCAGATATGATCAAACCCATCGAATCCGAAATGAAGGATGACTACGTCGTCTTCTCCGAGGACGCCCAACTCATGCAGAGGCGTTATGAGGTCTCCCTGCTTCTGATGATCATATATCTCAGCATAGAGCTTGGTTTCTTCACCACGAGCGCACAGAGAGGCGTCGATTGCGAACGCTGTTGCGGAAAGCGATGTAGCATCGATGATGTTGTGAATCAGCTGAAATATCATCACATCCCCTGACCATTGCGCCCTAGATGCTCGGTGTACATTTCCTTTAAGGTCTCTTCAATGGATATTTCAGTATTCCAGCCAAGAACTTCGTTTGCCTTGCTGCAGTTGCTTACGATGTACGGGTTATCACTAGGCCTGAATAATTCCGGGTCTTGTTCGACTTCGATAGGCTGAGAAGAGAATGAGACGATCATTTCAAGCAACGAAGAGAGCTTGCTGGGAATCCCACTGCCTAGATTGAATGCGTCACCAGCCTCTCCGCTTTCCAACAATAGCCTATACCCTCTTACGATATCCCTCACATCAGAGAAATCCCTGACGATCCCGATATTGCCCACAAGGATCGTCCCAGGCTTTCCAGACGCCTGGATCTCTGCAACCTGCTTGCACCAACTAGGCAGGACGAATGCTGGGTTTTGTCCAACCCCCGTATGATTGAAGGCCCTTACCTTATATAACGGTATGCCGAATTGCTCAGAATAGATATCAGCAAAACGCTCTTGCGTGACCTTCGAGATGCCATATGGATTGGTGGCATCTATCTTGGAATCTTCAGACAGTGGCGCCGACGAAGGGGCATACTCTTCGCTTGACCCCACTAACAGCACCTTCGCTGGACTCTCAAGCTGCTTGACAGCTTCCAGTAGGTTCAAAGAGCCCACCACATTGGTCTGCATGGTGAGCTGCGGCATCTTCCATGACTGCCCAACACTGCTTATGGCAGCAAGGTTGATGACGCAATCTGGCTTCTCTTTCAGTATGATCCGAGTGACCCGGTCCTCATCAAGCAGTTCAGCTTGATGATATGCACATATGCCTGCGTGTGAGGCATCAGCAGCCCTGTCGCTACCGATGACCTCATATCCATTCCGGACGAGCTCTTGAGCAAGATAAGGCCCAACGAATCCATTCACTCCAAAGATGAGCGCCTTAGCATGCATCCTTACTCCGCCTTGGCAGCACTGGCCTCTTGCTTCGCGAGTGCAAGATCGTGTTCAGTCATGATCTTGCAAAGCTCTTCGCAAGTGGTCTTGGTTGGATTCCAGCCTAGCTTCGTCTTAGCCTTTGTTGGGTCTCCCCAAAGATTGACCACATCAGTTGGACGATAGAATTCAGGATTGACTCTGACCACTACATCCCCTGTATCCTTGTTCAGCCCGACCTCATCTACGCCTGAACCTTGCCATTTGATCTGAATGCCAACATGATCGAACGACCACTCCACGAACTCTCGAACTGAATGCTGTTCTCCAGTAGCGATCACGTAATCTCCCGGTTCATCCTGCTGCAGAATCAGCCACATGCATTCAACATAATCCTTTGCATAGCCCCAGTCTCTGAGTGAATCCAGATTCCCCAGCTCTAAGGTTTCCTGCAGGCCACATGCGATGCGTCCAGCAGCCCGCGTTATCTTTCGTGTGACGAACGTTTCGCCTCTGCGCTCCGATTCATGATTGAACAAGATGCCATTGCAGGCGAACATGCCATAAGCATCACGATATTCCTTCACGATCCAGAACCCATATTGCTTTGCAACGGCATAAGGAGAATACGGATGGAATGGAGTCAGCTCATTCTGAGGAACCTCTTCCACCTGACCGTAGAGCTCTGAAGTTGAGGCTTGATACATCTTGCAGCTATCAGCTATTCCAGCTATCTTCATTGCCTCCAATATGCGAAGCACTCCAATAGCATCAACATCACCTGTGTACTCTGCCGCGTCAAAGGAAACTCCCACGTGTGACTGAGCGGCCAGATTGTAGATCTCATCAGGCTTGACCTCACATACTACCTTGACGATGGAGCTAGAATCAGAGAGATCCCCATCATGGAGCGTCAGCCTCTCATGCGCTAACAGATGATCGATCCTTGATGTGGTCTGCACAGAAGACCGACGTACCACACCATGGACATCGTAACCCTTCTCCAAAAGGAGCTCCGCCAGATAGGACCCATCTTGCCCTGTTATTCCCGTTATCAATGCCTTCTTCATGAGTAACCTCCAAGACCTGATCAATCATTCCAATAGAACCCGTATCGTTCGATATCCTCTTCAACCAGATTCGCGCCTAGCTGCACTTCAACTATATGAAGATCATCATCAAGTGCACGCACTGCATGCTTTGTTCCGGGCTCGATGAACACGACAGATCCATATTCAACGGGCTTGACCTGGTCGTCAAGCACCACCTCGCCTTTTCCTGACGTTATGGTCCACACCTCTGACCGGCTGTGATGCTTCTGATATGACAGCTGCTTTCCAGGCTTCACTATCAATATCTTCTCGAGTGAAAAGGCCTGTCCTTCAGACTCTTCTTTGCTGATAACCTTGTATTCACCCCATTGGCGAGATTCGTACATAGGTCTAGACTCAGCGGCTTTGGAAACAAGTGGCTTGATATGCGCGCTCGTCTCCTTATCAGAAACGAGTATTCCATCTGGGGTTGCCACCACTACCGCATCAGAGAGTCCAGCAACCACCATGGGAAGATTCGTCTCATTGATGACATGCGTATTGCTGCAAGTCTCATCGCACAGCACCTTTCCAGCGCTGAAATCACACATCTCCTCAGTGAGGGTGTTCCAGGTGCCCAGATCCTTCCATTCGCCCTCATATTTGATAGCTGCGACAGAATCAGCCTTCTCTACCACTTCGTAGTCAAAACTATTCTTTGGCAATTGACGATATGCGTCTCTGAGAGAGTCGAAATCTTGAAGATCCGTATAAGCGTGAAGAATGCCCATCAGATGATTCAACTTGAATGCGAAGACACCACAATTCCATAGAGCGCCTTCGTCAATGAGGCGCTGTGCTTCCGGCTCAGGGGGCTTCTCGACGAAGCATGAGACCTTCCGCACCATGCCCTCCGATGCTGGATCGAAGACGATGTACCCGAATTTCTCAGAAGGATAGGTTGGCTGCGCGCCCTGCAAGATGAGCTCTGCAACATCAGACTGAACAGCCTTGTCCAGATTGACGAGATTATCGTAATAGACTTGCGAAGCGTAGGTGTCTATGGGCATGACGACAACCGTGTCATCCAAGCTAGCATGCTTCTCCCACGCTAGATAAGCAGCAGCCAGCATGATAGCCGGAGCAGTATCCCTGCGCTCGGGCTCTATGACAACGTCATACTCAGCATCAGTGAGCTGGATGTCGATCGATGACTTCTGAGAAGCGCATGTGGCAACAACGATATTCTTCTCAAGTGGAATCTTGTCCAGCATCGAGAAGGTCCGCTGTACCATGGATTGCCCTTCGCCGCCCTCATCACGAAGGACCTTCAAGAATTGCTTGGATCTTGCATCATTGGAAAGGGGCCAGAGCCTAGACCCCGACCCCCCAGACAGCAGGATTATATTGAGCAAAGTTCAGTCCTTTCGTTGAGTAAACCGAATGCTCACCGCTGTTTACAATGTTAGCATTTTCTCGATCATAGAACGTATGGATTGACCATAGCCATAACCTGGCACAGCCCATTTTCCGTTCAGCTCTTCCAACGTGGGCGCGCATCCTCTACCGTGCTTATCAATTGCAGCGTACCAACGAGGGTCAACGAGAGGATTCTTCAGCGAGGCTGTAGAGGCATAGCACTTCAGGTGCTGGACCTGAGCCCTGATGCCCTCTCTAACGCTTGAGAAGGTTGCGCCACCAGTTGAAGCATCCACTGCACCCAAGCCAGCGTAGTTGAATTGATCCACGTGAACGGAGCCACCGTATTGCAGCCACCCCGTCTCTTTCATAGCTTGGCAAAAGACTACCTCTGGCTTCACCCCTTCAGCTGAAGCCTCTTCGTATACTAACCTACAGAACGTTTGGATATCACGCGCGTCAGATGACTTGTACCTATCGGTTGACGGATACTCATAGCCATTCCAATTGAAATAGTTGACCATATTCTGTATCACAGAGCTTGAAGATGACCCCATGATCTTGTACCAAGAATACCTCTCCACATCTGTTGGATTGTAAGGGAGAGAACCAGCGGTCAAGCCATAGCTCCTGCACAGTGCTTGGAACTCGTTCGAACCAGAGAAGCCAGCTATCAGCAAGCGAAGCGGCATTCCGTGGTCCATCTTCTCAACCCATGAAGCCTTACCTGCAGCTTCAGATGGCCTGTTCAACATCGTCTGATAAGCGATCTCTACGATCTGGCTGTTGGAAAGACCGCGCTTGGAGAATTCTGGAGCCGAGAAGAAAGACCAGGCAAGGTTCGCAGCAGATGCGCCTGACAGAAGGGATCCTGCGTGGGTGTTCAGCCCATTCACGTCGCCCGTTCTGTTCATGACCTTCTGGTAGAGCCTCTGGACGAAGGCCGTTGCATTCTGGTTCCTGTCACGATTCTCCACAACGCTCAAGCTTCCTGGCGCAATGCCCCACTTCGCACAAAGAGCTCGATACTCGTTCGAATTGCACATGCCAGAGATGACCGCACGCATGCTCATTCCTACATCCAGCTTGCCAACCCAATCGCGCTTGCCCACAGAATCAAGGCCGCGATCGAACATGGCTTGATAAGCTAGCTGCACCTTCCCCTCATTGCTCAAGTTCTTGCTGTTGAACTCAGCGGAGGAGAAGAAAGACCATGCAAGATTCGCAGCAGATGCGCCTGACAGAAGGGATCCCGTGTGGGTGTTCAGCCCATTCACGTCGCCCGTTCTGTTCATGACCTTCTGGTAGAGCCTCTGGACAAAGGCCGTTGCATTCTGGTTCCTGTCACGATTCTCCACTACATACAGGGTTCCAGGGTTCAGACCCCAACGCGAGCAAAGGTTCCTGAATTCAGGCGCATTCGAGAACCCAGATATGACCGCGCGCATGGACATGCCGATGTCGAGCTTGCCAGTCCAGTCAGCCTTACCAGATGCATCAGCAGCTCTATCCAGCATGGCGCTATATGCTATCTCAACGCGCTGAGCATTCGAAAGGCGCTTATTCGAGAACTCTGGTGACGAGAAGAAACCCCAGGCTATGTCAGATGCAGATGCGCCGCGCATGAGCGCATCGACATGGTCGTTCAGTCCGCCTGCATCGGGCGTGCGACCCAAGACCTTCTCATACAAGCGAGTAACGAATTCCGTAGCTTTTTGCCTATTCAAGCTTGATAGGCCATAACGCTGGGCGATCCCAGTTGCATCTGCTATGCCCAATCTCTGCAGATTCGCTTCATTGTCAAGGAACGCAGCATCGCTGGGATTAGATACGAAAGCGTGCTCCACTATGATGCCAGGAATACCCGCTGATGCCGTATTCCTGATCACTGAATAATAGTCAATGGTAGGATCAGATTCATAGCTCTTGTCATACACGCTGCGCTTCGTCAGCCCTAAAGATGCAAGCTGATCCAGTATCTTGTAACCAAGCTCAGTTCCGCTCCCGTTCAGAGGAACTATCACTTCCGACCCATTAGCTGAAGGATTCCCACTAGCGTTGTTATGGATGCTGACGAAGACGTCAGCCCCTACGCGCTTTGCAAGATTCGCGCGCTCTTCAAGCCCCACCGCAACATCGCTGTTGCGCGTCATATGAACAGTGACGCCGTTATAGCGCTGAAGCTCATTCCTGCAATACTGAGCGATCTTGAGGTTGATATTCTTCTCAATGAGCCCATTGTGACTGGTCCCGCCATCGCTGCCGCCATGACCTGGATCCAATACAACAACAAGGCCATTAGCTCTAGCAGATAGAGACCTAGCCATCATCCCAGCGCTTTGCGCTCCCGCTTCGTCCAAGGCACCTGCGATGCTATCCTGCTCAACAAGATCACCAGAATCATCGAACGTATATACAGATGTGCCTTCAGTAGGCTCCTCTTCAGTGTCTGTGATAACAAACGAATACTCAGATGAATCATCTTCAGTGAAGTCGTAGACGATGTCACCCACATCGGTTGGGATTGTCAAGGCAGAGACCGTGTAAACACCCTCGCTGTACGAACTTGGATCCAGCGTGAACTTCACAGCTCCAGGCACCACCTCTGTTGCTATCAGCTCATGCTCTGTCCCTGCAGGCGCATTGATAAGCTTCAATACTGCTTCATCGGCCATGAAGGCCTCATCGGCAAAGCCGACAGCGATATTTTGGGGCTCATCCTTGCTGACCGCATCCCACTCGATGAAGACGAATCCGATGTCTTCCAAAGACGCGCTTGATGCCGAGTCTGATGCAACTGCCCTTTGTTCGATCTCAAGAACCTCATCGGCTGGCTCAGCTTCAGGCTCATAGCTCTCTTCATCTTCCTGGACAAGCACTGAGTCCTGAGCACTTGAAGCGGACTCGGCCGAATCGGCATCATATTGAAGGCTTCCAACAGCGCCAAAAGCGGCTGCAGGCATCATCGTGCATGCAAGCACGAAGGACATCGCTAATGAAAGGAGACTTCTTCCTTTGGACATCATTCTCTCCATTCAGACTATGAACTGCTCTGTTACCAGATTGTTAACCTACGAAGAGTAGCAAATTTAATGGTGCAAAGGTGGGATCATTCCGTGATTTCAAATAGAGAACAAGAATCAGGTCCGACAGAAGCTCATGAAAATGACATTCTTGTATCATAGGAACGCTGGCTTCTAACCCATAGTGTCCATGCAATCTGGAGGCCCCATTGCTCTACCTGTCATTCTGCTTGATCCTGTTTTGCATTGCCGCCTTCAATGCGGCAACGATGTTCAAAGGGACCCCCTTCCTTCAAGCGCTCCCATTTGGAATCATGCTTGTCATTGGGATCCAATGCATTGCGTTCGGAGTGCTCTCATTCTTCGGCACTGGATTCAGCGGATGGATGAGCGCCATCATCAATGCTGCTATCATCGCCTTCTGTTTGCTCTTCAAGGCACGTTCGGGCATTGACTCGAGGAGCAGCCTAAAAGATGATGCTCGCTCAGAGCACAAGCTCTCAAGTAGACGAACGCTGTTAGAGAGCGTCGGGAGCAAGACGGATATAGCAGTATCGCTGTTCAACTTGCTGTTCATCGTGTTCCTGACCCTATTTCATTTTGGTCCCGCTCTTTCGCTTGCCTTCCTGAGTGGGGACTCGGCTTCGCATTGTGGCCAGATGATCAAGTATGCAACTGGTGCTCCAGTTAGCGGACAATTCGTTTTCGGCCTGACTGGCGCATTCTTGATCGACGCAGTCAGTGACCTCCTGGACCCAAGCTCGTACACTAAGTGCTATGTCCTCAATGAGATGATCTGGTGCTGGCTCTCTCTGCAGATGTTCTACACGCTCATCAGCACGCTTGCAGATAGATTGAATACGGGATCCAGAATGGTCCTCTGCGGGTTATATGCCTTCGGATACCCCTTCTACAGCGCGACTATGGGCTTTGGATATTATGGTGCATCTTTAGCGATAGCATGCGCGATCATTTTTGCCCTAGCCTCTTTTTCCATGAAGAAGCCTATAGAGCTAGTAGCTCTTTCTGTGCTCTTGACTGAGCTCTCTGTCTGTTATCTATTGTTCGTTCCCCCTATCTTCTTGGCTGCGGTCATCTATTTGCTCTATGCGAGCAGGATCACACGCAAAGGTGTTCCTCAAATGATCGGCGTATGCCTAGCTACCTTCTTGGTTCCGTGTTCCTTCGCCTTGTTCTTGAATTACAGCGGCATATTCTTCGGTGGGGAAGTCAATTCTGTTAGCGAATCCATCAGCTCGTTGGGAAGCGCGCTCGTCCGGGATGGCGGCACGCTCAAGATCCTTTTTGCTGATTTCATCTTCCTGGCACCTGTCTCCATATATGGCTTCGCATCACAAGCCATGCATAGAAAGGAATTCATGCGGATAGGGTTGCTCCCCTGCATCTTCTTTGCCTATTGCATCGCTCTATTCATTGCCTGTTTGCTTGATGTCGTCTCGCCCTATTATTTCTATAAGACATATGGCGTACTGTGGACGATCTTCTTCGCGTTCGCTGCAATTGGCATACAAGGGCTCATGGGTAGCTCGATGAAGCTCTTGATATCGTATTCAGCCATATGGCTCTCCATAGCGATCCTGGCCATCACGGGGCTTGATGCGAAGCTCTCAGAGAAACGTCCCGAACTAGACTCTACCCCTATTTCTGATCAACTCTTCAATCTATACGCATTCAATGCTGACACTTCTAGACCTTTGATATTCGAAACGGAATCACTGTCGCTTCTAAGGACGCAGGAGGATGGCAGAATCCCAGAGGATCAAGTTGCCGCTCTCCTGGGAGAGAATGAGACCAGGTGGTTCAACACCCTTGGGTTCGAAGGCAGAACCGTCAGGTGGTGGGATAGCCAAGATCATTCTTTGATGCTTGATTCAGGCGAGATCCTTAGGTCTTTAGAGGATTCAAGGTATGTCTATATCGACGATACCTTCTACAACCACCCTTATCCTGACTCTGACTACGGCCCACTTGAGAAGACAGCGAAATACATCGCCGATCATTACGATATAGCTTTTGAGACAGAGCACGGGATCATGTATCAGCTGAACGATCGGGTGGGTCAGGAATGAATGACCTCAAAGCTGAGCTTTCCATCTGAATAGCTTGCTTCCAGAGAAGCAGCATTCCCGCCCACTATCCATGATGTCTTTGTCAGATCATAGGCCACCAAGCTATATAAGATGGCCTTATGCTTTGCAGGAAGATCAGCTATCGCGGAAGGCAAGCGCGTAGGCACGGAAAGCTCAAAAGATGCATCTCCAGCGTTCAGATGCGACTGAATATCTTGGATGAATCCTTTGGAATATTCCTTGATCCGTCCAGACTTCATGAAGTAGTTGTCATCGAGCGATACCGCTTCCCCTTGTACTGACTGCCCCTTTATAGCACCACCATTCACGGCTAGCGCATCGCTGATCACCTCTGTTGACAAGCCAAAGTATAGATGCGCTTCGTCATTGCCTAGACCAAACCAGTCCTTGCCAGCAGTGTCATCATGCGTTGTGTCAACGTGATACCACTTGCCATCTATCTTCACCAGCGTCCATACATGCCCGGAATCATATACACGACCTGATTCAATGCCGGCTTTGCCGAGAAGCTTCGTATATGCCGCGTGGTACGCCTCGCATGTGCCCAAACCATCCGCAAACAAGTCCACATCTGTGCAATAGAAGAGATCACTGTCATACACGCAGTTATCGATCACCCAATCATGCAGCCAAAGCGCTCTCTCATAATCCGTGCTTCCAGTAGACCTCTGGCACTCTTCCCAAGCAGCATTTGCCCTCTCTTCAGCGTTTGCAACTCGCTGCGCATAGGAAGGTCCTTGGTCAGCCGCTATCGTGAATTCAGTTGTGAACCTATTCAGCCTATAATTATCGGGCGGATCGATGACAGCAACGGTCAGCTTGTAATCCCCCGACATGACGAACTCGTACTCGAAGGTATTCTTGGTGGAATATGATTGATATGTCAGATTGATGGCCTCAACCCAAGAATTGCCGTTCTTCACCATCAAAGAATAGGGCATGAACCTATAATTCCCCGCCCCGCCAGACGCATTGAATGTGAAGATGGTAGGCTGCCCACACCTTATTTCGCTGTCATGCTCAATAGAAACGCTAAGCGGCTTTGGAGCCGCATCCGAGCCGCTACCTGCTGATGATTCATATTTCTTCATCTCTGATGCATCGTATGGCAACCTTCCCGCCGTTATCCCATAGCTGCGACAAAGCTTTTGGAACTCATCTGATTCACTGAACCCAGCTATGAGCAGATAGAGAGGCATCCCAGCATCCAGCTTCTTTCGCCAACTCTGCTTTCCGGTGGGATCTGGTGCCCTATTGAGCATCGTCTTATAAGCGATCTCTACTATCTGATCGTTTGACAGCTTGCGGCCAGAGAACTCTGGTGCCGAGAAGAATGACCAGGACAATTGAGCCGCATGGCCCCCCGAAAGCAGAGACCCCGTGTGAGTATTTAGGCCATTGACATCCCCCGACCTATTCATGACGTTCGAGTAGAGCCGGGTTACGAATGCAGTGGCGTTGTAATTCCTGTCCCTGTTCTCAACTACGGTGAGGAGACCTGGATTCAGGCCCC
>CAJUPL010000001.1 GCA_910588435.1 uncultured Eggerthellaceae bacterium | reverse complement strand
AAATCCCGCCTCCGACACCAGGAAGCTTCAAGGACCAGCCAACATCCATGGCTGGTCCTTTTTCATTTCTTATCCTCGCTTACATTAGGCACGGAGAGATCGTTGGTAAAAATCACTTGACGTGAGAGATGAACCTGATAACATATCGCACCGCTGGCGCTTGAAGAGGGCGGTTAGCTCAGGGGGAGAGCACTACCTTGACACGGTAGGGGTCACAAGTTCAAATCTTGTACCGCCCACCATTTGAGACCAGCAAGTGGAAGCATCAAGGAATTGGAAAAACTCCTTGCGAATGCTCAAGCATTCAAGTAAGATGTTCCACGCTATGCGGACATGGCTCAGCTGGTAGAGCACCACCTTGCCAAGGTGGGGGTCGCGGGTTCGAACCCCGTTGTCCGCTCCATTGCCTGTATGAGCCGGCCATTCAAATAGGAAAGGCCGGCTCTTTTTGACAGGCAGCACGTCTTTGGGCGACGTGGCCAAGTGGTAAGGCAGAGGCCTGCAAAGCCTTCATCTCCGGTTCGAATCCGGACGTCGCCTCCATTCCTTCCAAGAACCGTTCGCGGATGCGATGTGCCCGCTCATTCTCAATCTCTCATCACGCAAAGTCCCTTCACCGAAGCATGGATGGCGGCGCGGAGACGGCAACCCGAAAGCCCTCAACTCCTTTGGTAGAGTCATGTGAAACCATTGGCACATAGGAGGAGAAGGCATGGAATTGCTCTTATTCCTGATGGCGTTCCCTGCGGTCATAGCGCTTCTGCTGGTGATCATCAGGAACGAATTCGCTAGAGGCGTTATCGTGTGGACAGGAGCCATCGTCACGGCCATTGCATCCATAGCGCTTGCTGTTCTGTACATTGGATGCGATCTGACCCTATTCGATTGCGAATCCGTCATCGCAGACCAAGCTTGCACGGTCATCAGCTGCATCTGCGTGGTGGTCATCTTGGCGTTCGCGGTCAAGTACAAGAACTGGCTTGCTGGCCTTCTGGGCATCATCCAGCTTGCTTGCGTTCTGTACGTTGAGATCGGATTCGCCCATGACATGGAGGTCCCGGAAGGCCTCTATATAGATTCTCTCTCCCTCATGATGGCGCTGATAATCGGTGTGATCGGCTCTGGCATATGCGTTTATGCCATCGGCTACATGAAGGACTTCCAAGCGCATGAGCCGGAAGGCGCGAAGGATAGGCGCCCTACGTTCTTCGCGCTCATGTTCGTATTCCTCTCAGCCATGTTCGCCATAGTGTTCTCCAACAATATGAGCTGGATGTTCACTGCATGGGAAGTCACCACGCTCTGCTCATTCCTGCTCATCGGCTATACCAAGACAGAAGAGGCCATCCGCAATGCCTTCAGGCAGATTGTGATGAACCTGGCAGGTGGCATAGCGTTCATCTTGGCTCTGCTGATATGCGCATCCCAGGTTGGCACGTTCTCATTGCGTGACTTCATCGAGATAGGCATCTCGAATCCAGGGCTTGCGCTTCTCCCTGTCGTGCTCTTGGCGTTCGCCGGCATCACGAAGGCGGCTCAGATGCCTTTCCAGACGTGGCTTCTGGGTGCGATGGTGGCACCTACGCCAACCAGTGCGCTCCTTCACTCTTCCACCATGGTCAAGGCAGGCGTGTTCCTGCTGGTGAAGCTGGCACCCTGCTTCCTCGTGAGCCCGGTTCCATCCATGATGGTCATGCTCGTTGGCTCTGTTACATTCCTCCTGTGCTCTTTCATGGCCATATCGCAAACGAACGCGAAGCGCGTGCTCGCATATTCCACCATCGCGAACCTTGGTCTGATAACCGCATGTGCAGGTGTTGGCACGCCGGAGGCTGTGTGGGCAGCCATGTTCTTGATCCTGTTCCACGCTATAGCGAAGTCGCTTCTGTTCCTTTGCGTTGGCACTGCTGAGCATCACATCGGCAGCCGCGACATCGAATCCATGGATCTGCTCTTCGAGCGCATGCCGCGCCTTGCGCGCTTCATGATGCTCGGGATCATGTGCATGTTCATAGCGCCTTTCGGCATGCTGATAGCGAAATGGGCGACGCTCGTCTCATTCGTGGAGATGGATCAGGTGGCGCTCATCTTGATCTTGGCATTCGGCTCCGCTGCAACATTCATGTTCTGGGCGAAGTGGATGGGCAAGCTGGCAGGCATTGCTGGTGAGCCTGAGGATGTGGAGCTCACCGTGCATCCAAGCGAATGGGCCTCCATCCTCCTGATGGCGGTGCTCCTGGTGGTAGGGTGCGTGATGCTCCCTGTGCTCTCAGAAGCCATCGTGGAGCCCTACATCGTCTCCGTCTTTGGCTTGCAGGTAACGGACATCTCGATGGACAATCTATGGATAGCCAGCATATGCGTCTGCGTCGTCGTCATCGCCCTGTTCACAGGCCTTGGCCGCTCGAAGAAGAGGCGTGTTGGCGTGTATCTCTCTGGCGTCTCTAGGGATGACGGCACTCGCGCCTTCCAGAATTCCATGTCAGGAGAGAGCTTGGCCACTGTCAGGAACTGGTACATGGAGGACGTGTTCGGAGAAGCGCGCATGGCTCCTGTGGGCGTTGTGCTCAACAGCTTGTTGATGGCCGCCGCTGTGATCATGGCTCTTTGTGGCCTGACGTTGCTCTAAGGAGGCAAGCATGGATGCAATCGGTTTCTTGGCACCGCTTCTGGGATGCGTGGCGTTCCTCATCTTCGCTCCCATCATAGGCTGCCTTCTTGCTGGGATCGACAGGATCATATCTGCGAAGATGCAAGGGCGCGTGGGTCCTCCACTGCTGCAGCCATACTATGATGTGAGGAAGCTCTTCGAGAAGGAGCGCGTCACCGTCAATGGAGTGCAGGATGCATACGTCATCTGCGCGCTCATCTTCGCTGTGATAGCGGGAGGGATCTTCTTCTCAGGTGGCAATCTATTGATGTGCGTATTCGTGATCACGCTATCAAGCTTGTTCTTCATCATCGCAGCCTATTCTTCAAGATCACCATATTCAGAGGTAGGCGCTGCAAGGGAGACGCTTCAAGTCATGTCCTATGAGCCGATGGTGCTCTTGTTCGCTGTCGGCTTCTACATGGCAACAGCGGCCATACTTCCATTCGGGGATGTTGGCACCTTTGACATAGCTGCAGTCCTCATGCTGGATAGGCCTGTGATCGTCTACATATGGCCGGTCTTTCTGGGATTGATGTTCATCTTGACCATCAAGCTGCGCAAATCCCCATTCGACCTCTCCATGTCGCACCATGCTCACCAGGAGATAGTTCGCGGCATGACCACGGAGATGTCTGGCTCCACGCTTGGCATGGTGGAGATCCTGCACTGGATGGAGAACGTGCTCTTCTTGGGTTGGATCGGCATCTTCTTCGTATGGGGAGGCCCGCTCACCATCCTCATCGGGATAGCAGCGGCGCTCATCGCCTACTTCCTTGAGATCTTGATAGATAACAACTTCGCACGCGTCAAATGGCAATTCATGCTCAAGGCTTCCTGGTGTGTGGCGCTCATAGCTGGCGGCATCAACCTTGCAGTCTTGGCTTTCATATAGGAAAGGAGCGAACAGATGGCATATTCAGGCAAGTCACCTTGGGTCATCCACTACGATGGTTCCAGCTGCAATGGCTGTGACATCGAAGTGCTAGCTACGCTCTGCCCAGGATTCGACGGCGAGAGATTCGGGGTCATCAACACCGGCAACCCCAAGCATGCTGACATATTCTTGGTCACAGGCTCTGTGAATGAGCAGAACATAGACGTGGTCAAGCAGATCTATGATCAGATGGTAGAGCCGAAGGTAGTGGTGGCATGCGGCATCTGCGCGTGCTCAGGCGGCATCTTCCATGATTGCTACAACGTCATCGGCGGCGTTGATAAAGCCATACCCGTTGACGTGTATGCACCTGGTTGCGCGGTCAGGCCAGAGACGCTGATAGACGCCATCGTGGCAGGCGTGGCTGTGCTCGATGAGAAGGCAGAGAAGATCAAAGCCGAGAAGAAGGGGAGGGCATGACCATGGGTTTCTCCTCAGATTTCAAGACCATCCAAGCGTCAGATGTGCATGCTGATGCTGTCAAGCGCAAAGAGGATGGCTGGAGATACGTCCAGATCCTTGCCGTCAACAAGGAAGAGGGCATCAATCTGGTCTATTCATACATGCTGGACGGGTTGTTGGAGAACCTGGTGATCAGCGGCCTTGCATCAGACCACCACATGGACTCCATCACAGACGTGTTCCTTGAGGCCTTCGTCTGCGAGAACGAGATACATGACCTGTTCGGCATCGCGTTCGATGGCCTGAAGATAGACTTCCTGGGCAACTTCTACAGGTTGTCCACCGAGGTTCCCATGACCATCATCTCTCCAGAGAAGCTGGCTGAGCGCGAGAAGCAGCGCAAGC
Source organism: uncultured Eggerthellaceae bacterium (assembly GCA_910588435.1). Classification (GTDB taxonomy): domain Bacteria; phylum Actinomycetota; class Coriobacteriia; order Coriobacteriales; family Eggerthellaceae; genus MGBC163016. Next base: position 211,172 of record CAJUPL010000001.1, on the reverse strand, counting down.
TTGCCGAGAAGAAGGCGAAAGCAGAAGCCGCGAAGGCCGCTAAGGCAGAAGCTGGTGAAGAGGCAGCAGACATATCTGGTGCCAAGCCGGGCGAGCCGCTCATAGATGAGGAGATGGAGGCCAAGCTTGCCGCCATGCCGCCTGAGAAGGCAGCGAAGGTGCGTGCTGCCATGGAAGCCAAGGCCAAGAAAGCCAAAGGCGCTGATGGGGAGGTTGGATAATGGGCAAGTCTACCGTCATACCTTTCGGGCCTCAGCACCCAGTGCTGCCAGAGCCCTTGCACTTGGATCTAGTGGTCCAGGATGAGACCGTCATCGACTGCCTTCCTCAGATCGGCTTCGTCCATAGAGGCTTAGAGAAGCTGGTAGAGACTCGTGACTACAACCAGTTCATCTACGTTGCAGAGAGGATCTGCGGCATCTGCGCCATGGGCCACTCCTTGGGATATGCAGAGACTGTTGAGTCTCTGATGGGCGTTGAGGTCCCAAAGAGGGCAGAATATCTGCGCGTGATCTGGCATGAGCTCTCAAGGATCCATTCCCACCTGCTCTGGCTAGGGCTTGCTGCTGATGCATTCGGATTCGAATCCATGTTCATGCACTGCTGGCGTTTGCGCGAGCGCATATTGGACATCTTCGAGAAGACCACCGGTGGCCGTGTCATCCTGTCTGTGGTGCGCGTGGGCGGCGTGAACCGCGACATCGAGGACTCTGAGCTTGCTGCCATCTGCCAGGTGCTAGACGGCATCAAGTCTGAGTACAAGGAGATCATGGATACCCTGCTCACAGATATGTCAGTCAAGAACAGGACCGTTGGTGTGGGGCACATCTCTTTGGAGCAGGCGAATGACCTCTCCATGGTAGGGCCGTTCGGTCGCGCCTCTGGTCTTGGCTATGATGTCCGCACCTTCGGGAAGGGCGCATACGGTGAGCTCTCTGAGTTCCAGCCCATCACTGACACGCAAGGTGATTGCTATGCGCGCGTGAAGGTGAGATGCGAAGAGGTGCTGCAGTCCATAGGCATCATCGAAGAGCTCTCAGCGAAGATCCCAGCAGGTGACATCTCTGTGAAGGTGAAGGGCAACCCTGAAGACGGCGCCAGGGCATCCAACGTGCTGGAGCAGCCAAGAGGGGAGTGCTACTACTATGCCGAGGGGAATGGCACCAAGTTCTTGGAGCGCATGAGGATGCGAACCCCAACCTCTCAGAACCTTGCCGGGATGGTGAGCGCGCTCAAGGGTTGTGACCTAGCTGATGTGAACATGATCATCTTGACCATCGATCCTTGCATAAGCTGCACAGAGAGATAGGTGTGAAATGGGAAGCTTTCGTTTGGGAGCCATGACGCTTCGCTCCATGTTCAAGAAGCCTGAGACCCTTCAATATCCCAAGGAGACCAAAGCTCCGTATCCTGGGCAGAAGGGGCATGTCGTCAATGATGTGGATGGATGCATACTCTGCGGCATGTGCCAGCGCGTTTGCCCATGCCATTGCATCACCGTTGAAAAGAAGGAGCGCAGATGGGGGATAGAGCCATTCATGTGCATCCAGTGCGGCAGCTGCGTTGCTTCATGCCCTACAAGCTGCCTTTCCATGGATCCGGCTCCAACCAGCATCTCCGCTGAGAAGTTCTGTCGGGACCTGCAAGTCCCAGAGAAGGAGAAGCAGGCATCTTGATGGTGACGGAGGCGGCCAATGCGGCTTCCGTGTTTTCTCTGACGTTACCCAAGGCCAGCGGAAAACCTGCTGCTTGATTGGTAGAATGGCCGAGGTCGAGAAGAGGATGCACCGGAGGTTGATTTGACAGCAGCTAATGCAAAGCCAGCAGTTGGTGAAGAGGTCGTGACCAGCCGTATCCTCACGGCTCCGAATCTGATCTCTGCAGCTAGGCTCTGCTTGGTCCCGTTGTATCTGTGGCTATTGCTCTCAGGTGAGGACATCTGGGCAACCGTCGTATTCGCCATTGCCGCTCTGACGGATTTCGTTGACGGTCAAGTGGCAAGGCGGACCCATAGCGTCTCCAAGCTTGGGAAGCTCTTGGACCCAGCAGTGGATACCATCTTGATGATGACTGGCGTCATAGGCACATGCCTTGTTGGGAGATGCCCTGTATGGATACTGGTCATCATAATAGCTAGGGAGCTCTTCTTGCTGATCGGGGGCGGCATCCTGATCAAGACCAGGGATATCCATATCCCTGTCGTCTATGCCGGGAAGTTCGCGACCACCTTCCTCTTCATAGGCTTCGCGGCATTGCTCCTGAATCAGCCGCTCATTCCTGGCTTGGGCATCACTGATATCCCTTGGCTGCCGGGCTTCTCATCTGAGCCTGTCTGCTGGGGGATATGGTTCATCTACATCGGCTTGATCCTGCAGATAGGCGTCACCGTCTACTATTGCATTCAGGCCGCACATAAATTGAAAGGTCAGGTATAGACCATGGCCTATAGCTCCAATTTCAATCTGAGCGATGGTCTCCCTGAGCGCAGGCGCACAGATCAGAGCTCATCATCAAGAAGCGCGCAAGACAGGCGCAGCCGTTCCTTGGATGACGGCGGATACCAACGCTCAGAGCGCTTGAGCCAAGGACTGGGCTCAGATAGGGCATCTCGCTCATCGGCTAGGACCACCAATAGGGTGACGGTCGGCAATTCGAATGACAGCTACCGCTCGGGTGCTGTATCGAGACCCACCGAAGGCGGCCGCCGTCAGTCGTCTGATAGCCAAAGGGTCTATCAGGGCTCCTCTAGCAGGAGGTCTGGGGATGTGCGCTCAGGCGCCAGCAAAGCCAGTAGGTCTGATGCTAGGTCTTCAAGGGTCAACGGAAGCTCTCAAAAGGACGGTAGGTCCCAAAGCAGGGAGCGGGGCAAAGGAGGCCAGGGAAGGGCAAGCAAGACACCTGCATCCGCTCCTCAGAAGCAGCCTGTAGCTCCTGCGGGAAATGGCTCTATGCTAGATGCTGTGCTGAACCTCATCGTCGCTGGCATAGCTGCTCTTGGAAGAGGTGTCATCGCTCTGTTCAAGGGGATCGGTGCAGGGTTCACGTGGCTTTGGTCTAAGAGCAAGATCGCAGGCGGTGCGCTCACTTTGATATTGGTGCTCGTCTGCGCGTTCGCGATAGATGGCATGCTCACCCAAGACAAGGCCTATCGGGGTGTCTTCGTGGGAGATGTGGATGTTGCTGGCATGGATCAAGAGCAAGCTGCAAGCGCCATCACTGCCAGATACGGGGACAAGCTAGCCTCAACGAAGGTCTACATCTTCACCTCTGAGGAAGCTGCAAAGAACACCAATGTAGAAGAAGCTGGCGAACAAGGTTCAAGCTCTGATGGATCGCTTGGGTCCAAAGTGCTATGGGTGGAGTCCGCTGACACCTTGAACGCGAAGCTGCCATCTCAAGAGCTTGCAGCTGAGGCCATCGAATTCGGCAGATCCACAGGCGTGTTCGACAGATTCAGCACTCTCATGCATGAGCACGTGATAGAGCCGCGCATAGACTACAGCTCTACCATCTTGGACAACCTGATATCTGATCTTGATTCAGCCATAGGAGACCCCGTTCAAGAATTCAGCATCTCCATCGACGGCACCACGGCAAGCGTCAAAGAGGGTCATGATGGATACATGATCGACAAGCCCACCTTCGTGTCAACGCTCACTGACAAGCTGTTGAATTCAGAGGTGGATGATCCCAGATACATACCTCAAGCTGAATATGTGTCATTGAATGTTGACGAGGCGTCTGCTCAGAAGACGGCTGACGCCATCAATGATGTGCTATCCGAAGGAACCTCTTTCGCTTTCGGCGATAAGACGGCAGAGATCAGCGCTGAGACCTTGGGGTCATGGATAGAGACCTCAGCCGCTCAGCGTGGAGATGAATGGTATCTGAAGCCTCAGATATCAACGAAGAAGGCTTTGGATTCCCTGAAGGATGAGCTTGACCTTTCCCAGAACGGAGAAAAGCATTCGGTCACGTTCCAGGTGAGCGAAGATGGCGTGCAGGTGACGCCAGACGGGGATGTGAACATACCCACCGTTGGTGCATCTGTGCAGAGCTTGGATGACATCCTGTTCGGAAGCTTCTACCAAAGCGGCATCCAGAAGGTCTCCGGAGACAGATACGGCATATCCATCCAATCTGAGAGCTCGTCCGGTCCCATCTCTGTCGAAGAAGCGCTCACATACGGTGTGGTCAGCAAGTTCAGCACCTATACTACGAGATTCGACGCATCTGACAGCAACCGCGTGTACAACGTCCAGAAAGCAGCTGATCTGATAGATGATTCCATCATCAAGGCCAATGGAGGCAGATGGTCCTTCAATGAGACTGCTGGAGATTGCAACGCTGAGGCTGGCTTCAAGGAGGCCGGGGTCATCTCTGGGGATGAGATGACGGAAGAGGCCGGAGGCGGGGTGTGCCAGATCGCAACAACGGTGTTCAATTCCGTGTACGAATCTGGGCTCCCCATAGCTGAGCGCCATAATCATTCGCTCAGTTCGTCGAATTATCCTGATGGCAGAGATGCCGCCATCGCATATCCAACGCTTGATCTCATCTGGGAGAACGACACTTCCTCAGACATCCTCTTGCAGGCAAGCTATGACTCCAACAGCGTGACAGTGGATCTGATAGGCGAGGATCCAGAGCTTGAGGTGATCACTGACACTGGTGAGTGGGGAGAGGGAGACAAGTACAAGGTCAAGGTTGAGGTTGACGATACGTACGCTGATTATGCTGTGGTCAAGATGACCAATGGATCTGATGGCTCCACCATAAACGTCACGCGCACAGTGAAGGATGCTCAAGGCAACCAGGTCAGACAAGAGACCTACTCATCCGTATACTCTCCTGTGAACGTCGTAGTCAAAGTGGGCAAGGAAGTGGACGTCTCTGAGATCCAGCAAAGGTATGCTCGTCCAGATGATGCCAACACCAAGAGCTCAAGCTCATCCACATCCGGAACTAGCACATCTCAAGCATCTCAGAGCAGCTCATCTAGCTCAAGCTCGTCCAAGAAGAGCCAAAGCGCGTGATATGACCGGGAAAGCATCTTAGAAGGGGAGATGATGGAAAGATGTTCTACCAGCCAGAGATAGAGACCATGCCACGGGAAGAGCTTGCAGCTCTTCAGTTGGACAGATTGAAGTGGAGCGTTCGCCACGCATATGAGAACGTGCCATTCTTCAAGGAGTCATTCGACTCAGCCGGCGTCACGCCTGATGACATCGCTTCGCTCGATGACCTATCCAAGTTCCCGTTCATCGTCAAGCAGGACATGCGCGATGCATATCCGTATGATCTGTTCGCAGTGCCCATGAAGGACGTTGCCAGGATCCATGCCTCATCTGGCACCACTGGTCAGGCAACCGTTGTGGGGCATACCGCGAAGGACCTTGAGAATTGGGGAGACTGCTTTGCCCGCGGCATAGCCATGGTAGGTGGGTCGGATGAATCCACCTTGCAGGTGTCCTATGGGTATGGGCTATTCACCGGAGGCCTTGGGGGTCATGCAGGCGGAGAGGCCATGGGCTGCACCGTGATACCAACCTCTTCAGGGAACACCAAGCGTCAGGTGCAATTCCTGGCAGATTGCGGCACTGACATCTTGGCATGCACCCCCTCATATGCCCTCTATATAGCAGATACCGCCATAGAGATGGGATACGATCCCGCGAAGGACTTCAAGGTATCAGGCGTCATCTGCGGTGCAGAGCCAGCATCTGAGAACATGCGCCAAGAGATCGCAGACAAGCTGGGCGTTCAATACTGCGATGTGTATGGCCTTTCTGAGATCATGGGGCCAGGTGTTGCCATGGAGTGCATAGAGCGCGGTGGCCTCCACATAGCAGAGGATCAGTTCCTATGTGAGATAGTGGATCCAGACACAGGAGAGGTGCTTCCGGATGGTGAGTGGGGTGAGCTCGTGATCACCACGCTGACGCGTGAATGCACGCCGCTCATCCGCTATCGAACCCGTGATGTCACGCGCATCGTATCCGATGTGTGCGCATGCGGACGCACCCATAGGAAGATCGACCGTCTGCGCGGCCGCACCGATGACATGCTCATCATCCGTGGCGTGAACGTGTTCCCGTCGCAGATTGAGCAGGTCATCACCGCCTTCCCAGAGATAGCCACCCAGTACCAGATAATCCTCACGAACAAGGGTCCGCTGGATCACGTTGAGCTCCAGGTAGAGACAGAGCCTGACTTCCCCATAGATGAGGTCAGGAAGCTAGAGGAGCTGAAAGCCAAGCTGCAAGCTGAGCTCAAGGCGAACCTCCAGGTTGCAGTGGACGTTAAGATAGTGGAGCCGAAGACCATCGAGCGCTCCATGGGTAAGGCGAAGCGCGTCATCGACAAGAGGGGTGAATGATCATGATCTCACAGTTGACTGTCTTCTTGCAGAACGAGAAGGGCAACCTCTCAAGGCTCGTTCGCAAGATATCCGACAACGGCACGAACATGCATGCGATGTTCCTCTCTGACACCACGGAGTTCGGGATCGCAAGGATATTCTGCGATGATCCTGATGGCGTTTGCGCCATGTTGAATGAGAGTGGCTTCAAGGCCTCTGTCACGCAGGTGAATGCCGTATATGTGCCGAATCATCCAGGCGGCCTTGCATCGCTTCTGGAATTCTGCGACAGGGCTGATCTCAGCATCGAATACGGCTACTGCTTCAAGGCAGGAGATGAAGAGGCCATCGACGTCTTCAAGATAGATGGCAAGGACATAGATCACGCCTTGGAGGATGCAGGTTTCCGCATTGCCAAGCCGGAAGAGATATATGCGCTCTGAGCGTTCTCGCACTGGAAACGATGACGCCCGTGCATCGCTCGCTGCGATGGCGCGGGCGTTCAACTGCATGGTCTGCGCATGCCTCCTTGCTGCGGTTTGCCTGTGCGCTCCGCTCCAGGCCTTCGCCGATGTCCGGAAGTCGGACATCCTGTATGGCCAGACGATGGAGGAGCGCGGGATATCGCCAACGTCATGCCCGAACATCGGTGCAGAGTATGCGTATGTATGCGGTGAGGATGGCACGGAATACTATTCTAGGAATGGCGATAGCCCCACCCAGATAGCATCCATCACCAAGGTGATGACGGCCATCATAGCGCTGGAGAGCTCGGATATGCAGCGTGAGGTCACAGTGAGCTCTGCCGCCGCGAATGTGGGCGGCTCAACAGCTGACCTTCGGGCAGGGGATGTCATCACCATGGAGAACGCTCTGAAATGCTTGATGATCCCTTCGGGCAATGACGCTGCGGTGGCAATCGCGGAGACCTTAGGACCTGACTTCAGGAGAGCCTCGAAGGAGAGCGGGGAGACCTTGCATCTCCCGAATGGGGACGCGCTAGACGCTGATGACCCTGCAAAGGACATAGATGCCTTCGTCGCCAAGATGAATCAGAAGGCCCAAGAGATCGGCTGCCAGGACACCGTGTTCACCAATCCTCACGGGCTTGACAGCGGAGAATTCGGAGAAGAGCTCCACAGCACTGCTAGCGAGGTCTCCAAGATATGCAGATATGCAATGGGGATCGAGCAGTTCCCGGCTCTATGCGATGTGCAGAGCGCTGAGGTGCCTGTGAAGCGCGGAGATGAGACCACTACCATCACGCTTGAGACCACTGACCTACTGCTAGGCGCATATGATGGAGCGTGCGGCATCAAGACAGGGAATGCTGAGCTTGCGGGGCCTTGCTTCGCGGGCGCATGCAACAAGGATTCCATGATGCTCTACGCCATCGTCCTTGACTCAACCTCAGAAGACCAGCGCTTCAAGGATTGCACAGCGCTCTATGATTGGGTGTATGGCAATTGGAAGGACTACGCTTTGGCGAACAGTCCGGACACCACGCAGATGACAACAGGTAGCGAATCACGGGAAGTGCCCGTCGTGGCAGAAGCTGCGCTCTCCTCGTGGGTGGACGAGACCTATCCGGTCACATTCGCAGACCCGGATGCCGCCGTTCGCATCTTCGCACCTAACGGCAATGTCAGCCAAGAGTTCGCCTTCGATGAGCTCTCAGGCGTCTCAGCCGGGCAGAAGGTGGGCGTTGCAACCTTCTACCAGAGGAATGAGAAGATAGCTGAGGTTGACCTCGTGGCCTGCGAAGACGTGCCGGCTCCTAACATATTCGAGAGCATCGGGATCTGGTGGGACAAGATGATGCTCTCATTAGCAGGAGAGCCCACTCAGGCGCAGTCGGTTATCATCAATGAAACGCCTTTGGTCCTCGAAAAGGATTGACGTCCTCTGAGGGCCTGATCGAAGGGATCCAGAACTGATGCATGATTCATGCCCCATATGCCAATCTCCGCTGCAACCAGGGCAAGCTGCCTGTCAGGTATGTGGATTCAAGCTCTTGGGAACCACCCAGAGCTTCTCGCCGCTAGCAGCACCTGAGAAGATGGATCAGCACGCTCAAGAATCTCATGCAGAGCCGGTCTTGAGGATGGTGCGTGGGCCACAAAGGGGAGCGGAGTACAAGGTGAATCCGGAGATGACCACCATCGGCCGCGATCCTCAGTTGGACATCTTCTTGAACGATATGACCGTCTCAAGGCTGCACGCAACCATAGATGCAACCTCAGGTGCATATGTCATCCGCGATGAGCAGTCGTTCAACGGTGTGTGGGTGAACAACGCCTCTGTCACGCAGAAGGCGCTTGAGCAAGATGACTTCGTGCAGATCGGCCGCTTCGGCTTCGTGTTCGATGAAGGGGAGTGAGGGGCAAGTGAGAGAGCTTCTTTCTGGAAATGAGGCTGTTGCGCTAGCGGCGCATGACGCAGGCGCATCCATTGGGACGGGATATCCCGGCACGCCATCAACCGAGACTTTGGAAGCGTTCGCTCTGTTCGATGATGTCCATGCTGAATGGTGCACGAATGAGAAGGTGGCTCTTGAGGTTGCCCTGGGCGCTTCTGCTGCGGGAGCAAGGTGCCTCTGCACTATGAAGCATGTGGGCGTGAACGTTGCTGCTGATCCTCTTTTCACATCTTCATATACAGGCGTTGGTGGCGGCCTTGTCATGCTCTGCGCAGATGACCCGGGGATGCATTCCTCTCAGAACGAGCAGGATTCGCATTGGTATGCAGAAGCAGCGCAGATCCCCATGCTGGATCCGGCAGATTCGCAAGAGGCATATGACTTCACCAGGTGCGCTTATGAGCTCTCTGAGCAGTTCGATGTGCCCGTCATGGTCAGGTCAACGGTTCGCATATCGCATACGAAGTGCCCTGTTGAGCCCTCAGCGCCAAGCAGCCCGAAGGAGTCAGCTGAGTTCGAAAGCGATGCCTCCAAGTGGGTGATGATGCCGCTGTATGCAAAGGGCAGGCGGCTCACTCAGATAGAGAGGCGTGCATCCCTCATGTCATGGGCTGATGAGTCCGCTTTGAACGAATCCGTGATAAGAGACCCAGATGTGGGCATCATCTGCTCTGGTGCTGCATATCAGCATGTGATAGAGGCGTTGCCGAATGCGTCTGTGCTGAAGCTTGGCATGACATGGCCGCTCCCTGAGGAGAGGGTGAGGGTATTTGCTGACTCTGTCCGTAACGTGTACGTGATAGAGGAGGCTTCAACCTATCTCCATGATGCCGTGAGCGCCTTGGGGGTCAGCGTCCAAGACGTGCCGAATGGGCTGCCCTCATACGGTGAGCTATCGCCGAATCTGATAAGGATGGGCTTCGGGACTCATGTCCCAGAAGCGGCATCTCCCATAGAGGACCTTCCTGCGCGGCCGCCCGCGCTGTGCCCGGGGTGCCCGCATAGGCTGGTCTTCAAGGAGCTCTCTCGCGTGAAGGCCATCGTCTGTGGAGACATAGGCTGCTATACCCTAGGTGCGCTTCCGCCGCTCTCTGCAATGGATGCATGCGTTGACATGGGTGCCTCCATATCCATGGCGCATGGCATGGAGCTAGCGCTAGGGCCTGAGTCTGCTCGTCCCGTAGCTGCTGTCATAGGAGATTCCACGTTCGCCCATTCTGGTTTGAGCTCGCTCATGACCACGGCGTACAACTCAGGTGCAGGGCTCGTCTGCATCCTGGATAACAGGACTACAGCCATGACCGGACGCCAGGGCAATCCCTTCAACGGCCAAGCGCTCCAAGGCGAAGGCGCTCAAGAGCTTGACCTTGCAGCCGTTGTCAGATCATTGGGGATAGATGATTTGAGCGTCATAGACCCGAATGACATGCAGGCTGTGAGGAGCGCCATCAAAACAGCTATCTCTGACAGGACGTCCTTGAGCGTGCTCATCTTCAAGAGTCCCTGCGTGCTGCTGGAGCGCAAGCGCCTCGAGCCCTATTACATCGCTTCATGCACCGGGTGCGGCGTCTGCCTGACGCTGGGGTGCCCGGCCATTGGAAGATACCCTGAGAATGGGCTCTCATACATAGACACCGATATGTGCATAGGTTGCGGTCAGTGCGCTCAATATTGCCGCTTCGATGCGATCATCCGTTAGGGGTTGATATGACCAAGATGCTACTCAGCGGCGTGGGCGGCCAAGGGACCATCCTTGCCGCTCACGTCATCGCAGAAGCAGCCATGACCGAAGGGCTTGATGTGAAGGTCTCTGAGATCCATGGCATGGCTCAGCGTGGAGGCGCTGTTTCTACCATGGTGACCTTCGGTGATGAGGTCCATTCCATGGTGGTAGGTGATGGAGAGGCTGATATAGTCGTCTCCTTCGATGAGCTAGAGGCCCTGAGGAGCTTGCCAGCTCTCAAGCGCGGTGGCAAGCTCATTGTCAACGACGAGGTGATCAAGCCTGGAGCCGTTCTCACAGGCAAGGCGCAGATGCCCTGTGACATGGATGGCATCCTAGATGCAGCAGACGCTCTGCTCGTGCCAGCTGAGGCTACAGCCCGTGAGGTTGGTAGCGCGAAGTGTGCGAACGTGGTCATGCTCGGCGCCGTCTCCACTGTGATGGACCTCTCAGAGGATGCATGGATAGGCGCCGTCAGAGCGAACGTTCCTCCTAAGACGGTGGATATGAACATAGAAGCCTTCAAGGCCGGTAGGGCATTCGCGGATGAGAAGCGCGGGAGGTAGCGAAAGATCATGTCAGTCAAGCAGATAAGCGCCTTCTTGCAGAGCAGTCCAGGGCATCTAGCTCGCATATTGGCTCTCTTTGAGAGCGCGAACGTGAGCGTACGCGGCTACTCTGTATCTGATACGGGGGATTACGGGATAGCCAGATTCATCGTGGATGATGTTCCTTCGGCCCTGAACGTGCTGGAAGGGGAGGGTGTTGCCCACGCAGAGACGGATGTCCTCTGCCTCTGCCTTGATGATGCGCCTGGTGAGCTTGCTCGCGTCATGAAGGTGCTCTCAGAGTCAGGCGTGAACATCTCATATAGCTATTCGATGATCTCAACCTACATCGTCCTCAAATGCGATGACGAGGGTAAGGCCGCTGACGCGCTCTCAGCAGCAGGATATGAGTTCGTCAGCCTCTCCAAGATCCCATCAGTTGCTTAAGGGAGTGTGAGCTTTGTTGCATACCTATGATATCTCGCGCAAGGGCGAGGCTCTGCGCGCGGCCAAGGATGGGGCATTCGATCAGCTTCCCATCTTTGACGAGCAGATCGAATGCGCTAGCAGGGAATACATAGAGGCCCTACAGCTTGAGAAGCTGAAGCGCCAGGTCAAGTACACGTATGAGAACGTGCAGTATTACAGAGACCTCATGGATCAGGCTCATGTGAACCCGGATGACATCAAGAGCCTTGAGGACGTTCGCTTGCTTCCATTCACTGACAAGTCGGCGCTTCGTGACACTTACCCCTATGGCTTGTTCGCTGTTGACCTCGATCAGGTTCGTGAGCTTCACGCAAGTTCTGGCACCACCGGAAAGCCCATCGTGGTGGGATATACGGACTCAGACATGGATGTGTGGTCTGACTGCATAGCGCGCTTGGTGCAGATGGCTGGCGTCATGCCATCTGACAATGCTCAGATGGCATTCGGGTATGGCATGTTCACAGGTGGATTCGGTCTCCATTACGGGCTGCAGAAGCTCGGTTGCACCATGATCCCAGCAGGTAGCGGCAACACTGAGCGCCATATCCAGATGATAGAGGACTATGGCACCACCGTCCTCATCGCTACGCCTTCGTATGCTATGCACATATGCGAAGTGGGCGAGGAGATGGGCTATGACTGGGAGTCATCTCCCTTGAGGATCGGCCTATTCGGCGGTGAGCCTTGCCCGCCAGGGCTAAAGGCTGAGATAGAGAGCCGCATGCACATCGTATGCACAGACAACTACGGGCTCACTGAGGTCATGGGGCCTGGAGTGTCTGGCGAATGCCTAGCCTCTAGGGATCAACAGCATATAGCGGAGGATCATTTCCTCTGGGAGGTCGTTGACCCTGACACAGGGGAGCCGGTTGCAGAAGGGGAGATGGGGGAGCTGGTGCTCACTCCACTTGATAAGCAAGCCATACCAGTGCTTCGCTATAGGACCCATGATCTCACCCGCGTAACCAAGGAGCCTTGCGAATGCGGCCGCACACATGCGCGCATGGACAAGGTGCGCTCAAGGTGCGATGACATGCTCATCATCCGTGGCACGAATGTCTTCCCGTCACAGATAGAGGACGTGCTCACTGGCATAGAAGAGGTCACACCGCATTACCACATCATCGTGGAGACGGTGAATGGGATGGATTCTCTTACGGTTCAGACTGAGATCCGGCCAGAGGCCTTCTCGGATTCGTTCCAAGAGATGGATGCTATTCGCAAGAAGATAGAAGAGAAGCTGAAGGGCGTCCTGCTAGTTGGCGTCAAGGTGCAGCTGATGGAGCCTGGTGGCATCCAGCGCACAGCGGGCAAGGCCAAGCACGTGGATGACAGGAGATGACCTTACCTATAAAGGGAAGGTTCGCTCCATCCCCCACAGGCAAGCTGCACGCCGGGAACATCTTCGCCTATCTGATGGCTTGGCTCACCGTGAAGTCCATCGGTGGGAGCATGGTCTTGAGGATAGAGGACCTAGACCCTGAGAGGTCGAAGCGATATTTCGCGGACGGCGTCATGAGCGATCTTGAGCGCTTGGGGCTCACGTGGGATGAGGGACCCTTCTATCAGCATGATAGAGATGGTGCTTATGAAGAGGCCTATGAGGCCTTGGCTCAGAGGGTGGATATCTATCCATGCTTCTGCACCAGAGCTGACCTTGCAGCGGCATCTGCGCCACACTTCGGAGAGAAGCGTGTCTATCCTGGTACATGCAAGCGTCTGAGCGCTTCTGAGGCGCAAGATAGGATGGCAGCAGAGGATGAGCCTGCTTGGCGGATATCTGTCCCTGATGAGCAGGTGAGCTTCTCAGACGCTCTGCAGGGGCAATGCTCCATGGATCTTGCAACAGAATGCGGAGATTTCATCATCAAGCGAAAGGATGGAGCCTTCGCGTATCAGCTTGCTGTGGTGGTTGACGATGCTGCGCAAGGAGTCACATCAGTGGTGCGCGGGATAGACCTATTGAGCTCAACTCCGCAGCAGATATATCTCCAGAGCTTGCTTGGCAATCCGCATCCGGAATATGCGCACGTGCCACTCCTGGTATCCAAGAGCGGACGTCGGCTTGCCAAGAGGGATGCCGATGCCTCCATGGAGCAGATGTTGGAGCGCTTCGGATCACCTGAAGGGATCATAGGGCATATCGCATACATCACTGGGATGCAGCCCGAGGATGCGCCAGCGTCTCCTGAAGACCTCCTGAAGTCGTTCGATATGTCGAAGCTCTCAGAAGCCTGGAAGGGCAAGATATCCATCCCTTGGGAATGACATCCTCAAAACACGATGCACATGCAATAGAGAGCGCCCATGCATACATTCAGCGATATGACCTGGCCCATTGCAGCTATCCTGCTTTCCGGCATCAGCGGATTCTTCAGAAGGCCCTTCATGAGTGGCCATGAGGCCAGCAATATGAACGGGATCATCATGAGCGCATCTTGGAAGCAGATGGCAATGAGGACGCAGATGATGATCACCATCAGCGCCACAGAAGCTGCATAGGCCTTCTTCGTTCTTACATGGCCTAGGATGACTGCGATGGTCCTCTTGCCAGCGCCGTCATCCTTGTCAGCATCACAAGCGTTGTTCGTGAACATTATCAGCCCGATCCCTATGATGAACGGCAGAGATAGCACCAAGACGAAGAAGTCCAGCTCACCTGTCAGGCAGAAGATGCAAGCCAAGGGTATCAACCCGCCCATCACCAGTCCGCTCACAGCCTCTCCAAGGGGCAATGATGATATGGAATGAGGGCCTGCCGAATAGAGCACCACTATGGCCGCGCCAATGATGGCTATCAGCAATGGGATCCATCCACAGATAACGATGATGGGGATGCCAATGACGAATGCCATCACCAGGAAGGCTATAGCAGCGATAAGGGCACATCTTGGGTTAACGTTGTCATAAGCCAGTGTTGAGTCATCGGATTCAAGTGCATCAGAGGCTGTATCCAAGCCTCTGATGAAATCGAAGTAGTCATTGAATGTGTTCACTGATGACTGCATCAAGACGGATATGGCCAAGAGCGCAATGGATATCAAGCAGGAGACGGAGCCTTGCTCGCTCACAACAAGCACGCATGAGAAGAGCACAGGCATGACAGAAGCTGCCCAAGTATGAGGTGCCGCAAGCTGGAGGACATGCTTCGGCCTGAATGGAGAGTATCCTTGCTTCGCAGCTTTTCGCATATGTCATGATCCCATCTTGGAATGACCGCCCTTGAGCAATAGATGATAGTATCTGAGAAGGCATGTGCGGTCTTTTCATCGGTCTTCGGCTGAAAGGAAGTCTCGAACCTTGCGGAATCTATCAAGCTCTCTGGATTCTCTAGTGACAGATCTGATACCTGATGCTGATAGTGCATTGAAGGTCAGGTCGAACAACTCAGCATATGTTGCAGCGGTTCGTGAGGTTTGGTCAAGCGAGGTTGCAGCAAGGCTCGTGCTGGATCACACGAACGCATTCTATGTGCGCAAGGATGAGACGCCTCGCAAGGGTCCGGATAAGGACAAGCCATATATCGTTTGTGAGGTCTGCCTAGATGAGCCTTTGATACGCTCTGAGATGGATGCCAGGCGTGAGATGGTGTCGCTTGCCCTCATGAAGCAAGGGCTCAGATTCGATGAGCTTCGGATAATCCCAGCAAGGCGCGGCATGCGCAAGCGGCATCCTTTTGCTGATGCATGATTCCTCGATAATATATGTTATGTCAAGTTGAGCTTCGCTCAACATTGACATAACTTGCTTCAATCATTGGGCAAGCTATGAGCAAGTGCTTATGAATCCCAGATGGATGTGTTCGTTGCATCTGTGTTCGCGGAGTCTGTCAGGTTCGCGTCCATCCCGAGCATCTGGTTTATGGATGACATGTCTCCTGATTGCATGGCTTGCATGAGCGTGCCAAATGCCATCGCGAAAGCTACAGAATCTATCACCAGGGCCACTGCGCTCAAAGCTATGCCAACTGTTGACTGACGCTTGAGCATAGTGGCTATGGGCTGGCTCAGGACATCTCTTGCCATCAGGGCATTGAGCTTCATCCTGGCAACGATGGCGCATATCAGCGCTGCAAGAGCCAGCAGCACTCCACCGAACACGAGCGACACAGGAGACGCGATGATGGCTATGGAGCCAAGCGTCTGTATGGTCCGTATCTCTCTGGCTATCTGCTCTTCGTCCATGCTATATACCACTGCTCCCGAATCCGCTCTCGCCACGAAATGTGGGCTCAAGCTGCTTGGCTTCTGCCCATGACACCTTGGGATATGGGATGACCAGCAGCTGGGCTATCCTATCCCCTTTTCTGATGCTGAATGCGCTGTTGGCATCTGTGTTCATGAGTATGGCGCATATCTCGCCTCTGTAATTGCTGTCTATGAGTCCTGGAGCATTCAAGACGGTGATGCCGTGCTTGGCTGCAAGCCCGCTCCTGGGGATCACAAGACCTGCGAACCCATCAGGAATGGCCACCTTGATGCCGCATGGCACGACAGCGCGCTGGCCAGGTTCTATGCATGCGTCTGCTGCTGCCTTGAGGTCCATCCCTGCATCCCCTTCGCGTGAATATGCAGGGATGAGCGATGGATCATCGGATGTGATGGCTATGCTCACATCTTGAGGCATCTTCTAGGCTATCTCCTCAAGGGCGCCTGCGAACTCTTCCACGCTCTGGAAGTCCTTGTAGACGCTGGCGAACCTGATGTATGCAACCTCATCCAACGGCGCCAAGCGGTCCAACACCATCTCACCGAGGTCTTTGGACGAGACCTCTCCTGAAGCTGTCCTCACGGCAAGCTCTATGTCAGAGATCAGCGAATCTATCTGCTCAGGCGTGACAGGGCGCTTGGCGCATGCCACCATTATGGATCTCATCAGCTTCTCTCGGCTGAATGGCTCAGAAGAGCTATCTGACTTGATGACTATGACAGGACGCTCCCCGTAGCGCTCATATGTCGTGAAGCGCTTGCCACAAGAGAGGCACTCCCGCCTGCGCCTGATGGCGGAACCGTCTTCGGCAGGCCGTGAATCTATCACCTTGGATTCTTCGTAATCACAATATGGGCAGATCATAGGCTCCTCCTGTGAAGAATTGACAGATATCATACTACATATTGTGGTCGGTGACCCATTTCGTGACATTGTATCGTTCTCGTCCCTAGAACCTTTGTACGCTGTTATAATCATCGAACATCAGTTCACATTTGCGAATGGGAGCAGGTCCATGGCTATCAAGATCACCAAACGGCAGAAGGCAGTGCTTGATGACATAGAGCGTCATATCGTTGAGAAGGGCTACGGTCCAACCGTTCGTGAAGTGTGCGAGGATCTGGGGCTCTCTTCCCCATCCACCGTCCATGTGCATTTGAAGGCTCTTGAGGAGAAGGGCTTCATCAAGCGCGATCCCTTGAAGTCACGCTCTATCTCGCTCACGTATGAGGTAGAGGATGCAACTGCATCCTTGATGCAGGATCTCCACGACATAGTCAGCGTTCCTTTGGTCGGCAACGTAGCTGCCGGGATGCCCATACTCGCAGAGGAGAACATAACCGATACATTGCGCTTGCCTACTGAGATAGTGGGAGAAGCTCCCTCATTCATGCTCTCTGTTCGCGGTGACTCCATGATAGAGGTAGGCATCAATGACGGGGATTATGTCGTCGTCAAAGAGCAGCCTGTGGCGAACAATGGGGACATCGTCGTGGCGCTCCTCGAAGATGAGGCTACCATCAAGCGCTTCTACAAGGAACAAGATCATATCCGCTTGCAGCCAGAGAACCATGATATGGAGCCCATAATAGTGCGCGAATGCTCTATCGCGGGCACTGTCGTCGCTGTCTTCAGGCGGTTGTGAAGCCAGCGAAGAGGCCCTTCATCCGCTCTGGGCATCGGAGCGTCATCCTGATGCCGCCTTCCTCATAGCGCTCTGACAAGACGCTGCAGCTCTCATGGGCCTTGGCAGCCAACCCAGTCTTCGCGTATGGGATGATCACATCAAGCGTCACCTCAGTGGCGCTGATGGATAGCTGGATCCTCTCCAATAGCTCATCCAAGCCAGCGCCTGTGCTAGATGAGGTGAATATCGCATCAGGGAATCGCTTCTTGAAAGCTCGTGCTTGATCATCGTCCAATAGGTCGGATTTGTTCATCACCAAGACTGATGGGATCTCATGCGCTCCTATCTGCCCTAGCGTCTCTGTCACTGAACGCATGTGAGCATCGAAGCCAGCATCAGACGCATCAACCACATGCAATATCAGGTCTGATTCGGAGATCTCATCAAGGGTGGACTTGAATGCCTCGATCAAGGTGGTGGGCAGCTTCTGTATGAATCCAACCGTATCTGTCAGTGTGATCTTGCGTCCTTGCGGGAGCGTCAGAGCCCTTGTGGTGGAGTCAAGGGTAGCGAACAGGAGGTCATCGGAATATGCTTCGCTTCCGCTCAAGGCGTTGAGCAGGCTTGATTTCCCGGCATTCGTATAGCCTGCAAGGGACACTCTGATGACATCGCTCCGCTTTCGCCCTTCTCTTTGGGTCTGGCGAACGGATTCCAGCCTTGCAAGCTCTCGCTTGATCGAGGTGATCCTATTGCGGACCATTCGCCTGTCCACCTCAAGCTGGCTCTCCCCTTCTCCGAACCTGGAACCAACGCCACCGCCCATCCTATTGGATGCAAGGTGTGCCCACATGCCACGCAGCCTCGGGTAGAGGTACTCGTTCTGCGCTAGCCTGACCTGGAGCTTGCCCTCCTTGCTCTTCGCTCGCATGGCAAAGATGTCCAAGATGAGAGCTGTTCTGTCTATCACCTTGATATCCCTATCCACCGAGTGCTCGAGATTCGATTGCTGAGATGGTGTCAGCTCATCATCGAAGATGATGATGTCCACATCCTGCTCATGTGCAGCTTCCGCTATCTCCGCCACCTTGCCGCTGCCAACATATGTTGCAGGATTCGGAGTCCGTAGCCGCTGCGTTGCTGTTGCCACCGTGACAGCACCTGCGGTATGTGCAAGCCTGGAGAGCTCTGCCAATGATGCGTTCATGTCCCATTGAGCCCCTGGCCTGTCGATCCCAACGAGCAATGCTCTCTCTACGGGCTCCTCCGTGCTGATCAGGGGGAACCTTGGCTTCTTCTCGTCCGTCAAGCTGTTGGCCGTCACTTCCCTGCTTCTAGTAGATCCCAAAGCTACAGATCACGCATCCAGAACGCCAGAGAAAGCCTCTTCAGCAGGCCCTGTCATCATGACGGACCCTCCATCATCCCATGTGATATCTAACGGACCGCCCAATAGATGAACCCTGGAAGCGCATCCAGACCTATCGGTGAGAACGGCTGCCACGAGGGTTGCGCATGCGCCTGTGCCGCAAGCTAGCGTCTCTCCGCAGCCCCTCTCGAATACGCGCATGTGGATGCCGTCATCTTCTATAGATGCGAACTCCACGTTCGTCTTCTCAGGGAAGGCTGGATGGCATTCGAAGAAGGCGCCCGCTTCGGACACCTTGAATGCGTCAAGCCCCTTTTTCGCTCTGTCCTCGAACAGCTCATCTGGAAGGACGTTCCAGTCATCTATGAAGCAGACAGCATGTGGGTTGCCCATGGAGACGCACGTGAAGCGGAAAGGGCCCCAAGGAGATCCCAGTTCGTGTTCTTTGACGTAGGCTTCGCCATATGGAGTCTCGGCATTGGCCGCTACAGCTACCGGAACATCCGCAGGGGCCAAGATGGGACACCCCATATCAACCTCTGCGGTGAGCATCTTCCCATCCGCGTCCACATCGAAGCTGATCTGGCGGTTCCCCGCTAGCGTGCCTGCCGTGAGCCTTCCAGAGCTCACATCAGCAAAGCCCCTATCTACGAGGTATTTGGCGAAGCAGCGAACACCGTTGCCGCACATCTGAGCCAGCGTGCCATCAGAATTGATGTAGTGCATGTACGCCAGCTGGCCTGGCTCCTTAGGAGGTTTGACCAGGATGACGCCATCCGCGCCAACGCCGAAATGCCTATCGCATATGGATCTCACCTGCTCTGTTGAGAGGCTGATCTCATCAGAGAGGTCATCGACGATCACGAAATCATTCCCGAGTCCGTTCAGCTTCGCGAATTCCAATCTCGTCATCTCTTCTCCTCATCTTCGCAGAAGCGATCCATCACGTGCATCGCTTCCTCCATGACATCTTGCTCGCCCTTTTTGGTCACATCTATCCAATGGATGCGCTCATCGCGCCTGAACCAAGTGCCTTGCCGCTTGGCATAGCGCCTTGTAGCCTGCTTTATGTCTTCGAAGGCCTCATCTAGGGATATCTCTCCTTCGAATGCGCTAAGTATCTCCTTGTATCCTATAGCCTGCCGAGCGGTCAAGGAGCTTGCGAAGCCTTCTTCTGCAAGCTTCCTGACCTCATCTACGAGCCCCATCTCGCGCATTGCGTCCACACGCTCTCCTATGCGCTCGTAGAGAAGGGATCTTTCCATCGAAAGCCCGATGTAGAGCGCAGGGTATAGCTCGCTCACCTCTTTCAAGCCATGGGTTCTCTCAGAATAGCTCTCGCCCTCATGGGCCATCTCCAGAGCACGTATCACGCGCTTCAAGTTGTTGGGATGGATGTGCTGTGCGCTCTTGGGGTCCATCTTGTTGAGCTCATCCCAAACAGCAGATGAGCCCTTCTCCTCAGCCATCTGGGAATATCTCTCTCGTATGGGATTGTTCGCTTGCTCTCCCTTTGGGAACTTGAGGTCATCAAGCGCAGCTTGTATGTAAAGGCCGGTCCCGCCAGTGATGACAACAGGCCTTCTGGCCTCTTCTGCCTCATCCATGACAACCCTTGAATATGATTGGTACAGAGATGCCGAATACGGCTCATCTGGATCTGTGAGGTCGAGCCCGAAATGCTCTACCAGCCTCTTCTCTGGTGGGACCTTGGCAGTGCCGATATCCATTCCCCTATAGACCTGCATGGAATCCGCGCTGAGCACCACTCCACCCGCATGGATCGCCAAGCGCTGAGCGAGCTCGGATTTGCCTGTAGCCGTAGGACCGCAGATGACGAAGCGCATCTGGTTCATGCGCATCCGCTCATAGGAGCTGGCCCTTCAGATACCACGTCTTCGCTTCCTCTATCTTCACACGTGCGATCTTCCCGGCCATGTCCTCAGGGCAGATCCCCGATCCAGCGACATGCACTGTTTGGTTCTTCTCGGTCTTACCGGTGAGCACGCCTTGATCCTTCTTCGATGCGCCTTCGAAGAGGACATTGGCAATGGCCCCGACATCCCGGGAATTTGCTTCCAGAGCGCGCTTCTCAACAACGCTCAATAGCCTATCGAACCTATCCTGAGCGATCTCTCTTGGCACCTCATCTGGGTAGCTTGCAGCTGGCGTGCCTGAGCGCTTCGAATAGATGAAGGTGAAGACCTGGTGATATCCAACCTCATCTATCAAGCTCAAGGTGTCAAGGAAATCCTCTTCCGTCTCCCCTGGGAATCCGACTATGACGTCAGTTGAGAGCGCTATGTCAGGGTTCGCTTCCCTGAGCTTATCTATCAGCGCAAGGTAGTGATCGCGCGTGTACTTCCTGTTCATCGTGCTCAAGACCCTGTCGGAGCCTGACTGCACAGGAAGATGGAGCGCTGGCATCAAGGATCCAAGGCTTGCAAAGCGCTCTATCACGTCATCTGAGAGGTCCTTCGGATGGCTGGTGGCGAAACGAAGCCGCTCTATCCCTGTGGCATCGATGGCATCCAGCATCTCTGCGAACTTGGGACTACCGTAGAGGTCCCGCCCGTAAGAGTTCACGTTCTGCCCAAGGAGCGTTATCTCCTTGACGCCATCAGACACATACCCCTTCGCCTCTTCGATGACCTCTTCCAGCTCCCTTGAGCTCTCACGGCCCCGAACATAGGGGACGATGCAATAGGTGCAGAAGTTGTCGCATCCGAACGTGATGGGAAGCCACGCAGCCCAGCTTGCATCTCTGTGGATGGGAAGCTGGAACGTCTTGCCGCCTTCATCAACTGAGGTATTCGAAGAAGCAGAGCCGTTGATGGCTTCATCTATCAGGTTCGGGAGCATATGGATGGTACGCGTGCCGAACACGACGTTCACGTGATCCATCTTCTGAGAGAGGGCTTTGCCTTCTCGCTGGCCGATGCAACCGCCAACGGCTATGATCCTCTCATCAAGCGGAGAGCCTTCTCGCTTCGGCATGTTGCGAAGGGACATCACGTGTCCGTAGAGCTTCGTGTCGGCGGATTCTCTGACGCAGCATGTGACGAAGATGACCACGTCTGACTCTTCAGGAGTTGCAGCTTCCAGCATCCCAAGGCCTTCGAGCATGCCCCTGATCCTCTCAGAATCATGCTTGTTCATCTGGCATCCGAATGTCTGGATGCTGAACGTCAACTCCTGGAGGCTGTGCTGCATATTGGGTGGAATGGTACCTGATCCATCTATGCTTCTGCTGATGCAGCAGAAGCCTTCGGCTCCACTGAGAACCTGATAGCGGTCTTGTATTCGCCATCAATGACGATGTCGGCAAAGGAAGGGATGCAGAATATCTCTATGCCAACAGGTGACAAGAACCCGCGGGATATGGCTATTGCCTTCACGGCCTGATTGACTGCACCTGCGCCAACAGCTTGGATCTCAACCGCAGCGCCATCCTTGATCATCCCAGCAATAGCTCCCGCAACCGATGCGGGAGATGACTTGGAGGATACCTTGAGGCATCCTATCTGGGATCTGACTTCTTCTGCCACTTGGACCACTTTCCGTTTATGCCATGTTCGTGCTTCATTGATGCTTATCTGAACATTGCAACTCTAGCAGATGAGGAGCATATTTTCACGCACGTTGCGGCAAAGCCCCAAAACACATAGATTATCGAAATGGTCATCCATTCAAGAAAGGTCATCCTTTGAGGCGCATGGTATCTCGATGATGATGGATCCTGCGCTCATCCGCATCTTCGGATCCACGTCTGGATCCATGTAATAAGCATCTGCAAGGTCATGGTATGAGCGCATGACACCTTGAAGGAACGATCTCTTGTCATCATCAGAGATCTTGAGGGAGCGCTTTGATGGACCTGATGGGATAGGCTTGGATGAGCTCTTTCCATGCTTTCGGCTTGAGGGGAAGCTGTTCTTCTGCATGAGGGTCAATAGGTCCTCAACGCCGTCTAGCTTTCCGTCCATGATGCGCCGTGCTGTTCTAGAGGATAAAGGGAGCCCTAGGTCATCTGAGATGCTGGCGAAGGCTTCGGGGCTCACAGCAACTGACAGCCTCTTCACGACCGGCACCGTTGATGCATCGTTGAAGGCTCTCTCATATGCTGGGAGCGTAGCCATGCCGAACTGGTGCAGCGTGGCCGCTATCTGCGCGGGGCTTCCGATATAGACGTTCACGGATTCCCCGCAGTCCAGAGCGAATTCGCAAGCCGTTCTCATCAGGTTCTTGGGGCCTCTCATCTGCATGATGCCGTCATGCTCTTCGAACCTTGGGAACGTGCTCTGGTCAGCCTTCTCTGGCAGGTTCGTGCCCGCATCTATGGAGATGGACGCGCCAAGCCCTGGCGCTGATGCGGACACCTTAGCTGAGGAGACATTGAGCTTCGTGGAGAAGAGTGCCATTCCCCTGCCATGCATCCCCCACTTGTCCATATGCGCGCTATCCAGCTTGGATGTGACCCTTGGCAAGAAGACGGCATCCCACATATCCTCGGGGATGCCGCATCCGTCATCTATCACGCAGATGAGGCGGGAGTCTGCCTCACGTGCAGTGGCGATATAGATGTTCCTAGCGCCAGCGTCTCTGCTGTTGCGCAGGAGCTCTATGAGGATATCCTCAGAGCATCTGATGTCTTGCGCGGCTTGGCGCTTCTCAGCCTCTGTGCTCTTGAGCCTGACGAATCCATGCCCTAGCTCCTCTTCAACCTTGAATGGGTCTTCGGGCATGACCTCTTCCAAGAAGGGGATCAGGCTTGACGCATCGTCTTCTTGAGGATGACTACTTCGCGTAGTCAACTGCCCTGCTCTCACGTATGACGACGACCTTCACCTGACCAGGGTATTGCATCTCCTTCTCGATCTGAGAGGCGATGTCATGCGCCAGCACCACTGATGCTGCCTCATCCACTACCTCAGGAGAGACCATGACCCTGACTTCGCGCCCTGCTTGGATGGCGAAGGTGCGCTCAACGCCCTCATGGGAGTTGGCTATCTCCTCTAGCTTCTCCAAGCGCTTGATGTAAGCATCAAGCGTCTCCTTGCGGGCGCCTGGCCTTGCGGCAGATACGGCATCTGCAGCCTGGATCAGGACATCAAGCACTGAGTTGGGCTCAACGTCCTCATGATGAGCCTCTATGGCATGTATGATCTCAGGCTTCTCGCCAAAGCGCTTGGCTAGATCCGCGCCGAGGACCGCATGGCTTCCGTCAACCTCGTGGTCAACGGCCTTGCCAAGGTCATGCAAGAGACCTGCCCTCTTGGCAGGCACAGGGTCAAGCCCAAGCTCTGATGCCATGACGCCAGCAAGGTATGCAACCTCCAGCGAATGGTTGAGCACGTTCTGGCCATAGGAGGTGCGATACATCAAGCGACCAAGGGTGTGGATGAGCTCTGGATGCAGGTCATGGATGCCCGTATCGAAGGCTGCCTGCTCTCCCGCCTTCTGCACGCGCTCCCCTACCAGCTTCACTGACTTCTCATACATCTCTTCGATCCTGGCTGGGTGTATGCGCCCGTCAGCGATGAGATTCTCCATCGTGATCTTGCCGATCTCACGGCGCACTGGATCGAAGCATGAGATGGTCACGCACTCGGGTGTGTCATCGATGATGAGATTCGTCCCTGTCAGCTGCTCGAAAGAGCGGATGTTCCTGCCCTCGCGGCCGATGATCCTGCCCTTCAGGTCATCGTTTGGGATATGTATGGTGGAAACGGTGTTCTCAGAGGAGTGGTCAGCTGCAACCCTCTGGATGGCCAGGCTCAAGATCTCCCTAGCCTTCTTGTCTGCCTCAGCCTTGGTACGGGCTTCAGCATCCCTGATGATGGCGGCTGAATCATGGATGACCTCATCATGGATGGTTTCAAGGAGCTCTTCCTTTGCCTGCTGAGGGGTCATCCCGGCAACCTTCTCAAGGCGCCTGCTCATCTCGGCTTCAGATTCTGTCAGCTCACCTGCGCGCTTATCCAGCTGCCCCTGCAGTGATGAGAGCTGATGCTCCCTCTTGTCAAGAGCGTCTGTCCTGTTGTCCAGTGACTGTTCGCGCTGCGTCAGCCTGCTCTCAGCGCTGCGGACCTCCTTCATGCGGTCCTTGTTCTCCTCTTCGATCTGCTGCCTGTACCTGAGCGCCTCATCCTTGGCTTCGAGCTGTGCTTGCTTCTTCATGGTGTCAACCTGGGTCTGCGCATCCTTGATCATGCGCGATGCCTCTTCTTCTGCATCCTTCTTGATGGACGCAGCTTGAGTTGCCATATTCTTCTGCCTGCTGCTTGCGAATGCCTTGGCGCCAGCGAAGCCTACAGCTATGCCTACGATTATGGCTATGATGCCTATGATTATCTCCATGTTGATCCTGCCTTAATGCTGCTTATCAGCGTTGTCATCCAATGTGAAAAAGGTTGGCGCTAGCCAACCTGAGCTATCTCGCTTAGCACGAGCAGATTCTATTCGCTTTTCTATATAGCAAATGCCGCGCAACGGCATTGATAACTCAAGTGCTCAGATTATAGCAAAGCCGCTTGGATCAGGAGCCAGCACGATCGCCTATTCATGAAAGCTGCAGGTCTTCGGCGTGTCTCCTTGAGGCCTCAGCAGCTATCGAATGAGGATAGCCCTTCATGATCAGCTTCCTGTATGCAGACTGCTTGATGTTCTTGGAGCGGATATGGCTCCTAGAGAGGACATCCATAGCAGCTTCAAGAAGGCCATCCTCCCCAAGCTCAACATACTCTTCGAAGGCTTCTAGGCTATCAGGATCGATCCCTAGGCTCTGGATCTCACGGATGACCCTTTCAAGGCCCTTGCCTTGAGACAGCGTAGACCTGATCAAGCTATCACAATATCGTTGATCGTCTATGAAGCCATACGATATGGCCTTCTGGATGGCATGGTCTTGCGCTTCTTCTGAGAAACCGTATCGAGCGAGCTTCTCATGCATCTTCGCTGTAGAGAGCTCTCTTATGCTCAAGAGCTGCACAGCCTTCTCAAAGGCATGCTTCTCTTGCTCATCAAGCGGAAGAGAAGCTGTCTCCTCCGCTCTCTTCCTGTTGTACGCCACGCTTCTGAGAGCTATTCAGATGTCTCTTGCGCCTGCGCAGATGCTGCAGTAGGTATGTCATACGCTTCCAGGACCTTAGCCTCTATCTCATTGCGGATGTCTGGGTTCTCGCGAAGCGTCTGCTTGGCAGCTTCCCTTCCCTGCCCTAGCTTCTCATCCTCATAGGTGTACCAAGCGCCGCTCTTCTTGGCCACTCCGCAATCCACAGCCATATCTATGATGCAGCCTTCCTTGGATATGCCCTCACCGAACATGAGATCGAACTCAGCCTGCCTGAATGGTGGTGCCACCTTGTTCTTGACGATCTTGGCACGTACCCTGTTGCCGATGCTCTCGCCATTCTGCTTGATGGACTCTATGCGCCTGATGTCGATGCGGACGCTTGAGAAGAACTTCAAGGCACGTCCGCCTGTAGTGGTCTCCGGATTGCCGAACATGACGCCGATCTTCTCACGCAGCTGATTGATGAAGATGCACGTGGTGTTGGACCTTGAAAGCGAACCTGTGATCTTCCTGAGAGCTTGGGACATGAGCCTAGCCTGGAGGCCTACTGTGGTGTCACCCATCTCTCCTTCTATCTCAGCACGCGGAACGAGCGCAGCAACAGAGTCAACGACGATGCAATCAACAGCACCCGACCTGATCAGCATGTCACAGATCTCAAGAGCTTGCTCACCTGTGTCAGGCTGAGATATCAAGACCTCATCTATGTCTACGCCTAGCTTTGCGGCGTAGACGGGATCCAGGGCATGCTCAGCATCTATGAAGGCGACGATGCCATCTTGTGCTTGGCATTCAGCGAGGATCTGAAGCGCGAGCGTTGTCTTGCCGCTTGATTCGGGGCCATATATCTCGATGACCCTTCCCTTAGGCACACCTCCGATGCCAAGCGCCACATCAAGCGGTAGGGCTCCTGTAGGGATGGAGCCGATGCTCAGGTCAGCGCCGCTCTCACCTAGCTTCATGATAGAGCCGGTTCCGAACTTCTTCTTGATCTGGTCTGTGGTGGATTTGAGCAGTTCTTCTTTGTTTTGGCTCATCTGGATACCGTGTCCTTCCGTGTCATTTCGTGACGCTCTAATTATACGAACAAATGTTTGTTGGTCAATGAGGAATCTTGGATATCCCTTGACCTCATGAAGGATGCTAAGCATTCCATCTGACAGGAAGAGGTCACGGATCTGTCATGAGCCATGCGTGGGATCATCTTGGATCTGACATGGATCAGCGCTGCTTCACCAGATGCTTGACGCATTGCTGCAAAGGATCAGCGCGTTCTTGGCATCATCCGTCAACCAATCCGATCAAGACGTCCATCGCCTTGCACGTTGTCTTGATCCTCACCTCTTCCCTATCTCCGGAGAAGTGGCACTCGATGAAGCCCTCTTCGCGATCCGAGGCGAAACCGACGAAGACGGTCCCCACGGGCTTCTCTGGCTCTGCGCCTGATGGTCCTGCAATGCCTGTCACGGAGACGGACAAGGATGAGCCCATCTGCTTCCGGACTCCACGGGCCATCTGGATGGCTACATCCCCATCAACGGCACCTCTTGAAGACAGCAGGTGCTCATCCACTCCTAGCACGTTCTCCTTCGCTGAGATGGCATAGCTCACAACGCCGCCAATGAAGGACGCTGAGCTTCCAGGAACCGATGTGAGGCATGTGGATATCATGCCGCCAGTCAAGCTCTCAGCTGTTGATAAGGTGAGGCCCTTCTCTGTGGAGAGCGAGATGAGCTTGGAAGCTAGGGCTTCAGCATCTTCATCGTCATTCGACTCTTGCACGGACTTGATGAGCGGCCAAGCCTTCGATATGTAGTCCATCATTGACGCTATAGTGAAGAACAGAGCAACTAGCATCACCAGCCATGAGATGATGTACAGAGGGTTCTCTATGGCGTGTTGGACATCTGGGATGTAGAGCGTGTCCTTCACCAAGAAGAGCACGATCGCGGCTATCTGAAGCACTGTCTTGGCCTTGCCGTACCAGCTGGCAGCTATCACGATGCCGCGTGATGCAGCGAGCATCCTCACGCCGGAGACGATGAACTCCCTAGCCAAGATTATGAGCACGGGCCAAGATGGGAGGACCTGGAGCTCTATCAATGCGAGCAGTGCAGCCGCCACCAGTATCTTGTCTGCCAAGGGATCCATCAGCTTGCCGAAATCCGTCACTTCATTGCGTGACCTTGCAAGATATCCATCTATCCAGTCCGTGCAGGATATGAGTATGAACACACAGGCTGCGAACAGGGACTTTGCGCCATTCGAGACGACGTCTTTGAGCCCCAGCCACTCAGGCCATGGGCTCAGCAGGACGGCTACGAACACTGGAACGAGGCAGATCCTGACGACGGTGACGATGTTGGCTGGCGTCCAGATGCTCCGTGGCTTCGCGTCTTTGCTCAAACCCTCTCCCCCTCCATGTCGTACATGAAGGCATCTTCGATGCGAACGCGCACGACATCTCCTATCTTGGCGTTGGCCACATACGTGATGCCGTCCACTTCGGGGGCTTGGCAGTCCGCCCTTCCCCACGATTGCCCGTCTTCCTCTATGCCCTCGATGATCACGCGCTGGGTGGATCCTACCCTCTCGGAGACGAGCACGCAGCTCACGCTATCCGCCTCATCACGAAGCTCCCGAAGCCTTAGGTCCTTCACATCCTCAGGGACCTGCGCATCCATCTCAGCGGCGCGAGTGCCATCCTCTCTGGAATAAGCGAAGATGCCGATGTAGTCGAAGAGTCCTAGCTTCACGAATGCCAACAGCTCCTCGAAGTCCTCCTCTGTCTCCCCGGGGAATCCGCACATGAGAGTTGTGCGGAGGGTCACATCAGGGATCTTGGCGCGTATCTGGAGCGCGAGGGATTCGAACTCCTCAGCGCTCCCCTTTCGGTTCATCGCCCTTAGCACGCTTGGCACCACATGCTGCAAGGGGATATCCATGTAGTTGCAGATGTTCTCATGCGAGGCAATGGCCTCCAACAGACCATCAGTGATCTCAGATGGCTCTGTGTACATGATCCGGAAGCGAACGTGAGGGATGGCATCTGCAAGGTAGGATACGAGCCAGGCTAGATCATGTCCCTCATCCAGGTCACGGCCCCAAACGCCGGTATCTTGACCTATGAGCACGATCTCACGGGCTCCACGCTCTGCCTGGGCTTCGCACTCAGCCAAGATCCGGGTGGATGGGAAGCTCTTGTAAGGGCCACGGATCTTGGGGATCGTGCAGAATGAGCAGCATCTGTTGCATCCGTCGGATATCTTCACATATGCGAACGCGCCTTGGCCCTTTGCTGCTCCAGCTTCATGCTGAACGCCATCCCACCCAGTTGCATCCCTCAAGGCTTTGGCTATGGAGCCTTCATCTTTGCAAGGCAGGAACAGGGTTGCTTCAGGAATGGATCCTGCAAGATCAGATCCGTATCTTGCAGGCATGCAGCCAGCTACGATGACAGGACGCCTCCTTCCATCAGGTAGGAGGCTATCGCATGCATCCAATACGGCTTCGATGCTCTCTTCGGTGGCGCTTTGTATGAAGGAGCACGTGTTGATCACGGCCACGTCGCTTGAAGCCAGGTCATTGGCTATCCGGAAGCCGGACCTCAAAGCCAGCTCTTCCATTGAGGATGTGTCACATGCATTCTTCGCACAGCCAAGCGTGTCGAAGAA
Organism: uncultured Eggerthellaceae bacterium; assembly: GCA_910588435.1. Taxonomy (GTDB): domain Bacteria; phylum Actinomycetota; class Coriobacteriia; order Coriobacteriales; family Eggerthellaceae; genus MGBC163016. Next base: position 181,678 of record CAJUPL010000001.1, on the reverse strand, counting down.
CACCAATGGCGCCCTGCCTTCGTCTTGCCACATGCTAGAAGGCGCGCTTCGTCATCTGTAATTGACGAATTGGAGCGGCTGACCGAAGTCCTCGGCCTTGAGATGCGCGATGGTATCTTGCAGCGTATCACGGGATGCTGAAGAGACGCGGATCTTGTCCCCCTCTATCTGGGTCTTGATCTTGAGCTTCAGTCCCTTCAAGTATTTGTTGATGCGGGTGAGCGTGTCCTTGTCTATGCCGCTGATGACGCTGCCTTCGCGCTTGACGCGTCCACCAGAGACGCTCTGCGCATCAGACCACTTCACAGCGCCTAGGTCTATACCACGCTTCACCAGCTTGCTGTTCAGGATATCTTGAACCTGTCCGCAGACGAAATCAGATGGAGCCACGATGGTGATCTCATGCTTCTGCTTGTCCAGCTCAAGATCCACATCAGCATCCTTCAGGTCATAGCGCTGCTTGAGCTCCTTCACGGCTTGCTGATATGCGTTGTCAACCTCTTGCATGTCAACTTGCGAGACGACATCGAAGCTGCTTTCCTTTGCCATTGGAAGACTCCTTGCTCATCAGAGGATATATTCAGCTTGTGCATATTTAAGCAGATGAGGAGCTCTTGGATGACGACGAAGAGCTTGATGTGCTTGCAGAAGATGACGACGAAGATGACGCAGAAGACGATGAGCTTCCATCATCATCTGAACCGGCAAGGCCGTGATCTGCCTTCCATTGAGCCAATATGGATGGGAAGTCTACGGTATACACGTAGTTCGACCCAGAGGAAGCCGCTGTTGCCTTCACTTCCTCACCATCAACGGTGAGGGTCACTGGAGTGATGTTCGCGCTCTCGAATCTCAAGGTTCCCGTCACTTGGAAGGTCTCAGACATCGGGCCTTCCGCCACGCCTGCATATTCCGGCGTGCTAGAACCGTCTAGGTAAACGGTGATCCACGATTGGTCGCCATCAGCAACGCTGAATTCGAAGGTAGCGCTTGAAGGAGCTGTCTCCACTTGAGTTGATTCTTCTGATGGGGTAGCTGAAGTGTCGGTCAGACCAGAGATCGGGATGTCTGGGACATCGGTTGAGGATTGACGACCACCATTCAGGAGCGTTGCCACTACGATGATCAAGATCAGCGCTATGGCCGCTATGAGGATCATGAATGGCCAGTTCAGATTCTTGACCCCTTGAACCGCTCTTCCGCTTCCAGTCAGTCCCCTTCCCTGGGCTATGGGCTGCATGCTAGCCTGTGCGAATGAGCTGCCAACGTGCTCTTCGTGCTTGCGCTGACCTTGCGTGAAGGACGCTACCAGCTCTCCGAACCTGCCTCCTTGCCCAGCGCTCTTCGATGAAGGGGCTTGACGTGACTGCCTCTGCCTTGCAGGCTTGCTATCGTCAGATGTTCTGCGGGAAGAGCCCCTATCTCTTCTCTGCTGTGATGCCTGCGTTCCATCTTGGAATCTAGTGGATGCTGCAGCTCTGCGCTCAGTGCTGCTGGTGCGCCCACGCTCGGGGAGGTTGATGGACCTGGAATCTGCAAGGGGCACGCCTTCGAATGCGGACCTCTCAGTTGCATACATGGATGAGATGCGGCTTTCGTCTAGACCGACTTGCCTTGCATAGGCGCGTACCATGTTCTTGGTGTATCCATGCGCAGGCATCTTGTTGAAGTCAGCAGATTCGATGGCTCCAACGATATCAGGCCTGATGTGGAGGAAGCGAGCCATCGTGACTAGGTCTATTCCCTGGCGCTCGCGAGCCTCCCTCAGATGATCCCCGTATGACCTTCCTTCAGCCAAATGATGCCTTCCATCATGATGCATCGCTTTGCTCGAATGCCTTGAGCGTCTCTAGCTCAAGGGCGTCAACGAGCACCTCACGTGGCTTGGAGCCATTCGCAGGCCCGACCACTCCCATCTCTTCCAGTTGATCCATTATCCTGCCGGCTCTGGCATATCCTACCTTCAAGCGCCTTTGGATATTGGATGTTGAGCCCATTCTACTGGAAACCACGATGTCAGCGGCATCCCACACCAAAGGATCATCAACGCTTCCGGATCCTCCTTGAGGCGATGTGTCGCCTATGGACATGTGGTTCACCTGAAGGATGTCCGCATGGTACTCAGGCTCACCTTGTGACTTCACGTGGTCCACCACAGCTGCTATCTCCTCTTCGGAGACATAACATGCCTGTATCCTCTGCGGCTTGGGCAGCTCGGGCTTTGAGAGGAGCATGTCTCCAAGGCCGATCAGATTCTCAGCGCCAGGCGTATCAAGGATGACCCTTGAATCTATGCCAGATGCCACGTTGAATGCGATCCTGTTGGTGATGTTCGCCTTGATCAGGCCCGTCACCACGTTCGTGGAGGGGCGCTGCGTTGCTACGATGAGATGGATGCCGGCAGCGCGAGCCAGCTGAGCGATGCGCGAGATGGAGAACTCCACTTCTTTCCCAACGTTCATCATGAGGTCTGCCAGCTCGTCTATGATGATCACGATGTAGGGCATGGGGTCAAGCTCACGCCCTTCGGCGTCAAAGACGCCTCCGCCCTTCACCTTCTGGTTGTATTGGGAGATGTTCCTGACGGCCACCTCTTGCTTGGAGAACACCTTCAGGCGGCGCTCCATCTCAGCGACACCCCAAGAAAGAGCGTTCGCCGCCTCCTTGGGCTCTGTGACCACAGGGACGTACAGATGCGGGATCCCGTTGTAAGGCGTGAACTCCACGCGCTTCGGGTCCACCATGATGAACCTCACCTCATCTGGGGTGGACCTCATCAAGATGGACATGATCATGGCGTTGATGGCTACGGATTTGCCGGAGCCCGTGGTGCCGCCTATGAGCAAGTGGGGCATCTTCGCAAGGTCAGATATGATGGAGCGCCCTTCTACGTCCTTGCCTATGGCAACCTCTAGGGCGCCTCCCTTGGCGTCATTCAGCACCTCAGATAGGAAGACCGTCTGGCGCTTGGCATTCGGTATCTCTATGCCCACATGGTTCGTGCCGGGAATGGGCGCGAATATGCGCACTCCTGGGGAGGCCAGCGCAAGCGCTATGTCATCGCTCAGGTTGGTGATGCGGCTCACTCTGACCCCAGATGGGAGGTCAACCTTGAACAGGGTGACGGTTGGTCCTTCTATCCAGCCGACCACCTTCGCATTCACACCGAAGCTCTCAAGGGTGGCTTGAAGCTTCTCTGATGTGAGCTGCAGTACTTGAGGATCGCTCCCCCTTGAATGCGAAGGGTCTGGCGCCTGCAGAAGGCTCATTGCAGGCAGCTGGAATCCATCACGGATCACAGCTGGCGCTTCATCTGCGCGCGCTTTGCCAGAAGATGCCTTGGAAGCAGGTTCCTTCTTCGGGGTGCTCTTGGCCTTCTTGGGTGCAGGGGCCTTGGCCTCACCCTTTGCATCTTCCATCTTAATGGTAGCGCCCCCTACAGGGACGCTCTCCTCTAGATTCAGGGCCACCCCTCCCCCTATGCTAGGGAGCGCTGATGCAAGGTCCTCCAGGTTCACAGATGTGCTTGCTTTTGGCTCATCCTCGTCGAAGGGAAGCGAGATGCTGGGGATATCGCTTCTGCGAGCATCCTTAGGCTGCCAGTCCTTCAAACGAACGCGCTCTTCTGGCAGTTCCTCTTCTTCGAATGCCTCTTCCTCAGACATATCCAGCCTCTGGGTGAGGTTCTCAAGCGGCATGAACACCTCTTGCGGCTGATCAGCGGGCACCTCCCGTACGGCTTCATGCACGACAGGCTCTACCAGCGGACGCGTGACCTGCGCATCAGATGCAGCTTGTGCTTGAGGGTATCCTCCAAGCGCTTCCTTCGCGTAAGCGATCCTTCTGGCTGCAGGGCTTGCTTGCTCAGGCGCATCAAGGCCTGCAGCAGCAACGCCAAGCTGCCTCGTCTCAGATGAGGGTTCCAGATATCGAAGCTGATCCACATTGGCCCCAGGCATCTCTTGCGGGACCATCTCCTGCATGCCTTGGCGCATCTGGACATCCTCGGCCTTCCTGACGCGCAAACGGCGGCTTCCAAGCGAAGAGGAGTCCGAGTCTGCCCTCCTGCTCTCAAGGAAGCGCTTCTTCGCGCGTATGAGCTCTATCGTCTTGGAGACGGAGAATCCGATGATCACGCAGCCGATGATCATTATGCCTATCAATATGACAGCCGTGATCACCTGCCCGAAGAGGCTCAGTCCACACCAAGCTATGCCAGCGCCGATGTATCCGCCATGGCTTGACAGGTTGGAATCCAAGAACAAGAGGCCAAGGTCAGTCTGGCCCAAGGACTGCACTGGAGTGAATGCAGCTATCAAGCCCAGAAGGGATAGGAACAAGATGCCAAGGCCGATGGCAGCACGCGCAGGGACCTGCTGCCTTTGCGGCTTGTACAGGAATGTGAAGCCTATCCCTGCCAGCACCACTGGGAGCATGTATGCGCCAACTCCGAAGATGAGCCGCATCCATTCAGATGCAGCATTGCCAACTATGGCTCCATCCGTTGGGATGATGACCAGCAACAAGAAGACTATGGCCAAGATGATGAATGAGATGCCAGCTATATCACGCTTGGCGCTGTCATCCAGCAGGCCTTGCACCTCTTCTGGCTCATCTTGCGGGCGGTGCCGCTTGAGCGGCGCGCTTGTCTTCTGTCCGCTGCTCCTCTTCTTGCCTTGATCTGTTGGCTTCTTCTCTTGAGGGTTCCTCTTCCGTGCCACCTATCGCCTTCCGATGTCCTTCGTTTCTGTCTGCGTTTCTCGTATAGGGCTCAAGTGATGTCAGGGATTATACATCCAGCAGATTGACCACCATCATAGGACGCTGCTTGGTCTTCTCCCACATGAGCGAGGAGAGGGCGTCCCTCACTGACTTGCGGATCACCCTGTATTGGATATCCCCCTTGCCAAGTGCCTTGTTCATGGAGCTGATGACGACGCTTGTGGCCTGATCCTTCAAGTAGGCGTCATCCCCACCTGTGATGCCATGCATCTCCACCACAGGATTGCCCACCAGCTGGCGCTTCTTGAAATCGATGGCCGCGGCCACGCTGATGAATCCCTGGCTTGCAAGCTCACTGCGCTCATCCAGCACGTCTTGCGAGGTATCACCCACAGAGAGGCCATCAACGAAGATGATGCCGCTTTGCACGCTGTCACCTTGCTTGACGCCGTTCGCATCCAAGAGCAGGGTGTCACCGTTCTCAAGGATGTAGATGTTCTCAGGAGATACGCCTGTTGCCTCAGCCAGCTTCGCGTGAGCCCTCAGATGCGTTGACTCACCATGCACTGGCAAGAACGCGCGAGGCTTCACCATGGAGAGCACCAGCTTCAGCTCCTCTGCGCCAGCATGTCCAGAGACATGGACGCGCGCCCTTGACTTGTCGAAGACATCCGCGCCGATCTTCGCAAGCGAATTGATGACACGGGTGACGGCCTTCTCGTTTCCGGGAACAGGCGTTGCGGAGATGATGACCGTATCCCCCTCTTCCACATCGATCGTCTTATGCTCCCCGTTCGCGATCCTTGCAAGCGCGGAGAGGGGCTCACCTTGAGAGCCGGTGCACATGATGACCACCTTCTCAGATGGTATGTCCTTCAGCTCATATGCATCTATGAGGTCCTCATCGGAGATCTTCAGGTACCCCAGCTTGCGCGCGATGTCAGTGTTCTGGATCATGGAGCGGCCTGTGACCACCACCTTGCGCCCGTTTGCAATAGCGGCATCGCAGATCTGCTGCATGCGGTGGATGTGGCTTGCGAACGATGCGATGATGACGCGCCCCGTTGCTTGGGAGATGATCTGCGACAAGACCTTCCCCACCTCAGCCTCAGAAGGGGTGAACGCGGGATTGGTTGCGTTCGTGGAGTCAGAGAGCATGAGGTCCACGCCCTCTTCGCCGAACCTGGCAAGCGCAGCGAAATCAGTTGTGATGCCATCTATGGGCGTCTGGTCCAGCTTGAAGTCACCCATGTGGAGCACGTTGCCGGCTGGGCTTTGGATGAAGAGCCCAAGCGCGCCCGGGATGGAGTGGTTCACAGAGAAGAACGTCACCTTCATGCATCCAAGGTTGATGGTGTCTCCAGACTTGACTTCGATCAGCTTTGCGTTCTTGATCCTGTGCTCTTTGAACTTGCCCTCTATCAGCCCCAATGTGAGCTTGGAGGCATAGATGGGAACGTTCCTATCCAGGTCCTTCATGAGGTAAGGCAGCGCGCCTGTATGGTCTTCATGGCCATGCGTGACGACGATGCCACGCAGCGCATCTGCATTCTCCAGCACGTATGTGTAATCAGGGAGGATCAGGTCTATACCTGGATGGTCATCATCTGGGAACATGAGGCCGGCGTCGTCCAAGAGCATGTCGCCTTTGCACTTGAATGCCGTCATGTTCTTGCCGATGGCATCAAGGCCACCCAGCGGCACTATCTCAAGCTGTGCATCTGGGTTCTTGTTGCTCTTGCGCTGACCCTTTCCTTGGCGCTTCCGCTGGCCGTTGTCATTCGGGCTTCCGCCTTGCGCGTCACGAGTGAGCCTGGGGCGCTCACGCTCTATGCTCACATGCTTGTAGGAGCTGGTGCTCTTGGGCTTGTTGGAGTTGCCAGACCTGCGCCTGCGGCTCCTCTGCCCTGTGCTCTTCTGAGCAGTTCCTTCATTGGCGCCGCCTTGAGCAGCGCTCTCATTGCCTGTCTTAGGCTTCTCTTCCATCTCATCTATCCTTTCAAAGGGAGCCTATAAGGCCCCCGATTCTTCCATGATCTTCTTCAGACGCTCCGTCTGCTCAGGCGTGGCATCTATCAAGGGGAGCCTGACCCCTCCAACTGGGAAGCCCGAAAGCTCAAGCGCCTTCTTCACCAGTATGGGGTTGGACGTTTCGAACAGGCCCTCCATGAGCGGCAAGAGCCTTCTGTTCAGCTCATCTGCACGCTCCCAATCCTCATCTGCGCAGGCCTCCACCATCTCAGCCATCCTGTCTGGCAGGATGTTGCCTATGGTGGATATGACGCCTGCGGCTCCCATTCGCATCAGGTCATACGTTGCGGAGTCATCTCCCGAGTACACATCGAAGCCTTCAGGGGCCTCTGCGATGATACGGGATATCTGCTCCACGTCCCCTGACGCTTCCTTCACGGCAACGATGTTCGGAACATCATGCGCAAGGCGAAGCGTGGTATCTGCCGTCATATTGATGGCGCACCGCCCGGGGATGTTGTACAACACGATGGGCAGGTCAGTTGACTCAGCAATCGTCTTGAAGTGCATGTAGAGGCCCTCTTGCGGCGGCTTGTTGTAATAGGGCACCACGCACATGAAGGCGTCAACTCCAAGGCGCGCGGCATCAGCTGCGAAGGCAACGGTGTCAGCCGTGCAGTTGTCTCCCACGTTCGCGATGATGGGAACCTGACCGCCAACGGCAGCCACCACCGTCTTGAACAGCTCCAGCTTCTGCGGATAGAAGACCGTAGGAGACTCACCCGTGGTCCCATTGACCACTATCGCGCTGCTTCCGCCGTCAACCAGCCTGCAGGCCAGCTCTGCCGCCCTTGGGAGATCCAGCTCTAGCCCCTCTTTGAAGGGTGTGACCATAGCCGGGATCATCCTGCCGAATCTTGGGGTGCTCAAAGCCATCTCAACTCCTACCGCATCTGGGCGCTTCAGCCCAAAACGAACATCTGTGCTTGCTCATGGCAAACGATTCTAGCATCAGATCTCCATGATGGATTCCAGCCCTTGGACTAGGCCGGACAAGGATGCGGATTCCCTTATCGCCAAGAGGACGCCTGGCATGTAAGACGATGTATCCCATGACACGTGGCTTATGGTGAGCGTTTGTCCCATGCCTCCGAACACCACGTCTTGATTCGCCACGAAGCCATTCGATCTGACCGAATGGACGGGCACGCCGTTCATCAGCGCACCACGCGCGCCTTCCGCCCCATCTATCTCCGTCTCTTTTCCGGGAGATGAGCTGGCCCTGCCGTCCCTTCCCTCTGAGATCATCTTCGCCGTCATGGCCGCGGTGCCCGATGGCGCATCCTTCTTCCGGCAATGATGGTATTCGATGACCTCTGCTTCTGGGAAGTACTTCGCTGCTGCTTTCGCGAACTGCATCATGAGGACAGCACCTGTGGTGAAGTTGGGCGCGTAGAAGAGGCTTGTGCCAGAAGGAGCCAGAGAGGCAAGGTCACGAAGCACATCTTCTCCAAGCCCCGTTGTCCCCAAGACGCAATCCACGCCACGCGAAAGCGCAGCTCTCAGGTTCTGGGGAGCTGCATCTGGCCGCGTGAAATCCACCATGACGTCTATCTCATGAGCATCCAGGGCGGCATCAACGCTTTCGTACTGCGGGAACGGATGGGCATCTAAGGGATGCTGATCCACACCGCAGACGAGCGTCATGTCTGGAGCTTCTGAGACCGCATGGCACACTGCCTGTCCCATGCGGCCCGAGCTTCCTGCAACTGCTACGCGGATCATGCGTGGTGGCTGCGACGCGGCTTGCGTGCGCCCTGCCCCGGGCGCGGAGAGTCCTTGTGATCCTTGTTGGAAGGTGCGCTTCCCTCAGGGGCCTCAGGCTTGTCAAGGCGATCGAGTGAGATCTTGCCGGTCTTCGGATCCACTTCGGTGACCTCAACCTTGACTATGTCACCAAGGTCCAAGACATCCTCCACCTTGCCAACGCGGCCCTTCGCCACCTTGGATATGTGCAAGAGGCCATCCTTGGAGGGAGTCAAGCGCACGAATGCTCCGAAGTCCTTGATGCCTACGACCTCACCGTCGTAGACCTCTCCTACCTCAGGCTCCTTCACTATCCCCAAGATCATCTCCTTGGCGGCCTTTCCAGCTGAGCCCTCAACGGCTGCGATGTGGATGGTGCCATCCTCTTGGATGTCTATGCTGGCGCCCGTCTCCTCTTGGATGCCGCGGACCACCTTGCCACCTGAGCCGATGACTTCACGGATCTTGTCCTGTGGGATATGGATGGTCTCGATGCGAGGAGCCGTGTCCTTGATGTCCTCACGCGGAGCCTGGATGGTGGCGAGCATGGCATCTAGGATGTATGCGCGAGCCTCCTTGGCCTGAGAGAGAGCCTTTGCCAGGATGTCAACGGAAAGCCCGCGTGCCTTGTTGTCCATCTGCAGAGCAGTGATGCCGCTCTCAGTGCCGCAGACCTTGAAGTCCATGTCTCCCAAGAAGTCCTCAAGGCCCTGGATGTCAGTCAGGATGACGACGTCATCGCCTTCCTTGATGAGGCCCATGGCAACGCCAGAGACCGGTGCCTTGATGGGAACGCCAGCGTCCATGAGAGCAAGCGTAGAGCCGCAAGTTGACGCCATGGAAGACGATCCGTTGGATTCCAGGATCTCTGAGACCACCCTGATGGCGTAGGGGAACTCATCCTCTGTTGGAAGGATGGGGAGGATGGCGCGCTCTGCCAATGCACCATGGCCGATCTCACGCCTCTTTGGAGCGCCCATGCGGCCGGTCTCACCGGTGCAATACGGCGGGAAGTTGTACTGGTGCATGTAGCGCTTGCCCTCTTCGGGCCAGATGGTGTCAAGGCGCTGCCATTCGTTCAACATGCCAAGCGTGCAAACGGAGAGCGCTTGCGTCTGGCCTCTTTGGAAGAGACCTGAGCCGTGCACGCGGGGCAGATAGCCCGGCACGATGTGAAGCGGACGGACCTCAGTTGGTGTCCTGCCGTCAACGCGCTCACCCTTCTGGATGATCATGGCGCGCATTGCCTTCTTCTCAAGAGCCTTGAGGGCTGCTGCGATGTCAGATCCCCATTGAGCGCGCTCTTCCTCAGTGAACTCGTCTTCCTTGATGCGCTCCTTCAAGGCCTCCACCTGCTCAAGGCGACCTGCCTTGTCAGGAGAAGAGAGCGCCTCAGCCATCTCAGATTCGAAGCCTGAGATGCGCTCACCGATCACGGGGTCTGCCTCATGCAGCGTGTACTGCAAAGGAGTTGGATTGACCTTCGCGATGAACTCTGCCTGCTTGTCACAGAAGGCAGCGATGGCCTCTTGTGCGAACGTCATGGCAGCCAGCATATCCTCTTCGGATATCTGGTCAGCGCCTGCCTCCACCATGGAGATGTAGTCCTTGGTGCCAGCGATGGTGAGCTCAAGGTCAGAGCTCTCCTGCTCCTCATACGTTGGGTTCACGATGAATTCGCCCGTCTCGGTGTTGCGGCCGATGCGAACACAAGCAGCAGGACCGTCGAACGGTGCGCCGCCCACCAGAAGGGCTGCAGAGGCTCCCCCGACGCAGATGGTGTCTGGCGGATTCTGCCCATCCGCCACGAGCGTGGTGGCTACGATGTGCACTTCGTTCTTGAACCCATCCGGAAAACCTGGACGGATGGGACGGTCTATCATCCTTGCCGTGAGCGTTCCCTTGTCAGAAGGCTTCGCCTCGCGCTTGAGGTATCCGCCCGGGATGCGGCCCACCGCATACATCTTCTCTATGTAATCTACTGTGAGCGGGAAGAAGTCATAGTCCTTCTGCTGCTTGGACACCACAGCGGTGACCAGCACAGACGTCTCACCGCAAGTGCAGAGCACGGCTCCTGTGGCTTGCTTTGCAAGCTCTCCCGTCTCCAAGCGGTATGACTTCCCGTAAAGCTCGAATTCCGATACTACCTTTGCCATTTGCTAGATTCCCTCTCTTGAACCTGCCGTGTGGCCCCATGCCGCACAGCTCTCCTTCGGCCCTCATGCTCTTCAGGCCTGGAGGATGTGCTCATCCCCCATATCTGACAAGACCCGCTCAGCGCGGGTCTTGGCTTGATCGCTACTAGATGTTGTCGCGGATGCCCAGCTTCTTGATCAGCTCACGATAATCATCGATGTTGCCGTCTTTGATGTACTTCAGAAGGCCACGCCTCTTGCCGATGAGCTTCATGAGGCCGCGACGCGTGTGGTTGTCCTTCGGATGCGTCTTCAAGTGCTCGGTCAGATTGCGGATCCTCTCGGTCAGGATGGCAACCTGGACTGCTGCGCTACCTGAGTCATTGTCACCCTTGCCGTACTCCTTGATGAGCGCCTGGGTCTGCTCCTTGGTGATGCTGTACTTATTCGCCATGTTCTCTTTCCCTTTCTTCAGCCTGCCCTTTGCAGGCTACTAACGTTGCATCCATGCTGGGCGGGCAAGGTGGGATGCCATGCAGGCCAAGCCAAGATGCACTGCTTTGAAGCAGCTGATGGATTATATGCTAGATGAGCCTCCAAGGCAAACCGAGCAGATGGACTTGAATGAGCTCATGGACCTCAGGCGGCCGCCAGCATTGGCGATGAACCACGCCTCGGCAAGCCCTAGGGCATCCCAGCTTGCCGGGTCTTCTGCATCCAGCATGTCTTGGAAGCGGCTCATCATGAGCTCATGGGACAGCACGAGCGTCCTTGCGTCCACCTTCACGCTATCCATCAGATGAGCACAATCTGGGCAGAGCGCTCCTCCATCCGCATATGAGAAGCGCACGTCTTGCGGGTCTATGGGAGAAGCGCAAACGGCGCACTCCAGAAAGGATGGTCGCATGCCGAGAAGAGCGCTCAGCTTGAAGATGTATGCAGCCACGATGGCTGGGAGCGCCTTGTCACCCGCCTCCTGAACTGCATCCAAGGCAGCAGACGTCATGTCGAAGAGATTTCCCACCTCAAGCTCAGGTTGTATGCATCCATGCACGGCCTCAGCCATGACTGAAGCGCAAGCGAACAGGAGCGGGTCTGATTGGAGGCGCTGCCTGTTCTGGACGAGCTTCGACTCCTTCACGATGCCAAGGCCCCTGCTGGATGCTGCGCAGACCTGAACGCCGTTGAATAGCTCTAGCCTGGCAGAGCCGGCATTCCTTGGCTTCCTTGCCCCCTTCGCGATGACTGAGCGCTCAGAGCCGTCAGAGAGCAGAAGGGAGATCACGAGGTCTGACTCCCCTAGCTTCGTCTTCTTGAGCACCAAGCCGCTGAGCTTGGCATCCTCAGCTGCCAAGCCTTCACGCCTTCTTCAGCGCCGGGTCTATGGAAGAGAGCTGACCATCGCTTGAGAACTTGATGGTTCCCTGGATCTTCTGGTCATTGCCATATCGCGTCTCAGGCTGGCTGCCGAACCAGGAGTGCGTCTCATATGGGCGCATCACCACAGTGAAGCTGCAGGCGTCATCACCTGCATAGCTGATGGATTCGATGCTCTGAAGCTCATAGGAGACGCCATCCTTCGTGTAGTTCTTGGCACCTTCGAACCACGCCCTTGCCCATCCGCTCACCTCAGCAGCACGGCTCTTGGCTATGAGGATGCAGACCTCTGAACCGCCCTCTATCTGCGTCCCGCCTGCTGGATCGGTGCCGACGACAGCGCCTTCTTCAGCGTCTTCTGTATATGTGTAGGCCGATGTTGCCACGAACCCTTCTGATTCGATCGTGCTCTTCGCCTCATCGAATGACATGCCCGAAACGTCAGGGACGACATAAGGTACGGACGTGGTGACCACCACTTTTGCCTGAGCCTTGGTGCGAACGCCAACATCCGGGGTCACGGATATGACGGTACCCTCAGGCTCATTCGATCTCTCCGTTGCCTGCTCTATGTTCTCATAGCCCTCTTGTGCCAGCATCCCAAGGGCCTCTTCCAAGGGCTTGCCCATGACGTCTGGGATGACGCGCGCACATGAGACGTCTATGGTGACCTCAGCGCCCTGCTCTGCCCGGGAGCCCGCTTGCGGGTTGGTGCTGAGGACGATGCCCTCAACGTCATCTGACTTGACCAGGACCGTCTGCGACGTGAAGCCCGCCGCCTCCAGGCGCGACGTTGCCTCAGCTGCTTCCAAGCCCACTACATCAGGGACCTCTTTGCCGCCCCAAAGCTGCAGCTGATAAGCCGCGAACGCAGCCCCTAGCAAGATCAAAACGGCAGCGATCGCTGACACCACAGCGATGACGCCCTTGCGCTTCATGGGGATATGTGGCGTCTTCTTCGGCTTCGCATCGTTTCCGAATGCCTTGTACGCCTTCTTCTCAGCGCCATCCACGTCCGTCAGGGCTGGCATCTCTTGCGTCATGGAAGGTGAGAGGTATGCAGTGCGGCTATAGCGCTCAAGCTCTTCGGCGTCTTCTTGCGCCGCAGGCTGGCTTGCTGGGTCAGGAAGATCCAGCGTGATGACCTTGGTCTCATCAGATGAGGTGGGCACATCCTCTGTGAGCGCGTCCTTGGCCAGGGGAACGGTTGCAACAGGTGAGCCGCACCCGTCGCAGAATCTTGCGTCTGGCCTATTCTCTTTACCGCAGCTTGGACAGATCATAGCTTATGCGTCACTCCATGTATCCGAAGCGCTCTATCTGGGACTCATCGTTCCGCCACTTGCGCTTGACCTTGACCTTGATGCCGATATAGGCCTTCTTCCCCGTCATGCGCTCAAGCTCCTTGCGCGCATCTGAGCCGATCCTCTTCACGCTTTGGCCCTTGGCACCGATCAGCATGGCCTTCTGGCTATCACGCTCACAGTATACAGACACTTCTGCGCGTATGAGGCCTTCGCTCTCTTCTAAGCTATCCACCTTGACGCCAACAGAATGAGGAACCTCCTCTGTGAAGCTGCGCAGCACCTTCTCGCGAACGAGCTCTGCGATCATCATCTCAAGGCTCAGGTTGGTGGTCATGTCAGCCGGGAACCACATGGGGCCTTCCGGCAAGAGCTGCATGAGCTCTTCTATGAGAGCATCAAGGTTGTATGAGCTCTTCGCGGACAATGAGACGACAGCGTCCCACTTCGCCATGTCCTTCGCTCGTTCGAACTGCTCAGCCACTTGAGCGGGATCTGCGATGTCCCTCTTCGTGATCAGCAAGACCTTGCGCGCGTCAGACTCACGCACCCTCTGCGCCACCCAAGCATCCCCCGTGCCAACGGGCTTTGTGGCATCTATCAGCATGCAGGCCACATCCACATCCGTGAGCGCCGACTTCGCCGATGCGTTCAGCTGCTCACCCAGAGCGTCATGCGGCTTATGCATGCCAGGGGTATCAACGAAGACGATCTGTGCGTCTGGGAGCGTGAGCACGCCTTGGACGTTTCGCCTGGTGGTCTGAGGGGTGTTCGATGTGATGGCAACCTTGCTGCCAACGAGGCGGTTCATGAGGGTTGACTTGCCAGCGTTGGGCCTGCCGCAAAAGGCCACGAACCCAGACTTGAATCCCTCCGGAAGCTCTTGTGGCCCCCCTACCCCTGACATAGGGTGCTCAGCGAAGTAGGCGTCCAGATCCATGCCTCACCCCCATATCCCCAAAAGAGCGCATGCCCTTGGGATGAACACTATGCATGCGATGACCACAGAGGCCAAGGCTGCCACGTACACCGCCGCGGCCGCGCAATCCTTCGCGCGCTTGGCAAGCTCATTCCAGCCTGGGCTCACGAGGTCTATGGCAGACTCCACTGCCGTGTTCGCAAGCTCCAGCGCATAGACCAAGGCAATGCAGATGACTATCGCGCACCACTCAGGAACGCTTATCTGAAGAGCGAAGGATAAAACGATGGCAAGGAGCGCGAATACGGAATGGATCTTGAAGTTCCTCTGCGAACGGATGGCGTATCGAAGCCCGCTCCTGGCACATGCGAAGGCCTGAAGAAGCGTGAAGCGGCTGCCATCCCCCACATGGCGGACGTAGCCGCCAAGCTTCTTCTTGTTGCCATCAGAGGACATCTTCACCACCTTTGCGGCTCTCATTCCAATCATGCAAGATGGAATCCTGCAAGCCCTCCATCTCTTGGGCTTCAGCCTCCTCCATATGGTCATAGCCCAAAAGATGCAAGATACCATGCACGAGGAGCGTATCCACCTCATCTGCCAGCGAATGCCCTAGCTCCTCTGCTTGACGGGCAGCAACATCCACGGCGATGATCACATCCCCTAGCTGGAAAGCCTCTCCATGAGGGAACTCATCATCCAAGTTGTCGCATTCGAATGAGAGCACATCCGTTGGGCCAACCTTGCCGCGGAACCCCTCATTGAGATCGGCCATGGCATCATCGTCGATGAAGCAGACTGAGACCTCCGACGGCTCAGGAACATCTAGCTTGAGCGCTGCGAACGCCGCAAGCTCCAGCACTCGCTCATCATCCACCCGGTCTTCGCCATATGAGATATCCAAGAGGACTTCCATCACCGCTCCCCCTTGACCTTGCGCTCGTACGCTTCGATGATCTGCGACACAAGAGATGACCTCACGACATCCTTTCCCTCAAGCCTCACTTGAGATATGTCATCTATCCCTTGGAGCACTTGAAGCGCCTCGCTCAAGCCCACAGACCCCTTCGGAAGGTCGCTTTGGGACATATCACCTGTGATCACCATCTGCGAGGAATCACCCAAGCGGGTGAGGAACATCTTCATCTGCTCGGGCGTTGCGTTCTGCGCTTCATCCAAGATGATGAAGGAATCAGAAAGCGTGCGCCCCCTCATGAAGGCCAAGGGCACTATCTCGATGACTCCGCGGTCTATGAGCGAGGTTGCGCGCTCTGGGTCCATCATCTGGAATAGGGCGTCATAGAGCGGGCGGATGTATGGGTCTACCTTCTCTGTGAGCGTTCCGGGCAAGAAGCCAAGGCTCTCACCGGCCTCCACTATGGGGCGTGACAATATCAGCCTGCTGACTTCACGCCTATCCAACGCAGCTACTGCATACGCCATGGCAAGGTATGTCTTTCCGGTGCCTGCAGGGCCTATGCAAAAGGTGATGGTGGAGCTGCGAAGCGCGTCCACGTACGTCTTCTGACCAACGGTCTTCGGCCGAATGGCGCGCCCCTTGTGCGCTAGGACCACATCATCCTTGAGCGCCTTTGGGGATAGGTCCGCTTGCCTTGCTTGCGCCAGGATCCGCCTCACGGCCTTCTCCTCAAGCTCTACTCCATGCTCAAGCTCTGAGATGAGCGCGGACATCACCGTGACCGCCATCTCGCGCTCTGGGTCAGTGCCCGATATCCTGATCTCATCCCCCTGGATGGCGATGCGAGCGGATAGCGCATCTTGGCATATCTTCAGCCACGCATCCCCGCAACCGACAAGCGACGGCATGCGCACGCCTTCGGGCAATGTGATCGTGGTCATCATTCGTTCTGTCATATTCCAGATTCTAGGGCATCAGCAGGCTAGGCTGGAGCATCATTTTCGAAAGCTCTCCACTTGGAAGCCCCACCGGCACGAATATCTCATGATAGCTCTCCGTCATGGCCGTCCCGTCTCCCATGAGAGCCACCAGCTCCTCGCTTCCCCATCTGCGAGAGAGATCCTCTTGCCTGAGCGCGCGAGATAGCTCACGCAGCTGGGCCGACCGCGCCTGCTTCACATCTGCTGGCACCTGATCCGTCCTTGTTGCAGCGGGCGTGCCCATTCGCATGGAATAGGGAAATACGTGCATCTTGGAGAAACCAGCGCGCCTGCAAGCCTGAATGGTCTTTTCATGATCCATATCACGCTCACCCGGAAACCCTGCGATGATATCCGTGGTCAAGCTGATGTCAGGCATGAGCCCACGCGCTACATCCACAGTGCCAAGGAAATCATCCGCATCATATCTGCGCGCCATCTCCTTTAGCACCTTGCTGCTACCTGACTGCAGCGGAAGATGCAGGTGCTTGCACACAGCGCCATCTGATGCAGATATCACCTCCAGCAGCTTTCGCGTCACGCTCTGCGGTTCGATGCTGGATATGCGAAGACGCCGCAACAGCCTGCCGTCCTCGCCCTTCAAGGGAAGCACATCCATGAGGTGCTCCAGCAGCTCAGGCAGCGCAAGGCCGTCATATGAGTATGCGCCAAGGTCTATGCCGGTGAGGATGATCTCAGGCACGCCCGCTTCGCAAAGCGCAAGGCACTCCCTTGCAACCTCATCAGCTGGGATGCTCCTTGCAGGTCCTCTGGCTACGCGAACGATGCAGTACGTGCATGCATTGTCACACCCGTCTTGCACCTTCACGCCAAGGCGAGTCCTGCCATCTTCCCTCTTCGATGAGGGCTCATGCACGCCGGCGCGTTCGATCCGATCCAGCACTTGATCCTTGCTCAAGACGCGAACGCGCTCATCCATGGAAGCATAGAGCTCAGGGTCTATCGATGATGCGCAGCCGGTCACCCAGACCTCAGCGAAAGGCTCTGTCTTGAGCGCATGCCGAACAGCCTTGCGCGTCTTCTTCTCAGCTTCCGCAGTCACGGTGCAGGTGTTCACTATTACGATGTCTGCCGGCTTGCCCTCAGCAGGTTTAGCACCCGATCCAAGCAGGGCTGATCCGAACGCATCTGACTCAACCCTGTTCACCTTGCAGCCAAGGTTGACGATAGAGAACCTCATGCTCACCCGCGCTTGCCGCCAAGGCATCCCAGCTCATACATCACAAGAGCTGGAGCTATCACGCCAGCTGTCTCTGTGCGAAGGATGGAAGAGCCCAAGCTCACAGCATATGATCTGGGATTCGTTGCCAGAAGCGTGCTCATCTCCTCTTCGGTCAAGCCGCCTTCAGGGCCGATGACAACGGCTACGCGCGCATCTTTTGCTGGCGTGCAAGCCTTGATCATGGCATCTTCCAAGGCATCATGCAGACTCGCGCTCGTTGGAGCCTCCTCCCAGCATATGATCACCGCTGTAGCCCCTGACAAGAGGTCTGACGCTTGCGCGATGCTCATCGGAGAGGAGATCTCAGGGATCATAGGCTGGCCTGATTGCATGGCTGCGCTCTTCGCTATCCCGCACCAGCGCTGCTTGCGCTTTTGCGCCTTCGCCTGATCCAGCTTCACCACAGAGCGCTGGCAATCAAGGGGGGCGAATGCGCGGACTCCAAGCTCAGTGCCTTGCCTGATAACTGTGTCCATCTTGTCGCCCTTGGCCAAGCCCTGCAGCAATATCACATACGGGCCATCCTCAAGCGCACCTTCATGCTTTGCGATGGATGCCATGATCCCATCATCAGATATGCTCTTCACCTTGCATTCGAAGTAATCCTGAGTTGCATCCACCACAGCGATATGCTCACCAGGAGACAGACGGAGCACGCGAGCATGCTTCAGGTCATCCGGGCTCAAGCGCAGCGGGAAGACCGCATGCTCCTCATCTGATAGAACCTGCTCCTCTAGGAAGAAGCGTGGGAGAGACATCTTCCCTACCCCAGGATGGACTTGAGCTTCTCAAGGGGCGTGCGCGCATCCTCTGCGTCCTCGCCCATCTCAAGCGCCAGCTTCTCCAGCAAAGAGCGCTCCTTCTTGTTGAGCTTCTTGGGTATCTTCACATCAGCATGGACGAACAGGTTCCCGCGAGCGTTGGACCTGAGCTTCGGCATGCCGTGGCCCTTCACCTTGATGACATCCCCCGTCTGCGTGCCCTCAGGGATGCGCACCTCTACCTCTTCGTCGTCCATGATGCCATCCACGTGGATGCGTGCGCCAAGCGCCGCCTTGACCATGGGGATGGAGACGCTCACATGGAGGTCATCTCCAACGCGCTGGAAGCATTCGTCCTCAGCCACGCGAACCGTGACGATGAGGTCCCCGGAATCCGCTCCGCGCATGCCCGCCTCGCCCAGGTCTGGCACGCGCATCTGCTGTCCGTCGCGAATCCCCTTCGGGATGTCTATGGAGACCTTCTGCCTGTCAGGCACGCGCCCCTGACCTTGACACTCCTCGCATGCGCCCTTGATGATGCGCCCTGTGCCCTCGCACTCCGGGCATGTGGTCTGGGATTGCATGTCGCCGAAGAAGGTGCGCTGCACCTGCGTCACGCGCCCGGTGCCGTTGCAGTTTTCGCACGTCTCCTCTGCGCCATCGGGCCCAAGGCCCGTGCCGTCGCAATCAGAGCAAGGCGCCAGCCTGTCGTAGACCACTTCCTTCGATATTCCCTCTGCCGCCTCCTTCAAGGTGACGGTGATGCCAAGCCCCATGTCACGGCCATCACGGCGAACCTGCCGCCCTTGAGCAGCGCCGCCGAAGAAGGAGGAGAAGATGTCTCCCATGCCGCCGAAGCCGCCGAAGATGTCCTCGAAATCCACGTATCCAGGGCCAGCTCCTGCAGCTCCCGGGATGGTGCCGAACCTGTCGTACTGAGCGCGCTTGTTGGCATCAGAGAGGACGTCGTATGCCTCGTTCAGCTCCTTGAACTCCTCCTCAGCATTGGGGGACTTGTTCACGTCAGGATGGAGCTCACGCGCCTTGTGCCTGAATGCCTTCTTGATCTCAGCCTCTGTTGCGTTGCGCTCCACGCCGAGTATCTGATAGAGGTCCTTCTCTGCCACTGATGCCATCTAACCCTTACCTCATTCCCCATTGAGCATCCTGCGGGCTGCTTGCACAGCTCCGATGGTCTTCGAATAATCCATGCGCGTTGGGCCTATGACTGCGATCATCCCTTGATAGGGACCTCGTCCATATGCGCCTGCCACCACTGACACGCCGAACAGCTGCTCAGATGCGTTCTCATGCCCGATGCGTATCCTTATACCGTCAGCATCCTCACCATCAGGGCCAAGCGCCTTGAAGAGCACTGTGTCGTCTTCCAATATCTCCATCACGGGCAACAATGATTCCGAGTCATGGAACTCAGGCTTGCGAAGAAGCGTGCTCATGCCAGAGCGCGTTGACCTTGCGCGCGTGAGCGTTGCAGCAGCGCAACTCAGCGCATGTAGCACGACCTGCGCATGCTCCGTGCGAAAGGCTGGGTCAGCGGACGCTGCAAGGGTTGAGACCTCATCTGCAGCACGCCCTACTAGTGCATGGTTCAGCTGCCCTTCAAGCGCGCTCAAATCCGTTGCTGAGAGCGCGGACGCGAAGATGACGTTCTCGTTCGCCACCTGGCCGTCATCTGTCACCAGCACCACCAATGCTGATAGGTCAGTGAGCGATATGAGCGATACCTGCCTGATGCGAGAGGCGGCGCTCACAGGAGACATGATGACTGAAAGGCATTCTGTCAGTCGAGCAAGCTCGGAGTTGGTGCGCTCTATCAGGTCATCCAAGGCATCTGCGCTGCGACGAAGCTCTTCGATGGCTGAGGTCTGCGGCATATGAGCCGCTACGCCCTCATCGGTCAGGATCTCATCCACGAACTCCCTGTAACCCGCATCTGTTGGGATGCGGCCAGCGGAGGTATGGGGCTGCGTTATGTAGCCCTCATCCTCCAGAGCGGAGAGCTCGTTTCGAATGGTTGCAGGGCTCACGCCTAGCTTATGGTTCTCAGCGATGGTGCGCGATCCAACTGGACACGCGTTCGCAACGTACTCCTCTATCAGAGCGCAGAGTATTCGCTGTCTCCTGCTTGAGAGCATATGAGCCTTGGCTGCCTTTCGTCTTCTCTTGATCGTTTGGCAGTCTAAGTCCTAGAGTGCCAATTTTCAAGATGCAAGGCTGAGCATCTCGCCGAAGAGCTCATTTCCAAGCAGCCATCCACGCTGTGTGGGCCTGAAGGCATCATCCGTCTCCTCCACAAGCCCCAGGCGAACCAAACGCTCTAGCACGCGCGGCATATCTGGCAAGAGCTCTTGCATGCTCTGGATGCGCTCCTTGCCAAGGCCCTTCGCCATCCTCATGGCGAGCATGGCATCCTCAGCAGCCATCTCACGCACGTCAAGGTCATCCTCAACCATGGAGTTGCGAACGCGCATCCGTCTTGTGCCATCTTGCGTCATCGTCACCGCTGAGCGCCCGAGCCCGATGTATGGAACCCCTGACCAGTAGGCGATGTTGTGCGCGCTCTCATAGCCGGGAAGCGCATGGTTCGACACCTCATAGCGCGCAAATCCTGCGCTCTCAAGAAGGCTTTGAGCGCCTTCCATCATGTCTGCCTGCGCGTCCTCATCCGGAAGGTCAAGGCACCTGCGCTTCTTATAGAGCTTCGTTCCCTTCTCTAGCGAAAGCGCATATGCGCTCAGGTGCTTCACCCCTGAGCTGATGGCTGTTGAGACGTCTGATAGATGACCCTCTAGCGTCTGACCCGGCAGCCCGCACATGAGGTCCACGCTCACGTTCTCAAAGCGCGACTGAGCTATCTCTATGGCACGCTTGGCATCATCTGATGTGTGGATGCGGCCTATGCTTGCAAGCATCTCATCGTCAAAGGATTGCACTCCAATGGATAGCCTGTTCGCACCAAGCGCCCACATGTCCTTCACGAGCTGCTCATCCAAGCTCTCCGGATTGGCCTCCACTGTGAATTCATCTATCTGGGCCAGATCCAGCGTGACGCTCAAAGCGTACAGAAGGGATATCAGCTCAGAGCCTGCATGCGTAGGCGTGCCACCGCCAATGTAGATGGTGCGGATGCTCGCAAGCTCACCTGTGCGCGATAAGGACCTGAGCTCACCCACCAAGCCCTCAACGTATTCCCTGATGTAGGGGTCTGACCTCTTGTACGGGAGTGAATCGAAGTCACAATAGTGGCATTTGGACGCACAGAACGGGATATGGATGTACAGCGCCTCATATGGATCATGCGGCATGTGGAATCACACCTCTTTCGCGGCAATCAAGACATCGTCCAGCACTTCGTGGAACTGCTCTGCCGTTGAGCATGTTGCAAGGCGCCCTCGGGCAGCTGCCGCATGGGGCGCCCCGTGCAGGTACCACATGGCATGCTTCCTGAGGTATGCCGCCGCGCGCGGCCGCAAGGCCAAGAGCTCATCTATGTGACGCTTCGCCATCTGCACGCGCTGCTCAAGGCTTGGCGGCGCAGTAGCTGGCCTGCCTTCGATGGCCGCTTTGATGTCAGCGAACACCCAAGGGTTGCCCTCAGCTGCTCTAGCCACCATCAAGGCGTCGCAGCCCGTATCCTCCAGCATCCGAAGGGCATCATCACCTGAGCAGATATCCCCATTGCCGATGACGGGGATGCTCACCGCATCCTTCACGCGCTTGATGGCTCCAGCACAAGACGCACCCTTGTAATACTGCATGGCGAACCTGCCATGCACGGTGATGGCATCAGCTCCTGACGCCTCCATCACCTTCGCGAACTCAGGCGCGCTCTCACCGTCCTCTTCGCTCCAGCCTCGCCTGAACTTGACGGTGACAGGATGCTGAACAGCGCCCTTGACGGCGCTCACGATCTCAGACGCAAGGCAAGCATCCTTCATGAGAGCGCTGCCGTCGCCCTTCTTCACGATCTTTCTGGCCGGGCATCCCATGTTGATGTCAAGATAGGCCAAGGTCTCCCCCAGCTCCTCTTCCACCCACCTTGCTTGCTCTGCCATGACGAGCGGCTCATGACCGAAGAGCTGCACTCCCACTTTGTCAGTGTCTGGAAGGACGTCCACCAGATGGCGCGTCTTCTCGTTGGCATATGAGAGGCCTTTGGCTGAGACCATCTCCGTGAAGGCAAGGTCAGCACCCTGCTCTTGGCATAGCTTGCGGAATACTGGGTCTGACACGCCTGCCATAGGCGCCAAGATCACCTTATAGGTGCCGAACAGGCCATCTGTTGTGAGCACGGATCAGGCTCCGAGCATGATCACCGAGCAAGACATGAAGCCTATGGCGCAGATGATGACGATGACTGCGATCACGGCTACCAAGACCCCGATGCGAGAGCAGCCAGACATCTTGGCCTGCTCTTGCTCTTCAGCAGCCTTCTTCTCGTCGAACGGATCGTTCAACCAGTCATATTCTTCGCGCTTCTTCATGTTGCCCATTATGGCAGATGACTGCCCCCGCGTGAATGGAGATCTAACGCAAGCATGTCCATCTAGCAAGAGAGCTTGACTGAAAGAAGTGGGTCAGAAGGTCGATGACATAGAGTCCCTTTTTTCTTCTATTTATTGTGGGCGTCGGCATTGCCGACTCAGCTGCACCTCCCCTGCGGTAGGCGGCTGCATTGCAGCCGCAGCTGTGCTCCCCAAGTGCGGGCATCGGCATTGCCGACTCAGCTGTGCTCCTCAAGAGTGGGCGTTCGCATTGCTTGCCGCAGCTGTGCCACCCCCCCCAAGAGTGGGCGTTCGCATTGCGGACGCAGCTGTGCGCTAGCACAGCGTAATGAGGGCAGCAGCCCGAAACACCCGGATTGTTGGTCTGCGCCAGGCAAGGTTACCTGACCAGTTGCTAGCATCCGGGTGTTCGCAGGCTATCGCCTGCGTTACGTTGCACTAGCGTGCAACTGCGTCGGCAATGCCGACGCCTACAGTTGGGTGGGTGTGTCCCACAGTTGGAAAGGGTCACAGCTGGAAAGGCGTGCAGCTATTCATCCACTTTCAAGATGGCCATGAAGGCCTCTTGGGGAACCTCCACATTGCCGATGGCCTTCATGCGCTTCTTGCCAGCCTTCTGCTTCTCCAAGAGCTTGCGCTTGCGCGTGATGTCACCACCGTAGCATTTCGCGAGGACGTCCTTGCGCTTGGCCTTCACGGTCTGGCGCGCCAAGACCCTGCCACCAATAGCTGCCTGGATGGGAACCTCGAACATCTGGCGTGGGATGATCTCCTTGAGCTTGTCTGTCAGCACGCGCCCGCGGTCATAGGCCTTGTCCTTGTGCACTATGAATGAGAGCGCATCTATGGGCTTTCCAGCCAGCAAGATGTCAAGCTTGACCAGCTCAGATGCCTTATAGCCCATGAACTCATAGTCTAGGCTGGCATATCCTTTCGTGTTGGACTTCAAGCGGTCGAAGAAATCCATGATGAGCTCAGAGAGCGGTATCTCCCAGAGCATCTCAACGGTGGTCTCTGAGATGTAGTTCATCGTGATGAATGTGCCGCGCCGCGCTACCGTGAGGTCCATCACAGCGCCTATATAGTCAGGTGGCACCAAGATCTTAGCCTTGAGGTATGGCTCCTCTATCCTGTCATAGGTGCCTGCAGCCGGCATCTCTTGAGGCGAGTTCACGGAGATCACCTCGCCGTCGCGCATGTGCACCTTGTATTCCACGGATGGAGCGGTTGCCAAGAGGTCAAGGCCGAATTCGCGCTCAAGCCTCTCCTTGATGACCTCCATGTGCAGAAGGCCCAAGAACCCTACACGGAAGCCGAACCCGAGCGCCACAGACGTCTCAGGCTCCCAGACGAGCGCCGGATCGTTCAGCGCCAGCTTCTCCAAAGCCTCCTTCAAGGGCTCATACTGGTCACCCTCTATGGGATATAGCCCTGTGAAGACCATTGGCTTCGCTTCCCGATATCCTGGAAGCGGCTCATCAACGCCGCCTTCGGCAAGCGTCACGGTGTCGCCCACCTTCACCTGACTCACATCCTTGAACCCTGTGACCAGATACCCTACCTCGCCAACGGAGAGGTCAGGCAAGGGAAGCTCCTTCGGCGTGCGGACGCCTACTTCCTCCACCAGCGCATCAGCGCCAGTTGCCAGCATCCGTATCCTGTCCCCCGTCTTCATGGAGCCATCTATCACGCGAACGAGGGCCACAACGCCTCTGTATGCGTCGAAGTAGCTGTCGAATATGAGGGCGCGCAAGGGCGCGTTCGCATCCCCTACCGGTGCGGGGATGTTGTATACGATGGATTCCAAGAGGTCATGTATGCCAACTCCCGTCTTTCCGGATGCCAGCACTGCATCGTCTGCCGGGATGGCAAGGCCGTCTTCTATCTCCTCCTTCACGCGCTCAGGCTCAGCGGCAGGGAGGTCTATCTTGTTGATGAGCGGGATGATCTCAAGGTCAGCGTTCATGGCCAGCATCGCATTCGCCACGGTCTGCGCCTCAACGCCCTGCGTTGCATCAACTACGAGCACAGCCCCTTCGCATGCTGCAAGGGACCTGCTCACCTCGTAAGTGAAGTCAACGTGCCCGGGTGTATCGATCAGATTGAGCTGATAGGTCTCACCGTCATCCGCCATGTAATCAACGCGAACGGCCTGGCTCTTGATGGTGATGCCACGCTCACGCTCTATGTCCATGGTGTCCAGCAGCTGCTCTTGCATGTCACGTTGAGCAACCGTGCCCGTCTGCTCCAAGATCCTGTCAGACAGCGTGGATTTGCCATGATCGATATGAGCGATGATGGAGAAGTTTCTTATGTGCTTAGGATCTGTTGCCATCATTCCTTCGCATTCAATGGAAAATCATGCATTTCGGGTATGCCTCTGCAAAGAGTTTTGCTATTCTATCGCATCAGCGTCAAGCAGAGCGTGCGCTTGAGAGCGCATCCGCAGACATGGCTGCACGAAGGATCCAGCTCTAGCTTGCGGCCTTGCAGGGCAAGGCCCATCGTCCGAAAATCCTGAGGACGGTGCAGATGCATATCCCCTATGGGGTGTGCTGTCTTGCCCTGCATCTCCGCTAGCTCAAGATCTGCTCCTTCCTCAAAGCCTGGTCTCAGCGCTTTGTTGACGCGCAAGCAAAAGGACTCAAGGAAGGCAGACGAGAATGGCTAACATCAAGTCACAGAAGAAGAGGATCATCACCAACGAGAAGCGTCGCATGCGCAACCGCGCTGTGAAGTCTGAGCTCAAGACCGCCACCAGGCGCGTTCGCGAGGCAGTGGAAGCAGGGGATGGCGCTAAGGCATACGCAGAGGCATGCGCTGCTTGCCGTCTGATGGACAAGGCTGTCACAAAGGGCGTCATCAAGAAGAACCAGGCCGCCAACCGCAAGAGCGGCATCATGGCTCTGGCGAACACCATCGTGACCGAAGAGGACCGTAAGGCCTACAAGGCGCCCGAGCGCAAGGTTGCCAAGTCTGGCAGCAACAAGAAGAAGGATGCGAAGGCTGCACGTGTCAAGGCCATGGCGGATGCGCAGGCTGAGAAGGACAAGAGGCGCGCAGCTCAGGCCAAGCTGGAGGAGAAGGCGAACGCTCGTAAGGCCAAGGAAGCTGAGGAGGCTGCAAAGGCCGAGGCTGAGGCAGCAGCAGCTGAGGCAGAGGCAGCAGCAGCTGAGGCAGAGGCTCAGGAGCTGGATGCAGAGACCGCTGAAGAGGTTCAGGAAGACGACCAGGCAGCTCAGCCAGAGTAGGCTACCTGGCTCAAGCAGCCATCACACCTATCATCCAAGCTTTGAGAGCGGCGTCCGCATCGGCGCCGCTCTTCATTTCCCGCTCACAAGCAACTGCCGCTTCAAGCGCAGATTCCAATTCAGCCTCTGTGTACAGCTTCGACCATGCCCCCAGATTCTTCACCTTCCAGTCTGGCATGCCAAGCTCTGAGGCTATCTGAGACGCTCCCCCACCCTTCGCCATCACGCACTTGGCGCATATAAGCTCACGGATGCGCGAGATGCAAGAAGCAAGTAGCGCGTGAGGAGATGCACTAGGCATCCTTCGCAAGACATCCGATGCCCTTCGCAGGTCCCTTGCAGCAAAGGCATCCGTCAGATCCCACGGCTTTGCTTCAGCCTCAGACGCCACAAGGCTCCTGACATCGGCTTCAGTGACAGCATCTTTTCCATCACGGGAGAGAGCCAGCTTCTGAAGCTCAGTGTCTATCCTGACCGTATCCTCACCCAGAAGGTCCAGCAGCGCTTCAGCTGCCCCTTCAGTGATGACGATGCCATGCGAGGGCGCCATGTTGCGAACGAGTGCTGCCATCTCCCACTTCTTGGGGCGAGCGCAATCTATGACAGCCTTAGCACCCACCTTCGATGCGGCTTTGTAGAGCCGCGTGTTCTTAGAGAGCTTCTCAGCGATGATGAGTAGCACGGTGGATGACGTTGGGTCAGAGAGGTATTCCACCAATGGCTCTGAGTCCGCCTTCTTCAGCTTCTCAGCATCATTCACGATGACCAGGCGCTTCTCTGATGCGAAGGGGACCGTATTGCATGCCGACACGATGGCCTCACCGCTGGCGTCCTCACCGCTGAACGTGTCAGAGTTGAAGGAAAGGTCACCCAGCGCCTCAAGGCGCACCCTCATGCGCTTCAGCACAGCCTCCCGCTTCAGGGTGTCATCACCCACCACGAGATAAGCCGGCAGCAGTTCCATATCCTTCGCATTGCCCATGCGCTAGATGATAGCTGATATCGATGATCCTTGATGATCCGATGAGCTAACGGAGGCCCTCAATCGCTCTTCTCTTTTGTGATCAGCATCTCGTCTTTGGTGAAGGTGACTGTTATGGTGCCGTCCTCATCAGTGCGGAGCACTTGGCAATCAGCAGAAGCCAGCGCATCCAAGACCTCTTGGCTTGGATGCCCGTACCTGTTCTGAGCTCCAGCGCTTATGAGCGCGGCCTCTGGGCGGATGATGCCAGCAAGCTCCTCTGATAGGCTGACCTTCGATCCATGATGCCCAACCTTCAAGAGGTCTATGTCTCCCACACGCCCGCTCTTCACCATGGAAGCCAGCTGCTCTGATTCTGCATCTCCCGTGAGCAGCGCTTGATGATCTGCCTGTCCATCCTCATCTGAATCCAGCTTCACCAGCATGCAGAGGCTGTCCCCATTGCCGCCCTCATCTTCGAATCGCTCAGGCCATACCGTCTCAAGCTTGAAGCGGCCCACAGCTACCTCATCACCTACGCGCAAGCCCTCCACATCCATGCCAGGCGCGGCCTCTTCTATGCTGCGCATCAGCTCATCGCACTTGCCGCATTCGCAAGATGTGAGGTCATCTGCAACGAGGATGCATCCCACTTCAACGTATGAGAGCAATGACGGAAGAGAGGCGCAATGGTCATCATCAGGATGCGTGATGAGGACGGCATCCAGGGATGCAACATGCGCACGTGCTAGCTCCTCTCTAAGCATCGAGTCAGAGTTCCCGGTGTCAACCAGCACGGCGCTTTGGCCTGACCTCACCAAGATGGCATCGCCCTGCCCCACATCAAGAGCTGTGATGCTATCCCCTTTCGGAAGGAGGAGCGGAAGCGCAAGCAGGAGAGCGGCGCCTAGCGCCATGCCACCTAATGCACAGAACAGCCTCTTTCCAGGCTTGGGCCAAAGGATCCAGAGCAGCGCGCATGACACAATGGAGGCCACCAAGGCAAGCAGGGGATCCACGGTGCAGGGAATGGACGCGAACGGGACGCATGACATCGCGAACACGGATGCCTCTAAGGGGATGACTGATATCTCGCATGCGCGCATGATCAGCCACGCAAGATCCGGCAGCAAGAGCGAGAGTGCGGCTGACGCAAGGCTAGCAGCACAAGCAATCGTGAATGGGATGGCAGCCACGATGTTAGCTATGGGGGCTATCAAGGAGAGCTGCGAGAACAAGGCGGCGGATACGGGGTTTGTCACCAGATTGGATGACAGCGTGAGGCTTGCTGGTTCCACAACGAGCGTGCGGACCGCCTTCGGAACGCTGGGCACCCATGATGAGACAAGATGCGCGAAGAGCACTATCCCAAGCGTCGACCCAGCTGACAGGAACAGGGATACGGACATGCAAGATATGGGGTCTGTGCAGATGAAGGCTATGACGCAGATGCCGATGGAGTTCAGCGCCGCAGGCCTTCGCTTAGCGAAGAAGGAGGCAAGGCCAAGCACGGACATGATGGCGCTGCGAACTGCTGATATGGGAAATCCCGTGAACGTCAGATAGAGGATCACTAGCAAAGAGGATAGGGACACAGCGAGAGCCTTGGGCGCACGGAAGAGGCTCAAGCAGTAGAGCAGCATGGCAAGCACTATGGACATATGCGCGCCAGATACTGCAACCAGATGAGCCAGCCCACATGCCTTGAACCGGTCATACAGCACAGTGTTCGCCATATCTTGCCTGTATCCGCACGCAAGAGCGCATATGAGAGGCGATGAGGCACCAGCATGGCTCCGGATAGCGTCTATGGCTCTAGCGCGAATGGAGATGGACTCACTCATCGCAGGATCGGTCAGCTCATCCCCAAGCTTCGGATCCGATAACTGAGCTGATATCCCCTGGCTCCTGAACATCTCCTTGGCATGCTCTTTCAGAGGCTTTAGCGCTGATGCGCAAGCGAACCTCTGGCCTGTGAGCAGGCTCTCATCTTTGGTATGCATCCGCACTTTGACAGATCCGCCTTGAGCAAGCGTTGCCCTGCAAACAGTGGTGTAACCGAAGTCAGATGCGGAAGAATCCTGCAAGACCTCCACGCTCACCACTTTTGCACCTTCATCAGCCAAGGCATATCCATCAGCTACCGCAACAGCTGCCATCAAACCAAGGGCAGCTCCCATGAAGCAGAAGGCGGCCGCAATGGATGCCATCCTGAGCCTGGGCGCTATCGCAGCAAGAGCGCTCATGAGAGCAAGGCACGCAAGGAGAACGCCAATGCCACGCGCCGATCCGGCGCTGAGATGGTTGCTTGCAGCGAAGGATGCAGCGGACACGCCCCAGAGCAGAAGCGATCCTGCAAGGAGGAATGGGATCTGCGGCCTCTTGGGACGAAGGGACAGGTCCTCTACATGGCGCTCCATGTCTGTGCGCTCCAGATGAGAGCTAGCCTACGCTTATCTGATCCCTTATGGATTCAAGCGTCTTCTCACCTATGCCAGACACATTGCAAAGCTCGTCCACTGAGCTGAAGCTCCCATTGGCTTCCCTATAGGCGATGATCTTGCTCGCCTTGGAAGGTCCGATGCCGGATATCGTTTGAAGCTCAGATTCATCAGCTGTGTTGATGTTCACAGTACCTGGAGAGGCTGCGCTTGCGCCTTCTGCGGATGCAACTTCGCCTCCTTCTTGAACAACAGCGCTGGATACGAGGATCTGCTCTCCATCCTCCACCGTTCTTGCTAGATTCACGCTGGATGTAGCAGCATCTTCTGAGAACCCGCCTGCTGCCTCAATGGCCTGGGCAAGCCTTGCATCTTGCGGAAGCTCATACAGCCCGGGAGCATTCACGCTCCCGGCAACATGCACATAGATGGATGCATCTTGGGCTGCCTCACCCACATCTTCTTGCGAAGCCTCATTGCTGCTTGACTCGTCTGCCTTCTGAATGGCGAACGCATCCGAGCTGCTTGAGAAGAAGCCGAAGATGATGGCTATGGCGCACACGCATACCAAGAGAACGGCGCCAGCTATGGCAACAGGCTTCAACCTCTGACTGCGAACGCTCCTGGACGCATTCGCCGCGTATTCTTGAAAGGACATGAGCTCCTCCTATTCTGCCTACTCGAAAGAGGATAGGAGCTTCATCTGATGCGGATCTAACGCACATGCGTTGCAGATCCAGTCATCTTCAAGCATGGATCTGCCAATGTCCTTCGAATATCCATGAAGGTTCTTCCACCATCCTTCATGGATCTGCCATCATCTGGGTTGTTCGTAGGCAACGCATCTAGCAGATGAGGCAAGCTCATCCACCCATTCATCAATTGGGAAGGCGCTTTCCGCCTCTTCTACCACAGAGAGCTTGCCGTGCGTCTCAGGAGACCTTGGCATGAACAAGGTGCAGCAATCAGGTGCATCCTCTGTGGATATCTCATATGTACCTATCATATGCGCTGTGGAGATGATGTCTTGCTTGTCAGTGCCAATGAGCGGACGAAGGATGGGCATGCTCACGGCAGCGTCAGTGCAGCAGATGTTCTCAAGCGTCTGCGAGGCCACCTGCCCCAAGCTCTCCCCTGTCACGAGCGCCTTGGCGCCAATAGCTGAGCTCAAGCGCTCTGCTACCTTCAACATCAGCCTCCTGTAGAGGATGACACGCAGCTGCGGCGGGCAATCAAGCGATATCTGTCGCTGGTGTGCGCCAAGCTCAACGGTGAAGACCTTGTCTATGCAGCCTGTCTTCTCTAGCACATGGGAGATGTCATCAACGAGGTACTCTGATGCGTTGCTGGTCTCTGGAGCGCCAGAGAAATGAACGGCGCTGCATCTGGCACCCCGCTTCGCCATCTGCCAAAGGGCTACCGGTGAGTCTATCCCGCTAGACAGAAGACACATCAGCTTGCCAGAGCTCCCTACAGGAAGACCGCCCACGCCAGGCATGCTATGAGCGTAGATGAAGGCTGAGTTCTGGATGACCTCAACATGGACGGTGACGTCAGGATCCTTCATCTGCACGCGCTTTTCTGGGAATGCAGCGCATAGCGCCGCCCCAACGTCCTTGTTCATTGTCATGGAGTCTATTGGGAAGTCAGTGTGAGACCTCCTAGCCTGCACCTTGAAGCTTTCGAATGGCTCTGCCAAGCCCAGGCTCTCTATGGCTGCTGCATAGATGGCGTCCATATCCCGCGAACATTTGAGCCCGCATGACGTCCTGGCAACTCCAGGGATGCGAGAGATGAAGGCGGCACAGGCAAGCGCCTCTTCAATGGAGGTCCCTTCTTCAAGGAACGCAACGAGACGGCCAGAGATCCTATGGATGGTGACCAATGGAAAGGCGCCCTTGAGCGCCTTTACGTTCTTCAATAGCCTGCTCTCGAACTTGGAGCGATTGTGCCCCTTCAGGCCTATCTCGTGATAGTGGATCAGTACGATCCGCTGGAAGCTTGACTCTTGGTCCATCTCACCCTAGAGGTCAATGGACTCAGGATCGAAGGAAACGTCCTTGCGAGCTATCTCATTGAATGCCATGGTGAGCGGCTTCGCATCCACAGCACGCGCTATCTCGATAGCAGACTGCAGCTGGATGGCGCGATCGCGCTGCCCGCACATCATGTCGTTGATGTCGTGCGCCCTCTTGGATGCCATGGTGCAGAGGAGGAACCTGTCGTTCTCTGCATCCTCCAAGAGCACGTCTATGTCCGGCTTGATGATGCTCATATCTTCGCTCCTGATCTAGCGCTCTTGCTCCATGTATCCACGAAGCTCTTCGAACGCGCTTTCGATGTCATCGTTAACAAGCACGTAATCATACTTCATTTTGGAATCCATCTCCACCTTTGCCGCTTGAAGGCGCTTGGAGATAGCCTCTTCTGATTCCGTCCCACGTCCGCGGAGCCTTGCCTCCAGCTCTTCCATGCTAGGCGGCTCTATGAAGACCAGATGCGCTTCGGGCATGGAACCCCTCACCTGCAGCGCCCCTTGCACCTCTATCTCCAAGATGACATCCTCACCTGCTTCCAGGTGAGACTCCACGGTATCTCTTGGAGTGCCATAGCAGTTTCCGCTGTACTCTGCCCACTCTAAGAAGCCGCCGTCATCCGCCTTGTGCAGGAAATCCTGCTTGTCCATGAAGAGATAATCAACGCCATCCACCTCACCAGGGCGCGGATGGCGCGTAGTTGCGCTGACCGACACCCACGCAGCTTCTGCGTCCTTGAGCATCGATACCAGCGTGCCCTTGCCTACGCCAGATGGCCCAGATATCACGAACAGGTTCCCTCTGCCGCTCATGCAAGCTCCTGAGCTATATCCATGAAGGCGGCAACTGGATCGTCCGCATCTGTGATGGGGCGGCCCACCACGATATGCGAAGCGCCCGCATCGAATGCCTCAGATGGTGTGGCCACTCTGCTCTGATCCCCCTTGGCTGAGCCCTTGGGGCGAACGCCGGGAGTGACGATGTACGCATCAGGGCCCAACAACCCGCGAAGGTCATGCGCCTCTTGAGGGGATGCCACAACGCCAGAGATGCCAGCAGACGATGCCAGACCTGCAAGAGCCAGGACCTGTTCGCGCATGGGGCGGATGACGCCAGTATCTGCAAGCGTCTCCTGATCCATGGACGTGAGCACGGTGATGCCAAGCGTGACGGGAACATCCGCACCGATCTTCGCAGCCCCTTCTATGGCGCCCTTCTGAGCTGCTTGCATCATGGGCACGCCGCCCACTGTCTGCATGGTGATCATGTCCGCGCCAGTCTCGGTTGCAGACCTAGCCGCTCCTAGCACCTGATGCGGAATGTCATGGAACTTGAGGTCCAAGAAGACCTCATACCCTCTGGATTTGAGCATCTTCACAAGGTCTGTGCCGTAGGCGTAGAAGAGCGTCATGCCTATCTTCACCCATTTGGCTCGGCCCGCCAATTGGTACGCTATGGATATGGCCTTGTCCGCTTCGCAGTCAAGGGCCACGATCACCCTGTCAGATCTTGGGATATCGTCGAATGCTGTCAGCAAATCAAGCCCCCTATCAGCTCCTTCACATCGGTTACGCCTTGCTCCTCACAATAGCGCGTGATGCCATCTATGACATCCATGGTGGCATGCGGGTCAGAGAAGTTGGCCGTTCCAACGGCTACAGCCGTGGCACCTGCCAGCATGAACTCAATGGCGTCCTCACCGCTTGAGATGCCGCCCATGCCAAGGATGGGGATGTCAACCGCCTGCGCGCATTGCCAGACCATGCGAAGCGCAATGGGCTTCACGGCAGGACCAGAGAGGCCGCCCACCACGCGTGCGAGCACGGGCCTTCTGCTCTTCGCATCTATCGCCATGCCAAGGAGCGTATTGATGAGCGATATGGCATCGGCGCCTGCCGCCTCAACGGCGCGTGCCATCTCCGCTATGTCAGTCACGTTGGGTGTGAGCTTCACGATGAGCGGACGCGAGGTTGCCTTGCGGCAAAGCGCGGTCACCTCAGAGGCGCTCTCAGGGATGCAGCCGAACGTCATCCCACCAGCATCCACATTGGGGCATGAGATGTTCACCTCATAGGCATCCACCGGCGCATCCTCTAGCGCCTCTATCACGGCCACGTACTCTTCAACGCTGTGCCCAGATACGTTCACTATCACGCTTGCGCCTTGGCCTTGAAGCCACGGAAGCTCCACTTCCTTCAGGTGATCCACGCCCGGGTTCTGAAGCCCGATGGAGTTCAGCATGCCAGACGGCGTCTCCGCTATGCGGGGAGAATCATTCCCCTCCCAGCCATGAAGCGAAACGCCTTTCGTTGTCACAGCGCCAAGCTTCGCCACATCCACGAAGTCAGAGTATTCAAGGCCTGCGGCGAACGTGCCAGACGCCACCGTCACGGGGTTCTTCATCTGCAAGGAGCCTAGGCTCACACCAAGCTCTACCATACGACATCCTCCGCATCGAAGATGGGGCCGTCAACGCATGCGCGCTTCTTGCCCGCCGTTGTCTCCACCACGCAAGATAGGCATGCACCCACACCGCACGCCATCCGCTTCTCCATGGACACTTGAGTTGCAACCCCAGCATCCAAGAGCAGCTTCGACGCGGCGCGCATCAAGGGCTCTGGACCGCAGACGGCTGCGTAGTCATATGTGGCACCAGAGGCCAATGCCTCCTCCACCAGAGCCGTTGCGAACCCGGCCCTTCCATACGTGCCGTCATCTGTTGAGCAGGAAGGTTCGCACTGGAAGACGTCCGTGAACCTCTTCCTGCAGACCAGCGCCCCTTCTGTTGCAGCCCCCAAGATCACATCCGTCTGAACGTCGTTCTCTTCAAGCTGACGAGCAAGCAGGAACAGAGGCGCCGCACCAACGCCACCTCCTACCAAGAGCACGCTCTTGGCGGAATATGGGACCTCCCAAGGACGCCCGATGCAGCCGATCATGCGCGTCAAGAACCCCTCTTCCCAGGTTGCCATGGCATCAGTGCCAGACCCAAGGCATTGATACAGGATCTCAATGCGGCCGGCATCCTCATCGGCGTCGAATATGGAGAATGGGCGGCGAAGGATGTTCGCCTGCCTATCCGGTATCTCCATATGGATGAATTGCCCTGGCTGTATGTTCGCGGCAACGTATGGGCAATCAAGCTCCATCAGATAGAGCTGCCCATGAAGATGCCTGTTGGATGTCACTTTCGCGTATGAATCCTCAAGACCCATATCTCACCTCCTGATCATCTCACGTCATGCCCACTGCGGCAGGTCTTGCAAAGCAACGGTGTCAAGGCCTGACCCTTGAGCAACCTCTATGGCTGCGGCCATCGCCTGAGCCCCTGCCAGATTGGTCACTTGCGTGATGCCGCGGCGCACTGCCTCGGTGCGGATCTCATATCCGTCGCCCCTTGTAGCATGACCGTAAGGAGTGTTGATGACTAGGGTTATCTCACCATTTGCGATCATGTCACGCACGTTCGATGACCCCTCATGGATCTTATCCACCACTTCGCACTCAAGCCCTACAGCGCGAAGGGCGTTCGCGGTGCCCTTCGTTGCAACGAGGCTGAATCCCATGCGCGAGAAGTCCCTTGCTATTGGCATGAAGGCGCGCTTGTCGTGGTCGCAGACAGAGACGAACACCTTGCCAGATGAAGGGAGCTCATAGTCTATTGCAAGCTGGGTCTTGGCGAACGCAACCGGGAAGTTGCGCGCTATGCCCATGACCTCGCCAGTGGACTTCATCTCAGGACCAAGCACCGTATCCGCGCCCGGGAAGCGCCCGAATGGCATGACGGCCTCCTTGACGCTGAAGTGATCCAGACGCCTATCGTCAGGCGGCAGTCCCATGTCAGCGAGCTTCTCTCCTGCCATGACCCTAGCTGCTATCTTCGCAAGCGGAACGCCTGTTGCCTTGGATGCGAACGGCACCGTTCGCGATGCCCTTGGATTCGCCTCTATGACATACACCAACCCGTCCTTTATGGCGAATTGGATGTTGATGAGCCCCTTCACTCCGATCCTCTTCGCAATGCGGCGCGCTGCCTGCATGAGAGTCTGCTGCACGGACTCAGACAGAGAGAACGGAGGTGTGCAACAGGCAGAGTCCCCTGAATGGATGCCTGCCATCTCGATGTGCTCTAGGATGGCGCCGATGTATACGTCATCACCATCAGACACCGCATCAAGGTCCACCTCTATGGCACCCTCAAGGAAGCGGTCCAGGTAGACCGGGTGATCCGGGGACACCTTCGTGGCCTCTTCCATGTAGCGCTCAAGCTGGGCCCCGTCATAGACGATGCCCATGCCGCGGCCGCCCAGCACATAGCTTGGGCGAACCAGCAGCGGGAAGCCTATGCGGTCTGCAACGCATCTGGCCTCAGAGAGCGAAGAAGCCATGCCTGATGCAGGATAGGCGATGCCCAGATCATCCAATATGGCTGAGAAGCGGTCCCTGTCCTCCGCCAGATCGATGGCCTCAGGCTGCGTGCCCATGATGGGAACGCCAGCATCCGCAAGCCTGCTGGCAAGCTTCAAGGGGGTCTGGCCGCCAAGCGTCACGATGACGCCCTCCGGATCTTCCGCCTCCACTATGTCCATGACGTCTTCGAACGTCAGCGGCTCGAAGTAGAGCTTGTCAGAGGTGTCATAGTCAGTGGATACGGTCTCAGGGTTGCAGTTCACCATGATGGTCTCATACCCTGCATCAGAGAGCGCATATGACGCATGAACGCAGCAGTAGTCGAACTCTATCCCCTGTCCGATGCGGTTAGGCCCTGCACCCAAGATCATGACCTTTGGCTTGCCTGATGAGGAACCTTCGCTCTCCTTCGCATCGTATGTCTTGTAGTGGTATTCGGTCTGGCTTTCGAACTCAGCAGCGCATGTGTCAACCGTCTTCATGGCGGGCAGCACGCGCAGAACCTTCCTGCAGGTCCTCACCGTGCTCTCATCAGATCCAGTCAAGTGAGCTATCTGCGCGTCTGACAGGCCGAATGACTTGCAAACGCGAAGCGCATCAGCGTCCAGATCCTCCAGCTCCATGCCAGCAAGCGCGCGCTCCACAGCGATGATGTCAGCCATCCTGTAGAGGAAGAACTCGTCTATGCCTGACGCCTCATGGATGTCCTCCACGCTCACCCCACGCCGGAGCGCCTCTGCCACATGATGGATCCTGTCCGCAGTTGGCCTGCCAACGGCTGACATGAGATCCTCATCGCTCATGGAAGCCTCAGCATCTGATGCTGCATCTCCCCCGAAGCCGTCATGTCCGTCCTCAAGGGACCTCAATGCCTTGCCCAGTGCCTCTTCGAAGGTACGCCCGATGGCCATGACCTCGCCCACGGCCTTCATGCGCGTGGTGAGAGTGTCATCGGTGCCCTTGAACTTCTCAAATGTGAATCTGGGGACCTTTACCACGCAATAGTCAAGCGCCGGCTCGAAGCAGGCAGTGGATGCTTTGGTGATGTCATTCTCAAGCTCGGGCAGCGTGAAGCCGATGGCCAGGAGCGCTGCGATCTTCGCAATGGGGAAACCAGTGGCCTTGGATGCCAGCGCTGATGAGCGGGAGACCCTTGGATTCATCTCGATGATGACCATGCGGCCATCCTTCGGGTTCACGGCGAACTGCACGTTGGAGCCGCCAGTCTGAACGCCGATCTTCTCAAGGACGGCAAGGGATGCCGTCCTCATGCGCTGGTATTCGATGTCAGTCAGCGTCTGCGCAGGTGCAACAGTGATGGAGTCACCCGTGTGGATGCCCATGGGATCCAGGTTCTCGATGGAGCAGACGACGATGCCGTTGCCTTGAGCGTCGCGCACCACCTCCATCTCGAACTCCTTCCAGCCCTCGATGGACTCCTCCACCAGCACCTCCCCCGCAGGAGAGAGCGAGATGCCTTGAGAGACGATGCGGATGAGCTCATCCTCTGAGTGCGCGATGCCACCACCGGCGCCTCCCAGCGTGAAGGAGGGACGGATCACTATGGGATACCCGATATCCTCCACGATGCCAAGGGCGTCCTCAACGGAGTAGGCATAGCCTGCACGCGAGGTCTCTATCCCAAGCTCTTCCATGCACTCGTTGAAGAGCTTCCTGTCCTCGCCGCGCTCGATGGCATCAAGCGAGCAGCCGATCATCTCAACGCCAAGCTCGTCCAAGATGCCAGACTTCGCTAGCTCAACAGCGCAGTTGAGTCCAGTTTGCCCGCCAAGCGTGGGCAGGAGCGCATCCGGGCGCTCCTTCTGGATGATCTCCTTGACGGCATCAGCTGTGACAGGCTCAACATATGTCCTTTGCGCAAGCCCCGGGTCTGTCATGATGGTTGCTGGATTGCTGTTCACCAGCACAACGTCAACGCCCTGCTCCTTCAAGACCTTGCAAGCCTGAGCGCCCGAATAGTCGAACTCGCAGGCCTGACCGATCACGATGGGGCCTGACCCTATCACTAAGACCTTGTTGATATCAGGCCGCTTCGGCATCTCCCTCACCTCCAAAGACCCAGCTTGCTGTGCGCATCTTCGCGATGTCCATATCAAGCGCGTCGCTCTCTCCGTCCATGAGGCGTGCGAATGCGCTGAATAGATAGCGGCTATCCACAGGACCCGGAGATGCTTCTGGGTGATACTGGACGCTGAATGCTGGGACATCCAAGAACTGCGCGCCCTCGAGTGTTCCGTCATTCAAGCTCACATGAGTGAGGCGGACTCTACCGAACCTGTCATTCATCACAACGGGAGCAATACCAAGATCGATCCATTCGCGCAGGTCATCGAAATTCTCTGAGATTCCGCCGGACTCCTCAGGGATGAGCGAACCTAATGTGTTGAACCCTATGGCGAAGCCGTGGTTCTGGCTTGTGACCTCAACCCTTCCTGTCAGCAGATTGAGCACAGGATGGTTGCCGCCCCTATGACCGAACTTGAGCTTCGTTGCCTCTCCGCCAGCCGCAAGGCCGAGCATCTGGTGCCCAAGGCAGATGCCGAAGATGGGCACCTTGCCAATGAGCTTTCCAACCTCTTCTATGGTGGCACCAACGGCTTCAGGGTCCCCCGGTCCGTTGCTCAAGAAGACGCCATCTGGCGCCATCGCCAGCACCTTCTCTGCAGGAGCATCCCACGGGACGCGCGTGATGTGCATCCCTTCGCGCTCCATGCATTGGAGGATGGAATTCTTGGCTCCGCAGTCATAGGCGACCACTTCATATCTGGATGAAGGCGCCTTCCCAACTGCGAAGATATGCGCGTCAGGCGTGTTCGGCATGTCATCTTGCCCAGGCCTGGAGACATCCTTCACCAGGTTCTCTCCCACAAGCCCCGCAGACGCCCTGACCTTCTCAAGGAGGCTTGATGGGTCAAGGTCAACCGTTGAGATGGCTCCCCTCATGGAGCCTGCATCCCTCAAGTGCCTGACCAGCGAACGCGTGTCAACGCCCTCTATGCACACCACACCTGAGCGCTTCATGAGATCTGGCATGGATTCCTGGCATCTCCAGCTTGAAGGCGTGCGGCACATATCGCGAACGATCATGCCCCTTGCGGCGATGCTGCCCCTCTGGACGTCATCCTCTGAGACGCCGTAGTTGCCGATCTGCGGATACGTCATGCATACGATCTGGCCTGAATAGGATGGGTCAGTGAGGATCTCAAGGTAGCCCTCTACGGATGTGTTGAAGCACACCTCTCCGAAGACCTCGCCTTGAGCGCCGCACGATATGCCCACAAAGGATGTCCCGTCTTCCAGCACCAGGAGCGCTGGCGTTGAGACATCCTTAGATGTTCCCGCAAGGAGAGCCTCAGATGCCTGGCTCACAGACAACACCATCCTCCATCGTGGCATAGCCGCCTACGTACACATCCGTGGCCTTGCCCTTGAAGCTATGACCCAGGAAACCTGCATTG
The DNA here is from genome assembly GCA_910588435.1 of uncultured Eggerthellaceae bacterium. Lineage (GTDB taxonomy): Bacteria > Actinomycetota > Coriobacteriia > Coriobacteriales > Eggerthellaceae > MGBC163016. The sequence goes on along the minus strand of CAJUPL010000001.1, from coordinate 142,437 downwards.
GTGGCCTTGGAGCGGATGTCTGATATCTCGAACGTCCATTCCGCATCCGGATCGAAGACCGTGAGGTCTGCCGTGCTTCCAGCCTCCAGCTTGACTGGCTCTTGGCGCAGTATCGCACGCGGATTCACCGCCATGACCTCCACCATCCTGTCATAGCTGATGATGTCTGTGTGCACCAGGTTGGTGAGCACAGCAGCAAGAGAGGAATCAAGCCCGATCATGCCGAACGGAGCCAGCTCGAATTCGCGGTCCTTCTCCCAATCCGTGTGAGGTGCGTGATCGGTCACGATGGCATCCACCGTGCCGTCCTTCACGCCCTCCACAAGCGCCACAGCATCATCCGGTGTGCGCAGAGGCGGGTTCACCTTGAGAGATGTGGGGTACGTGTCATCTATGTCATCCTCTGTGAGGAACATATGGTGAGGAGTGACCTCGCAAGTGACCGGCAGCCCCTCTGCCTTCGCATCGCGGACCATCTGAAGGCCGCGTGCCGTTGTGATGTGCTGGATGTGCAGCGGGCAGCCAGTCAGACGGCAGAGCGCGATGTCGCGCGCGATCTCCAGTTCCTCACCCTCAGCTGGCCATCCAAGCATGCCAAGGCGCGTGGAGCACTCGCCCTCATTGACCTGACCCTCGCCCACCAGCGAATCATCCTGGCAATGCGGCATGACAACACAGTCGAACTGAGATGCGTAATCCATCACGCGCCTCATCATGCCAGCATCCTGCACGCCGTGTCCGTCATCCGTGAATGCACGAACGCCATGCTCGTACATGAATCCCATGTCTGAGAGGATCTCTCCCTTGAGGTCCTTGGTGCAAGCGCCAGACACTATCACGCGGGAGTGCCCTACCTCTTTCGCACGAGCCTTGATGTATTCCACGCCCACTGCGTCATCTATGACAGGGTCAGTGTTCGGCATGGCGCAAACAGCGGTGAATCCACCGTGGGCTGCAGCGCGCGTGCCGCTCTCGATGTCTTCTTTCTGCTCATACCCCGGCTCCCTCAGATGGACATGCATGTCCACAAGGCCTGGCGTTATGATCTTGCCCGAAAGGTCCCTTGTCTGACCCTTCTCCATCTTGAGGTCATGACCGATCTCAACTATCTTCCCATCCCTGATCAGGATGTCAGCTACCTCATCAAGCCCGACTTGCGGGTCTATCAAGCGCGCGCCTTTAAGCATCAATGCCATCGTTGGAACCTCCTAGGAGTAGGTAGAGAGCTGCCATGCGAACCAGAATGCCTGCGTAGACCTGATCCAGGATCACAGAGCGCTCTGGATGGTCTGCCATGAAGGAGTCAAGCTCAACGCCTCTGTTGATGGGGCCGGGATGGCAGACGATGGCGTCAGGCTTCATCAGAGAATCGCGCTTGCGGGTGAGGCCGAAGAGCTCATTGTACTCACGCAGGCTTGGGAAGGGCGCACCTTCCAAACGCTCTCGTTGAACGCGCAGCATGTAGACCACGTCAAGGTCAGGAAGAACTCCGTCTATATCAGATGTGACCTCATCTGCGCCCAAGACGTCAGGACGAGCAGGAAGGAGCGTTGGAGGCGCTATGGCCACCGTGTTCGCACCCATTATCTTGAGAGCCGGGAGCAAGGATCCGCAGACCCTTGAGTGTGCGATGTCTCCCACGATGCCAACGTTCAGGCCATCGAACGACCCCTTCTCCTCCCAGATGGAGTAGAGGTCAAGGAGCGCTTGGGTGGGATGCTGATGCTTACCGTCGCCCGCGTCTATGACGTGCACGCCGGACAGGTCAGCGATCTTCCTTGGCACGCCTGCGTGCTTGTCGCGCACGATGATCATGTCGATCTTGTAAGCGCAGAGCGTCTCAACGGTGTCAGAGAGGCTCTCGCCCTTCACCGTTGAGGTGGAGCTTCCGCCGAAGTTCAAGCTGTTCGCAGACAAGCGCTTCTCCGCTATCTCGAACGAGGAGCGGGTGCGCGTTGAGGGCTCATTGAACATATTGACTATGGTTGCGCCCTTGAGGGTTGGCACCTGCTTGATCTTGCGCTCATTCACCTCCTTGAACTTGGAGGCCGTCTCCAGCATGAGCATGATGTCGTCTTTGGAGTATTCCTTGATATCTATCAGGTGCTTGTGCGCGAATCCCACTTTACTCCCCCTTCTTCAACTGAAGCGGTGCAGCTCCAGCGCGCTGACCAGTCTCTACTTCAAGTATGTCAACGGCTGACGGAACGCCGTCAACCTCTTCGAGGAAGAGGCGAACGCTCTCATCAGAGGATGAGGGCACGTTCTTGCCGACGAAGTCAGCGCGGATGGGGAGCTCCCTGTGGCCCCTGTCCACAAGGACAGCAAGCTCCACCTTGGCAGGGCGGCCGATGTCCATGAGAGCATCCAGCGCAGCCCTTATGGTGCGGCCTGTGTAGAGGATGTCATCCACCAGGACGACGATCTTGCCATCTATGGAGAATGGGATGTCAGTGGAGTGGACCTCGGGTGCGAAGTGCGTCATGAAGTCATCGCGATAGAAGCTTATGTCAAGCGCGCCTAGCGGCACGTCAACGCCTTCGATCTCCTTGATGCGCTCTTTGAGCTTCTTCGCCAGGAGGTCTCCGCGAGTGATGATCCCCACGATGACGATGTTGTCCGCACCCTTGTTCGCTTCAAGGATCTGATGCGCGATGCGCGTGATAGCGCGATCGATGTCTTGCGCATCCATACAGACAGATTTGACGTTGGGAGAATTGTTGCCCATACACACTCCTTCTTCGTTGAGTGCGTACAGAGCCACCGAACTGGGCGCAACTGCGCCGATGATGCCTTGTCGGTCTCTCTGTACCGCTTTTAAAGACTCGACACACTATACGGTATATACGACCGAACCGTAACCCCTCATTTGGGACTTTTTCGAATTTTGCTAGACTCGTCTTCAACCGAGACAAGGAGGTGCGCATGGGCGCGTTCATGGATAAGATGTTCTCTCTGGCGGCATCTGACAAGAAGACCATCGTGCTGGCAGAGGGCTCTGATCCCCGCACGCAAGATGCGGCATGCAAGATAGCTGAGAGAGGGTTCGCGAACGTCATCATCCTAGGGAATGAGGATGCGCTCTCATCAGTCCTTCCCACAACAGACGCCATCACCATCATGGATCCTGCTAGCAGCCCTATTGCGGATGAGCTTGCAGATGGGCTCTACCAAGCGCGCAAGCACAAGGGCATGACAGAAGAGGACGCAAAGGGCCTCATATCTGATGAGCTCTATTTCGGCGTCATGCTGGTGAAGGCTGGATATGCTGACGGCATGGTGGCTGGTGCATGCCATTCAACAGCCGACGTCTTGCGCCCAAGCCTTCAGATCCTGAAGACCGCACCAGGAGCCGCGCTGGTGAGCTCCTTCTTCGTGATGGTAGTGCCTGATTGCGAATACGGCCAGAACGGAACGTTCATATTCGCTGACTGCGGGCTGAACGTGAATCCAGATGCTGAGGGCCTTGCGAACATCGCTGTGTCCAGCGCCAAGTCATGGGAGGCGCTCATGGAGACCACGCCTTACGTGGCGCTCCTCTCCCATTCAAGCTATGGCAGCGCCTGCAATGACGATGCAGACAAGGTCACACAAGCTGTGAAGATGGCCAAGGAGCTTGACGGGGACGTTGCGCTTGATGGAGAGCTGCAAGTGGATGCAGCGCTCTGCCCCGAGGTTGCATCGCTCAAGTGCCCTGACTCCCCCGTTGCAGGACGCGCGAATGTGCTCATCTTCCCTGACCTGGATGCTGGCAACTCCGGATACAAGCTGGTGCAGCGCCTTGCGAAGGCTGAGGCTTATGGCCCCATCACCCAAGGCCTTGCCATGCCCGTGAATGACCTATCGCGCGGCTGCAGCGCTGATGACATCGTGGGCGTCACCGCCATCACCTGCGTCCAAGCCCAGCAAGCCTAAAGAAGCGAACTTCATCTCGACGCTCTGGATCAAGAAGGGGCAGGCTCGAAGAGCCTGCCCCTTCTCATTTGATATCCCTGAGCTTGTCCTACAGCTCTCCGTTCAGGCGCTTGTGCTCTACCACATCAAGGGTGTCAAGCGCGATCATGAGCTCCTCGTTGGTGGGGATCACCAGGATCTGGACCTTCGAATCATCAGTTGAGACCTCACGCTCACCACCACGTGCCTTGTTCTTCTCAAGGTCTAGCACTATCCCCAAAGGCTGCAGGCCGGAGAAGATCATGCGGCGCATCTTGTCGCAGTTCTCACCAACGCCAGCAGTCAAGACGATGACATCAACGCCACCCATCTCAACGATGTACTGACCAAGATACTTCTTGACCGAATGCGAGTACATCTCATAGGCAAGCTGTGCGCGCTCGTCGCCTTCCTCAGAGGCTGCACGGACGCTCCTCAGGTCATTGGATATGCCGGAGATGCCCAGAAGGCCTGACTTCTTGTTCATGACATCATTGACCTCATCGAACGAGAGGTCCTCATGTTCCATCAGGAACGGCACGATGGCAGGATCCACAGCCCCGCACCTAGTGCCCATCATGAGACCATCAAGGGGCGTGAGTCCCATTGAGGTATCGATAGCGATGCCATGGTCGATGGCGGTCATGGAGCACCCATTTCCCAGATGGCAGGTGATCATCTTAAGGTCATCAAGGTCCTCATCAAGGAACTGGGCAGCTCGCTCTGCGATGTACCTATGAGACGTGCCGTGCGCGCCGTACTTCCTGAGCGAGTACTTGTCGTAGTACTCATATGGCAGCGGATACATATAGGCCTTAGGCGGCAGCGTCTGGAAATAGGAGGTATCGAACACTGCCACCATGGGCTTGCCAGGCATGTTCTCCATGCAGGCGTATATTCCCATCAGAGCTGCCTTGTTGTGCAGTGGTGCCAGCTCAGCTAGCTCATCAATCTTCTGGATGACGTCATCATCTATGAAGGCTGATTCGCTGAAGTACTTGCCGCCTTGCACCACACGGTGCCCGACAGCATCTATCTCATCAAGCGAATCTATCACCTTGTTGGGGCCAGATGTCAGAGCCTCCAAGACCAGCGCCATGGCATCGTTGTGATCCTTCATGGGGGTATCTATCACAAGCTCATTGTCGTCGATCCCATGCTTGTGGAACGCTTCATCTGAGCCGACGCGTTCGCAGATGCCCTTTGCCAAGACCTCTTGCGCTTCAATGTTTATGAGCTGATATTTGAGCGAGGACGAACCAGCGTTGATGACCAATACGTTCAACTTGAGGCTCCTTTGCTGCTTGGCTTGCACATATGATTCTATGCCACGCCACGTGGCTTCAAAGCCCTCTCAGGGTGCATGCATTTGCCGAATTCGGCGAAAGGAGGTCAGCGAACGGAAGGATCCCCGTCGTTCATCTTCTCTCCGCCCAGGACATGCAGATGGAGATGGTGCACTGATTGGCATGCGTCATCCCCAACGTTGGTGATGACCCTGTAGCCGCTCTCAGCTATGCCCTGATCATGCGCCACCTTTGACACGGCTTCCATGAGGGCGCTTGCATCCTCTGGGGCGATGTCAGCATCTATGCTTGAGTAATGCTCCTTTGGGATCACCAGCACATGCACGGGCATCATGGGACTGATGTCCTTGAACGCCAGCACGCGATCGTCCTCATAGACGATCTCAGATGGGATATCTCCCGCGACTATCTTGCAGAATAGGCAATCATCTTCGCGCGTCATATCATCTATCCTCTCATGCCTTGGAAAGCGTAGTGTCTTGGATGCCATCTTCAGGCGCGCTCTCCAGCTCACCCATCAGCACCTTCACCTCTTGCTCAGCTGAATCAAGCTTGCCTTGCAGCACGCTCAGGAGCTTCACGCCCTCAGAATAGCGCTTGAGGCTCTCCTCTAGCTCCATGTCTCCGCCCTCAAGCTGAGCGACTATCTCTTCTAGCTTGTGCATCCCATCCTTGAAGGATATCTGCTCAAGTGACGTGTCCTTCTCGTCCATTGCATCTCCTCTCGTCCATGCTGGCCCATCAAGAGCCACGCACATCATCCACTATGCATCCGATGCTGCCATCTGTGACGCGGATATCTAGCCGCTGACCTGGCGTTGTCTGCTCTATGCGAGAGATCACCTTTCCATCCTCTGCGAACGTGATGGAATACCCGCGTGATAGCACACCCAAAGGCGACATGCCTTCAAGGCGTGCGGCTATGACCGACATCTCTTCGCGCTTCGGAGCGATGAGCGCATTGCCAACGCTGATCATCTTCGCAAGGCCCCTTGCCAAAGCGACAGACCTGCCGCCCAAGATGACAGGGCCAGCTTTCACCAGCGATAGCCTCATCTCATCCAGCCTCTTCGCACGCCGCCTGACAGGGGCAAGCAAAGAGCCTTCCAAGCGGCCCCTCATATCATCCAGCTCTTGCCCTTCACGACGGAATAGGGACATCGGGTCTGTGAAGGGAACGGACGCCTTCGCTTCCAGCAAGCGCTTGGAAGCAAGCGAGACCTTCGTGAGCAGGGCCGATGACATCCTTCTGGCGTAGGATCTGAGCTGGTCTTCAATGTCAGCTAGCGCAGGTGATATGGCCTCTGCTGCAGCCGTTGGTGTTGATGCGCGAAGATCGGCCACCATATCAGCTATGGAGTTGTCTGGCTCATGCCCGATGCCCGTGACCACAGGCACTCCCAATGACCTGATATGCCTGGCCAAAGCCTCATCATTGAATGGCATCAAGTCTTCGAAAGAGCCGCCGCCTCTGACAAGCAAGATGACCTCAGCTCCTGCATCCCTCACTGCATCCACGCCACTCATCAGATATGCGGGTGCTTGTGCGCCTTCAACCGGCACGCCTGCAACCAACACCTGCGCTAGTGGATAGCGCCTCCTGAGCGTCCTCAAGACGTCGTATACGGCAGCACCCCTTGGAGAGGTGACGAGCCCTATCCTTTGAGGCAAAGTTGGAACGGGAAGCTTGGAGGCCGCGCTCATCAACCCCTCTGCTTCTAGCTTCTTGGCCAGGTTTGCGATCTTCAGCCTTATGTCACCTTCGCCTGCCAGCGATATGGCGAACACATCGAAGTTCATCCTGCCTTTGGCGGCATAGAGGCTGAACCGGCCCGTCACATCCACCAGGTCACCGATCTTCAGCTGCACGCCTGATGACTTGAAGCGGTTCTGCCACATGAGGCAAGGAAGAACCGCCTTCTCATCCTTGTCCTTCAGCGTGAAGTAGACAGCGGCGTATCCTGGCTTGTTGGAAAGCTCAGATACCTCCCCTACTATCCGTACGGTTATGCCCTCTAGCCTTCCCTTTGCGATGCTCAACGCATTGGCTACGGAGATGGCCTCTGGCTTGCCTTCGGTCATGGGCTAATCCCTGTTCTGACCGAGCAGCCAGAGAAGCTGCAAGATGGATGTGAGCGCTGCCGCTAGATATGTGAATGCGCATGCCCTAAGGACATCGAATGCGCCCTTCTGCTCTTGCGGAGGAAGCCCAACAGTTTGCATATAGGCCATGGCGCGACGCGAGGCGTTGAACTCGACTGGCAAAGTGACCAACTGAAAGAGGACCACTGCGGCATACATGATGATGGCAGCCCAGATGAGCCCTGCCAAGTTCATGAATATGCCTATCAAAAGCAGGAATATCCATGCGTTGGAGGCCAGGTTGGCCACAGGCACGATGGCTCCCCTCACCTTCATCGGCGTGTATCCTTGAGCATATTGGCACGCATGCCCAACCTCATGGCACGCCGTTGCCGTTGCCGTGATGGAGTTGGATCCGTAGGCCTCAGGCGAGAGCGTCACGGTGTTCGTCCTTGGATCGAAGAAGTCTTGACCAGGGCCGCCGGGACGGATCTCAACGTTGCTAATCCCGTAATAAGCGAGCATCTTCGATGCCATCTGAGCCCCTGTGAGCCCATTCGCTGCCCTCACCTTCGAATACCGCTTCAGCTTGCTATTCACATAACCTTGAGCAGCCAAGCCGATGATCAAGGTGACTATCACCAATGCCCAATAGCTATTCGTCATAAGAGCCTCCCATCAACGATCTGGCTATCATACATTTGTTCGAGTGGCTTTTGCATGAGAAGATCGCTTGTTGCTCATCTGCAACTCAACGCCGTCAAGGCTGAGCATGAGATCTCCCGCCAATAGACGGGTGAGCTCATCCCCTAAGATCCTCTTCCTCCAGCCCTTCATGAGGATGCATTCATCCACGTGTCCGCGAGCAAGCTTGGTGAGCTCTGAGCTTGGCGCAAGGGTCTGCAATGCTATCCCGTTCTCCTTCGCGGCAAGCCTTGAGACTGCTGTCATGAGGTCTAGCGCGAAGTCCACGTTGGGTTCGCTTGAAGATGCCCTATCAAGTGCCGGCCATTCATCCTCAGGAAGGCGGAAGCCCTTCTCCATCAAGGATATGACCTCACGCGCATCTTTGACCGGAAGCCTCTCGCGCATGCCCCTGATCATGTAGAGGTCATCTATGCTCTTCGCTTCCTTGCGGCAAGCCTCCACTATCTGCTCGTCAGAGAGCACCCATTTCCTGGGGATATCCAATGACTGCGCACGCCTCTCACGCCATGCAGCCACCTCTCGCGCAGCGGAGAGCTGCTTTCTTGTGAGCTGGTTCCCGCGTTTCAGGTGCCGGAATCTCTCATTGGGGTCTACCGTATAGTGATCAGCGTCTGCAAGCTCTTCGAGGTCTGGATCCAGCCAATCCATTCGGCCTTTCTGGATGAGCATATCCCTCATGCAGATGTAGAGCTCTGGCAGGAAGGCCACATCTCCTGCAGCGTAATCAAGCTGGCTCTCAGATAGAGGGCGCCTAGACCAGTCCGTGAACGAATCCGCCTTCTTGAGGGACACTCCGCAGATGGTAGAGACCAGCTGCCCCAATCCCACTTGATGGCTGAATCCCAATAGAGCTGCTGCCATCTGCGTATCGAAGATGGGCCAAGGGGTGGTGCCCGTGAGACGTAGGAGGATCTCTATGTCCTGCGTTCCAGCATGGAACACCTTGACGATGCCCTCATCCTCTAAGAGCACTCCGATGGCAGATACATCGGGAAGCGCTATCGGATCGATGATGTATATGCGATCATCGGTTGAGACCTGGATCAGGCACGCCTTCGGATAGTACGTCTTCTCCCTCAGGAACTCTGTGTCTATGGCCAGAAGCTCTGAGCGCTTCGCCTCTTCAATGAACCTTGCCAGGCCCTTTTCGTCATCGATGTATCTCAAATGCCATATGTCTTTCGCTTGCAGGCTTGATTTCGAGGATAATACTATCAGTCATCGAAGCTTGAGGAGTCGCATATGCGTCTGTTGGTCATCAACAACTTGGCATCTGGCTTAGGCGAAGGTGCCGTCTATGACTTCATGCGCGCGTTTGCCAAGGACGGAGATGAGATCGTCATCCGCTCTAGCGATGGCACCACTGACCTCAGGACATTTCTGGCCGATGCAGACAGGTTCGATGCCGTGGTGGCATCGGGCGGAGACGGAACGCTCTCCACTGTGGCGCATCTGCTAGCTGATACCGGGATCCCCATCGTACCCTTGCCCACAGGCACCGCGAACCTCCTCGCTCAGAACCTCATGAGCCCGCCTGAGCCGCATGCTGTTGCCACCATGCTCCGAGAGGGACGCGTGATGGACTTCGACCTTGGCGAGGTCATCTTCGAAGACGGGTCGCGCTACGGATTCATGATGATAGCGGGCGCCGGATATGACGCCTCCATCATGAAGGACGCGCAAGACTCAAAGCACCTGCTGGGACAGATGGCCTACTTCACCTCGGCCGTCACGAATGCGCTTCCAAAGGTGTCGCGCTTCACGCTGGATCTTGATGGCAAGGAGACCATATGCACTGGCGTTGGGGTCCTCATCGTGAACTTCGCGAAGATCCAGTTCGATGTGCCTGTGATACACGAGAACAAGCCGCGTGATGGCCTTCTGGATGTGGTAGTGCTGCGCACGAAAGACGCATTCGGGCTGATACCGGCTCTCTTCGCTGCCATCCTCGACAGGAATGGCGAGTTCCCAGAGCGCGCAGATGCTTTCGAGGTGTTTCGCGCGAAAGAGGTTGGCGTCAAGGCTGACCCCGCGCTTCCCATGGAGTTCGATGGCGAATCAACGGATCTCATGACCCCATTCGCAGCTAGGGTGATGCCGAAGGCTGCAAGGTTCGTGGTATCAGAGGAATGCGTCAAGGCCTATTCCTGAGGACCGTGACCTTCTTCTGTCATATGCTCTTCGCGATACTTGGCAAGGTTGGAGTTGTAGCGCATCTGGATCAGCTCTAGCACTATGGCGAACACCATGGCGAAATAGACCATCAGCTTCTCCAGGTGCATGTCCAATACCTCTATGCCCGTTGTGATGCCCAGGGAATCCAGCACCAAGAGCACTCCGATGGCAGCTATGAACACCAGCGCCAATATCTTCATCTCAGCATGCTTGTTGATGAAGTCAGAGATGGGGTCGATGAAGACCATCATGATGACTATTGCGATGATCACTGCCAATATCATCACCATCAGATGCTCAGCCAGGCCAACTGCAGTGATGACCGAATCAATGGAGAAGACCACATCCATGATCATGATGGTCCCTACAGCCTGTCCCAGGCCTATCATGTGACGCTGCTTATGCTCATGGGATGTCTCTGCCTTCACCTCAGTGAGCGCCAGCATCTCCTTGAGCTCAATGATGCCCTTGTATATGAGATACGCACCGCCCGCTAGCATGACCAAGTCTCTGATGCTCAGAGGGTGCTGATAGAAGCCAAGGTTGATGTCTATCAGGACGTATGTCATATGCACCAACCAGCTTGCGAAGCATAGGAACAGGCACCTCATGATGAGAGCGCCAGCAAGGCCGAGCTTTCGCCCGATATGGCGCTTCTCCTCAGGAAGGCGGTTGGTGGTTATGGAGATGAAGACTATGTTGTCCACGCCAAGGACGATCTCCAAGAACGTGAGCGTTACAAGGCTTATCCATGCCTCTGGTGTTGTGAATATCGTGAAGTCCATGGATCTACCCTATCACAGGCTGGATGTGAGCCAATGATATAATCCCCAGCGTCATCAAATTGAGGAGCAACGTGGAATCTAACGACAAGCTGGATGGATCCTTGCCAAAGGAAGAAGCTGTTGCAAAGCTCGAGCAAGGAGAGCTGCAGAGCGAACCAGGCGAGCACCCTATCATCTCTGGAGATGATGTCGAAGGCGCCGAAGGCTCATCTAGCTTCCTTGAGGGCATGCGAAGCAAGCTCTTCAAGGATGATGATGCATCATCTGCACGCTCTCATCGCAAGTCCCCAGATTCCAATGTCATCTATCCTAATGGAGATGCCCTGAGCAGACCCATCACGCTTCCCAAGAGCGTCAAGCGAGGATCTCTCATCTTCGTTGCTGCAGCCGTGCTGATAGGTGCTCTATTCTTGGGGTGGTACTTCGACGATATGATGAATGAGCCCAAGCGCCAGCAGGAATCCATAGCTGAGACGCTCTCCCAAGAGGTTCCCTATGATCTTCCGAACCTCTATTCTCTGATGCCGCTTGACAATGAGTCCATCAATGCTGAGCTCACCTCATCCGGACTTACCATCTATGAAGTGCCAGCCATAGAGGGCCGTTCGCTCTATGAGCTGATAAAGCTACCAGACGGGATCAATATCGTGGACGCGGGCGTCATGTACGCCTCAGGCGTTGATAAGCTTCCAGCATCTGATGCCGCCAAGCTCTTGAATGGATCTTGGGATATGCAGGTGGATCGCGAGAACGGCGTCAACATCGTCGTCCATTTCGCTGACTTCCATTCAGGAAGCGTGGACGCTGCAGTGCAATCCGCCCTAGCGGCTGAAGGCCTCCAAGATTCCAACATAGAGGATAGCGGTCAGGACAGTGCTGGCAATACATACACCATGGGCTCCATCACCGGAGAGCTGGGAACCTATTCATGGCGTGTGTCTGCGCTGCCGTTGAACAAGATATACAGCATAGACGGGCTTCCTGAGAACGCTGTCTATGTTGGCATCCGAATGACCTCATAGCGTGTACCGATTCAGCTTATTCTCACTTGAAAGCTTCTTTAGGTAACGCTATCATATGCAAGCTGCTCATCGCTAGCAGCACTGATAACGGGTTGTGGCGCAGTTTGGTAGCGCACTTGACTGGGGGTCAAGGGGTCGCAGGTTCAAATCCTGTCAACCCGACCAGCAACAACACAAGCCTGGGAGACATCATCTTCCAGGCTTGTTCTTTTGAAGATCCAAAATCGCCTTCATCAACTGTTTCGCGATATCCGCCTTTGACATCCTTGGCAGTGTCTCGCAACCTGATGACGTGATCAATGTCACAGCGTCTTCGTCAGAGCCGAACACATCCTTGCTGACATCGTTCGCAACGATCATGTCACAAGCCTTCTCCTGAAGCTTCTTCCTTGCATTCTCCAAGACATCATCGGTCTCTGCCGCAAAGCCCACTACTATCTGGTCTGGCCGCTTAGCAGCGCCAAGAGACGCCAGGATGTCTGGATTCTTGACCATACGGATGCAAGAGAGGAGCTCATCATCCCTCCCCTTCTTCAGCTTCTTCTCAGAGGCGTTCTCAGGGCGCATGTCAGCAACAGCGGCGGCACAGATGGCAACATCAGCATCTGCGAACGCGCCCTTGCATGCATCGAGCATCTCTTGAGCAGTGCGAACATCCATCACCTGTGCTCGCTCATCGTAGCGAAGCGACACAGGGCCGCTCACCACAGTGACGGAGGCGCCTGCATCTGCAGCCGCTTTCGCGATGGCCGCCCCCATCTTCCCGCTTGAATGGTTGGAAACGTATCTCACAGCATCTATCGGCTCCACGGTAGGACCGGATGTGATCAACACTCGCTTCCCAGAGAGGGGCCCTTCAGCTGTCATATGCCCTAGGACTAGCTCAGCTATGTCATCTGGATCAGGGAGCTTCCCCGGCCCCACATCGCCGCATGCCAGATAGCCTGAATCCGGTGATATCACGTGTACGCCTCGCTCTTGCAGTGTTCGCAGATTCTCCTGCGTTGCAGGGTTCTCGTACATATGAAGGTTCATGGCGGGTGCCACGAAGATGGGACATGTGCATGCCAGCACAGTTGACGTGAGCAGGTCATCAGCTATTCCGCACGCCATCTTCGCTGCCACGTCAGCCGTGCAAGGAGCAATGACCAGTGCATCAGCCCACTCAGCTTGATGGATGTGAGGGATAGGGTCATCGTCTTCGAACATGCTCACCTTTGTGTGGCCCTGACAAAGCCCACGAAACGTGCTGAGGCCAACGAAGCTTTGAGCGTTCTCAGTCATGCACACCCTAACCCCGTGCCCCGCCTTCTGGAATGCGCGGACTAGTTCAGCTGCCTTATAAGCAGCGATGCATGCCGTTACTCCAATGAGGATCCTCATGACTCTCCCATCTCCAGCAGTTCGTACGCTTCTGATCCACTATCCGTGACGCCAGCGCTCCGGGGCTTGAGCTGATCCAGCACGGATGCAAGATCATCCGGCAAGCCGTCTGCGAAGCCCATCTCCAAGCCGGTTATGGGGTGAGCGAAGCCAAGTCTATATGAATGCAGGAACTGACGCTTGAGGCCCAATGAAGCAGACGGGTCCTTGGGCGCATATGAGGTGTATGTTGCATCACCCACTATGGGGTGCTTCACGTATTGCATATGCACGCGGATCTGATGGGTGCGACCAGTGTAGAGCTTGCATTCTATCAATGAGTATCCGTTATCCTTGGCTCCAGCTTCGAAGCGCTCCAAGACCTTGAAGGTGGTTATGGCATCGCGTGCGCTTGCGCCATCTCCAACGGCCATCTTCATCCTGTCTGTACGGTGGCGCTCTATGGGAGCATCTATCATCCCTGAGTCAACGGACACCACACCATGCACGAGCGCCAGATATCTCCTGTCCACTGACTTCGTGGCTATGGCATCCATCAGCGCATAGCCCGCCTCATCGCTCTTGGCGGCAAGCATGAGGCCGCTGGTATCCCCATCAAGCCTATGCACGATGCCCGGGCGATCCTCGTCCCCCTGCACATTGCAAAGCCCATCCCATCCATAACGGTACAGGAGCGCAGAGGCAAGCGTGCCTCTTGAGTGGTCAGGGGATGGATGCGTGATCATGCCAGCCGGCTTGGACAAGACGAGCATGTCCTCATCCTCATATCGGATATCCAGGTCAATTGGCTCAGGAGCGAGCGCTTCCCCTTCATCTTGCAGCTCAACGATCAGCACATCCCCAGCGCTTACCAGCTGCTTCTTGCTAGCAGGAACCCCGTTCGCAAGAACGCGTCCCTCATCGCAGGCCTTGGCTGCTTGGCTTCGGCTCCTGACGGCAGAGATGCTGCCCAGCACCGCATCAATGCGCTTGCCGTCGTCTGCATCAGTTGCAATGTGGCTGATCTGCCGTCCCATCGCTCACCTCCCTGCCCTCTATGAGGATAGAGATGATGAACAGCACAACTCCCACTGTGACCCCGATGTCCGCAACATTGAACACCGGAAAATCCACGAATGCGCACGAGATGAAATCTATGACGTAGCCATGCCAGAACCTGTCGATGGCATTACCAATACCGCCTGCGAAGACGAGCGAGAGCCCAATTGCGCCAACCCATGGAATCCTCTTCGCAAACCCCAGCACATAGATGGCGATGCATGCGCACACCAGCACAGACACCACCCCAAGCACTGCTTGGGCACCAGAGAACATGCCCCAAGCAGCACCGGTGTTATGCACTAGGACGATATCGAATAGGCCAACTGGTGAGCGGTAGAGGACCTCCCCCTCCGCAACGCCTGCAAGCGCGAGCTTGCTCAGCTGATCAGATGCCAGCCAGATGAGCGCGATGCATATGAATGCGATCCGCTTCGCCCTCATATGCATCATGAAAGGCCCTTGACCACCTCTTCGCAGCGGACGCAGATATCCTCATACCCGGCATCTTGCGAAAGCTCCCTATGATTCCAGCAACGCTCGCACTTCCCAAGCGTGGTGTGGGTCACTGAAGCTGCAAGCTCATCCCCTGGCTTCACGTCGATGGATGCCACGATCAGCATCTCCTCCAGCATCCCTGCTGGCTGCTTCTCTATCATCTCTTTGATGTCAGCAGGAGCCGCGAGCTCAACGGCAGCCTCTTGGCTCTTCTTGATGGTCTGAGCGTCACGCGCATCCTCAAGCGCCTTTGTCACCACGTCCCTGACCTCAAGGAGGGTGCTGAACTCAGCCTCTGTGGAGCTTGCCGCGCCCTCTGGGATATGAGGGATGAACTCATCTGCCTTCGGCCAGCCAGCTAGCTGCACGCTGAACGGGCGACCTCCTTCCATCATGCCCTTCGGGTAATGCTCCCAGACCTCATCTGTGGTGAACGAGAGGACAGGAGCCAAGATGCGCACCATGACCTCTAGCACGTTGGCCAGGACGGTCTGCACCGCACGCCTGCGCGGAGATCCCGCCGCCTCCGAATAGAGCCTATCCTTCGTAGCCTCCATGTAGACGGCAGAGAGGTCATTCACGATGTACTCATACACCGCACGATACACCTGATGGAACTTATAGCCCTCATATGCCTTGGTCACTTCATCCAACAGGCGAAGCGTGCGAACATGCATCCACTTGTCAAGCGGCTCAAGGTCATCCCATGAGCTGACCGCATCATCGCGTGAGTAGTCATCCAAGCTTCCAAGGAGGAACCTATAGGTGTTCCTCATGCGCCTATAGCTGTCAGACGTGCTCTTGAAGGCGTCATCAGACACGCGGACATCCTGCGAGAAGTCCACGCTTGACACCCAGAGGCGCAAGACGTCAGCGCCGTACTTCGCGATGACGTCAGCTGGGTCTATCCCGTTGCCCAAGGACTTGGACATCTTCTTCCCGTCCTTGTCCACTGTGAAGCCGCAATGCATGACCGCCTTGTATGGAGCCACGCCATAATCCCCGATGCTAGTGAGGAGCGATGACTGGAACCATCCGCGATGCTGGTCAGATCCCTCCAGGTAGAGGTCCGCCGGGAAGCGAACGCCTTCGGCTTCCCTATGGCGGAGCACGCTTGTGTGGGATACGCCCGACTCCCACCAGACATCCAGGATGTCATGCTCAGGCTCTATGTCCGCGCACCCGCACTTCTCGCACTTCGTTCCAGCGGGCAGATAGCTCTTCGGATCCTCCGTGAACCACGCGTCAGACCCCGCGCGCTGAAAGAGGTCTATCACAGCATCGAACGTCTCTTTCGTTGCAACAGTGGATCCGCACTTGCTGCACTTGAACACGGGGATGGGAACACCCCATGACCTCTGACGAGAGATGCACCAGTCAGGCCTGTCGGAGACCATCGCCCCGATGCGGCGCTTAGCCCAATCCGGGATCCAGCGGACCTTCTCATCGATGGCTATGAGCGCCTCTTCACGAAGGCTATTCGCATCCATTGACACGAACCACTGGTCTGTTGCACGGAAGATCACCGGCTTATGGCAGCGCCAGCAATGCGGATAGGAGTGCACTATCTCCTTCTCAGCCACCAAGGTGCCCTGGCCTCTGAGCCACTCGATGATCTTGGGGTTGGCCTCATTCACATCAAGACCCGCGAACGGCCCTGCCTCATCTGTGAGCACTCCGTTGTCATCAACCGGCATGAGGATGGGCAGATCGAACTCAAGGCCGACCAAATAGTCATCTTGACCATGGCCCGGAGCTGTATGCACGGCCCCCGTACCGGTATCCAGCGTGACATGGTCTCCGTAGATCACGGTGCCCTTCAGGTCCTGCCTGATGGGCGCGGTATAGGTGAGACCGCAGAGCTGCTTGCCCTTGACGCGAACGTACTCGCCATCAGCGTCAGACAAGATGGAGAAGTCCTCCCAACCTGCAACGCCCGCAACCTGATGCACCAGGTCCTCTGCCAAGATGAATTGCTTGCCCTCTGCGCTCACCATGACGTAATCGGCATCAGGCGCCAATGACACAGCTGTGTTCGCCGGCAGCGTCCATGGAGTGGTGGTCCAGATGAGCATGTACGCTTCAGGCTTGGCACCCGCCGCTTCGAACACGCCTGGCACTGAGTCCAACTTGAACGCAACGTAGATGGATGGCGAGGTCTCATCGCCATATTCGATCTCAGCCTCAGCAAGGGCCGTATGGCAGCTCATGCACCAATGGATGGGCTTCCTGCCCCTGTAAATGGAGCCCTTGAGATACATATCACGGAAGAGCTCCACATTGCCTGCCTCATAGTCAGGCGTGTATGTGAGATACGGATGCTCCCAGTCCGCATTCACGCCCAAGCGCTTGAAGCCCTCGCGCTGGATGTCCACGTACTTCGTAGCCCAATCACGGCATAGCTCGCGAAGGCGAGGCAATGACGTCTCAGCCATCTTCTCAGGCCCAAGCGTCTTCTCCACCATGTGCTCGATAGGCTGTCCGTGGCAGTCCCACCCAGGGATGTATGGCGTGAAGTACCCACGCTGCGCATGGCTCTTGTTCACGAAGTCCTTTAGGATCTTGTTGAAGGAATGCCCGATATGGATGGGTCCGTTCGCATACGGCGGCCCATCGTGCAAGACGAATGGCGTGCCATCTGCGTTCTTCTCCAACACCTTCCAATACAGCTTATTCTTCTCCCAGACCTCAAGCCTCTTCGGCTCGTTGGTGGGAAGGTTCCCCCTCATGGGGAAATCCGTTTTCGG
Source organism: uncultured Eggerthellaceae bacterium (assembly GCA_910588435.1). Classification (GTDB taxonomy): domain Bacteria; phylum Actinomycetota; class Coriobacteriia; order Coriobacteriales; family Eggerthellaceae; genus MGBC163016. The sequence goes on along the minus strand of CAJUPL010000001.1, from coordinate 124,759 downwards.
AAGGATCATCGTATCTTTGTAATCTGCCATCTGAAAGCGCCTCTTCACTGCAAGTAAACGATTGGGAAAAGCAGTGGATTAGTATAGTGGATGGCGAAGTTGCAGTGTGAAGATTGTTGATATGATGGACAGCGAATGCGATGCTTGGAACAAGCGGCAAGATATGAGGAGCTAACATGGGTTATAGGATAGTCACTGACTCCTGCTGCAATCTCCCAGAGGACATGATCGATGAATTCGGTCTCCATATATTCCCGCTCACGTTCAGCGTGGGCGATGAGCACTACCAAAGCTATCTCAAGGGAGAGAAGACCGATCTCTCTAAGTTCTATGAGATGATGCGCGAAGGCAAGGTGTTCACCACTTCCCTCCCCAACCTGAATGATGCAGATGCCGCGCTCAGGGGGATCCTGGATGCTGGCGATGACGTGCTCTACATCGGATTCTCAAGCGGTCTGTCCGGCACATATGAAGCCATAGACCTGCTGATGAAGTCATTGTCGGAGGAATACCCTGACCGTACCTTGGCATCCGTTGACACGCTTGCTGCTTCTCTGGGCGAAGGCCTCCTCGTCTGGTATGCGGCTCAGATGCGCGAAGATGGCGCATCGCTTGAAGAGGTCAAGCAGTGGCTAGAGGACAACAAGCTGCACCTTGCCCACTGGTTCACCGTAGATGACCTCATGTTCCTCTTCCGAGGAGGGCGCGTCACCAAGACCAGCGCATGGGCTGGGACCGTGCTCAACATCAAGCCCGTCATGCACGTTGATGATGAGGGGCATCTGATCCCGCTTGAGAAGGTGCGCGGTCGTAAGAAGTCATTGAACGCGCTGGTGAAGCACATGGAGCAAACAGCCACAGCGCCGGTGGAGGATCAAACGGTCTTCATCACGCATGGGGATTGCATAGAGGATGCTGAGTACCTGGCTGAGCTTGTCAGAGAGCGCTTCGGCGTCAAGGACATAGTCATCAACTATGTTGATCCCGTCATAGGCTCCCATTCAGGTCCAGGCACCATGGCTCTGTTCTTCTTGGCCTCTGAGCGCTAGCGCTGTACCTGCGCTTTTGATATCAATTGAACTTGAAGATCCTCTGAGCCAGATGATAGCCAGATAGGCCTGCGCGCCTGCCCAGCTCAGTTGGCATGTTCGTCCCAACATTCAAGACATTGGTGCGGATGCGCCGATAGAGCGGCGATGAGGCATCATGCAGGTAATCCCAGACATCAGCAAGCTTCTCGTTATCCTCTTCTGTGTTCTTCATGCGCAAGAACACAGAGCAGATGCACATCATCATGGATAGATAGCTCTCCATGTATTTGCGAAGCTTCCTAGGTGTGACCTCCATGACGTCCACCGCATCTATCATGGTCTTGGTGACGCGAAGCTGCTGGTCTATGCGCTTCATCATGGTGGCTTCATTGACGGATTGATCCTCACGTCCGATGAAGTACCTGTACATATCCACATCCAGGTAGTACATGGTCTTCACATGAGGCAGAGGGACATATACGAAGACGTTGTCAACGTAGAAGCAATGCTCGGGAAGCTTGAGCCCCATGTCCTTCAGAAGAGCCGTTCTGTATATGACGGAGTGCATCAGAAGGTAGTGCGACTTCCCAAAGGTTCCCACATCTTCCCAGCCGAACTCCCTGCCCTCTGGGAGGATGCCAACGTAATCCATCACGGTGCGCTTGTTCTCCAAGACCTTCTCGTAGACATAGTTCGCGATGACCATGTCTGTGACATCTTGGTTCCCATCAACAGCTTCAGCTTGCCCTTGAAGGTATTCCATGACCTTTTGCATGGAATCCTTGTCAAGCCAATCATCTGAATCCACCACTTTGAAGTAGAGGCCGGTGGCGTTCTCAAGCGCGCAGTTCACAGCCGATCCGTGGCCGCCGTTCTCCTTATGGATAGCCTTGATGACGCCAGGGTACGACTCCTCCCACTTCTGGCAGCGATCCCAAGTGCGTCCATCATCCGTTGAGCCGTCATCCACCAAGATGACCTCCAAGGAACCACCTGCATCCAGAAGCGACTGCACGCATTTGTCCATGTACTCAGCAGAGTTGTAGCACGGGATTCCATATGTGATGGTGGGCTGCATCTTGAGCTCCTTGGTGCTGTCCTATTCGCTTGCCAGGATCTCTCTTGATAGCTTCAAGGCAAGCTCTATGATCTTATCCATGTTGTAGTACCTGTACTCAGCAAGCCTACCAAGCGGATAGAAGTTCGGCAGGGTGCGAGTGAGGTCCCTATAGCGCTCATAATGCGCGTTGTTCTCATCATTGATGATGGCGTAGTAAGGGATCTGAGCATCAGGGTCCTCATAGGCCCTTGAGTACTCCTTCATGATGGTGGTCTTGTCTGAGCGCTGCGCAGTCAAGCGCTTGAACTCCGTGATGCGCGTGTAGTCTTCCGTCACGGTGAAGTTCACGGTAGCGCAGGGGAGCTTGTACTCCTCATCGTATGTCTCATAGACGAAGTCAAGCGATCTGTACGGCAACCTGCCGAACCTGCCCAAGAACAGCTCATCCAAAGGACCCGTATAGATGATGGGGCCCGTGAACTCACGGTCCTTGATCTTGATGCATTCAAGTGCAGCATCTTCAGAATCATCCTTGAACTCAAGGTCGAAGACGCTCACGGCATCGGTGCTCAAGCAGATATCGATGTTGTCAGAATCCAGCATGGCATTGAAGAGCTCCGTATAACCTGCCGCAGGCATTCCTTGATATGCGTCCTGGAAGTATCTGTCATCACGCGAGATGAAGACCGGCACCCTAGCAGTGACTGAAGGGTCCACCTCATCAGGCGTGAGCCCCCATTGCTTCTGCGTGTAGTAGAGGAAGACATTCTCATAGACGAAGTCAGCCACCTCGGCAAGCTCTGGGTCATCAGATTCGCGAAGCTCTGTGATGGTCACTTTGCGCTCGTCTCCGAACTTATCCACCATCTTCTGGATCAAGCCCTGCGCCTTCTCCTCACCGAAGGCTATGTCCATGGAGTTCTTGTTGAAGGGCACGGGCATGTATGTGCCATACCAATCAGCTAGAACATGATGCTGATATGCGATCCAGCCTGTGAACTGGCGAACATAGTTGAACACCTCTTGGTTGCCGGTGTGGAAGATATGCGGCCCATACCTATGGACCAAGATCCCTGCCTCATCGTATTCGTCATACATATTCCCAGCGATGTGAGGGCGCTTCTCAAGCACGAGCACGCGCTTCCCGCCTCGCTCAGCAAGCTCATGCGCGCACACGGCGCCAGCGAAACCGCTTCCAACGACCACTGCATCGTAATCTTCGATGCTCACATCAGAGAAATCACGCAGGCGTATGCTCATGCTGATATAGCTCCTTACCTTGAGATGACCAGATCCAGTGCTAGCTTAAGAGATATGCCCTAAGAAGTCCTTCGTCCTAGTGGACTTCGGATGATCGAACACCTCTTCAGGCGTTCCCTCCTCCACGATGACGCCGCCATCCATGAAGACCACCCTGTCCGCAACATCGCGCGCAAAGCCCATCTCATGGGTGACCACTATCATGGTCATCCCCTCCTTCGCCAAGGACTTCATGACGCTCAAGACGTCGCGCACGAGCTCAGGATCGAGCGCACTGGTGGCCTCATCGAAGAGCATCACGTGCGGGTTCATGGCAAGTGCGCGTGCGATGGCAACGCGCTGCTGCTGTCCGCCTGAGAGCTCAGATGGCTTGTAATCCATCCTGTCAGCCATGCCAACCTCAGCCAGGCGCTCTTGAGCGATCTTCTCCGCTTCCTCAGCGGACCTCTTGAGCACCTTGCGCTGTGCTAGCATCACGTTCTTCTTGGCTGTGAGGTTCGGGAAGAGATTGAAGCTCTGGAACACCATGCCAAGGCGGCTTCGCACCTCGTTCAGATTCGTATGCTTGTCGCACACATCTATGTCCTCGAACCAGATATGGCCGCTGGTAGGGGTCTCAAGACGGTTGATGCACCTGAGCATGGTGGACTTGCCAGAGCCCGAAGGCCCCAGGACCACTACCACCTCTCCCCTGTTGACCTCCAGATTGATCCCCTTCAAGACTTCAGTGTCACCAAAGGATTTGACCAGATCCTGTATGCGGATGACCGGCTCTGACATCACTTCCCACCCTTCATCTTCATACCGAAGGAATCCTTCGCGTGGACCTGAGGACCTGCCGCGAAGCCTTCGCTCATGCGCAGCGTCTTGACGACGTCTGCCTCGCTTCCCTCTGCCGCTACAGCACCCACGGTGCCCGAGATGGCGGGTGGCGTCTTCTCAGGTAAGTTGTTGTTCTTGCGGTGCTTGGGCCTGCCGCTGACCAAGCGCACTTCCATATGATTGATGACCTTGGTCAGAGGGATGGTGACTATCAGGTAGAAGAAAGCAGCAACTATGTAGGGCGTGACATTGCCGGTTGCAGCAGTGATGGTCTTCGAGTACATCATGATCTCCATGACGCCCACCGCAGCCAGAAGCGACGTATCCTTGTACATCAGGATGAATTCGCTTGTCATGGTTGGGATCACGCGGCGGAATGTCTGCGGGATGATGACGAAGATCATCGTCTGCGCCCCGTTCATGCCAAGGCTCCTGGATGCTTCGAACTGCCCTTTGTTGATGGACTGGATGCCAGCCCTGAAGATCTCAGCAAGGTAGGCGCTGGAGTTCATGACCAGCACGATGATGCCAAGCACGAAGTTATCCATCTGGATGCCCAAGAGGGGCAATCCAAAGAATGCGATGTATATCTGCAAGAACAGAGGCGTTCCGCGGACTATGTTGATGTAGATGGAGCCGATGGCGCGGCAGAAGCGGTTCTTCGCCATGCGCAAGAAGCTCCAGCAAAGGCCAAGCGGTATGGCCAAGGGAAAGCTGATGGCAACCAGCGCCAAAGCCAGAAGCCAGCCGAAGAATATGGCAGGTGCTGCAGTCACCACTATGGTGGGGTCGAAGAACAGATGCAGGAACTTATTCGAGTTCCAAGCCTCCACCCATGGCTGGTCTCCAAGCCAGACCGCAAGCTCTTCTTGTGGAGTGGTGCCCGTGACTTCGATGGTCTTGCCACCATCCGGTATGGCTGAGCTCTGCCCCGCAGCATCAGTGTATGTTCCAGTCACTGAGAACGTGCCGCCCTCTACGGGGAAGCGTGCATTGTTCAGCTCTAGCATCACCATGGTGCCTGCAGGCGTTGGCTCATCGAATGTGACGGTCACGCTCTCACCCTCAGACGCAACCGAGCTGGGGACGCTCAGGCGCTTGAGGCCATCCAGTACGGTCACCGTGGTGCCGTCAGCTGGGAGCACTGAGCCTTCAGGCAGCGTCAAGGTCACTGAAGAGAGGGATTCGCCCTCATCAGCTTGCCCTTGCCATGTGATGCGCGTATCCGTTGCGCCCATGATGCCATCGGCACCATCTTGATTGCTCTTCGCTGTGAACCTCTCGGTTGTGAGCCCGAATGCTTGCGCGGGCAACAAGGTGCAGAGGGTAAGCGCCAAAGACACAACAATAAGGGCGAAGGTAAGACCTTCGCCCTTAGACGCTGAGAGGATATCCTTACTGCGCAGACTCACCGAACCACTTCGCATAGATCTCATCATATTTGCCATTCGCCTTGAGCTCTTCCAGAGCAGCATTCAGCTCTTCGGTCAGCTTCGGATTGTCCTTGCTGACGACGATAGCGTACTGCTCACCTGTTGGGATCTCCTCGATGATCTGCATCTCAGGGTATGCATTCGTCACGTAGTACTGCACCACCGGGAGGTCTGCCACGATAGCATCAGCCTGGTTGCTCTGAAGAGCGCTGAAGACCGCTGTCATCTCATCGTAGGGAACCACATTGGCGTTCGGGATGTTCTCAACAGCCCAATCATAGCCAGTGGTGCCGCTTTGGGTAGCGATGGTCTTGCCAGCAAGGTCATCTGCGCTGGTGTAGCCAGAATCAGGGTTCACGACGACGCCTTGATTGGAATCGATCAAAACGTCTGTGAAGTCGATCTCCTTCTTGCGGTCCTCTGTGATGGTGAAGCCAGACACTCCAACATCAGCCTTGCCGCCAGCGCTGATGAGCGGGATGATGGTGTCGAACTTCGTAGAGGGCAGATACTCAGCCTCAAGGCCCATCTGCTCTGCGAGCGCCTTCATCATGTCCACTTCGAAGCCAACTGCCTCTTCACCCTCTAGGTTCTCGAACGGCGGGAAGTCAAGCGATGCAGCAACGGTGAGCTTGCCATCGTTGACGAGCACTACCTCATCTGCAGCCTCACCAGATGATGCGGGTGCGCTTGAGCTTGATGATGCATCGGATCCCGAGCATCCAACGAGACCCAGTGCGCAAACCAGCGCACCTGCTCCCAAGAGAGCCCCCAACTTCTTGAGTTTCATATTCATCCTCCTGTCATGCATGAACTGCAAGATGACATTATGTATGAACGTGACCTGATATGGTCAACATTTCCTGCTGAAGGTTGATTAATGATGTTGGAGAGCGCTCATCCTCTTCTTGGCTTGTGAGACCAAAGCGAGTCCCCCGCCATTGCTGAGGACGAACGAGAGGCACTTCTCTTCCACCTGCACATCATCAGACCTGAACGCCGCTGATGCCGCATCCCACGCATATTCCACGCGTATGCGCATGGGAAATGATGGCATTGACATCACATGCTCATCCAGCTTGATGAGCTCAGAATAGTTGCCATCCTGCCTTGCATTCACTATCTCTAGCTGAGATTGGAGATACTGCCGCCTCTGAGCTGCCTGCCCGCTTGGATCATCCGCGCATTGGGACAGACCCTCTTCTATGAGCGAGCGGACATCAGAGAGCGTGCCCGTCTTCTCCACCAAGGGGATCAGATTGACAAGGATGCCGCACGCATCGGCTGGCTTCTTGGCAGACTTCAGGCTCTGCCTAAGGCCGTCCTCGATGCGCGCTGCCACCTCCGGCTTGCCGGCATCAAGGCAGGCCTGAGCGTAGATCCCCATGAACCAAGCCACCGTTGGATTGCACGGGAACTGCACGTTCGCCGCCACGGAACCTGCGTTAGATATGAAGCTCTCCGGATTGCAATCCTGGTCATAGAGGTAGACATATCCATCCACCACGCGATCCGCTCGGGCGCTGAAGATCCAATAGCCAAGGAGCATCCCGCCGAAGAAAAGCGCGAATTGGAGCAGCATGCCGCCGAAGGTTGCTGAGATCAGCTGACCTGTCATGAGAGGCCACACCATGGAAGCTATCACTGGCAGCGCAACTGCTATAGCACAGATGGCCACCATGTACTTCTTGAAGCATGGGAGCATGCTCATCTCCCCTTCCTAAGAGGCGGCTGCCTCTATCCCGAGGCTCAGCGCTTCCTCATTCTTGGCTTTGAGCGCCTCTTTCGATGGAGGCACGCTCTTCTGTATAGCCTCATGAAGCGCGCTCTCAGAGCAGAAATGGCTGAGTCCCCATGCGGCTCCCAAGAGCACGATGTTCAGAAGCCCCGCAAGACCCGCATCTTCAGCCATCTTCGATGCCGGGATGCCCAAGGCCTTGACGTCATCCCTCATCTCCCCTGGTGCGATCAGCGCGCTGTCATAGACGATGATCCCTCCTGGGGCCACCTCATTGACGAACTTGTCGAAAGAGGGCTGGTTCATGGCAATGAGCAGGTTGGGGTGCAGGATCAGCGGGCTTCCTATGGGGTCATCTGAGAGCGTGACGGAGCAGTTCGCAGTGCCGCCGCGCATCTCTGGCCCGTATGACGGCAGCCAAGAGACCTCACGCCCGTCTATCAGACCAGCGTAGGCCATCACCTTCCCAGCGAAGAGGACGCCCTGGCCCCCGAAACCTGCGAACATCGCCAGGGTGGTAGCATTCCCCATCCTATTCGCCCCCCTTCGATGAAGCGCTCTCAGCCAAAGGGCATCCCTTGGCACGAGCAGCTGCAGCCTCTGCAGCATTCGCGAAGCCCTCAGCCTGCACATCCTTGTAGACTCCCAGCGGATAGTAGGGCAGCATGTTCTCCCTCATCCATTCGAACGCCGCTTCAGGCGTCATCTTCCAATTGGTGGGGCACGTGCTGACTATCTCCACCAATGAGTAGCCAACCCCATCCACCTGATTCTGGAAGGCGTGCTTGATGGCCTTCTTGGCCTTGCGGATGTTCTTAGGGCTATCAAGGCAGACGCGTTCGAGATAGGCCACGCCGTCAAGGGTGGAGAGCAGCTCACATACCCTGATGGGGTACCCCGCCGTCTCAAGGTCACGCCCGTAGGGAGACGTCTGCGTGACCTGCATGGGCAAGCTGGTTGGGGCCATCTGACCGCCGGTCATGCCGTAGATGGCGTTGTTGATGAAGATGATGGTTATGTTCTCGCCACGGGTAGCGGCATGCACTGTCTCAGCCATGCCGATGGATGCAAGGTCACCATCCCCTTGGTATGCGAAGACAACGTGATCTGGCAATGACCTCTTGACTCCGGTTGCCACCGCAGGTGCGCGACCGTGAGCCGCCTCTATCATGTCACAGCCGAAGAAGTCGTAGCTGGTGACGGAGCAGCCAACAGGCGCAATTCCGATGCACTTGCCCTCAACGTCAAGCTCATCCAATGTCTCTGCCACCAGCCGCTCAGCTATGCCATGAGTGCAACCCGGGCAGTAGTTCGTCACCACCGGCAACAGCGCATGAGGGCGCTGGAACACTTGTCTTTCATCGCTCATCTTCACACACCCAGCCCTTCAGCTATCTTCTTGATCTCAAGCAGCACCTCATCAGGAGTTGGAAGGACGCCGCCGCACTTCCCGAAGAAGCTGACAGGAGCCGCTCCCTCTACGGCAAGCCTCACGTCCTCCACCATCTGGCCCATATTGAGCTCAACCGTGAGGAATGCCTTGGGAGTGAGCTCACGGAGCGCCTGCACAGGATAGGGCCAGAGCGTGATGGGCCTGAAGAGCCCGGCCCTGATGTCCTCTTCCCTAGCCTGGTTGACAGCGCTTCGAACGATGCGCGCAGCAGCGCCGAATGCCGCTACCACGATATCCGCATCTTCGGTCCGATACGTTTCGCACCTAGCCTCGTCCCGCTTTATCTCCTCGTAGGTTTGGAACCTTCTCACGTTGTCCTCATAGAGCTTCTGCGGGTCAAGCTGGAGCGAATTGATCACATTGTGATGCCTATTGCCCGCATGTCCGCTTGCAGCCCATTCCTTCGCCGGAAGGGTTGAGGGATCTATGGCCTCTGGCATGACCACAGGCTCCATCATCTGCCCCAGCATGCCGTCACCCAAGATGACCACAGGGGTCCTGTACTTGTCAGCAACGTCGAATGCGATGAAGGTCAGATCCGCCATCTCTTGCACAGTTGATGGAGCATAGACGGGAAGGAAGAAGTCACCGTGACCCATGGCCCTGGTAGCCTGGAAGTAATCAGACTGCGAAGGCTGGATGGAGCCCAGGCCTGGGCCCCCGCGCTGGATGTTCACGATCACCCCAGGTAGGTCTGCACCTGCCATGTATGAGATGCCCTCTGTCTTAAGGGAGATGCCTGGGCTTGATGATGACGTCATGGCGCGCACGCCCGCCGCCGAGGCGCCGTAGAGCATGTTGATGGCAGCTATCTCGCTCTCAGCCTGGAGGTAGGTGCCACCGATCTTTGGCATCTTGCGTGCCATATATGCCGCCAGCTCTGTCTGGGGCGTGATGGGATAGCCGAAGAAATGGCGACATCCTGCACGCAGCGCCGCCTCCGCGATGGCCTCATTGCCCTTCATCAATGTCTTCTCAGCCACGCCTCACACCTCCCTGTATACGGTGATGGCCACATCCGGGCACATTAGCGCGCAGGTTGCACAGCCCGTGCACTTGGCCTCATCTATGCACTTCGCGGGATGATATCCCTTGGGCGTTATCACGTCTCCGTCAAGCTCCAAGATGTCTTGCGGGCAGAATATCGTGCAAAGGCCGCAGCCCTTGCAAAACGATGCATCTATCTCAACGCGTCCCTTCGCCATCATCACACCAACCCTTCTGCAACCCTGGAATCTGCGTCAGCCTGACGTATAGCCACGCGCCTGATCTTTCCATTCACGGTACGAGGGAGCTCATCAACGTATTCGATGATGCGCGGGTACTTATATGGAGCCGTCTGATCCTTCACCCATGCTTGCAGCTCACTTGTCAGCTCATCTGATGGCGCGAATCCCTCATCCAACACGATGGTGGCCTTCACGGCAGATCCGCGAAGCTCATCCGGCACGCCTGTGACCGCACATTCCTTCACAGCGTCATGCTCTAGCAAGACGCTCTCTATCTCAAAGGGACCGATGCGGTATCCGCTTGACTTGATCACATCGTCATTGCGGCCGACATACCAGTAATAGCCATCCTCATCCTCCCAAGCGGTATCGCCTGTGTGATACCAGCCATCATGCATGGCAACGCTGGTCTTCTCAGGATCAGCGTAGTATTCCACCAAGATGCCAGCGGGGTGTGGATCTATGTTGATGCAGATCTCACCGGTCTCACCAACGTCGCACTTCGTCCCGTCCTCACGGAGGAGCGCCACGTCATACAGCGGCACGGGCTTTCCCATGGAACCAGAGCGTGGGGTGCTGTTCGTCAAGTTCCCGATGACGAGAGGCGTCTCAGTCTGCCCGAATCCCTCATAGATGGTGAGCCCTGTGCTCTCCTTCCAGAAATCGAAGAGATCTGGATTCAGAGCCTCACCAGCCGTTGTGGAGTACTCCAGCGTTGAGAGGTCGTAGTCCGCGAAATCCTCCTTCATCATGAGCCTGTACATAGTGGGAGGCGCGCAGAAAGTGGTGACCCCATACCTGCCTATGAGGTTCAAGATCTCATTGGCATGGAATCGGTCGAAGTCATAGACCAGAACGGCGGCCTCCATGATCCACTGCGCGTAGAACTTGCCCCAGACCGCCTTGCCCCAGCCGGTATCTGCAATGGTGAAATGGAGCCCTTCCGGGTTCACGTTATGCCAGTGCTTCGCCGTGATCAGATGGCCCAGCGAATACAAGCTGTCATGCAGGACCATCTTGGGGTTGCCTGATGTGCCTGATGAGAAGTACAGGAGCATGGGGTCATGCGGATCCGTCTGGATGCGCTCTAGCTCATCAGAGGCCTCACGCACGCCAGTGTTGAAATCCAGCCACCCTTCGCGCTCAATGGATGCTTGGCATATGCCATCAGGGCCAGAGAGCGCGGGGCCTATCAGCTGCTCATCGGTCACAAGGTTGCCATCAGCATCCATCTCAGTGAGGCCAGCACCGGCCGGGTTCACCAGTATCAGCGTCTCAAGCGTAGGTGCTGCATCCTTAACGTTGTCCACAACCTGCGCGATGTCTCCAGCGCTGGTGACTATTGCTGCCTTGATACCGGCACCATTCAAGCGATACTCCATGTCATGCTCTTTGAGCATGAAGGTTGCCGGCACCATCACAGCGCCGATCTTTGCAAGAGCCACGCCCACGAACCAGAACTGGTAATGGCGGCGCAGTATCACCAAGACCTTGTCACCCTTGCGGATGCCGCATGACAGGAGGAAGTTCGCAGTCTTGTCAGACCACTTCTTGATGTCTGCGAAGGTGAACACGTGCTCTTCGCCTTCTGGATTCGCCCAGACCATCGCTGTGCGTTCTGGGTCATTCTCAGCGATGTCATCTACGACGTCATAGCCGAAGTTGTAGTCATCATCGCAATGGACTGAGAACTTCGTCAATATCCCGTTCTCGTATTCCTCGTCTACGAATCTCTCATTGAGCTTTCTCATGGATCCAACCTCTTCTTATTTGATGCTCTACTGCGTGATCAGGTTCGTTATTTAAGGTGCTGGGTGCGTCTGCACTCCACTGCACCTACCTAATCTCCGCTTCATGAGGCTTGATCACCACTGCAAGGAAGGTGCAAGGCTCACCACCGATGGCGATCATGCCATGGCCGCGGCCTGAGTCATACATCACGAGGTCCCCCGCCTCAAGCGTCTCAACGTGGTCTTCGTAGGCGAAACGCATCTGGCCTGAGATGATGAGGTCTAGCTCTTGGCCCTCATGGTAGGAGAGATGAATGGGCGCATCCTGCTCCTCCGGGATGTATGGCGCTGTGACCAAGAAGGGCTCTGCAAGCTTGTTGCGGAAGTGCGGAGCCTTGTGCAGGTATTCGAAGCCCGCACGACGGCGTATGACAAGGCCATCCCCTGCACGTGTTAGGGAATAGCCGGTCAGGTGTGGATTCTCACCCGTCAAGAGCTCTATGACGTCAACCCCAAGCCTGTCAGCGCATTTGTACAAGAACGTGAAGGAGAGATCCTCCTCGCCTGATTCCTGTTTCTCATACTCAGCTAATGACCTGCCAGTGGCGTCTGCCATGTCCTGGGCTGATATGTCCATGTCTTCACGGAGCGCGCGAATCCTGTTCGCTACTTCTTTGATGTTGGGTTCCATTTGATCAAAGCCTCTATCTATCATGGATGAACAACCGCTACATGATACTTGAGCGAACCGCATGGCGAAAAGGCGCTAATTTGCGAACAGTCAGAGATTCTCCATCACCGCGCAAAAATGCATGTCCATCGGGATGCCCGAAGGCGCCGTTTGGAATGCGCGCTGTAGGTGAAGCCCGTCATCTGTCTCTTCGCGCAAGAGCTCATCCATCACATCCATGTTCTCAGCATCCAACATGGAGCACGTGGAATATACGAGGATGCCACCGGGCACAAGGTGGCTCTTTGCGCTTCGCATGATGCGCACCTGAAGGTCATGCATCTGCTCAAGCCCTTGAGAGCTCACGCGCCTCATGGCCTCTGGATGACGCCTGAGCGTTCCTGTGCATGTGCAGGGCGCGTCTATGAAGATGGTGTCGAACGTCTCTCCACGCATCTCATCAAGGTTGCTTGCGTCCGCAACCAGATAGCGTGATACGTCTACGCCGCACGATGAGACCTTCTTCAGCGCCTCTGACCTCCTTGCAGCGGATGCGTCAACGCAGACATGCTCTGCAGGCAGATCCTTGTCAAGGTGGCACAGCATGGAATGGATGAGGCATGTCTTCGTCCCGCGTCCAGCCCCGATCTCTAGCAGCCTGCCACCTTTGAAGGCCTTGGCGAACTGGAGCGCAACGCACTGAGCCGCAGCGTCAGAGACGATGACGTCTCCTTGCTTCATGAGCTTTGCTAATACGTCATCTATGATGTCTGAGGCATTCAGCAGCTTGATGCATCCAGGCATATCGGGAACCTCTTCGAAGGACAGCCCTGCAGCTCTCAGCTCATATGCAGCATACTTCGCTTGCCCCCTGATGTTGCTCAGATGCAAGAATACAGGTGCCTCCCCCATTTGCGTTTGGATCAGGCGCATGGCGCCCTCACTCCCGGCGTTTGATATCAGCGCGCTTGATAGCTCATCTGGAACACCTGCCATGAGCGCAAGCGCATCCAGATCAGATGCTGGGTCACCGAATGGGAAGCTTGGGGCGTCTTCAGACACGCGTCTCAGCACCGCGTTCGCCACACCCTTCATGTAGGGCGCCACGCTGCCAACGGCAGATACAGCCTGATCCACTGCGTGAAAAGGTTCCTTCTTGAGGTACAGCAGCTCGAATGCGGCCACCCTAAGCCTATCCCTGACATCTGGCTTCACCTTTGAGGGCTTCGCAAGATGCGAATCCAAGACCACATCAAGGGAGTGCCGGTATCTCATGACGCCCAGGACCAGCTTGGCAGCAAATGCCTTGTCAGGCTCAGACAGATCAGATGGATCTATGAGCTCACCTATGACCTCAGATGCGAACTCATCCTTGCGCCTTGCGCGTTGAAGCGCCTCATAGGCAGCTTGCCGTGCAGGGGTCACGCAAGCGCCGCTCACGCACTTCCCCACGAAACCCCATCTTCCAGAGCCTGATAGCCTCTGATGAACTCTTGTGCATCCATGCCTCGCTTGCCGTCTGGCTTGAGGCTGCATATCTCCAAGGCTCCATCAGCACATCCCAAGATGAGATGCCCATCAATGGATGCAGCAACGCTAGACGCCACCTCCGATGCAAGCCGCTCATCATCAACGACGCGTGCGCTGAGCACCGTCACGCCTCTCTTGCCGATCTTGCACTTGGATGGGTGCGCATCAGAAGAGGCCCGGACGCGCCTCTCGCATTCGGTAGCACTGGTCTCAGGATCAAGATCGAGCTCATGCTTGCCGATCTTCTCCGCATAAGTGACTGCATCCTCATCTTGCTTCGTCCAGTGCGCTTGCCCGTCCCTGATCTGACCCAACGCCGTCACTAGCGCACTGGCGCCAAGGGAAGCAAGCTCCTCTGTCACTTGTGGCGCAGACATGCCTGAGATGGGGATGCGCCTCATTATGCAATGATCGCCAGTATCAAGCCCTTCTTCCATGCGCATGATGCACACTCCCGCCTCAGCATCTCCCGCAAGGATGGCCCTCTCTATGGGGGCAGCTCCTCGCCACCTAGGAAGGATGGAAGCATGGACGTTCAAGCAGCCGAGAGGTGGGATGTCCAGCACCGCCTTCGGAAGCAGTGCCCCGAAGGCAGCAACGCAGATCACATCGGGTGCGAACGACGCCAGCTCTTCCACAGAGCCTGACTCCTTGAAGCTGCTGACACAGAGAACTGGGATGCCAAGCTCTTCGGCTTTCACCTTCACGGGAGAAGGTTCCAGCTTCTTCCCACGGCCGCGAACCCTATCTGGTTGAGTGAAGGCGCAGACCACCTCAACGTGATGGCTGAGCTCTTCTAGGATATCCGCCGCGAATGCGGGCGTTCCCATGAAAGCCGCGCGAAGGCGGCTGCCCTCACTCGACATTGAATTGAGACTCACCGGGCTTCGCGCCGATGGCCTTCGCCTGATCGTACTTCTGCAGCGCTTGAAGCCTGAGCGATGGATCGCACGATTCGAACAGCGTCTTGCCGTCCAGGTGATCTATCTCGTGCTGGAGGCAACGCCCCAAAAGGCCATCCCCCTCTATCTCCCATTCGTCTCCATCCAGGTCATAGAAGCGAACGCGTGCCCATGGCTGACGCTCTATCACCACGTTGATGCCGGGACATGAAAGGCAGGCTTCCTTGTCCTTCACGGGCTCGCCCTTGGTCTCGATGATCTCAGGATTCACCATGAAGATGGGATTCCCAGTCTTCGGGTCCTCACCATCCCAATCAACGTCTATCACCACGAAGCGCTTGTCCAGCCCCACCTGAGGAGCGGCCAGGCCGCATCCATTGTTCGAATACATGATCTTGGCCATCTGCTTGGCCACTTTGATCAGTCCCTTATCCCCTACATCGCATGGCTTGCACACCATGGAGAGCACAGGATCAGGAGCAACAACAACCTTGAGCATGTTCTCTCTTCCTCGCTGGATCCATTTCTGCTGAATGGTACAACAGCCTTATGGAGATTATCCGCGAGGATGCGCCTGATGATGCGCCTCTTGCAATCGCTCAGGAGTCAGGTGAGTGTATATCTGGGTGGTGGACAGGCTGGAGTGTCCCAGCATCTCTTGCACGCTCCTCAAGTCTGCACCCCCCGCCAGCACATCCGTAGCGAACGTGTGCCTCAGGTCATGAGGCGTGAAGATGGGGTCCAAGCCAGCCGCAAGCTGCGTCTTCTTGAACATCTTCCGGATGGAATCCTCTGAATATCTGTTGCCCCTGTTGGACAAGAACACCCATTCACCAGATGAGGCCGACTCAAGCTGAGACCTTGCCTCATCAAGGTATCTATTGATGGATGCCCTTGCGAATCCATGGATGGGGACGATGCGCTCCTTCGAGCCCTTGCCGAAGAGCCTCAGCTGAGATGAGCGAAGGTCCGTGCAGCTGATCTTCAGATGAGAGCATTCCGCCACACGGGCTCCGCATGCGTATATCATCTCCAGAACTGCCTGATCGCGCACATCTGATGGGTCTTCGCTGTTGGCGTGAACGTCAAGGATGCGCTCCATAGAACCTGGTGGTATCACCTGGGGCAGATGCTTCGCCTCCTTGGAGCCATGCACGCAGCTCACTGGGTCAGAATCCGTGACCCCCTTGGCGCTAGCCCACCCGAAGAACCCTTTCAGCGCAGAGAGGTGCCTGTTCGATGTCTTCTTCGAATAGCCAGCTTGGTCCAGATAGGCAAGATATCCCCTGATAGCGCGCTTGCCCGGGCGAAGCGGGTCTATCCCTTCTCTCTCGGCCCATCTGACATATGACCCTAGGTCCTCTGAATAGGCTTTGAGCGTATTAGGGGAAAGATTCCGCTCATATGTGAGCGCGTCCAAGTATCTGGAGATGACCAGTGCGGCATCTGTGCCATTACCGCTCATCTGGCCTCCCAAACTCCAGATGATGAGAGCAGGTCTGCGTAGCTCCTGATGGCCTCACCCCCGCGCTTGGCGTATGCCATGTAGCGATCGCGCTTGTTCCGGATGGGTTGCTCAAGCGGTGCCATGATGCCGAAGTTCACATGCATCGGCTGATAGTCAGCAGTGCTCTCATCCGTTGCGTACGCCATGAGGGAGCCAAATGCGCACTCTTTCGGAACCGGCGGGATGTCCTTGCCCTTGAGCATCGCCAGGACGCTGATGGCGCAATTTAGCCCAGAGCGGATGGCTTCACAGTATCCTTCCGTTCCAGCTAGCTGGCCCGCAACGAGCACAGGCACATCCAGGATGTCTTTGCGGACCTTGCCATATGCGTCAAGCACCGCAGGCGCGTTGATGAACGTGTTCCTATGCATGACCCCATATCTTGCGAACTCGGCCTGCTCAAGGCCAGGGATCATGCGGAATACCTCCCTTTGAGCCGGGAAGGTGAGGTTCGTCTGGAAGCCCACTAGGTTGAAGCTTGCAGACGATGCGTCTTCAGCACGTAGCTGTACCACAGCATGCGGGCGCTTGCCAGTTCTCGGGTCAGTCAGCCCGACAGGCTTCAACGCTCCGAAGCGTGGCGCGTCGAACCCTGCGCGCGCAACCTCCTCTATAGGTTGGCACGCCTGGAACAGGTCCTTGCTCTCGAAATCCTTCGCGATGACCTTGTCGGCCGCAAGGAGCGCCTCTATGAATGCCGTGTACTCCTCTTTGCTCATGGGGGCGTTCAGGTAATCTCCGCCGTCTTCGTACCTGCTCTGCCTGAAGACTATGTCCATATCAAGGCTATCGGCCATGACGATGGGGGCTGCGGCGTCATAGAAGGCAAGCTCCTCCTGCCCAAAGGCTGCTATCAGGTCAGCGCTCAGGGCGTCTGATGTCAGAGGGCCTGTGGCAACTATGACAGCTGCTGCACCATCTGCTGCCTCTTCGAGCGTTGTGGCCTCAGAGCGCACCACCTCTATCAGCGGATCTTGCTCAATGGCTGAGGTGACGGCATCTGAGAACTGGATGCGGTCCACCGCAAGCGCGCCACCTGCAGCCACCCTGCTGTCAAGCGCCATCTTGTACAAAGGAGAGCCAAGGACGGAGAGCTCATCTTTCAGCATGCCCGCCGCGCTGTCCTCGCGCATGCCCTTCAATGAGTTGGAGCAGACCAGCTCTGCGAACGCTCCCGTCTTGTGCACAGGCGTGCTCTTGTCAGGACGCATCTCATATAGCCTGACGGGAATGCCCATGCTAGCAAGGGCAAGAGCCGCCTCGCTTCCGGCAAGCCCCGCCCCTATGACTGCTACCTTCTCTTCCATGCCGCCTAGCTTACCAAACTATAGCTATATGGGCCTTAGCGTAACGCTGCCAGCAGTGATGTGGATGTCTATCGGGATATCTCCGTCAGCATGCCGGTAGGTCTCACCTCGTATCTCAGCATCGAACAGGCAGTTGAAGCTGCCTGCCGTCTTGTCAACCGCCGCATCGAATCCGGCATCATTCGGGAGAATGAGTTCGACGTCCCCGGCAGAGAGGCCAACATCGATCTGGCTCACATCGGAGTTCGTGCATTCTACGACGGCCTGACCAGCTGAGGTCTTGAGGCTGAGCGATCTCATATCTCCGCTCAGATCAACCTTACCAGCTGATTCTTCAAGCTTGCATGTCCCCAATCTAGCATCTGTGATCCTCAAGCTTCCGGCAGATAGCTTGAGTTCGCTATGATCCTCAACATCCAAGCCATTTAGCACGACGTCTCCGGCTGATACGCTCACGTTCGCGGCCTTGCATCTCAAGCTCTCCACTTCAGACTTCCCGGCAGAGCAGTGGAGTTCGAAACCATCTAGTGAGCTCAGTATCTCAGCTGGCACGGCTATATCCAGCTCTCTGTTGCCAGACCCGAACCAATTGAAGGGAAGCCATGCAAGCGGATTCATCTTGAACCTCACGCGCAAGGTCCCATCTTCAACATCGCATGCCATCTGAGCCTTCCTTGTCAGATTGCCAGATGCACGCTCAGTGATGACCACATTCCTCTCACCTTGCTCGGCTTCATGCACCTTCATCTTCCCTACAGGGAAGTCTATGCTCAAGCTCTTCACTCCTGCAGCTTCTATGCGCTGTGTCTTCTCTTCCATCTGCGCCTCCCCCATGCAGCCTGGCGTCGTCACCGCTGCAAGCAATATGCAAACGACGATCGTTCCCGCGATGATCGCCAAGATCTTCTTCTTGCTCTCTGTCGTCAGGTTCATGCGCTATCACCTCTGGCTGCTCTTGTATTGCGGGTGATCCTTGATGTATTCCGGGTCATGGATGACAACCTGGACGATCCAGTAGTAGACCGGAATGGTGAGGAACAACAGCCACCAAGGATGCCACCCACCGAAGGCGAACCCTATCAGCAAGTAGAGCAGCACTACAGCAATGGGGTATGGGAACGTGGCCCAAGGACTGCGCCTTCGTCCCTCTTGCCCTGCCGAATGCACACTGCTTGAAGGCATCTGCACATCGTCAACATCTGGGTAGACGATGCTCTCAGGATCAGGAGCACGTAGCTCTTCCTCTTCTTTGGGAGCCGCATCCTCCTCTTCCTTCCCCTTGGCAAGGTAGTCGATGCTCACGTCGAAGAGATCTGACAAGGCGATGAGATTGCTCAGATCCGGAGCGGACTCACCCCTCTCCCACTTTGAGATAGCCTGCCTAGAAACGCCCAGCTTCTCAGCCAGCTCCTCCTGATTCAATCCGTTATCCCGCCTCAGCTTGGCAAGGCGGTCGCTGATATCGCTCATCGATCGAAACCTCTCTCATCATTCGAATTCGAAGCTCTCAGCATTTGGAGAGCAGAACGCTGGCGATTATCATCTACGCTGATCATGCGCACCACCAACTAAGGTTTGCAATCCTTGTCAACCGTCGGTTGCATCCCCAGCTCAGCGTGACGATATTCGTGGAAGAAGAAGCGGATTCACCTATCTCTCAGACTTCCATTGCTCATAGTGCGTGACTTGCCTATCACAGACGATCTTGCAAGGTCTTCAGGCGCTTCGCTATCATCATTTGTGGGTAGATCCGCCATCGTGCAATGCTCCCTTGGATATATCTCTGATCCATATCGTCTTGCTCTAGTATAAGCACCATGTTAGATGAAGGAGGCCCTGTGATCGAATGCCAAACGCTCTCATATGACCGGATCGATCGTGACCTGTTCCGTAGCTTCATACGGCATCAGGAAGTGAATCTCTGCTATCGCCGAGAAGGGGATGCCTGGGACATTCGCCCCGATCCCTTCATTGATGATTGGTCAGACGAGGATCTCCATGTGCTCGTAGATTGTCTTCGGAATACCATCTCCACTGGCGGATTCGTGCTTGGAGCCTTTTCGAACGGAGAGCTCAAGGGGTTCGCGTCAGTGGAGAGCGCCTTCTTCGGAGGAGAGAACCGCTATCTGGATCTGACTTCCCTACATGTATCAGAGGACATGCGCGGAAAAGGCATCGGAAAGAAGCTATTCGGCAAAGCTGCTAAGTGGGCGAAGGGTCAAGGTGCGAAGAAGCTGTACATATCATCGCATTCCGCTGTTGAGACACAAGGGTTCTACCGCTCGCTTGGGTGCGTAGATGCTGCAGAGCCGAACAAGCAGCACGTGACGTCACAGCCCCTCGACTGCCAGCTTGAATACGCTCTGTGAGCACAGCTGCCGTAGCGGCCTTGAGGCACTGACGCGCCCCGGTCCATGTTCTACTCCTCATTTCTTGTGGGCGTTTGCATTGCAAGCGCAGTTGCACGCCAGTGCAACATAACGCAGGCGATGAGCCTGCGAATACCTGGAACAAAGCAACTGGTTAGACAACCCAACCTGTCGCAGGCCAAGTATCCGGGTATTTCGAGTTATCACCCTCATCACGCTGTGATAGCACACAGCTGCGGCAAGCAATGCGAACGTCCACAGATAAGGGGATGCGTCTGCAGCGTGAGATAATTAATGCGATATCAATAGAAGGGCGGACTGCTCATGGCGTTCGACTACAAACGGGAATACAAGGAATTCTACTCCCCTCCCAAGAAGCCGACCATCGTTGATGTGCCGCCCATGAATTACATTGTCGTCCTTGGCTCGGGTGATCCCACCATCGAAGGCGGTGAGTATAAGCAGTCCATCGGGCTTCTGTACGCCGTCGCCTTCACCATCAAGATGTCGAAGAAGGGTGACCACCGGATAGAAGGCTACTTCGATTACGTAGTGCCACCGCTTGAGGGCTTCTGGTGGCAAGAAGGCGCAACGAACAAGATCGGCTGCTCGCGCAAGGAAGACTTGCGCTTCATATCGTGCATCCGCCTACCTGACTTCGTCACAAGGGAAGACTTCGAATGGGCCATATCTGAGGCCACCGTGAAGAAGGAGCAGGATTTCTCGAAGGTGGAGTTCATGCCCATGAACGAGGGCCTTTGCGTGCAGTGCATGCATGTCGGCCCATACGACAGCGAACCCTCAACCGTTGCGAAGATGCACGACTTCGCTGAGAGTCAGGGATACGTCCCCGACTTCAGCAGCAAGCGCCTCCACCACGAGATCTACCTCTCCGACCCTCGCCGCTGCAAGCCGGAGAAATTGAAGACTGTCATCCGCCATCCAGTGAGGAAAGCATGACGGCAGAAACGCCTGACTTCGATTGCCCTGCAATTTGCGAATCGAGATAGTTCAGACCCAATAACGCCGATTGCGCACTCCAGAGCAGCTCATTCGATCGAGACGGACTATTCATGTACGTACATTCTCAGCAAACCGAGTCCGCTCTCATCCTGCACCATGCAGAGAAATTCCCATCCGTATCTCTCATAGAAACCGGTTAGCTCAGTGACCAGATACACCGGCGAGATGCCCTCTGCTCTCAAATTAACAACGGCGGCGTCCAACAAACGTCCAGCAATGCCCTCCCCCCGATAGCTCACTTCGGTATAAACCGCGCAGATATTGGGAGCGAGATCCTTCCTGTCGTGGAAATCGTTCTCTATCACCCCAAGTCCGCCAACAACATCATCGTCGTCCAAGCAAAGGAACCATCCGAGCTCGTTTTCGTGGTTGAGGTATGCTGTGATGCAAGAAAGGTATTCTTCCTCGGGAACTTCCCACTTCGAATGGAACCAAGCAGCCGCATCCTCTGCAAGCTGCGGGTCTTCTCTGATATCTATATACCTCAATTCACCCATAGTTTCCTCCAACGACAATTAGCGATGAGGCTATTTCATGCAACGGAAGCCGACCGACGCCTCTACGGTTCCTCTACCCCGCTAAGGCAACTTCAGCAATCATCCAATGCTATCCAAGTACGCAAGCAGCTCATCCTTTTCCAGAGGTTCGCAATGACTAAGCGCACAGTACTTGCAATCTATAGAGCGAATTGTAAGGATCAGACGATTCAGCTTTGCTTTGTCCATATAGCCGCCATTGAAGAAATCCTCGCTTGTAGAGTCACCCAAGAAGAGAACTCCTTCTTCTGGAATGAGAACGCAAGTTGTATCTTCTGAATGGGGCGAATCGGTATGGAAAACTCGAGCCGTTAGATTTCCCAAATTCAATATGATCTCATTCGAGAATTCGAGGTCAGCCAACACGATACTCACTTCGTTCCGTCCTGTATATTCTTTTGCAAAGTGAGCATCACTCTCTTTTAAATCATCAACATAGCCTCTACCTTGAGCCTTAACCTTCTGCTCCCTTAGGAAGAGGTTTGTTTTCTGATGTGCGATGCTGACGCCTTCTGCGGCACACAATCCAAAGGTATGGTCATAGTGCCAGTGCGTGATCACCGTGAAATCAGGTTCTCCGAAATTGCAAGCCCTCAATGCCGCATAAAAGCTTCTCACATGGGATGCCGAATACCCCGCATCGATAGCTAAGGCATACTTATCACCTTTCACATAAGCCAGCATCGGTCTGTCAAGCTCCGGGTCGTGGGGAAGATAGTAAATCTTATCTGTCAGTCTTCTTAGCCCCACTCCTTCACCCCTTCTTCCTTCCAATAGCTCTTTCGGCTTCATGCCCTTTTTCACAACCGCTAGCTACTATCATGTTCTCGCCATAAATCTAACACTGATATCAACACCGGAGTCGTTCGCAAGGGTCATTATTTGATCGTAGCCCTTTTTGACTCAGTGACGATCTGATCCCGGCCAATCCCTTCCGATCGCCTTATCTGCCCTTATTGCTCAGCGAGGCCATCATCTGCAAAACGATTATCTGTAGCTCGGATTGCTCAGTCGCGCCCATGCCAACTATGGGTTACATTTCCATCCGGAAGATGACGCGCCTAGTTGATAGCATTCACCGATATAGCGCTCTATGATCTCATCGGAGGCATGAAAAGGATGATCGCTCAAAACATACAGACATTGCGTACACAAGGATCGCTCACCCAAGAAGCGCTAGCTGAGCGCTTGGGCGTATCTCGTCAGACAGTTGCAAAGTGGGAATCCGGTGAGGCGGTACCAGACCTAGTGAACGCTCAAGCGCTTTCACGACTGTTCAAAGTGCGCCTGGATGACCTGGTGAACCATTCCGAAGAACGCGCCGGGTACCCTATCCCGCCAGCCGGGTTGCATATCTTCGGCATCGCAAAGATAGGAGAGCGCGGGCAGATCGTCATCCCGAAGAAGGCTCGTGAGGTGTTCGGCTTGGAAAGCGGGGATGAGCTGCTCATCTTGGGTGATGAATCCCAGGGCATAGCACTTCAGCGCCTTGAAGACGCCGAAGCCATGCTGAAGATGTTCGGACGCGCGGTCAATGCTTCCATCGCAAATGCTGCCGACGAAAGGATCTGACATGCAAACCGAGTTCGTCACCATGGATCTCGAGAACAACCCAGCCTGGAACGCCGAGTTGAACGGTTTCAAGCCGGTCATAACCAAGTACGCCGAGAAGGGCTTCACCTACAGCGGCTTCGTACCAACAAAGTTCGGGCCCACAGGCAAGACCCTCATCATCACCCTTGTGTTTCAGAAAGGCTAGGCGCCAATCATGACAAAGTGCCACAAATGCGGGCAAGAGCTTGAACCGGGGTACATCTTCAGCACGAAAGATGGGGCATTAAGCTTTGCGGACGAAGTGCCAAGCTCCTTTGAGAATGCCCGACACGCTCCAGGCTTCGTTGAGCTGACCTCTCCAAAGATAGGTGGCCGCACGGCATTCGCAGCTGATATCTGCCGCGAATGCCAGCTGATCACCATCTCCTACTGACCAGCTGCTTGGATTCGGCTCTTATTGTGGGCGTTCGCATTGCTTGTGGCAGCTATCTGCAAGCCCGAAGGGCGAGAAGGTAGCGAAATGAGGGTGATAATCCGAAATGCCCGGATAGGTGGTCTGCGCCAGGCTAGGTTACCTGACCAGTTGCTAGCATCCGGGTGTTCGCAGGCTCATCGCCTGCGTTACGCATTGCTGGCGCAATGCTGCGGCTGCAATGCAGCCGCCCACAGGTTAGGGATTGGGGCTGAGTTGCGCACGCCAGCAGTCCGTGTTGCTGCGTTGCGGCACGCCACAAGATCGGTGGCGTGCCCTACGTCAACCTGATAGACCTCTCTTGTTGGTGGCGTTATTGGACATGAGGATGTTTCTGGTGGACGTAGGGCAAGGCACCGTATTCGTGCCTTGCCGCCCATTGGCAAGCGGGAGCGCGCATGAGCAGGCCTGCGTGACCACCCGGATCAGGCGCACGTGAGTGCGCCAAGGCCGCTACTCATGAGCATGCTTGCATGCTCATGAGTAGCGGCCTTTATAAAAGAAGCGGCCCGCAGAATTGCGGGCCGTAAGCCTTTCTCCACCAATCGACGCTGACGATACAAAACGACACCCCTTTTTGGCTTGGGGTGTCGTTTTCGAGGGTGGGGTGTCGGTTCATGCAATACATCATCACTACTGCCGCCTTGCATAGCGTGAGATAATGGATTCAAAGGTAATGCTGCAGGGAGGACATGATGCTCCGACCAAACAACTACAAAGGAATCGCCTACTGGACGTCTCGCGAGGCGGGCGACGGCGCGCCATGGCTCGTCTTCCTACCGGGACTGACCGCCGACCACCGGCTCTTCGCCAAGCAGGTCGAGCATTTCGAAGGCAGGGCGAACATCCTTTCGTGGGATGCCCCCTCGCACGGCGAGTCGCGCCCCTTCCCCCTTGCTTGGAAGCTGGACGACAAGGCTCGCTGGCTCAAGGAGATTCTCGACACCGAAGGCATAGACTCGCCCGTGCTCATCGGGCAGTCGATGGGAGGGTACGTCGCCCAGGCGTTCATGTATCTCTTCCCCGGCGTCGTCTCTGGGTTCGTCTCGATCGACTCATGCCCCCTTCAGCGCGCCTACTACTCAGGATGGGAGCTGGCTGCGCTCAAGCACACCAAGCTGATGTATCTCTCCATTCCGTGGAGCCTTCTTGTGAAAATGGGTTCCGAAGGCTGCGCTACCAGCGAGTACGGGCGGCAGCTCATGCGTGAGATGATGGCGGGATACGACAAGCGCGAATACTGCGAGCTTGCTGCCCACGGATACCGTGCGCTCGCACAAGCCGTCGAGGCAGACCGGCCTTATAGAATCGACCGCCCCGCACTTCTCATCTGCGGCACGAATGATGCCGCCGGCACCGCCAAACAATACAACCGCGAATGGGAGAAGCGCACGGGAATCAAGGTCCACTGGATCGAGGGAGCCGGTCACAGCTCCAACACCGACAAGCCCAATGACGTGAACGAGCTCATCGAGGCTTTCATCCCTGCTCTTCCTCCCAGCAGTACCCTCGACCACAGCTTGCAATCGCCCTTTGAGACAAAGGGAACCATCGATGCTGATACGCGCATACAGTCCCGATGACGCCGAAGCAACCGCGCAGCTCTTTCGCGAGACCATCCGCGAGGTTTGCAAGGACGACTACACGCCCGGCCAGCTGTGCGCGTGGGTGTCCGGCTGCGACGACCTTGACGCTTGGAGCGCTTCGTTGCTTGCCAACGGCGCTCTGGTCGCCGAGGAAGATGGCAGGATCATCGGGTTCGGTGACATAGACGCGACCGGGTACCTCGACAGGCTCTTCGTGCACAAGGACCACCAAGGGGAAGGTATCGGCACCGCGCTGTGCCGATCCCTTGAAGCGCTTGCGCCCGACGGCGTCTCGACCCATGCGTCGATTACGGCGAAACCGTTCTTCGAAGCGATGGGCTATGTGGTCGCAAGCGAGAACGTCGTCGCGCGTGATGGGGAGCGCCTTGTCAATTATCTGATGAATAAAATCCCCCGAGCGCAGTACGGCTCCCCCGTCAACGAGCAGATTCCGTGTCTGGTCGTCGAAGGCGTCACGCTTTCCGGCAATCCTTGAGATGGCCGAGATGTATGCCGATGTGGCCGACTCCAAGGACTATGGCGGCAGCAACTGTGAACGGCGACTGCTGCCAGATGCCCAGAAGTACGAACGCCGCCACCGGGAGCATCGCCAAGGGCACAGGGATGAAGCCCAAAGGCCGATACATGTCCCGTACTCCCCCATCGCTTCTAAAGTAGCGCACCCAGGCAGCCTCGTAGAGCAGCATCAGGACGAACGCCAGCGCGAGCCACAAGAGCCAAGGCATGGCGTAGCCCTCCGGGCAGACGAAAGCTAGGGCTGAAGCCGTGACGGCGACCTGGCCGACACGCTCGAAAATGCAGAGTGCAGGGCTTTCGCGCTCTGCGATTTCGCTGTACCCGAGGGGCTGCCTTCTCCCCCAGATCATGTTAGGCACGAACAGCATGGCGAGCATGACCAATCCGACTGCCGAGAAACCGAACTGCATCTTCACCTTCTTTCCTGACTAAATGACCAATGTGCGATGCGCTAAGGTAGTCGCCGACGAAAGCCTCACTTGCGGCGATGCGCTGCCTTCTGCAGGCTGCTAAAGCTCCTCTATCTCGATCAGCGCTTCCTTGATGTCCTTGTAGATCAGCGGGCGCATGCTCTCGCCATAGATGCAGACATTGGCGTTTCAAAGCGCCCCGGTAATGTCTTCCCGCAATTCAGGCTTAGCCTCCGCAATAACAGGAAGCAACTTTATGCACTGTCTTGCCGTAATGGGCTTCTCGTCCTCTACTTGCTTCAGTTCTGAAGATCCTGCGACGCCCCGTATGCGACCTTGTTATCCTTCACAAAGAGCAGCTCGAACAACCTCGCCACATCATCTTCGTCAACCACTTCTCACCTCGATTGTGAACCTGCCAATGTAACTACTCGGCGCAGCGGTAGCTGACTGTCGCCTCGACGTCGAAGCTGTATCCGTCCTTGAGCTCCCAGCCCTCCGCGAAGCAGAGCGTGAGGAGGTACGTGCGTGAGGGCTCCAATGCGTAGCGGCGCCTCACGTCGTCGATGGCATAGGTCTTGCCATCATACTACTGGATGGACAGCGGCCACACGGGGGCGTCCAATGACATTAAGCATGGGGAAATGTCATTTACCTGAGGGGTCATCATTAGGAGCGGACACCCTTTCCTGTGGGCGCTTGCATTGCTTGCTGCAGCTACCTGCAAACCCGAAATGTCCTCACCCTTTAAGAGTGGGCGGCTGCATTGCAGCCGCAGCTGTGCCCCCCCCAAGTGTGGGCGTTCGCATTGCGAACGCAGCTACCTGCAAGCTCGAAGGGCGGGAAGGTAGCGAAATGAGGGTGACAACCCGAAATGCCCGGATAGATGGTCTGCGCCAGGCTAGGTTGCCTGACCAGTTGCTGGGTGCCGGGTGCTCTTGCCCTGTCGGGCAAGTTACGCATTGCTCATCGCAATGCTGCGCTTGCATTGCAAGCGCCCACTATTGGGGAGGGGCAATGCTACGCTTGTGATGCCGATCCCCCACGAACATCCAGCGCTAGGTCACACATCTCGGACGTTGGCGCCGTAGCGGCCGCCAGGGTATTTGGCTATCCTTCCGGCTGATTCCATCCTAGCTATCCAGAGATTTGTCTTCGCTGGACTCCAATTGCCATACCTGAATCTCTTGGCAAGGGAGTTGATCTCCTCTATCCCCATGGTCTGTGCAGCTATCGCATCAAGGAGACGCCTATCGAACAGGCTGATGCCAGCATCTGAATCCTCAGAAGACCCTTCCTGCTTGAGTTGCCCGAATATGGAGAAGAGCTGATCATCGAACGTATCATCATCAACTATAGGAACAGCTCCTTGATAGATGAGCCTGTTCGCGCCTTTTGACTGAGAGCATTCGATGGAACCCGGCACCGCAAGGACTTCCTTATTGGCAGACAGAGCCTCATCAGCCGTGCTGAATGTACCAGAAGGCATGCCAGCCTCCACTATCAGCGTTGCCTTCGCAAGGCCAGCTATCAGCCTGTTACGCAAGCGGAACATGAATGGCAAAGGGGCTGCATCCCAGGGATGCTCGGACGCAAGCGCGCCTCCTGCATCCACCACATCCTGGAAGAGCCGCCAATTCTCAGCAGGGTAGACCTTGTCACAGCCGCCGCCCATGAATACGACGGTCTCCCCTCCCTCGGCAAGAGCGCCCTTATGCGCCTCAGCATCACAACCCCTGGCTCCACCCGATACGATGACGATGCCCCTCTTGGCCGCACGCCTTGCGAATCTCCTTGCACAGCCCCTTCCATAGGGAGTGGCCTTCCTGGAACCGACTATGGCAAGGCCTTCACGGAGCGCTTTGACGTTCCCGATCACGTATAGCTTTGAAGGAGGATCAGGGATGTGCATGAACGCTTCAGGATAGCCCCTTCCGCCTTTCATCAGTTCATGCCTCTCGCCTTTGATCTCACCCATGACGTCTTACCTCCCTAGGTCTATCCTCATGGAGAAGGCCTCAGCCAGGTGATCCTCTGTGACCCTTGCAGACTCTTCCATATCAGCGATGGTCCGCGAGACCTTCAAGGTATTCAGCAATCCCCTCCCTGAGAGAGCACCGCTCTCAGCCATCTGGGACACATACTCATTTGCCCCATCATCCAGCTTGCATGAGGCGATCACAGCGCTTGGAGATCCATTGAGCTTATTGGCAGGAGCATCACCAGACCTGCTGATGCGCCACGCTTCGTATTCTCTTGCCTTCAACACTCCAACCTTGAGCGTTGCTGAATCCGTCCCGCCACCAGAAGAGAGCACGCTTGAGGTTGGCAGGCGCTCAACATCCAATCGGATGCTGATCCTGTCCATCAACGGACCACCTATCCGTGAGCTGTACTTCTGCACCTGAGCAGCCGTGCAATTGCACTTGTGCATCTCATCTCCCAGGTAGCCACAAGGACATGGATTGGATGCACCCACTAGCATGAACCTAGCTGGAAGGCATATGCTTGCTTCCGCTCGCGTCAAGAAGACCTTCCCATTCTCCATGGGCTGCCTAAGCCCCTGAAGGGTTGATGCGTTGAATTCGCTCAGCTCATCCAGGAAGAGGACACCACAGTGCGCAAGGGAGACCTCTCCGGGCTTTATGGGAGTTCCACCTCCAAGGAGCCCGGCTGACGTTGCCGAATGATGCGGGCTTCGAAACGGCCTCAGCCCCCTCAAGATGGGAGATATGTCCTCACCGGCAACCGAGTGGACAACAGCCGCCTCAAGCTTCTCATCCTCTGTGAGTGGCGGCAATATGGACACCATCCTGGATGCCAGCATCGTCTTCCCGGAACCTGGCGGCCCCATCATCAGCACGCCGTGATTCCCAGCGGCAGCCACCTGCAACGCGCGCTTGGCTACATCATGCCCATAGATGTCCTTGTAATCCAGCGCATCTTCTCCTATTGGCTCGCCTTCTACGCTCAAGCTGCGAAGCTCTTCGAATGGATCTGAGAGATGCATCGTCCCGAGTCCCGGAAGCCCTAATTGCACAAGACCCTCTATCGGTGCGGGTTGCTGCATAGCGGTCAGATAATCGAAGCCCATCTTCTTCGCGCATATCGCTAACGCGAGGGAACCCCTTACCGGCCGCACATTCCCTTGCAGCGACAGCTCTCCCGCTATCAGCTTGCCCTCTATGACCTTTGCCGATAGCTGGCCAGAGGCTATGAGGATCCCAAGGGCAATGGGAAGGTCGAAGCCAGATCCTGATTTCTTCACATTGCTTGGGGCCAGATTCACTACAACCTTGTAAGAGGGCATCGCGAATCCGGCTTCTCGTATGGCGGAGCGGACGCGCTCCTTTGCCTCTTGGACTGCCGTATCCGCCATTCCCACTATGGCAATGCCCGGAAGCCCACTCCCAAGCGAGACCTCTACTGTGACTGGCTGAGCCTCTACTCCGTATAGCCCAGCGCTTTGGACTGCGCATATCCCCATCTCCTACGCCGCCGCGAATGCGTTGATCTGATGGCGAACCATGGCCTTGCCTGGCTCTATCACCACGATGGACACGACATCGAATCTCACCGGAAAATCAATGCCCTCGTAATCCTTGAGGTAAGCTAGGGCTATCTTCTCGTATCTCTCGCGCTTGTCAGCAGTCACAGCCTCTGACGGGAATCCGTGATCGCAATTCCTCCTGGTCTTCACCTCAACGAAGACCACAGTGCTCCCATCCTTGGCGATGATGTCAGCTTCGCCTGCGAAGCAGCACCAGTTGCGCTCCAAGATCTCATAGCCTCTCCTATAGAGGAAGCTTGCCGCCGCGTCTTCGCCCTTCTTACCAAGCGCCTTGTTCTTCTTTCCTTGCGGGGTGCGCTTCTCAGCTTCACGCGTCATGCACGTATCAGCACGAGCCCCTATCGCCTGACGCGCATCCGTCCTCTCCAACACTGCCGTTGCACTCATCTATCCTCCTTTGACGTTGAGAAGAAGATAGATGCTTCGTCTGACGCGAACGCGTCACGGATCTGCGGACTCCCTTCATCAGATCATCAGCGACCTTCGAAAGATCATCAGAGAACGTTCAGTTATCAGACCATAAAGGATCAAGAAGATGGCATGCATCCATAACCGAATGAACCAGCCTTCACGCACAGATCATGACTAGAAGGAGTTCTCGCACATCAGGAGCTTGATCAGCATCGCGAAGCGGACTGACATCAGAACAGGGTCTCTTGCTCCATCTTTGTGAGGAAAGATCTCCTATGGATCGTGGATAAACCTTTTTGCTCTATGGCACACATGTGGTCAGACGTGCCATATCCCTTGTTCTGAGCGAACTGATATCCAGGAAAGCTCTCATCCAAAGACGTCATGAGAGCATCTCTCTCAACCTTGGCTATGACCGAGGCAGCAGCTATCGAGGCACAGCGTGAATCGCCTTTGACAACGTTCACTTCCCTGCTGTCCAGATGCATCGGGTTCCCATCTAGGAGGATGACGTCAGGCGTGATACCGGCCTGCTCTATCTTGGACACAGCCTCCTTGAAGGCTTGTCTGAGCGCATTCGATATGCCCATCTCATCTATCGCTTCAGGCTCTACATAGACGACGCATGACGCCAGGCAGGAAGCTTTGACGTCACGAGAGACGCGCTCTCTCACCTCTGACTTCAGCTTCTTGGAATCATCCAAGCACTTGATGGGCGGCATCTCCCTGTCAAGCACAACGGCCCCAACGGCTAAAGGTCCAGCAACAGCTCCCCTCCCCACCTCATCAAGCCCCACAGCGATGCGCGCATCACGCTCATCTATGAGGCCCTCCTCAAATGAATAGAGCCCCGCAAGCCTGTCAGCCTCATCCTTCTCCGCACGAATGCGGCGCTCGATCGTCTGAGCCAAGCTCAAGGCGCCCTTTCGCTCATCTCCCTTGAGGAGATATAGAGCCTCTTCAAGCTCTTCTATGCTGGCATCCTTGATGGTTTCGCGAATGGCGCTCAAGCTCTGTGGCATATCCCCATCAGCCTCCAACCGTGCAAAACAAAAGGCCCCATATGGGGCCTTTTCTGTTCTCAATAGCCAAGCTGCTATCTGAAGGACTTCTCCTTGATCTTGGCAGCCTTGCCCACCTTGTCGCGCAGGTAGTAGAGCTTCGCACGACGGACCTTGCCTTGGCGGGTGACCTCGATCTTCTCGATCTTGGGAGAGTTCACAGGGAAGGTGCGCTCAACGCCAACGGAGAAGCTGACCTTGCGAACGGTGAACGTCTCACGAGAAGACTCACCATGCCTGCGGATCACATCACCCTGGAAGACCTGGATCCTCTCGCGGTTGCCCTCAGTGATGCGATAGTGAACCTTCACGTTGTCACCAGGGCCGAAATCCGGTATATCCTGCTTCAGATCCTGGGCTTCAATAGCGCGTATGATATCCATTTCAAAATCCCCGCTCTAATCATCTTCATGCATATTCAAATGCACCTTCTCTTCGAAGGCGCGATTTGCAAGTATATCTCTACCAACGCTCATGGGCAAGAGGAAATCTGCGAACGCATTGATGCGGATCAGAATAGCAGCAAGATGGCGTAGGAGACCACCCCAGCCACGGCACACCAGAGCAATGACCTTGACTTGATGGCTACGATCACCACGATGAGAGATGCCACTATGATGGCGCCTGCCGGCCAGATCCCTTGAGCGAACATCCCTGGAGACAAGATGTCATTCGCCACCAGCGCCGCGAAAGCTGCCGGTGGGATCAGGTTCAAGGCTAGGATGACGCGTTCTGGCAACTGGCGCCCCTTGAGCAAGAAGAGAGGAGCCACACGGCATATGAGCATCGTCGCGCCGCACGAGACGAGTATGATCCAGAACTCATCCCAGCTCATCTGGCACCCTTTCGCCTCTGCACCACCATGCAGTATGCGAACGCGAAGGCAACTCCAATGAGCGCGCCGATGATTATGGCTGCACCCGCCAGCCCCAGAAGCTTGCACACGTACACGCCTATGATGGCGCTCACAGCCGCGATGATGTTCGGCGCAGTGAGCTTCTGCATGAACAGCAGACATATGAAGATGGACGTCATGGCGAATGAGGCGATGGGTAGCGGGATATCCACCAAGGAACCCACGAACACCCCGGCCACATTCGAAAGCGCCCATGAGGTCTGTGAGAAGAGGTTCACGAACAGCGCTCTGTCAACCGACCAATCCCCTGCCTTGAAGCGCTCGATGGATACGCCGTAGCTCTCATCGGTCACAGTGGCTGCGAACAGGAACGAGAGGCGCTTGCTGGCGCCTTCGCACTCAGGGGCCAGAGAGGCCGAATAGAGCATCTGGCGCGTATTGACGAGGGACACGCTTGCGATGATGGAAGCCAGCGGAGCTCCTGTGAGATACATATTCGGGATCATGAACTGCCCAGCGCCAGAATAGAAGAGCGCGGACAATATGAGCACTTGCAGCGCATTGAGCCCGATAGAATCGCACAGAATCCCGCAGGGTATCCCGATGGCCACATAGCCCAGCATTATGGGCACGGCGGCGAAGAAGGCATCTTTCAGGTGAGCACGTGTGATCATGGCGTGAGAAGATTAGCTGAGATTCGCCCTCATGTCACCTGGCGCGAATGCGCCAACCTCAGTGATGATGGCGGTGATGAGCTCAGCCGGAGTCACGTCGAATGCCGGATTGTAGACATCCACGCCCTCTATACCGCATGGCAGGACCTCTTCATCTGCGCGTATCTCAATAGGGATGTCCGCACCTGTCTCTGTGCCCAAGTCTATCGTGGATGTAGGCGCGGCCACATAGAAGGGGATGTTGAACCTCTTGGCGATGATGGCCACCCCAAGCGTGCCTATCTTGTTGGCAGCGTCCCCATTCGCAGCGATGCGATCAGCGCCCACGATGACGGCATCCACCATGCCTTGGGACATCACAGATGCAGCCATGTCGTCGCAAATCAGCGTGACGGGCACCCCCGCTTGAGCCAGCTCCCACACGGTCAATCTGGATCCCTGGCACACAGGGCGCGTCTCATCGGCGAACACGCGCTCTATCTTGCCCTCTTCAGCAGCTGCATAGATGACTCCCAGCGCCGTTCCATAGAATGAGGTTGCAAGGCTACCGGCGTTGCAATGCGTGAGCACTCGGCAGCCGTGCGGGAGCAAGCCAGCGCCGATGCGCCCCATCTCCCTGTTGGCCGCCTCATCCTCTGCCTGCACCTTGAGCGCTTCATCGAATGCAGCGCTTGCCATATCATGAGGAGACGCATCAGCATCCCGCATTCTGCGAACTTGATCCATCACGCAGCCCACAGCCTGGGCAAGGTTCACTGCTGTGGGACGCGCAGAGGATATCTCCTCAGATATCCTCTCAAGGCTAGAGAAGAAGCTCATCCCCTGAGCGCCGTCTGAGGTCAGCCTCCAGGCAGCTAGCGCCAGAGCGGCAGCCCCAGCAGCACCAATGGCGGGAGCACCTCTCACCACCAAGCGGCAGATCCACTCTCTTGCCTGCTCCCATTCAGTTGTGAACAGGAAGGACATCTCTTGAGGGAGCGCCGTTTGATCCAAGCACATTAGGATAGGCGCATCAGGTGCAGTGCCCTCATCGCGCAAAAGAGCAGCTGCCGCATCTGCGGCAGCTGCTATCTCAAGTGCATCTTCTGCATCCTTCGCACGGAAGAGAGCAACCGTGCGCGGAAGCTTGTCCAGATGAAGCTCCAAGCCCTCTATGCCTGCTCTATCTCCGCCTGAGCTGCGGCCAAGCGCGCAACAGGGACGCGATACGGAGAGCAAGAGACGTAATCAAGCCCGATGCGGTTGAAGATGTGGATGGACTCAGGGTCTCCGCCGTGCTCACCGCACACACCGCACACGATGTCCGGGTTGCCCTCATGCCCAAGCTTCACACCCATGGCAACCAGCTTCGCCACGCCCGCTTCATCTATGGTTGCGAACGGGTTGTGAGTGAGCAGCCTCTCCTGCAGATACTGCGGCACGAACTCACCCTCAACGTCATCGCGGCTGAAGCCGAACGTGGTCTGCGTGAGGTCATTGGTGCCGAATGAGAAGAAATCTGCCTTGGTGGCTATCTCATCAGCGGTGAGAGCAGCACGCGGAAGCTCGATCATCGTGCCGATGGGGATCTCAAGCTCAACGCCCTCAGCGTTCGCAACCTCAGCGATGACCTCTTCAGCAACGCCGCGAAGCTTCGCAAGCTCGTTCACGGTTGATACCAGCGGGATCATGATCTCAGGACGCGGGTCCAGGCCCTCCTTCTTGAGCTTCGCCATTGCGGTGGCTATGGCGCGGATCTGCATCTGAGGAAGTGCCGGATAGACGATGCTCAGGCGGACGCCACGAAGGCCGAGCATCGGATTCTGCTCTGCGAACGCGTCGATCTTCTCAAGGAGCGCGCGCTTCTCTGCGATGTCAGACGCAGCAGCTCCAGACTCCTCCATGCGGGCGATCTCAACCTCAAGGGCACGCGGGCTATCAAGGAACTCATGCAGCGGCGGATCCAAGAGGCGGACGATGACCGGCAGGCCATCCATAGCCTTGAACATCTCGTAGAAATCCCCAGACTGCGCAGCGTAGAGCTCAGATGTGGCCTTCTCACGGTTGAGCTCATCATCATTCAGGATGAATGACTGGATGATCTGCTTGCGATCGCCCAAGAACATATGCTCGGTGCGGCAAAGCCCTATGCCAGCTGCGCCGAACTCACGTGAGAGGTGCGCGTCCTCTGGATTGTCAGCATTGGCGCGAACGCCAAGGCGACGGAATTCATCTGCCCACTCCAGGATGGTGTCAAGGTCACCCGTGAGCTCAGGCATGACCAGCTCAACAGCGCCCAGCACGACGATGCCCGTGGTACCGTCGATGGAGATCATGTCTCCCTCATGGATGACGATGTCAGTGCCAGAGATGGCAGCTTCCTTCTTCTCTGCATCGATGCGCAGCGCCTCAACGCCGCAGACGCAGGGCGCGCCCATGCCACGCGCGATGACCGCAGCATGAGAGGTCTTGCCGCCATGTGATGTGAGGATGCCCTCAGCAGCGATCATGCCAGCAAGGTCATCAGGCGTGGTCTCCCAGCGAACGAGCACGCTCTTGCGCCCTGCCTCAGCAGCCTCCACTGCGTCCACAGCAGAGAACACAGCCTCGCCCACAGCAGCGCCTGGGCTTGCGTTCAAACCCTTCGCCACCACGTCATACTTGGCGTTCTTGTCGAACTGCGGATGCAGGAGCTGATCCAGCTGCTCAGGCTCAACGCGCATCACAGCTTCCTTCTTGGTGATCAGGCCCTCGTTCACCATCTGGATGGCGATGTGCAGCGCTGCTTGAGCCGTGCGCTTGCCAGCGCGAGTCTGAAGCATCCAGAGCTTGCCCTGCTCGATGGTGAACTCGATGTCGCACATATCGCGGAAGTGATTCTCCAGCGTGACGAAGATCTCCTCCAGCTGCTGCCCGGCCTCTTCAAGGCCCGCGACGTTCTTCAGCTCAGCGATGGGGCTGGTGTTGCGGATGCCAGCGACGACGTCTTCGCCCTGAGCGTTCACTAGGTAGTCTCCGTAGAACTCCTTTTCGCCGTTAGCGGGGTTGCGCGTGAAGGCAACGCCTGTGGCTGAGGTCTCACCCTTATTGCCGAACACCATGGACTGCACGTTCACAGCAGTGCCCAGGTCATCAGCGATCTTGTTCTTCTTCCTGTAGAGGACGGCACGCGGGTTGTTCCAGCTGCCGAACACAGCCTCTATGGCCAGCTTCAGCTGCTCTGAAGGGTCTTGCGGGAACTGCACCTTGCCGTCTTTCACGAGCGAGGGGTATTCAGTAGCAGACACGTTCTCGGAGAAGATCTGCTTGAACACATCAACGAGGTCTTTCAGGTCCTCAGCGCTCAGATCTGTATCTGACCTGACGCCGCGCTCGTTCTTCTTCGCTGTGATGGCGTTCTCGAACAGGTCTCCGTCAAGTCCCATCACAACGTTGGAGAACATCTGGATGAAGCGCCTGTAGGAATCCCATGCGAAGCGGGGATTGTCAGTCTGCTGGATCAGGCCCTTGATGGACTGATCGTTCAGACCCAGGTTCAAGACGGTATCCATCATGCCAGGCATCGACATGGGGGCGCCTGAGCGAACGGAGACCAGAAGCGGGTCTGATTCATCCCCGATGCGCTTGCCCATGCGCTCTTCCAGGTCACGACGATACTCTTCTATGGTGTCAAGAGCTCCCTCTGGCCAGACGTTGCCAGCATTGGCGTACTCCATGCAAGTCTGACAGGTGATGGTGAAGCCTGGAGGAACCGGAAGCCCGATGTTGGCCATCTCAGCCAAGTTGGCGCCCTTACCGCCAAGCACCGCTTTCATGTCCGTGTTGCCTTCGGTGACGTTGTTGCCTTCGGCATCCTTACCGAATGCGTAAACGCGCTTTACTGCTTCAGCCACTGCGAACTCCTTACGCGACAAACCTTGGCCGTGCCGGTTGATATCAGGCCGACCACCTTGCTCATCTCAAGGTGCTGCAATGATAACAAGCATGGATATTGCGAACTATGATGCTTGTGCTTTTATTTCATGAGCGGCGATGCAGCGCCTGCGCCCTGAGGCTCATATCCTGGCTGCTTCTCAAGCCACGACACCTTCGCCCAAGCCCTGTAGCCATCCCCACCCTGGATCTCCTGGAATCTGGGGTCATCCTCGAAGTAGGGATCCGTGCCAGCGCCTGAGTCTATGACGAAGACATCGAAATCGTACTTCTCGTTATAGGTGTTGAAGTAGATGTTGCCTGATGACATCTCAACGTATTCCTTGTAGTAGTCATACCCAAGACGGTTGATGTTGGAATCCCAGATCTCAGGCCTGGCATCGACATTCACCTTATAGCCCCTGAATTCGATGTAGCCGCCTGCGTTGAAGAAGGTGAACACGTCCGTATCTTCAGCATCAGCCTGGATGGACTCAAGGTAGTCCATCGTCTTCACCGGCGTCATGGGCCCATCCTCTGGCTCTGATGCCAGCTTGGGCGCGTTCGCCACCATGAGTGCAACCATGCCACATGCCCCGATCCCCACTATGACAGCAGCTAGAGCCTTGCTCCCCTTCATGTCTGAGAGCAAGGGAATGGGGTGACCCTTCGTTGCCCAGAGGAGATAGATGCCGCAGAAGATGGATGCCATCCACTGGTTCCTGCCGTAAGCAAGGCCTGCGAATATGCACCCCACGGCCAAGATGGCCAAGGGCTGGTTCAGCCGCTTGAGCCCGCATGACCCCAGAGCCAGCACGCAGATGAGCATGATCAGAGTGGTGAAGATGTTCTCGTAGTCACCGAAGGGGATGAAGTGGTTCATCTCGCTGATCCGGTTGCCATAGCTTGCAGACCCAAGCGATATGAACACGTAGAGCGCACCGCCCACACCGTATGGGTTCGCGAAAAGCGCAAGCGCGCAGATGGCCAGCGTGAGCAAGACCGGTAGCTTCGGATAGCTTGGCCCCACAAGCTTGACAGCCCTTGCGCGCCCCTTCGAATGCAGCGCGCGTGTCCAATCTGGAAGCGCGTAGCAGAGCACGATGACCAGATCGAACGGCGCGATGGCCGCATGCAAGTTCACATGGAGAGCGCAGATGATGGGCACCGCTATCAGGCACTTGGGGTTCCCTGTCCTCTTATAGCCCTCAAGGAACCAGATGATCCAGATGAAAGCCAGCATCGAATAGAGATGCGGGCGAACGCTGGCCATGGAGCCGGCGCCTATGACGCATATCAGGATGCAGATGCACGCAACCTCTATTCCGGCAGTGCCGCCGCGCAGCCTCACGCCAAGCGCTACCAAGGATGCGGACATCAAAAGGAACAAGAGCGTGCAGTACACCCCAAGCCCAACGAACCCCA
This sequence comes from uncultured Eggerthellaceae bacterium, assembly GCA_910588435.1. Taxonomy (GTDB): domain Bacteria; phylum Actinomycetota; class Coriobacteriia; order Coriobacteriales; family Eggerthellaceae; genus MGBC163016. Next base: position 86,711 of record CAJUPL010000001.1, on the reverse strand, counting down.
GCGAGCTGTAGATCAGGTAGCTGATCAGGCAGTGCAGCCATTGCTGGGCGATGAATCCCATGTCAGGGATGATGGAGAACGGGTTGGTGTATGGGATGCCGTTGTGCGCGATGTATTCGCCAGTTGACAAGAAGAACCAGACGTCATTGTCATAGGAATCAGCGAATATGGCACCGCCTGCATATACAAGGAGGGCGCATACTGCCGCCGCAGCAAGCACATAGCTCTTGGAGCTTGCACGGAGCATCTTCGCTCCGAAGCCCTCCCTTGCAGGGGCTTCCTTGAGCCTTTCGCACGGAAGCTCCTCTACCCTGCTCCCAGATGGCGAAAGCGAAAGCTCCTCTATGCCGATCCTTTCCATATGAAGCCCTCCCGCCGCTCTAGCCATGCGTTCTCATGTACAAGGTGAGGATCTCTTGGCACGTCTCCTCAAGAGCCTTGCCGTCCGTCCTTATGGTGTAGCACCCAAGCTTGCGCATGAGCTTGCGCGCACGCTCTAGGTCCTCGTAGATGTATTCAGGGTCAGCATAGGAGCCAGCCACTGAGGCAGCTTGCCCGATGCGCCTTGACCTGATGCCAGACAACGCATCTGGCGTGGAGATCAGGCCGAAGATGCGTGAGGGGTCCACGTCGAACAGCTCTTGAGGTGGGTCTGTCTGAAGGTCCAGCGGCACGTTCGCAACGTGGTAGCCATGCTGTGCCAGATAGATGCTCACAGGCGTCTTCGATGTCCTGGAAACGCCGATGACGACGATGTCTGCCTTGGTGAGGTCTTGTGGATTGCGCCCATCATCATGCTCTATCGTGAACTCCAGCGCCTCCACGCGCTTGAAGTAGTTGATGTCCGCAACCCTGAGGGCGCCTGGCGTGTCCTTCGGCTCAAGGCCGCTGATCTTCGACATGGCCTCGATGGCGTTGGTCAGAAGGTCAACGCCATGCATGTTCTCATGAGATTCGATCAGGTCATGCACGGCATCACGAAGGTCTGGGTCTACCAGCGTGTAGAAGATCAGCAGCCTGTCATCCCCAAGCTGATCCACGTGATAGCGAGCATGCTCCAGAAGGTGGTCTCTGACCTCTTCGAAGGTCTTGACCTTGCCCAAGACCTCTATCTTGGGGTTGGTCACGCCGAACTGCGCGGCAGCTGCTTGCGCTACGGTGCGTGCGGTCTCGCCTACTGAATCAGAGACCACATGCACCGTTGGGAACGTAGAGCTGCCCTGGATGTCCTCATGGATGAAGCCATCCCCATCGCTCACAGGGATGGTCTGGTCTATTCCGAACCTGTCAGACACAGCCCGCTCATCTAGCGAGGGCTCAGCTGCCCGAAGTCAGCCACATTCGCGAACACGTCCACGAACGCATTCAGGAGCTTCATCCTGTTGGCTCTCTTCGCAAGGTCCTCGTCCATGATCATGGTGGACTCGAAGAAGGAGTCTATGGGAGCCCTGAGGGACGCCAGATGCGCCAATGCGCTTGGATAGTCATCGGCATCCAGTGCCTCATTGACGGCACTCTTCGCCTCTTTGATTGCATGAGCCAACTGGGCCTCAGATGCGTCCATGACGGACTCATCGAAGAGGGTGCCCTCATCTGCGTCACGCAGATTGTTGGCGCGCGCGTATGCGGTTGACAGGTCCTCGATATCCTTAGGGCTCTCCTTCTTGGCAGCGTCCAGCGCACGGACGCGCAAGATGATCTCAACAGGCTCAGTGATGTTGGTGGCACACACAGCCTCGATGGCATCAGTTGATGAGCCGCCATCCTTCAAGAGCACCTTGGTCCTTGTGACGAAGAAGTCCTGGATGGCGCTCATTGCCTCAGCTTCATTGATGTCAAGCCCTGACTCCTGATAGATGCGAAGCGAATCGGCTATGGCTGCATCCAGGCTGACGTCAAGCCCGCTCTCCAGGATGGAGATGATGCCCAGAGCCGCGCGCCTGAGCGCGAACGGGTCAGATGAGCCAGTTGGCAGCTGCCCTATGGCGAACAGGCCGCACACAGTGTCGAGCTTGTCTGCAAGCGCCACCATCTTCCCCACCAGGCCCTCAGGGATCTCATCCCCAGAGAAGCGCGGGCGGTAATGGTCAGCTATGGCCCTGGCAACCTCAGCGTCCTCACCGCAAGCCTCTGCGTAGTAGGAGCCCATGATGCCCTGCACGCTGGTGAATTCCACAACGGCATTCGTCACGAGGTCCGCCTTCGCAAGGTATGCTGCTCTCATGACCTGGCCCTTGATGGCTGCATCGATCTCAGCATCAAGGCAGATGCGCTCTGCAAGCTGGCCTATGCGCTGAGTCTTGTCACGCATCGTGCCCAGCTTCTCCTGGAAGACCACCTCATCCAGCCTTGCTACGTAATCCTCCAGCGGACGCTTCAAGTCCTCCTCATAGAAGAACTTCGCGTCATAGAGCCTTGCAGCCACCACGCGCTGGTTGCCATCTACGATGGTCTCCTGATGAGCCGGATCCCCGTTCGAAACGATGATGAAGCGATTGGTCAGCTTGCCATCCTTGTAGATGGGAAAATAGCGCTGATGCATGAGCATGGCGTCAACGATGATCTCCTCAGGCACCGCCAAGAACGCCTCATCGAATGAGGCAAGCATTGGCGTTGGCGCCTCGGAGAGGTTGATGACCTCAGTGAGGGTCTTCTCCGGGAGCACTGCCTCATGGCCCGCGCCAAGCTCCTGCTGGAAGCGCTCCGCGGCATCCACGATGACGCGCCTGCGCTCCTCTTGCGTTGGGATGATCTTGAGGGAGCGGATGGTCTTCTCGTAATCCTCTGCACACGGGATGTCTGCGCCCGCAGGAGAGAGCACGCGATGCCCATCTGTATGCCTGCCTGACACAGCACCTGCAAAGCTCAGAGGCACCACTTCTTCCCCGAAGAGGGCTACGATCCACCTGACCGGCCTGGAGAAGAGCTCAGCGCATGAAGCCCACTTCATGGACTTCGGCCACGGAAGGGACTTGATGACGCCCTGCAATATGGAAGGCAGGAGGTTCATGGTAGGTTCTGAGGGCAGGTTCCTTGAAGCGAAGACGTACTCCACGCCTCCCTCTTCCTTGACCTCAAGGCTCTCCACGTCAACGCCCTTGCCGCGCGCGAATCCGATGGCGGCCTTCGTGGGGTTGCCATCCTCTCCGAACGCGATCTTCACAGATGGGCCCTTGAATGTCTCATTGACCTCTTCTGCGGCATCTGCAACATCAGCCACAACGCATGCCATGCGCCTTGGCGTTGAGTAGACCTGGATGTCACCGTGGCTGATGCGCGAATCCTCAAGAGCTTGGCTCAAGATGGTGGGCATCTTCTCCGTTGCTGACTTCAGATCGAATGCCGGGATCTCCTCGGTGCCTATCTCGAAGGCGAGCGTCCTTGATGCAGCCATCTCACTCCCCTTCCTCTTCGGTTGCTACCTTCAATCCCACGACATGCTCCATGTATGACTCACAGCACGCCTTCGCAAGCGTCCTCACGCGCAGGATGTATGCCATCCTCTCGGTTGCGGAGATGACACCGCGTGCATCAAGCAGGTTGAACGTGTGGCAGCACTTCAGCACGGAGTCATAAGCCGGAAGCGGAAGCCCAGCCTCAAGCGTCTTCTTGCACTCCGCCTCCCTGTCCGCGAACTCTTGGAACAGGAACTCAGTGTCTGCAACCTCGAAGTTGTACTTGGAGTATTCGCGCTCATTCTCAAGGTAGACGTCACCGTATGTGAACTGAACCCCATCAGGGCCCTTCGCCCAGACGATGTCATAGACAGAGTCAACGCCCTGGACGAACATGGTGAGCCTCTCAAGGCCGTAAGCTATCTCCACGGGAACCGGGGAGCATTCGAAGCCACCCACCTGCTGGAAGTAAGTGAACTGCGTCACCTCCATGCCGTCGATCCAGACCTCCCAGCCAAGACCCCATGCGCCAAGCGTTGGGGACTCCCAGTCATCCTCAACGAAGCGCACGTCATGAGCGTCGGTATCTATCCCTATGGCGCGAAGCGATCCCAGATATGCCTCTTGGATGTCATCAGGGGATGGCTTGATGAGCACCTGGAACTGATAGTAGAACTGGAGCCTGTTCGGGTTCTCACCGTAGCGCCCATCAGTTGGCCTGCGGCAGCCCTGCACGTAGGCGGTGCGCCATGTATCCGGCCCCAATGAGCGCAGCGTGGTTGCGGGTGCGTTCGTGCCGGCACCAACCTCGTTGTCATACGGCTGCAAGATCACGCAGCCCTGAGATGCCCAGAACTCCTGGAGCCTCATGACCACCTCTTGGAAGGTGGGCGCATTCGGTATCGACATATGCCTTGACCTGATCCTTTCCGCCTAGATCCAACTTGTGCGCTATTCCAAAGGCCCGATGCTATCCAGGGGCCAGTATTTGAATATGGCCTTCCCTGTCACAGATGAGACAGGGATGGAGCCGAAGTACCTTGAGTCTTGGGAGTTGGTCCTGTTGTCCCCCATCACCCAGAGCTCACCTTTGGGCACGGTGTAGGGGTAGGTTATGGGAGATCCGTATGAGGATATCAGCGGCCAGCTCTCCTTGCCATCAGTGTATGGCTCCACCAGCTTCTGGCCGTCTACGAACACATCACCATCTATCAGCTGCACCGTCTGCCCCTCGGTTGCGATCACGCGCTTGATGAGCGTGCGCGATGGGATCTCAGGGTCTTGGAATGTGACGATGTCCCCGCGCTCTGGATCAGAGCCGTAATACGTCAGCTTCTCAGAGAAGACCATGTCTCCGGTCATGATGGTGTCTTCCATTGAGCCAGACGGGATCTCATATGCTTGGAACACGAAGGTTCGAAGCCCCCAAGCTATGGCCACGATGGCAGCAATGGTCAGTACGAAGGATAGGATGGATCTGCCTATCCCCTTCTTCTTCTCTGCGTGATCACCCGAATACATCAGACGCTCTCAAAACCTTTCATGACCTGCTAAGGATGTGACCTTGCTCTTCACGCATGAAGCCCGCAGAACATGGCCGCGTGCAATCATACCTTAGTTCTTCAGCTACGCAGCGCTCTTAGTGCGCAGAAGCACAACTTGAAGGCCTGTTGTCCTGCTCAAGGAGGTCGGGGCGCAGCGCACGCGTCCTCTCAACTGACTGAGCGTGCCTCCACTCTGCGATGTTCGCATGATGGCCAGACAGCAGGATCTCCGGCACATCCATTCCGCGAAAGCTCCGCGGACGAGTGTATTGCGGATACTCCAAGAGCCCATCCGCGAAGGATTCCGTCTCAGCGCCACCCTCAGCGCCAAGCACGCCCTCTATCTTGCGAACCACGGCGTCTATCACCACCATGGAAGCAAGCTCCCCGCCAGTGAGGACGTAATCCCCGATGGAGATGACCTCATCTGCCAGCGAATATGCGCGCTCGTCTATGCCCTCATAGTGACCGCACACGAAGACGAGCCTCTCCTTCTTGGCAAGCTTGCAAGCCAGGCTATCGTCAAAGGTCTTCCCAACGGGCGCCATGAAGATGACCGTAGCGCCATCATCCCCCCGTTCGCGCCTGCCTTCCGGGAGGGACCCTGCCTCATATCCCAGCACATCCTCAACAGCCTTGAAGATGGGATCGCACATCATGACCAGCCCGCATCCGCCACCATAGGGATAGTCATCCGTCTTCCTATGAACGCCTTGCGCCCAGTCTCTCAGATCATGCGCCTTGAACTCCAAAAGACCCTTCTCTTGGGCCAAGCGCATCATGGACTCACCCATCACTGAGTCATACATATGCGGGAATGTGGTGATGGCGTCTATCTTCATGGGATCTGTCAGAGCTCCAAGAGGCCTTTGGGGAGGTCAACATGGAGCACCTCATCGTCCATGCTGACGTCCAAGATCATATCCTCAACGAAGGGCATAGCGAACACAGAGCCATCTTCTCTCATGATGCTGGCGATGGGTTGCAGGCGGTCATCATCCACGGACTGGACGGTTCCCACCTTGCCAAGCGATTCATCTATCACCTGAAAGCCGATGAAGCTCACCTCATCAGAAGCGTCGATCCACTCTTGCATCTCTTCGCTTCTGAGCAAGACCCTGCAGCCGATCAGGGCCTCTGCATCCTTCGCGCTAGATATGCCTTCGAAAGAAGTGAGAACGCCTTCTGCACCCGCCTCTTCCCCGCCGATGACGCGAGCAAAGCGCGGAGCGTCCTCAACAGGAGGAACGAAGGCAACTTCATCACCTACAGAGGCGAAACGCAAGAAGGCCGAGGCGCTCTTGAGCCTCAGCCTTCCGTTCAACCCTTTGGTACCAGCAACGATCGCGCTCAGATGCCAGCCGCGCACTAATCTACCAGCTCCACCTCGACCTGGGCGTCCTTCCTGGTAGCAGCTGCTCTTGCCAGCGTCCTTATGGACTTGATCACACGGCCCTGACGGCCTATGACCTTGCCCACATCGCCTTCGCTCACGCGGATCTCTATGAGGATCCTGCCATCTTCGCCTTCAGCATGAGTCACAGAGACCTCTTCGGGCTCATCAACCAAAGGCGTGACGACGTATTCAACGAGCGCTACGAGCTCCTTGGATGCATCATCCATGATCTGGCTATGCGCTTTCCTTGGCCTGCTTCATGAGGCGTGACACAGCATCAGAGACCTGAGCGCCGTTCGCCACCCACTCATCGATCTTCTCAGTGTCAAGCTCGATGAGCTTGGGGGTAGAGCAAGGGTTGTACTTGCCAACCTGCTCGATGAACTTGCCGTCACGAGGGCAACGCGAATCCGCAACTACCACCCTGTAATACGGGCGCTTCTTCGCGCCATGCCTTGTAAGACGAATCTTTACCATTTAACTGTGCTCCTCTTATATTGCCTATTGCAAAACAGCAGTTTACAATCATACTTTCAAACGGTGCCTTTTGCAAGGATGAATCAGGCGATGGATCTTACGCGCTCTGCCTGAGAGCATCTTCTGCGGCATATGCATCATGTGTCATATGAACTGCTGAGCGATCCCCCTCAACCACGCTCTTGCCATCGCGGCCCTCTTCGAATGCTGATTGGATCTTGCGTCCTTGGCGCTTCAGCTTCGCAAGGTCAGAGTCAGCCTGCCCAAGGTCTGTGCGATGACGCTCTGCTGCGCGCTCATCAGACTCATCCGTCCATATGCGCTCAGCCACAGGCTTCCACCTCTCAGCCATCGGACGCGTCTTCGCAGTGAGCTCATACACGCTCTCGCTCTCAACGAGCTCTGTGGAATGCGCTCCCGTATCCTCCACCAGCTGCTCTATGCACTCAGGATTCTCCAGCATGGGACATGGGCGCAGGTGATTGTCGTTGAAGGGCTGCTCGTTGTAATAGCCCATGAATATTGGGGACCTCAGGCAGTCCAGAAGGGACATGTCCCGGATGTTCGCGTTCGAATAATGGATGAAGACGCAAGGCTCAACATCCCCCGCTGCATTTATATGCAGATACCTCCTGCCACCCGCTATGCATCCGCCAACGTACTCACCGTCATTCTGGAAATCCAACGTCAGGATGGGCTTCGTCTGACGAAGATGCTTGTTGAACCTGTATAGCTTCTCGCGCTGCTCAGGGTCGGGCATGAGCTCAGCGGGAGAGTCCTTCCCTACTGGCATATATGTGAATATCCACGCGAAGAAGGCGCCCTTCTCTATCAGCCAATCGAAGTACCCATCTGTGCAGACGGAATCGCAATTCTGGCTTGTGAAGCAGATGGAGACACCGAACGGAAGGCCCTTGCTCTTCAAGATGCCCATTGCGGCATCTATCTTCTGATACACGCCATCCCCACGGCGCCCATCCGTTGCAGACTCATCGCCTTCTGCTGAGATGACCGGGATGAAGTTCTTGACCCTTGCTATCTGATCGGCGAAGTCCTCATCTATGAGCGTGGAGTTCGTGAAGCAGAGGAACGCGCAATCAGGATGCGCTTCGCAGAGCCTGATGAGGTCCTTCTTCCTGACCAGCGGCTCTCCCCCTGTATAGATGTATATATGCACCCCAAGCTCTTTGCCTTGGCAGATGATGCTGTCTATCTCGTCGTATGTCAGATTGAGCTTGTGCCCATACTCCGCCGCCCAGCAACCCGTGCAATGCAGGTTGCATGCACTGGTTGGATCCAGCAGGATGGCCCAAGGGATGTTGCATTCGTAGCGCTCACGGGACTTCTCCTGCTGATCCCATGCAAGCAGGTTCGCTTCGGTGAGGAAGGTCTTCAGCATGGGGCCCAGCACATCCTTGTCAAGGTCGTCCATCCTGCAGAGGAGCTGATACCAATTGCTCTTCTCCTCTATGGCGTTCGCGAAAGCACGGCGCTGAGATGGGAAGAGGGCGTCCGGCACGATCTTGTCTATCGTTGCCATCATCGTCTCCATATGGCCTTGCGGATCCTTTATCAGATAATCGATGGCCTTGTTCGCCGCGGTCCTCTTCGCGAATTCCATTGGTCTCATTCCGATGCACCCCTTCAGGCCAGCTCACATCAATGCTGACCTTGCCGCTTATCCTTTTCGGGATGCTACAAAATGAACGTATGATTTCATAATCTGCGACCATGAACGTTGATGTTTTGAAAAGATATATGATGCTGAGCATCAGAGGATGCTAGCAAGCCGGACTCAATAGACTGAAAAGAGGCTACAGATGGCAAAGGATGGCCAGTACACATCAGAGTACTTCCAGATCCTGGATGAGCTTGACGGGGATATAGAGAGCAGGCGGCAAGCGTTCCGCTACATGATGGATTCCACCGCCATCGTGCACCATCAAGTGGTTGCTTCAAGCTTCATCCCGAAGCTGTTCAGCCAAGAGATATATGACCTCATGAAGAGGTCATCTGAGATGACGCATCGCATCCTCTGCAAGGTGATGCAGCGCTATCTAGATGATCCGGAATACCGTGAGTTGTTCGATTTCGACGATAGGCTTCGTGAGCTCATCCTCCTTCCAAGGGGCTATGACTCCTTGCTCCCATTCGCGCGCGTGGATACGTTCATAGATGAAGACACGGGGCGCCTTGCGTTCTGCGAATTCAACGGAGACGGCTCTGCAGGCATGAATGAGAACCGTGAGATCACCAACTCCATCATCGGCTCAGACACGTTCAAGACGTTCGCTCAAAGCCACAAGGTCACTGGCTGCTCGCTCTTCCAGCCTTGGGTGGACAGGTTCTGCAAGATCTATGACACATACGTGAACAAAGTGCAGAACCCACGCTTCGCCATCTGCGACTACTTGGAGAACGGTGTGGTAGATGAGTTCCACGTGTTCGCCAGCCTCTTCAAAGAGCGCGGCATAGACTGCATCGTGTGCGACGTGCGTGAGCTCACCTTCAACGGCAGCACCCTCAATGGGCCAGACGGCTTGCAGATAGACGCCATCTGGCGCAGATGCGTGACGAATGACGTGATCGATCACTGGTCAGAGTCACAGGCTCTGATAGATGCGGTTCGCGCTGAGAAGGTTGCGCTGATCGGCAGCTTCGCGGGACACATCATCCATGACAAGCAGATATTCGAAGTGCTGATGAAGCCCGCCACCATTGACATGCTAGACGCCGATGAGGTCAGCTTCCTGGAGCAGACCATCCCGCAGACGGCCTTTCTGGATGAGGGTTCCGTCAATCTGGAGCAGATCATCCAGAACAAGGACCAGTGGATCATCAAGCCAGCTGATCACTACGGGGCAGACGATGTATATGCCGGACGTGAGGTCACTGACGAGCAGTGGCAAGAGCTCATCTCAAAGCATGCGAACGCAGCTTCCGGCACGCAATTCATCGTGCAGAGGTTCATCACGCCCTATAAGTCAGAGACGCTTCCGCCAGATACTGGGATCTTGGAAGAGCCAGATGGTGCCGTGAAGAGCGAACCTGTCATGTACAACAACCTGAACGGGCTCTATCTGTATGACGGGCACTTCCAGGGCGTGTTCTCGCGCTTGGGGCCTCATCCCACCATCAGCAAGCAGAACGAGGGCATGACCGCAGCAACCATCTGGGTTGATGCTGATGTTGAAGAGGGTTTGGAGCTCTAAGTGGGAAGATCCGCTCAAGCCAAGGTGCTAGTGGTGCTTGCCACCATTGCGCTTGCGATCACTTACATTGGGATAGGATTCGCCATCTGCGCGGGCTTTCCCATGGCAACGCAGAACCTATCGAAATCGAACTCTGACTTCGAAGGCTCACCGTACACCGAACGTGATCTGACATCATTGGCCCTTGAGGTCAGGGCCTACACCGTTGAGGACTACCTGAGAACAGATGACGGGGAGACTGAGGCGCAAGATGCGCTTGCAACGAAGGTGATGGAAGCGGCAAGCTCTTCCGCTCAAAGCCAAGAGAGGTCAGATGCATGGGCTGATGCTGATTCCATCACCTCTTCTTGGTCTGACGGCGCCATCAACTCAACAGATGCCATGTATGAGCTGTACCAGCTCTCTCCATCATATGCACTGGACTCATCAGCTGTGAGCCACTTGAATGACGTCAACACCGTCATATCAAGCGTGCGAATGCCGCTGATAGGCTGCACCCTGATAGCAGCTTTCTGCCTCATGTGCTTGGTGATGATGTTCGGGGCCGCACCTTGCGGAAGAGCGCTTCTGGCAGGAGGCATCGCCACTATCGTCGTGTTCGTCATCTTGGGGGCATGGGCTGCTGTCTCATTCGACAGCCTATTCGCCGTCCTGCACTCCATCTTCTTTGCGAATGGGACTTGGACATTCCCCGCTGACAGCCTTCTCATACAGATGTATCCGCAAGGCTTCTGGATCGGCATGGGCATCGTATGGCTGGCATCCAGCTGTGTCATGGCAGCAGCTAGCATCGTGATAGGCGCCATCATCTGCAAGCGCGAGCGGGCTAGGAAGGCAGCAAAGGAAGCCATCCTGCAAGACGCCAACCAGGCGTAGACCCTGCAAGGACCTTGCCAGCTCTCTTCATCTGTGGGTGCTTCCCGATCTCGTGGGTCACCCCCTCAAGAGTGGGCGTTCGCATTGCGAACGCAGCTGTGCGCTAGCGCAGCGTAATGAGGGCGCTAGCCCGAAGCACCCGGATGGCTGGTCTGCGCCAGGCAAGCTTACCTGACCAGTTGCTCTGTTCCGGGTGTTCTTGCCCTGCCGGGCAAGTTACGCATTGCTCATCGCAATGCTGCGTCTCCAATGGAGACGCCCACAAGGGGGCGCAATGCTGCGCTTACAATGCAAGCGCCCACAGGTAGGGAGGCATCCACCTCCCCGCAAGAGTGGGCGGTAGGCCGAAATGCCCGGATAGATGATCCAGAGTCAGGCAACCTTGCCTGACTGGTTGCCATCCTCCACGCTGAGATCAGAAGCAGAGACAAATACGAAGATCAATACGACGAAGAACGCAAAGCGAAGATCGAAGTCAATGAGCGAATGCAGAGCAAGCAGCCAGAGTGCAGGCTTCACCACATTGCCACCACGCACCAACGCATGCGCGAGCATGCCTAACAAGGCCAGAGGTGCCAGCACCCCTGCATCCAACCCCAATTGAAGGTACCCAGAATGAACGACGGCTGAGCGATACTCTGCGCTCTGCATGGAAGGATAGACAACTTGCCACTGATCAGGGCCTATCCCCAGCACAGGATTTTGTACCAACAATGTGAAAGCATCCCTCATCTGAGCAAGCCTCTCAGCGAACGTACCAGAAGCTTGCATCAGCCTAGGAGCCATCACGAATGCAAGCGCCACCAAGGCAGCCACGATCATACATGCGGCTACCCAAAAGACCACACGAGGCGCATCCTTGCCCATCAAGCGCTTGCACGCCTTGGGCCAAAGCTCATAGAACAACACCCAAACTGCCAAGAATACGATCACGCCAATGCTGATGCTCATCCTGAAGCATGCAAATACGAGAGTTGCCATCAAGATCTGCACCAACAGGGCACAAAGCTCCGTCCATGCATCTGGGCCCTTTGCCCTGATAGCCTTCCTTGCGATGCACACACACATGATGCATCCGAACAGTAAGATGGCTCCCACCGATTGTGTGAGCAGCAAAGCCACGAAAGATGGGGCCAAGCACCTGCTGAGGCGAGCATCATGCAACCGCATGCATATGAGTGCCACGCATGCGAACCACGCTCCAGCCGCATTCGCGTACTGGAAGAGGAAATTGAGCCTGCCAGCGCTCACCGTTCCTCCAAGATGAGGAATATCAGCGAAGAGGGCTATGCCTACCACTGCGCTCACAACGCCAAGCCACGCGATGCCCTTGAGCAACCAGATGCGCTCAGACGAACCTAAGATGACCACTCCAACTGACGCTATGGCAGCGAGCAGCCAAGGTGAGCACTGCCGAAGGCTTTCAGCGCTAAGCCCGTGAGCCAAAGAACTGACAGCGAATAGCGCCGCTATAAGCAGAGCGCACACGAGCGGGAACCACGTTCGCAAGATGGAGCTCCAGTCGCTTGAGCTGTGTTCCCCTGATGGCTTGCTGGAAGACCTTCTGCCCGCCAACCACCACCAGCAGAGGATGACCACAGCCACAACGGCTGCACTGATGAGAACAGCGCAGGCGGCTTCCGAGAAGAAGCCGCCTTGCAAGACCATCAAGACTGCCAGGATGCAGATGATGGATATGGATAACACGCGCTCCACGGCACCAACTAGCGCTAGTCCGCTCCCCTACGCAGCCTTGCGCTTTCTCCAGATCAAGAGCGAAGCGATGCCGAATGAGAGGGCAAGCTCTGCTATGGCGAACAACGTGAAGACAGCACTGGCCTTCTCATCCCCCGTTTGTGGAAGGTCTCCAACAGGGTAGTTCCCCCTGCTCGGGCCGTCACCGAAGTCCGAGAGGATGCCGCTGTCCTCCTCCAACACCTCTAGTGCGAAGGTAGAGAGGTCGATGATGCCGCCGAGTAAGATCATGCCATCTGATGTAACGAATGACTCATGCGAAGTGATGTTGTGGCGGTCGTCCTTGTGGCAATGATGCACAACGGCCTTCTTGCCTGGGCTGGCAGGACCGCCTGGGAACGCGAAAGAGAGCATGCCGAAGTCCTCGTGGAGGTCAGTGCCATCCACGTTCAAGCGGACATCGAACGTGCCTGCTGGCCAGCCGTCCCCGATCTTGGAAACGAGCGCGTCGAAAACTCCGCCGTAGGTGACAGGCGTCACGCTGATCTCAATGTTGCTGGCATCTGCTGGCAGCTCGAGTCCTTGCGGCCAAGCGTAGAATCCGTCAGCCACGGGTGCGCCTTTGACGAGGAGATTGCGCGCTATGCCGTTAGCGTCTATCCAGCCGAGCGTCATGCGACCGTCCTTCTGGTTTATGCCGTCTATCTTGGCAACAGCTGAATGCCTCATGCCGTTCGCAACCTCTTCGTGGGTGACGGTTGCAGCGTAATTCTCCTCATCACCGCAGTTGCTGCAAGACCTTTGCGCAGTGCATGCTTGATAGTCACTGCTCCAGTCCCAATAGAGACTGCTCCAGCTGTGACCATAGGCGGGAATAGCTTCCTGCACGATCTCCCCGCAGCGTGTGCATGCATTCTGATATGTGCCCGGTTCGGTGCATGTAGGATATTCCGTGACCTCCCAGTTGCTATCAGGGAGCACATGTCCGCCGAGGTTCTTCCTGACCTCGCCACCCTCTGTCTCACCGCAATTGTTGCAAGTGAATTCATCCTCGTGGCCGTCTTCCGTGCAAGTGGGCTCTACGGCAGCTGAAGTGAGGACGAAATCATGGCCGAGCGCTGGCACCGTGCTTCCTTCAACTCGGTAAGCGAACCCGCACCTCTTGCACACCTTTTGCGTATAGCCATCCGTTGTGCAAGTTGGCTGATAGACGCTCTCCTCCCAATCGTGACCAAGCGTCTCACAGTCATCATTCGGAGCTGATGCTTGCAAGCTGGAGACCGGAACGAAGAACCAACCGCCATCATCTCTCAGCATGATGTAGTCAGAGTCATTCGAATAGCACATATCTTCAGCGAAGCTCTTATATTCAATAGGAATGATCACCTTACCAGCATCATCTATGGCCCCGATATTGCCCTGCGCGTCCTTGACATACAGCATGAGAGTGCCGTCAAGAAGCACCCTAGAGGACCCCCAGCCATCTTTTGCAAGCTGGTAGCCGCGAAGAGACATCTCAGTGAATCTACCCGTCAAGTCCTCTCTGTAAAGATGAGAATTACCGTCATAGTCAACGAGATAGAGCTGATTTCCTATGCTGTCGAATGAATCAACAGCTATACCAAAGACATCATTCAGATCCTGGTCGAATATCCGATACCTGTTGTCAGCGAATGCTTCGAATAGCGTGATCCCGTCTTCATTCCAGATCGAGTAGATGCGTTCGAAGATGAATTCGCCTCTGGGTGTCAGATCCGAGCTGACGAATCCCCACTTGCCATTCTTCTCAGCTGCATAGACATCGTCAGACAAGCGATGCAGGTTTTCATATTCAGTGAAGTCCAACTTGCTATCTAGGATCACATTCTTGTAAGAATACTGTGAGCTATCATTCCGAGAACCGATGCTCAGCAATGACAAGCCCATAGAGCTGCCATACTCGCTCAAGCTGACAGAGCTTATGCTGTATCCATCTTGGACGTACGGAGCAAGATCAAGCTCCTTATACGGAGACAGATCGCTTCTATAGAACCTCATATAGCAAGGGTCAGCATAGCTGATCAGATAGAGGTACCCGCCATAGGAGCCCTTGCTGAACAAGCGGGGTGATGCCAAGCCTAGAGCCTTCGAATCAAGGATCGTACTGCCCTTGATGATGCGAAGAGCATTGGCACTAGGGGCGTACGAGCGGCCTATCCACTCTTCGATGAGCCAAGCACCTTCGAAAGGCTCAGAGAGGCTCCAGCCCAATTCGCTGCTGGAGGTACCCTGGTCGTAGCTTGCCTTCATATCCAGCGAGGTATCGAACTCGAGGAGCTTGTTCAAGTTGCGGTCATATCTCTGGAGCTTGTTCTCAGGGGAGATGCATTCGAAGATATCACCAGCACTAGAGCTGGATGAATAGCCATTTGGGAATGATCCAGCTATAGCGGGCATCTCTACAGGGTCTGCTGCCTTTCCAGACGTGTCCAAGAAGACTTGTGTACGCTCAAGAGACTCAAAGGAAGACTCCGTGAAAGACACGTAGTTGCCAAGCTGCTCATATCTGCTGCCATTCACATTTTGCAGGAGCGAACCATCCAACATGAAGTACTGATAGCTGTATCCGCCCGAGCCGCTCACTTCTATCAGATTGCTCACTGTACGGAAGCTATTCCAGTTCGTCTGGCTAGTCTCTAGCGCAAAGTCTTCGTGCTTGGTTCCGTCAGGGTCAGTGACTGAGATCATCACTGGCTCATCGTTCGCTTGTGTGAAGGTGACCTTATGTCCATCTGGGGTAGTAGATGTTCTGCTGTTCGTTCCCTGAGAAGATATCCGGTCATCTACTTCGAAGCCGTTCTCGTTCTCATTTATATAAAGATGACCATAAGAGCTTGAAGAATCTGACGAAGCACTCCATCCGACATACCAGCTTGAAGAGCCGTCCGGATATGAAATGCCATATCCTATGCTTCCCTTTTCTAGGTAACCAGGCAGATTCACCTTGAATAGCTCTGTGCTCTGTGAGCATATGACAGCAGTTGCTGAAGGATAAGTCCCATCTTGAGCCTGGCTTCCAAGCTGGATGAAGCCCCATCTGTCCTTGTTGTCTCCTCCTGGGTATATGCAAGCTATGTCATAAGCTGGCTCAAGCGTGACCTTCTGAGTGGAATACTCCATCAGGCCATACTTGCCATTCTGCTTGAATACTATGGAGGGGCTTCCCTCAAGCACCGCATTCACCGCATCTGCAGACACGGTTATCCCGTCTGGGAATATCTGACCCTTGGTAGCAGAGAGCAGAACGCCTTCGCTTTCACGGCTGATTCCGTATGAAGAAGACTTCTCATCAGAAGCGATCGTGTATTCAGTCCCGAAGATGCCATAAACGTACTCGTACACATACCTAGGACCGGAAGTGTCCAGCGTCTGGACATCTATCTCATTCTCAGAAGCCTCCTCAAGCGCCTCTCCTGGCTCAGTTGCTTCATAAGCAGCAGATGATTGGTCAGCAAGCTCAGCCGGAGAAGGCTCTTCTTCAGCAGCTGTCAGATCATCGCCCTCATCGATGCTGGCGGTTTCATTCTCTTGAGCCTCGTCTGAGCTGCTCGTTGCCTGCTGTTGGGTAGCATTGTCTTCATCCTCGGACGCAAATGCTTGTGAGATAATCTGCATGCCGTTGGTTCCCAGCAGCGAAACAGCGAGGAGCACAGCCAAGAATGCACGGATTCCCCTTCTGGACGCGAATTCCATGAGCCATCTCCTTGATCGCATACTTAAGGTCAACGATATCGTAACAGCTAGCAAGCGATATGATCACAGGCAGGCACCCCTATCGAATTCACATTCTCTCCATCATCCAGCCTATCGCGATGCTGCGTCAGGCCATCTTTCCTGACCAGTTGCTAGCTTCCGGGTGCTCTTGCCCTGTCGGGCAAGTTACGCATTGCTCATCGCAATGCTGCGCTTGCAATGCAAGCGCCCACAGGTGGAGAGGGGGCAATGCTGCGTCTCCAATGGAGACGCCCACTTCTAGGATAGATAGGTGAGCGATCGTCCCTCCTCCAGTAGACACCTCCTCAAGATCAGACGCGTACTCTCTTATAAGCCTCCCTCTTTTTTAAGAGTGGGCGTCCCCCTAAGAGTGGGTGTCGGCATTGCCGACGCAGCTGTGCGACAGCACAGCGAAATGAGGGCGTTAGCCCGAAACACCCGGATAGTTGGTCTGCGCCAGGCCACCTTGCCTGACCAGTTGCTGGGTGCCGGGTGTTCGCAGGCTATCGCCTGCGTTACGTTGCACTAGCGTGCAACTGCGGCTGCAATGCAGCCGCCCACTATTGAGGAGGGGGCAATGCTGCGTCTCCAATGGAGACGCCCGCAAGGGGGGGGGTGCAGCAGCCTGCTATTGAGGAGGAAGGGCCTTGCCTGTCAGAACACCTTCGCCATCACGCCATCTATGCGCGCAAGGACGTCTTCGCGTGGAAGCATCACTATGGACTCGAACAGAGGCGGGGACACCATGTTGCCAGCTATGGCCACGCGCAGAGGCTGGAAGAGGTCCTTTGGCTTGATCTCAGCTGCCTCTCCCTTATCCCTGCACTCTTGCTGCAAAGCCTCTGCCTCCCAAGCAATGCCATCAGATGCCAAAACCTCGCGGCAGATCTGCAGCGCCTGCTTTGCACGCTCAGGATCCTTCAGGAGCACCTTGTTCGCGCTCTTCTCATCAAGCTGCACGTTCGGACCCCAGAAGAGGTATGCCAGCTTATCCGGGATCTCATTGAAGGTGTTCTGTCGCTCCACCACCAACGGGTAAGCCTGCAGATACCACTCGCGCCTGTCAGAGACGTCAGCCAGCTTGCCCTGCCACTCCTCCGCTGGCACCTCATCCCAAGGCGCCAACAGGGACGCCAGCCTTTCCTTCTGCTGATTCTTATCAAGACTGCTAACCATGTTCACGCCAACGGGCGCGCTTGAGCCGAGCCAGTTCGCATACGCCAACCACGGAATGGCAACGTCGAACCACTTCTGCTCATCAAGCCCTCTGGTGTACACGCCATCAAGCCAAGTGAGCTTGTCCTCATCGAAGACAGCATCCTTCTTGGAGATGCGATCCAAGCTGAACTTGCTAGCAAGGACGTCCCGTGGTATCTCAGTGGTCTCTCCATCAAGCGACCACCCAAGCAGTGCCAGATAGTTCACCATGGCATCTGGCAGATATCCCCTGTCCCTGTAGTCTTCCACATTCGTTGCCCCATGGCGCTTTGACAGCTTCTTGCCATCAGGCCCCAAGATCATGGGGAGATGCGCGAACGTAGGCACATCGAAGCCCAGAGCCTCGTATATGAGTATCTGCCTTGGGGTGTTGGACAGATGGTCATCTCCGCGGATCACATGCGTGATGCCCATGTTCGCGTCATCGCACACAACGGCGAAGTTGTACGTTGGAGAGCCGTCAGAGCGGACCAAGATCAGGTCATCCATGACGTCTGCCGGGAATGACATATCCCCATAGACGGCATCTTGGAACTTGATGGGGCCATGGCCCTCCGGCACGCGAAGGCGCCACACATGAGGCTCACCAGCATCTATGCGCGCGCGGGCTTCATTCGCGGGGATGTCCCTGCAGTGCCCGTCATACCCAGAGTAGCCGCCCTCTTTGGCTTCCGCTTCTTTCCTGCAAGCGTCAAGCCTCTCCTTCGTGCAGAAGCACGGATATGCATTCCCCTTGGATTTCAGCTCCTGCAAGGCCGCAGAATACGTCTCCATCCTCTGCGTTTGAAAGTATGGGCCAACGCTTCCGCCAACCTCAGGACCCTCATCCCAGTCAAGCCCGAGCCACCTCATGGCACGCAGGATGATCTGCACGTTCTCCTCAGTAGAGCGCTCAGGATCAGTGTCTTCGATCCTCAAGATGAAGTTACCGCCTTGAGAGCGCGCGAACGCCCAGTTATACACAGCAGTGCGCGCACCGCCCAGATGCAGCATGCCCGTTGGAGAAGGCGCGAACCTGACCCTCACCCTGCTCACCTCATTCGCCATCAGGAACCTCTCCTTCCAAGAATCCTCTCATGTATCCAAAGATATCAGACGCTGGGTCTGAGGTCTCATCATCAGCTTTGCGAACACGACTCATCGGCACGATGGTCTTGCGCTTCTCAGGCAAGTATCTGCCGCCTGAGCGCTTGAGCGCTATCCTCTGTTCCCTATCCAGCGCGATGCCTTCGATGTTCAGCTTGCCTGCGCTCACAGAGATGTTCGACGCGCCCTTCCTTGCTGCATACGCGCGGAGGCGCGCCTTGCTGAACAGGTTCTTCGCCTCCTCCGGCATGCCCGGATGCTCACGCGCAAGGTCCTGCTCCAACGCGTCAACCTCATCAACATCATATGCGCACGCGATGCGCCTGTACCAGATGACTCGCTCAGAGATGTCAGGAACGTACTCCTCTGACAGATACGCGCGCCCTTCGATGCTCACCGTGACATCGGACATATCCCGCTCAAGGAGCGCCTTGCCATCAGGGGACTCACGCATCTCCATCACAGCACGCTGGAGCATCTGAGAGAACAGGTCGAAGCCCACCTGGCTCATGTTGCCGGACTGCTCAGCGCCCAGTATATCCCCCGCGCCTCTGATCTCCAAGTCCTTCAGCGCGATGCGCATCCCGCTGCCAAGATCCTGATTGTCTGCGAGCGCCTCCAACCTGGCGTGCGCGTCCTCTGTGAGGTATGCGTCCTCAGGGAACATGAAGTACGCGTAGGCTTGCGTGCTAGACCTGCCAACGCGACCCTTCAGCTGATACATCTGCGACAGCCCCAGCCTCTGCGAGTCCTCTATTATCAGCGTGTTCGTATGCGGGTTGTCAATGCCGCTCTCGATGATGGTGGTTGCCACCATGACGTCTATGTTGCC
The DNA here is from genome assembly GCA_910588435.1 of uncultured Eggerthellaceae bacterium. Classification (GTDB taxonomy): domain Bacteria; phylum Actinomycetota; class Coriobacteriia; order Coriobacteriales; family Eggerthellaceae; genus MGBC163016. Next base: position 67,227 of record CAJUPL010000001.1, on the reverse strand, counting down.
AGCGGCGAAATCCTCCATCACGCGCTCAAGCTCATCCTTGGTCATCTTGCCGTGGGCCACACCCACCCTTGCCTCGGGGGCAGCAGAGGCCACGCGGGCGAGCGCATCGTCTATGGTGCGGACACGGTTGCTCACGTAATACACCTGCCCCTTGCGCGCAAGCTCATACCTGATGGCCGCAGACACCACATCCGGGTCCCATTCGCCAACATGCACTTTCACAGGAAGCCTGTCATCTGGAGGAGTCAAGATCAGGCTCATGTCGCGAACGCCCGACGTTGCCATCTGCATTGTGCGCGGGATGGGGGTGGCTGACAGCGTGAGCACGTCAACGGATTCGCGCAGGTTCTTGAACTGCTCCTTGTGACCCACGCCGAAGCGCTGCTCCTCATCTATGATCACAAGCCCCAGGTCCTTCGGGTTCACATCCCTTGAGAGCAAGCGATGCGTACCCACCAAGACATCCACCTCTCCCCTTGCGAACGCCTCCAAGCTTGCTTCTTGCTCCTTGGGCGTGCGAAAGCGCGACAGCACATCAACGCGCAAGCCGAAGGGCTCCATGCGTTCCTTGAAGCTCATGTAATGCTGTTGCGCCAAGATGGTGGTTGGACAGAGGACCATCACCTGCCGCTTGTCTTGAGCGGCGGCGAAGGCAGCCCTTATGGCAACCTCGGTCTTCCCGAAACCCACGTCTCCGCAGATGAGCCTATCCATGGGCTTCGTGGATTCCATATCAGCGAACACGTCCTGTATAGCGGTCAGCTGGTCGGGCGTCTCCTGATACGGGAAGCTCTCCTCCATCTGCTGCATCCACGGAGTTCGAACATTGAATGAGCGGCCCTTCGCCTGGGCGCGCCTGGCGTACACATCCACCAGATCGAATGCCAGCTTGCGCGTTGCAGCCCGCGCGCGCTTCATGGCGCGCGACCAATCTGAGCTATCCAAGCGGGTGATCTTCGGCTTCACGTCCTCCGGTCCCACGTATCTGGTCACCTTGTCGAACTGGTCTATAGGCAAGAAGAGCTTGTCCCCTTCGGCATAATCAAGCTCTATGTAGTCACGCTCCACGCCATCCATGTCGCGCCGGATGATGTCCTTGAACAAGGCGATGCCGTACGTGGAATGGACCACATAGTCACCAGGTGCATACGGGAACGTTATCTCCGTTATGTCCACGGCTCTGCGCTGCCTTGCCTCGGAGTTCATCCTGCGCATGTCATCGATTGACACCAAAGCCAGCTTCGCCTTCGGGATGATGAGGCCCAAGGGGATGTCAGCTTCTGTGATGTTGACCACGCCGCGCTTCAAGGGCTCATCATCTTCGTCATCTGAGACCGCGTGGATAGGAAGGGACCTATCGACGAACTCAAGCTCCATGGACTTCCTGGCCCTTGCATCCGGCACGCTGAAGATGCAGAGATACCTGGCCTCCATCCAGTTGCGCATCTTGCCGAAGAGCCTCTCCTCATTGCCTGAGACGTCTGGCCGCTTCACTGGAAGATCATCATCTGCAGCAGATCCAACCTGCATGATGGACACATACGTTGCACGCGTGCAATCCCCCATGCTCACAGCGGCAGGCTCCATCAGAAGGGCACCCAGTGGCAGAGCAGATGAGGACATCTTCTCATCAGCGTCAGCCTTCGAATTCGCCATGTTGTCCATCAAAGACCTTGGCTCCATCAAGGCGCACATATCGCGCTTGCCAAGATGATCCCCAAGCGTGGAGAGCTTGCCGTGCACATATGGCAGGAGCGCGGATGCCACTTCCCTGTTCAATCTGCTATCAAGCAGGTTCAGAAGCTCACGCGATCGCTTGTCAGTGAGCGCTGGCTTCTCTAGGGCCTTCCTAGCCTTCGTCTCCGTAGCGGCATCAAGGGGCACGTCAGTCACGGGATAGATGCTGATCTTCTCCACCGAGGAGATGGTCTGTCCCGTTGTTGGGATGATCCGCCGGATCTCCTCCACCTCATCCCCGAAGAAGTCCAAGCGGACCGGATAGGCCATGTTGCCCGCGAACACATCAAGGGTGCCACCATGAAGCGCGAACGTTCCTCTTCCCTCAAGCTCACCCGTGTTCTCATATCCCATTGACTGCAGAAGCTTCGCCAAACCCGAGAGGTCATCCACGCCGTCAACTGACCCATCTGCAAGGTCATCTCCGATCCTCAAGCGAACTGGCTTGAATGCCTCGGCTGACACGGGTGGGAGCGCGCGGATGAGCGACTGCGCGCTTGCTACCACTAGAGCTTCTTTCACAGAAGCCAGTGCCCATGCCGCCTCTGCACGAAGAGCCATCGTCTTGGCATCAGCCGGCTTGCCAGAACCTGGAACATCCACCCGCTCTGGGAAATGGAGCACGCTCTCATCGCCTAAGTACGCCCTGAGGTTCCTTGCAAGCGAGATAGCGGCATCTTCACCGGATATGACGCAGAGCGTGGTCTGTGGATGGATGGCGAACCTTGCCGCAACCAGCATGGGACGCGCAGATGAGGCTACCCCAAGCGTTGCGTCTTCCGGCTCATCCAGCTTGCCCCAGAAGCCATCAAGGCAACCGGACCTCTTCAGAGCCTTCGCTATGGAATCTATCAGCATCTTGTATCGAACGCACCTTCATGACCGTATCTGAACTGGATGATTCTAATACAAGCGCATCAAGGCTCAAGGCATGCCATCTCATGATGCCACCCAGGTGCAACCTCTTCGCCATCTCTCTTGGATCTGACCACGTGGCCCCTGAGGACAAGCGCGGCCAAGAGCGCATCAACAAGATCAGGCAGCGCGTTGAATACCGGCTCAGACAGCCCGATGGTCACTGACTCTGGAGACCTGTTCATGACCTGCATCCCCAAGCATAGGCCTTCTGCCTCATAGCCAAGGAGAGTTGCAGCGTCGAAGAGGTCCACGAGCTTCAGGTCATGGAGCGATGCCATGGCGCCAGAGTGACGCGCCATGTCCTCGGGCTGGAACTGGAAGACGGTGCCAGCCGCCTCTTCCGTTCCATCAACCGCATCAACCGTGATCACCAGATCCGAATCATCAACGGTCTGGACCATGTTCAGGCTCATGCAGCCAACGTCCAAGATCTCAACCTCGGGCGGAAGCTCATATGAAGCCTCGATCTCATCGAATACCGCAGGGCCTAGCCCATCGTCCATCATGAGCCTGTTGCCCACGCAGAATACGGTGACGCGCTCAGATGCGCCCTCAGCTGACAACATACGGCCTCCAAGCGATGTTGTACCAGGTTGCCAGCACTAGGAAGACCACAGCGATGATGGCGCTGACGACTACCCATATCTTCTCTTGCCTCAAGTATTCTTGCCGCGTGCGTCCTTTTTCTTCAGCCCTATGCGCGGCTATCGGTTGAGCCACTATGGCGAATGCGATGGTGATGCCCAACAATATTGCGAACGTGAGGATGGCCAATATGATGGAGAGAGCGGTTGGCTGTTCGTAGCATGCGTAGAAGATGTTGTCAGCTACAAGCCATGCCGGATAGTACAAGATGGTCACCCAGAACCCATGCGCCGGTCCCCAAATGGCTGGCATAAGGAATGCTCCCGCGTTCATTCGCGGAAGGCCTCTCATGAATTCCTCTTCGGCCTTTATCTGCTCATCTGTGAGCTTCGCCATGCGCTTCCCTTCTCATATGTCCCTTTGCTTGAATCTTAAACGATTCGCATCACCCAGATCCTCAAGAACTCCCCGGTCAGTCCATATATGACCTGAAAGGTCAATGACATTAAGCACGGGGAACTGTCATTGACCTTGGGGGTCATATATGAGAAGCGGCAGCCGAGATGGCCGCCGCTTCGAGGTCAGACGATGTCTGCGTTAGGACTACTTGTCCTTATGCGGATCCATGTCCTCGCCCACGATGTTGTGGAGCTCAGGATCGTAGACCAGTCCACCATGCTCCTTGTGGAAGAACATGAGCTTGGTAGGTGCCAGGCTCTCCACGTTCGCAAGGTAGATGTGGATGAACATGAAGATGATGAACACGAACATGAGGTAGTAATGGATGATCCTCATGCTCATTGCGCCACCGACCAGGTTCACGGTCCACTGGAACGGACCCATGTCCATGACAGGAGCCCAGATGCACATGCCAGTCCACCACATGACGAGGATCAGGATGGGGATCAGCAGGTAAGACAGCTTCTGCGGAACGCCAAGCTTTGCTCCAAGCGGATGATCCTTCTTCAGGAACAGGTAGTACTTGATCCATTCCAGAGCCTGATGGCGGTTGTCCTTCTGAGGCAGCCATGACTTGTAGTCAGCTTCCTGCTTGCGCGTGCCTCCGGTTGGAGACGTCTTCACGAAGAAGGACGCGATCACGCGGAAGATCATGTTCAGGAACAGGATGAAGCCGAACAGCACGTGAGAGCCACGGCAGATCCCGGTCAGCCCCGCGATGAACGGATAATGGATGATGAATCCGGAGAAGATCAGCCAGATCATGCAGATGAGGTTGATCCAGTGCGTGACGACGAAGATCGTTGGATGAGCTTCGCGATAATGTGCGAGATGCGCCATCTACTTCACCCCCCAAGGGCTTGTGACCGTCTTGAAAGTCTTGCCAGTGGCGGGCTCAGTTATATGCACAGCGCAAGCGGTGCACGGGTCGAATGAGTGAACGGTGCGAAGCGCGTTGATCGGCATCTCCACATCCTCCACAGGGCATCCGATGAGCGCCTGCTCCATCGGGCCATGCACGCCGTCAGCGTTCATCGGCGCCAGGTTCCACGTGGACGGGATGATGATCTGGTAACCATCGATGTTGTTGTTGGTCACCTTCTCAGAGTGATACAGAGCGCCACGCGGGGCCTCCCAGAAGCCAGTGCCCTCACCAGTGGTGGTCAGCGGCTCCTTGAAGTAGTCAGAGTCACCGCCAGCGATGGCCTCCATGAGCTCAAGCGTCCACTCCTTCATGAGGCCTGCGATGTAGAGCGTCTCGATCTGGCGAGCAGCCGTGCGGCCGAGCGTGTTCTGCAGCACTGACAGGTCACCCGGCTTCGCGCCAAGAGCCACCAGCATGGCATCCACGTTCTCCACGATGAATGGAACGTTGCGCTGATAAGCAGCCAGGATACGGGAGAATCCGCCAGCCTCCATTGGCTTTCCAGCGTAGGCTGGGCACTTGACCCAGGTGTAGCGGTCCTCAACGTCATATTCAGTGTAGTCAGGCTCGGTCACGAAGTACGGAGACTCATACGTGCCGTCGCCCTTGTACCAAGAGTGGCCCATGTACTCAGTGATGAGAGACTCGTCGACGTTGCTGACGTTCAGGTCCTCATCCAGCACAGCCATCGGCAGATAGCGGTTGATCATCTGCTCTTCGTAGTTGCCGCCATAAGGCCAGCCCGGACCCTCGAAGACACCCCAAGCGATGTAGCGCCCGCAGCCCTTGCCGAACTTGAGGACATCCTGGTATGCAGGAGCCAGAGCAAGCGTGTCAGGGATCATGGTGGTGGAGACCCAGTCATAGATCTCATTGACCATGGCCCAGAGGTCATCCAGCTTGCTCTCGGTTGGAACGAATGCGGTGCCGCCAGGAACGATGGTCATGACGTGCGGCATCTTACCACCGATCAGCGCTGCGACCTCAGATGCCTTCGCCTGCATCTTCAACGCCTCAAGGTAGTGAGCCGTGCAGATGAGGTTCAGCTCAGGAGAGAGCTTGTAGCCCTCGCCGTTATCGCAGTCGAACCAGTTGCCAGAGAAGATGGAGAGCTGCCCGTTAGCAGCGAATGCCTCAAGCTTCTCCTTCAGCCCATAGAAATCAGTGTCCATGGACGTGCCAGCAGCTTGCGCTAGGTCATACGTGTCCGGAACGTTCGCGTTCAGCGCGTCAAGCGGGTTCACGTAGTCAAGGGCGCAGAGGTTGTAGAACCAAAGGATGTTGGAGTGCAGGAACTGCGCACCCTCGATCAGGTTCCTCACGAGGCGGGCATTGTTGGAGATGGTGATGCCGTATGCCTTCTCAGCTGCGATGGATGATGCGTGGCTGTGGCTGACTGGGCAGACTCCGCAGATGCGCTGCACGATCTGAGCAGCGTCTTGCGGCGTGCGGTTCTGCACGACCAGCTCCATGCCACGGAAGCAGCCGCCGGAGACCCATGCGTCGGTCACCTTGCCCTGCTCCACTTCCATCTCAACACGGAGATGACCCTCGATGCGTGTGATGGGATCGATTATGGAACGTGTCATCTGAGCCTCACCTCCTATTCTTTCTCGTAGTCTTCAACGACTTCATCAGCCGCTGCTTGCGGATGCTGTGTGTTCTCTTCGCAGACCGCTGGGTCCAGGATAGGGCCGCCGGTCTCAGGGTCAGCGTACACGCCGATGGACTGCTCCGGATGCGCCTTGTCCCACTTGCGGATGGGCTCGAAGTCAGCACCGCCATCCATGCGACCGGTCTTCTTCATGCCGAAGCCGTGAACGACGAGCGCTGCAGCCACTATGCCGGTCAGCACCCAAGCAACAGGCTCTGGCTGGAACTTCCAGTCACCGATGTTCAGGTCACGGAAGCGCTTGTAGAACGGCGTGTTCACCTCTACCCAGTTGTCACCCGGGTTGTTGGGGTTGGCCTCGCAGCAGCCAAGGCAAGGGCTGCCAGCCTGGACACACCAAGAACGGCGGTTGTTCCAAAGCGTGACACCGCAGATGGCGTGCGTCTGAGGACCACGGCATCCAAGAGGATAGAGGCAGTAGCCCTTGGCTTCCTCTTCAGAGCCGAACTCGTAGACGAACTCACCGTTCTCAAAATGTCCACGACGCTCGCAGTTGTCATGGATGGTCTGATTGAAGAGCCCTGCTGGCTCAGAGAAGTCATTGAGCTTCAGCAGCGACGGGTCTTGCAGGATGACGACATCCACCAAGACAGACATGACCCACTCAGGATTCACAGGGCAGCCTGGGATGTTGACGACGGGCGTCTCAACGCCCTCCTCTGCCAGGAACTGCTGAACGCCCATGGCGTTCGACGGGTTCGGAGAAGCGGCGCACCAGCCACCATTGACGGCGCAAGAGCCAACAGCCACAACAGCATTGGCGTTCTCTGCAGCCTCAACCAGGGCCTCGGTTCCAACCTCACCAGCAACGCGAAGAGCATTGCCGCCCCAAGCCTTCAGCACTGCACCCTCATAGATGAGGATATAGTTGCCAGCTTCGATGGTTTGAGCCTTTGCCTCCTCCACGGACCAACCAGCAGCAGCAGACAGCGTCTCTGAGTAGTTCAGAGAGATCACGTCCAGCACCACTGTTGCTACATCCGGAGTCTCGATCTGAGCGAAGGACTCCGTGCAACCCGTGCACGACGCGCCCTCCATCCAGATGACGGGATAAAGGTCTCCGGACGTGGCTCCGATGACAGACTTCTCGATGGCCTCGGCCACTCGCGGTATCGCCATGTTAGACAAGCCCGCTGCTGCGGCGACGCCTGCGCATAGCTTCATGAAGCTACGGCGGGTAACGCCACGTGACTCAAGGACAGAGAACGCATCTGTCGTCTTGGCCAGATCTTCCATGTGCACACCCCCTCCAGGTGCTCCAACTTTACAGACAGATGACATTTTGCAATCATCGCTGGCAAATGGGGAGCCTGAACTTGGAAACCGCCCTCCCTTGATGGCAAGCGGCTGCAAAATGTTACGTGGGCAAATCCACGTAACAACTCAAGCGCATGGTTTATCATCACCACGTATCCGCACTTGGAGGTTGAAGATGTCAGATTCCATATCCATAGCATTCCTTGGCCCTTTGGGGACCTATTCGCACGAGGCAGCGCTCTACTTCGCAGACCAGCTTGGCGCACCAGATGCTGAGCTTTTGGAATGCGCCTCCTTCGATGAGGTCTTCGGCGCTGTGGACAGAGGAAGGTCCACATATGGAGTGGTGGCGAAGGAGAACTCGCTAGAAGGACCTGTCACCTCCACGCTTGACAACTTCGCCTTCAGATCCTCATCTGTGATCTTGGCTGAGAAGGTGTTCGACATCCATCACAGCTTCATGGTCTCCCCTGATGCTGACATCGCTGGTATCAAGCTCATAGCTTCGCATCCGCAGGGAATCGCCCAATGCAGGAGGTATCTCACAGAGCGCTTCCCTGGGCGCTCAACGCAGATGACGGCATCCACCGCGGAGAGTGCACGCTTAGCTTCGCAAGATGCGAGCATAGCGGCTATCGCCAACCCGCTTGCCGCTGAGCTCTACGGATGCAAGATCATAGATTCATCCATCGAAGACAATCTGGGCAACCAAACGGCATTCGCGCTCATAGGACGGCTAGGGTCAGCTCCAAGCCTCTCCTCTGAGACATACAAGACCACGGTTGCGCTCTTCATGAGGACGGACAGGGCAGGCACCCTGAACATGATCCTGTCAGAGTTCGCCTATGCGAACATCAATCTGTCCATGATCCAGTCAAGGCCTCTGAAGCAGCAGCTAGGTGACTATATGTTCTTCATCGAGTTCGAGAAGAAGGACACTGACCCTGCTGCCCAGACTGCCCTGTCATGCCTGAGGCTGAAGCTGCGCGAAGTGAAGGTGCTAGGCTCCTACCCTATCCTTTGAGCAAGCCCTTCGCGCTAAGCGCTCAGATGCTCTAGCAAGATCTTCGCGCCAAGGATGATCAAGCAGACGCCGCCTGTGATGGTGGCGCCGCGCTCGAACTTGGCGCCAAGCTTGTTGCCTATGAGGAATCCCAAGAGGGACAGCGTGAAGGTGGTTGCGAATATCACGCTCACCGCAAGCCAGACGTTGATGTCAGAGGCCGCGAACGACACCCCTACGGCAAGCGCATCCAAGCTTGTGGCAACGGATAGCACCAGAAGCTCCCGTATGCTGAATGCGCTCTCTGGGGTTGCGTCACAAGACGCGCCATGGAATGCATCCCAGATCATCTTCCCGCCAACACCTGCCAGCAGCACGAATGCGATCCAGTGATCCACCGGTTCTATGAGATGCATGAATGCAGATCCTGCCAACCATCCGATGATGGGCATGATTGCCTGGAACGCCCCGAAGGACAGAGCCGTGATGAAGGCATGCAGCCAATCCACCTTCTTCTGCTTCAGGCCCTTGCAGACGGATGCGGCGAACGCATCCATGGAAAGGCCTATCCCTATGAGCAGAAGGTCTATCATCTGAGAGCGCGCCTTGGAGCCGAAGCCGCTATTGGCTCAAGCGAGGCCCTCCCCTCCTAGGAGCCCTTCGATGTCATCCAGCTCACGGCTGAAGTCCTTTAGCACCTCGGCTTCAAGCTCTGAGTATTCCTCAGACTCAAGAGGCTGGTATGCCGCCAGCTTGTCAAAGAGGTTGTCACGAGTGACGGGCACGTAGCGCTTCTGCGAAAGCCCCGCCTTGTAGGCATCCTCCACTGCATCCCTTGCAGCCATGTAGATGTCGAACCTGGGCATGTTCGCAGAGAGCCTGACGAGCTCTGCCTTGTTCAGACCGCGAAGGGATGGATGCCTATGAGAGATGTCCATCCATATCTCCACGCGCTCTTCTGGCGTTGGGTAGTCTATGTCTATGAGCGTGATGGGATCCAGCGCGTCCAGATAGAACGGATCCACGATCCCCTCGGTAGAGGTTGTGGCGAACACGTATACATCAGGGTTCTCAGCTGAGGTGCGGATAAGCTCAACAGCTTCCCTAGCACCTCGCGTGAGCTGCATCATCAGCAGAGCCGGGCCCTCATCTGCAAGATCCAGCATGGGAGAAGACCACATATCCAGGTCCTCCAAGATGAGCACTCCGCCATTCTTGAAGATGTCCTGCATGGCGCTTTGCTTGGGCAGGGCATCTGCCCTAGCGCTGATGCAGAGCACAGGAAGCCCTTGCAGGCTCTCCTCCATCCGCATATGGACGGCAGGAAGGCCAAGCTCACCCACTACGGCCATGACGAACCTGTTCGCGTCCTCCCTGACCGGAGAGCGGAACATGATGGAATCCAGAGCTGGCATCTTGGGCAGGCCATGGCGTGCATTCAGCATGCTGACGAGTTCCTTGAAGTCCTCATCCTCAGACATGCCGATGCCCATATCGCGCATCATGCGGATGACCTTGCCGTATCCAGCAACGTTCGAAAGATCCAGCGTCTCCTCAGGGAGCTCCAGCTTGATGTCATCAGGCTCAGCAGGCTCATCAGAGCCCTTGGCGTCTTCCGCCTTCGCTTGGGATGCGAGCGATCCCAAGACCTCAGGCAAAGAGGGAGCAGATGCGGTCCCCTTGATCTGCGCCACGCTAAGAGACCCGCCCGGGATCTTCGACGTTGAGACCTTCTCTATCTTGAAGGAGGCATCTTCATCCCCAAGGATGTCCTCTGTGATCATCTGAGCCATCTCTTCCAGCTCATCACGAGAGAGCCCGCATTCTTGCAGCTTGTCCAGGGCCAGCTCTTGCAAGGTGTCAGAGCATATCTGCAGCTCATCATGGGTGAGATATGGCTCCATCTTCTCGAAGATGTACTCCGCCAAGGACCTCTCCTTGGAAGTGCAGGCCTGCGCCCACGCCTCCTTTATGCCCAGAAGGGCGTCTTCGGAGGGAACCTCACCGTCCTTCAAGGAGCGTTCGAAAGCGGCCAGGTATAGGTACATGCTGAGAAGGCTGTCACCAGCCTCACCAGCGTCATGCGCTTTGCTCAGGAAATCCGATGTGCTCTCAGAGCCATTGCCCATCTGCCCTGAACCGTTGCGCGCGTCTATCTTTCCATTCTGATCTGTCATATCCGAACCTCTCATGCAATCAGATGCGCGTCTTCTCTTTTGCGCCTATTCTATATTAGGCAGACAGCAGATGATGGGAACATACGTTTGACATCCCAATGCACATGCTAAAACCGCAAACGCACCATCAGACCCAGTCAGCTATCTCCCAACCGGCGCTCCGGGCATGATCCTCTAGCTTCTTGTCTGGCGTCACCGCACATGGATGCTCTGCCTCTTGCAAGAGCTCCAAGTCAGAATAATGATCCCCGTATGCCCAACCGAGCTCCCACATGCCCTCACCGAAGTAAGCGTCCGCGAAGGTGCGAAGGACCTCCACCTTCGCCGGGCCTTCTGTAGGCAACCCCTCTACCTGATCCGTGTAGCACCCATTCTCGTCTATGTGCATCCTGGATGCCATGGCGAACTGGATGGGATGGAATGTCATGGCAGAGGCTATCATCGGCTCGAAGCTGGCTGAGATCACCACCACTGCGTGTCCTTGCTCAAGATGCGCGAACATGCAGGCATCCGCTTCCATTCGGAAGAGAGGGTCTATCGCATTCGCATAGAATTCACAGAGCTGCTCGTTCACCTTGAGCGCGGGGAGCCCTGCGAACGCCGAGAAGACGCGTCCTCTAACACCCTCATCGTCACGTGGCTTGTTCATCTTGTAGGCCAAGCCCCAAACGCCGATGCGGATGAGCTTGTAGAGAGACAGCCTGCGAAGGCGGGTCAGACGCTTGACCAGCTTCTTCGGAGATGACCCTGAGATGCATGTGCCGTCGAAATCAAAGGCCGCGATCTTCACAGGAGCATCCTGAGTTGGATGGAAGCCCTTCGCAAGGAGCCTCTCAGAGGCTAGGGCTTCCGGGGTGACGCGGATCACGCCCTTTGGCAGCAGGCTTTCACCAGAGCAGGTATCCATCACGCCGTCGCAAAGGCCGTGGTCAAGCGCCTTTTTGGATCCCTTGTCAGCAGAACCTATCATCAGCCTTCGCTTTCATGTCATATGCACATCATCGCCTTGCCTGTCATCTTCAGGCTCAGCATCGAATTGTGAATTATACAGTTCGGCGTATCGTCCGCCTCTTGCAAGGAGCTGCTCATGCGTTCCGCTCTCTATCACACGACCCGCATCCATGACCAGTATCACGTCAGCGTTGCGGATGGTGGAGAGCCTATGCGCTATCACGAATGACGTGCGTCCCTCCATCAGGTTATCCATCGCCTCTTGGATCTTCGCTTCCGTCCGCGTGTCAACAGAGCTGGTGGCCTCATCCAAGATGAGCATGCGCCTATCAGCCAAGATGGCGCGCGCTATCGTTAGCAGCTGCTTCTGCCCTGCGCTTATGTTCGATGCGTCCTCGTTCAGCCTGAATTCGTACCCGGACGGCAGCGTGGTGATGAAGTGGTCTGCATATGCCCGCTTCGCCGCAGCCTCCACTTCCTCATCGGTTGCATCAAGCCTTCCATAGCGGATGTTCTCCCGAATGGTCCCGCTGAAGAGCCATGCATCTTGGAGCACCATCGCGAAGAGACTGCGCTCATCGTCTTTGGATAGCGTTGATATGTCCACACCGCCGATGGAGATGTGTCCGCTAGTAGGCTCATAGAAGCGCATGAGCAGCTTGACTATCGTCGTCTTCCCAGCGCCTGTGGGACCCACGATGGCCACGGTCTGCCCTTCTGACACCCGCTCATCAAGGTCCTTGAGGACGGGCTTGTCTGGGTCATATCCGAACTCAACATCATCGAAGACCACATCGCACTCAAGGCCATTCGCCTCATGCGTCTTGGCTTCAGGCTCCATCTCTGGTTGATCCAAGAAGTCGAATATCCTCTCAGCCGCTGCAGCCAGCTGCTGGAGCACGTTGCTCACTTGTGCAAGCTGCGTGATCGGCTGCGTGAAGTTCTTCACGTACTGGATGAATGCCTGGATATCCCCAACTGTGATCGTGCCTTGAACAGCCAAGAAGGCACCTGTTATGGCCACAGCCACATACCCCAGGTTCCCGATGAGGTCCATGACAGGCTTCATCAGCCCCGAGAGGAACTGAGACTTCCAGCCTGCCTCATACAGGGCGTCATTCGCCTCATTGAACATGCGGACCGTCTCATCTTCGCGCCCGAACGCCTTGACTATCTGATGCCCAGAGAACGTCTCCTCGGTCTGCGCATTCACTTGCCCTAAGAGCGCTTGCTGCGCGTAGAAGTGCTTCTGGGATGCCTTGACAACAACGCTCACCAAGATGAGGGACAAGGGCACCATCACAAGGGTGATCAACGTGAGGAGCCAATTGATGGAGAGCATCATCACGATCACGCCGATGACGGTGACTGTGGAGGTGATCAGCTGCGTCACGCCTTGGTTCAAGCTCTGCCCAAGCGTGTCAACGTCATTCGTTATGCGCGATAGAGTATCTCCCGTTGAGCTCTTCTCGAAGTATCCGAAGGGCATCCTGTCTATCTTCTTCGCTATGGCGTCACGCAGCCTATAGCACGTCTCCTGCGACACATATGACATCGTCCAGCTCTGGATCCACGAGCAAGCCGCTGATACCAGATACAGGATGAGCGTGGTGATGAGGATCCTGGCAACCAGATCGAAATCGATTCCGCCAGTGCCACCTATCTGGGCGATGACGCCTTCGAATAGCGCCGTTGTTGCTTCCGAGAGCACCTTAGGGCCTACGATGTTGAAGACGGTGGAGCCAATGGCGAATATGAGCACTAAGATGATATGCAGCTTGAACTGCCCCATGAATGAGAGCATCTTGCGCATGGTGCCAGAGAAATCCCTCGCACGCTCTCCTCCATGCATCCCGGGCCCGTGAGGTCCCTGACCCGCTCCCCTATGCGGCCGCTTCGCTCCCTCAGAGCTCATCCCGGAGCCAGTCAAGGAGGCTATGCGAACCTTTGTCCTGACGCTCTTTCGCTCTTCTGCTGTGAGCCTATCCAGCTCAGCTGCCTTGATCTCTTGGAGTTCAGATGCGACGATGCCCTCTCCTGTCCTTTTGGCCATCATGCATCACCTCCCATCGCAAGCTCCGCTTCAGTGAGCTGCGAGAGCGCGATATGACTGTACGTTTCGCAGTCATCCATCAGCTCATCATGCGTGCCGAAGCCAGCTACTCGCCCATCTTTCATGACCACTATCTTGTCAGCGTTCCTGATGGATGAGATCCGCTGAGCCACTATCACCTTAGTGGCACCAGCAAGCTCCTCGTCAAGGGCGTGACACAACCTTGAATCCGTCTTGTAATCAAGCGCGCTGAATGAGTCATCGAACAGATAGGCCTTCGCATCTGATGCAATGGCGCGAGCGATGCACAACCGCTGCCTCTGCCCTCCAGAGATGTTCTGCCCGCCTTGCGCGATGGAAGAATCCATGCCTTCTGGACGGTCGCTCACAAAGCCCTGAGCCTGGGCTATCCGCACAGCTCTCTCCACGTTCGCCTCGGTCATGGATTCGTCAGAGTAGGCAACGTTCGTGTCCACCGTTCCTGAGAAGAGGAATGACCTTTGAGGAACGTATCCGAAGGTCTGCCTGAGCTCCGACTGCCTCACGTCCTTGACATCAGCCCCGTTGACAATGACGCTTCCAGAGCATGTGTCGTAGAAGCGCTCCATCAGCTTCAATATGGTGGACTTGCCAGAACCTGTGCCGCCGATGATGCCCACCGTCTGACCAGGCTCCACCTTGAAGCTGACATCCTCCAGCGCGCAGCCTTCGCTTCCTGGATATCGGAATGACACGTTCTTGAATTCGATGGATGCGCCGCGCTCCTCAGCTTCCATGCATTGGGGCTCATCGGGATCTTGCACCACGCATTCGCATGAGAGCACCTCCTGCACGCGCTCAGCTGCAACATCTGCCCTGGGGAGCATGATGGAGATCATCCCTATCATGAGGAATCCCATGATGATGACCATGGAATATGTGATGAACGCGATCATGTCGCCCGTCTGGATGAGGCCTTCTTGTATGTAATGTCCACCGAACCAGACTATTGCCACGCTGGTGAGATTCATGACCAGCATCATCGTCGGCATCATGAAGCTCATCGCCCTGTTGGTGAACAGCTGCGTCTTCATGAGGCGCACAGAGGCCTCATCGAAGCGCTCCTGCTCATAGGCTTGCCTTCCGAATGCACGGATGACCGGAAGGCCTGTGAGCATCTCACGCGCGATGAGATTAACCTTGTCTATCAAAGGCTGCATGATCTTGAACTTGGGGCCTGTCACCTTGAACAGCACGCCGATGACGAGCGCCACCACTGCAACAGCCACCACGATGATCCAACCAAGCGATGCATCCGTGTAGAGGACCATGACGATGCCGCCTATGGCTACGATTGGCGCATATAGCACCATGCGCAAGATCATGATGGTCACGTTCTGTATGAGCTGGATGTCGTTCGTGCCTCTTGTGATCAGGGACGCTGCCGAGAACTCTGATATCTCTGCATCCGAAAAGGAGACCACCTTGCTGAATAGCCCTCTCCTCAGATCCCTTCCTATGGTGGAACCGGTGCGCGCAGCTATCAACCCTACGAGGATGTTCAGCACCATGCTGAGCGCCGCTATCCCGACCATCAGCGCGCCAGTGCCCACAAGATAGCTCATCTGCTTTCCCTGCAAGTCCACGCCAAGCCCCGAGTACTCTTTGAGCGCGGCTGCCACGGCCTGTTGGCCTATGAGCTCTGATGGGCCCTTCTCGAAAGCACCCGCCTTGTCTGGGAAATGGATGCTCACGAGGGGACCGGCTATCAGCTGGTCAAGCTCTGACCTGTGCGCATAGCCCTCTTCGGTCATATGCCAGATGCCATCATCAGCTTGTTCGTACGCACCTTCGAAGAGGCGGTCATCGTCAGCTGGAAGGCTCTTCGCTATGGCCTCATGCGTTGATGCGGACATCTCCTCCACGGATACATGATCCACGCCAGATTGTTGGATGCCAACGTCCACGATGTCAGATGTGAGGGTTGGTATGGCAAGATCGCATGCAACGCAACCGATGAGCAAGAGCACGCAAAGGAGCACCGCACGCACATGCCCTCGCAGAAAGCGAAATACCCGCAAAGGAGAAGCCACCTCCGCTCTCAAGTCCCATGATCTGCCCCAAGTCGCTCAACGCCAGCGCCTTTAGAGCCTCGTTTTCGTATAGCATTGCACAAAAAGAGCGTGAGCCGCGCTTCATTTTGCCAAAGGAGAACTGCATGTCAGATGGCCGCATCTGCATAGCCATGAGCGGGGGCGTTGACTCCAGCGTTGCCGCCATGCTCCTTGCGGGAGAGGGCGTGGACTGCATTGGGGCCACGATGACGCTTGGTGTTGATGCAGACGAGGAGAACGTAGCCTATGCAAGGCAGGCATGCTCTGCGATCGGCATCCCCCATGAGGTCTTCCTGATGGAGGATGCATTCGAGAGTCAGGTCATCGAGCCATTCAAGGCTTCTTATGCTGCAGGACTCACGCCCAATCCATGCGTTGAGTGCAACATGCGGATCAAGTTCGACGCCTTTGCTGAGATGGCTCACGCCCTTGGCTGTGATATGGTGGCTACAGGGCATTACTGTTGCTTGGAGCATGGCAGCAGTGGCACACGCCTGCTCAAGGCGAGGGACCCGCGAAAGGACCAGACCTACTTCTTGAGCAGGGTCCCGCTCTCACGCCTCACCGATGCGCGCTTTCCTTTAGGCGGCATGACCAAACGAGAGGTCAAGAGGATCGCAGAGGACAGTGGCCTGCCTTGCGCATCAAGGACTGAGTCTCAAGACATCTGCTTCATCAACGGCTCTTCCAACGATTTCTTGAAAGATGAATTAGGCATGAGACCTGGGCGCATCCTTGATGCGGACGGCAACGATCTAGGTGGGCACGATGGCGCGTATCTATTCACCGAGGGCCAGCGCAAGGGCTTGGGAGTGGCTTTGGGTTACCCGGCATACGTGATAGGCAAGGATATCGAACGCAACCAAGTGATCTTGGGCAAGATGGATGATGCCATGAACGATTCGGTCAAGCTCACAGAGCTGAACGTGCTCTCCCCTGATCTGGTCAGTGGCACGCGCTGCCAAGCAAAGCTCAGGTACAGGATGGAGCCTGTTGCTTGCACCATATCCGTTGGAGGGGATTCTGCTGAGCTAGCGCTTGATGATCCCTGCGTGAGACCAGCCCCAGGTCAGACAGCCGCGCTCTATCTTGACGACCTCGTTCTAGGTGGAGCAAAGATTATCTGAATTCTCGCTTGTATTAGAGATATGTTGTGCTTATAATGTTCAGGCTGCTTTTCGCAGCAGCTGATTTGCGGGGTGTTAGCTCAGTTGGTTAGAGCGCCGGCCTGTCACGTCGGAGGTCGCGAGTTCAAGTCTCGTACATCCCGCCATTTGAATGGTACGAACCTGGATAGCATATCCAGGTTCTTTTCATATTGGAGCCCTCTATGGAGCAATTCGGCCTTAAACGAGAAGTGCTTGACTTCATAGCAGAAACCGCCCGCTCGAATGAGCTAGAGAGGGTCATCCTGTTCGGCTCACGCGCAACGGGAACCTTCTCTGAGAAGAGCGATATAGACCTTGCCATCCAGGGGGGCGATATGCATGAGTTCGAATTCCAGATGGAAGAGCATTGCCCTACCCTGCTCCAGTTCGATTTCATCAACCTTGAAGAAGATATCAGCACAGAATTGAGAGACCGCATCGCTTCAGAAGGGACTGCGATCTATGGCTAAGTACGAGAACTACAAGGCGAACCTTCAGATCCTGCAACAAGCGCCCCAGCAAGACCTTGAGAACGAATTCATCAAGAGCGGCATCATCGACAAATTCACCCTGCAATTCGAGCTGGCTTGGAAGCTGCTTCAGAAAGCCCTTCGATATGAAGGCCGCATGGATGCTGCAACTGGATCGCCTCGCGGCATCATCAAGTCAGCATATGCTGCTTATGACTTCATTGACGAGGCCACATGGCTTGCCATGCTAGATGACAGGAATACCGCCCAGCATGTCTATGATGAAGAGGCAGCCACTCGCATCGTCAACAGCATACTGGGGGCATATATCCCAGCTTTCAAGAAGCTCATATCTGACCTAGAGGCAAGCTACGATCAAGATCTTCTCGCTTCTTTTTGAAAGGGCAGCCTGTCATTCCTGGATAGACGATCTGCTCCTGGCTAGCTAATCTGACCATTTTCTGGCATCCGGGTACGCTTGCCTTAGAATGGGTTGCTTCGATGCTGATGATGAAGGGAATGGATATGGCGTACCTACCAGTTGCACAAGATACCGAATGGCAGAGATCCAACGAGGTGGATCTGACGAAGACTGCTGTATTGGTGGTGGATGTCCTTGGAGGCAGCGAAGGAGCCACTCCCGGCCTTGAAGATATGGCTGAGAATTGCAGGCGAATCGTCTCAGCCGCACATGATGCGAACGTCCCTGTGATATTCAGCTGCGATGCTCACATCCCCGGATTGGACAGGGAGCTGGAGCTATGGGGAGAGCATGGGATCAGGGGCACTGAAGCTGCTAAGCCGTTGAGCCTGCTTGAGCCTCAAGAAGATGACCTCATCATCCCCAAGCGCAGGTATGACGGCTTCTTCCAAACAGACCTTGATCTGACGCTGAGAGAGCTAGGCGTGGATACGCTTCTAGTCTGCGGATGCGATACGAACATCTGCGTCCTTCAGACGCTTGCTGGTGCATATTTCCGCACTTATAAGACAGTGGTTGCCGCAGATGCATGCGCCACCTTCCTGATCGGCACGCAAGAAGATGGCCTTGATTACTTCACGCGCTGCTATGACAGCCGCGTTGTAGATACCGATGTTGTCCTAGGATATCTATCCTAGGACAACATCGTCTTTCTCCTCTTAGACGATACCCTCTGCCATCATGGCGTCTGCCACCTTCTCGAATCCGGCGATGTTCGCACCCATGACGAAATCACCCTCATGACCATAACGGCGAGCCGCATCATCTATGGCATGGTAGATGCTCACCATGATCTCCTTGAGCTTTGAGTCAACCTCTTCGAACGTCCAAGATAGGCGCTCAGAGTTCTGAGACATCTCAAGGCCAGACGTTGCAACGCCGCCAGCATTCGCAGCCTTTCCAGGGAAGAATGCAACGCCGCTGTCCTGAAGGAATTCAGTAGCATCCATGGTGGCTGGCATGTTCGCACCCTCAGCCAGGATCTTGCAACCATTCTCCACCAGCATCTGCGCGTCATCCAAGAAGACCTCATTCTGAGTTGCGCACGGAAGGGCGATATCGCAAGGAATCTGCCAAACACCCCTGCCCTCATGGTACTCCACGCCGTCCTTGCGCTTCGCGTACTCAGAGATGCGAGCGCGCTCCACCTCTTTGATCTGCTTGATGAGGTCCACATCGATCCCAGCTGGGTCATGGATCCAACCAGTTGAATCAGACATGGTGACGGGCTTAGCTCCAAGCTCTTCGGCCTTCTGTGCAGCATAGATGGCCACATTGCCGGATCCAGACAGGCAGACGGTCTTGCCTGCAAAGCTGTCACCGTTGCACTTCAGGTATTCCTCAACGATGTATACGAGACCGTATCCCGTTGCCTCGGTCCTAGCAAGAGAGCCACCGAATGAGAGCCCCTTGCCGGTCAGGACGCCTTCGAAGACGTTCTTGATCTTCTTGTATTGGCCGAACATGAAGCCGATCTCACGCGCGCCGGTCCCGATGTCACCTGCAGGCACGTCGGTATCAGCACCGATATGGCGTTGCAGCTCTGTCATGAATGACTGGCAGAAGCGCATGACCTCCATGTCGGACTTGCCCTTGGGGTCGAAGTCACAGCCACCCTTGCCGCCACCCATGGGAAGCGTGGTGAGCGAGTTCTTGAAGATCTGCTCGAAGCCCAGGAACTTGATGATGCCGAGGTTCACGGACGGATGAAGGCGAAGGCCGCCCTTGTAGGGGCCGATAGCGGAGTTGAACTGCACACGGAACGCGCGATTCACCTGCACGTTGCCCTCATCATCCACCCAAGGCACACGGAAGATGATCGCACGCTCTGGCTCCACCAAGCGCTCGAGCAAGCTTGCCTTCTCGTACTCTGGGTGTGCCTCTATCACAGGCTCAAGAGACTGCATGACCTCGGTCACGGCCTGGATGAACTCCGGCTGCTCAGGGTTCTTCGTCTTGACTTCCTCGATGATGCGCTCTGTGTACTTCATATCCGTGCTCCTTATCCTACGGACGACTCCTCATCTGATAGCGTCCAGGAGATTATAGATACTAGAGCTTCAGTGCGACGATGATTTAACTGCACCGAAACAATGCGCTCATCAGAGCGATTGCACGGATTTCGTAGAGGGGATGTTGTTCGATGTGAGCAGTATCACGCCGACATTGCCGACATTGGGCGACTTCGCTATCACAGTGAGGTCCTCAGGGGAGTTCTCTACTGAGTATTCATGATCTGCCTGCATTATCAGAGCAACATCTATGCCCTCATACGTGGAGATGAGAGATGGACGCGGAGCAATGCAGATGATGCAAGTGGCTCCGTCCTCCTTGAGCATGCTAACTATCTCATCTACCTGCTTCCTTGGAAGACGCTCGCTCACTGAGAACACGCCTATGGCCTTGTTGCCAACATGGAATACCTGCGGTGCGGCATACCTTGACCCATTCCCTGAGAGATCCAAGCTGAGGACGCTGGCACCTCTGGTCTCATACAGCTCTCTCACGTCAGAGACGAAGACGCGCCCCTCATCCGCACTGCCAACCTCTGTGGCAAGCGTCAATAGCTTGAGGCCCAATCCCATCTCCCGATCCGCAGCTATATCCTCATCCGCTTCTTCATCGGGGATGTCAGCAGGCTCTATCGGCGCTTCTTCAGCAACGCCGCTATAGACCACGGCTACGTAATCATCAAGCTGGCCAACGCTATCATCCACAGCAGTTGCCGCAACAGACCAGCCTCGTCCAGTAGAGAAGTAGCTTGTGAGGACTATGCCTCCTGCAAGCACTAGAACGAGGAATACGACGAGGGCGATTCTTTCCCGCATCACTTTGTGCATGAAGGGGATTATACCCCTTCACGATGGTCAGGACTCCACTGCCTCCACGAGTGCACGAGCATCTTCCAGCACGCGCTTGACGAACACGCCAGTGAAGCTGCCTTCCACCTCAGCAACCTCCTCAGGCGTTCCTTGAGCCACGATGGTGCCACCATTGGTGCCGCCTTCCGGCCCGAGGTCTATTATGTGGTCTGCACTCTTTATGACATCAAGGTTATGCTCGATGATCAAGACGGTGTTTCCTGAATCCACTAGGCGTTGCAGCACTTCCAAAAGCTGGCGAACGTCTTCGAAGTGAAGCCCAGTGGTAGGCTCATCCAGGATGTAGAAGGTCTTCCCTGTGCTCCTCTTCTGCAGCTCAGAAGAGAGCTTCACCCTTTGAGCCTCACCGCCAGACAGGGTTGTAGCAGGCTGACCTAGACGGATGTATCCAAGGCCCACATCGAACAGCGTTTGCAGCTTCCTCTTGATGGAGGGGATGTTCGCGAAGAACTGGAGCGCATCCTCTACGGTCATGTCCAAGACCTCAGCGATGCTCTTCCCCCTGTACGTGACCTGCAATGTCTCCCTGTTGTACCTCTTTCCTTGGCAGACCTCGCACGGAACGTAGATGTCCGGCAGGAAGTGCATCTCTATCTTTATCTGACCGTCACCCTTGCAAGCTTCGCACCTGCCACCCTTCACATTGAAGGAAAAGCGCCCAGGAGAGTAGCCACGAGCCTTGGACTCCGCAGTTGATGCGAAGAGGTTCCTGATGTCATCCCAAAGCCCGATGTAGGTGGCAGGATTGGACCTTGGCGTGCGCCCGATGGGGCTCTGATCGATGTTGATGACCTTATCCAGCTCATCTAAGCCGGTTATCTTCCTGTACACGCCAGTGCGCTTGTGCGCATGATTCAACCTGTTGGCAAGCGCGGGAGCCAGAGTATCCGTCACAAGGGAGCTCTTGCCAGAACCAGACACGCCCGTCACCACCGTCAGAGTGCCAATGGGCACCTCAAGGGTCACGTTCTTCAGGTTGTTCTCCTTTGCGCCTGTCAGCTTCAGCTTGCCACGTTTGGGCTTTCTCCTCTTCTCAGGCAAAGCGATGACGCGTTTCCCATTCAGATAGTCAGCTGTCATGGAGCCCTCTGTGGCCATCACCTCCTCAGGTGTGCCGATAGCAGTGATGTATCCACCATGCTCACCCGCACCTGGGCCTATGTCCACTATGTAGTCAGCATTGCGGATGGTGTCCTCATCGTGTTCCACCACCACAACGGTGTTGCCCAAGTCACGAAGGTGCTCAAGCGTTGCTATCAAGCGCTCATTGTCACGCTGATGCAGGCCAATAGATGGCTCATCCAAGATGTAGAGGACGCCCATGAGCCCGGCACCTATCTGGGTTGCGAGGCGGATGCGCTGAGCTTCGCCACCAGAGAGCGTTGCGGTAGCGCGCTCAAGCGTGAGGTAGTCAAGCCTCACATCCACTAGGAATTGAAGGCGTGCCACTATCTCCTTTGCGATAGGTGCGGCGATGTACTCATCTTGCCCTTCGAAGGTCATCTCCTTGAAGAACCTCAAGGATTCAGCAGCTGACATTTCCGTCACATCATGGATGGACTCACCCCCTACCGTCACGGCCAAGATCTCAGGCTTCAAGCGCTTGCCCTTGCATGTCTTACATGGAACCACTGCGAAATAGCTTTGCAGCTTCTCGCGCTTGGCGTCCGTGTCAGCCTCAGCATACTTGCGATGGACTGCTTCCAGCACGCCTTCCCACTCTATGTACCAATACGTGTTGCGGCCATCGAGCGTGTGATAGTCAACCCTGACCTTCTCCTTGCCCAGGCCGTCCATGATGGCCTTCCTGGTCTTGGACTTCAGGTCCTCCCAAGGAGTGGACGGATCCTCTCCCATGTGCCTTACCACCGCATTCAAGACCTGCGGGTAATAGTTGCCGCTCTTGAAGGGCACTATCGCACCTTCTTCGATCGAAAGCGAAGTGTCAGGGACGATGAGGGATGCATCAACCTCTTCCTTGGAGCCAATGCCGAAGCAGTCAGGGCATGAGCCATAAGGCGCGTTGAAGGAGAAGTCACGCGGCTCCAGCTCATCCATGGAGAAGCCATGCTCTGGGCAAGCAAGCGCAAGCGAGAACACATGCTCACCTTCCGCAAGGCCGCCTTTTGCTCCTGATGATGTTCCGCCATCAACGCCCCTGACATCATCGGAGCTGCCCAAGAGCTGGACGAGCACGCGGCCATCGGCCATCTTGGTTGCGAGCTCCACAGCCTCAGCGATGCGGCTTGATGCTGACTCCTTCAGCACCACCCTGTCAACGACGACGTCTATGAAGTGCTTGATCTTCTTGTTAAGCGTCAATGGCTCATTCTCAAGGCGGATGATCTCACCATCCACGCGCACGCGCGTGAAACCCTCCTTCTTGAGGTCTTCGAACAGCTTGGTGAATTCGCCCTTCTTGCCAGAGACCATTGGCGCCATGATGATGGCCTTCGCCTCATCTCCTCCAGCAAGCGCCAAGATCTCATCGGTCACCTGATCCGTTGTCTGCTTCTTGATGACGCGCCCGCATTCAGGACAATGGGGTATGCCAATGCGCGCATACAAGAGGCGCAAGTAGTCATAGATCTCAGTTGTGGTGCCGACGGTAGAGCGCGGGTTCTTTGAGGTTGTCTTCTGGTCGATGGAGACAGCAGGTGACAAGCCATCGATGGAGTCAACGTCTGGCTTGCTCATCTGGCCTAAGAACATGCGGGCATAGCTAGAGAGGCTCTCAACATAGCGCCTCTGTCCCTCTGCATACATGGTGTCAAAGGCAAGGCTTGATTTGCCGGAGCCGGAGAGCCCTGTGATGACGACGAGCTTATCCCTTGGTATGATGAGGTCTATGTCTTTCAGGTTGTGCTCACGCGCACCCTTGATGACGATCTCTTTCTGAGTCATTGAGTTCCTGTTCGCGATGTGTCATTCGGATCCTTTTCCACAATATACACTAGCGAACATTTGTATGTAAAGCGTCTACACCAAAGGAACTCTTTCCTTCTGTGCGCGCACTAGCTTCTCTTGCACCACCACCAGCTGCTGGAAAAGATCCGACTCATCAGGGCTTCCGCTCTCAGCCTCGTGCATCTGCGATTTGAGCCTTGCCGCATCCGCCTCCATATCTCCGATGCGCATCTCTTGGAGCAGGTATGCGAACACCTTCTCCAGCGGTATGTCTGGGTTCCTCTGGATGGATGTGAGCAGTGACGCTGCGTTCGCATCTGCTGTAGCTGCATGCCTCACCAGATCTGCAGGAGATGCATTCAAGTTGGATGCCAGCTCACCACAGACGGCATTCGCGATCCTCTCGTGCGCCCCGAAGCGCCATCTCACCTTCATGATGCCGTCCATGAATGGGAGCGCCTCCAAGGGACTGTTGACCAGAAGTCCCAAGAGCTCCCGCTCTATGGCAGCCCTATTCGAAGCCTCCTCTGTCAGATGCATCTCGCTCATCTGGCTTGCATTGCCGCTTGCGCTCTCCTGCTCAGCCTCATCTCCGTACATCCTAGGTGGCTTCAGCTTCGCCAGCTGCGCCAGTGCGTCATCTTCGCGGAACTGCAGCTCTTGAGCGAGGGAGATGGCATATTCCTTTGCCAGGATGGAGTCCTTTATGGGAGCGAGCACAGAGATCGCATCAGCGAAGGCGCGTGCCCTGCCCTCCGCTGTGCCGATGTCATGGCGTTCCAGCTTCTTCTGTATGCCGAACTGGAGCAGCGGCAAAGCCCCATCTATGAGCTTCTGCAGGTCATCGGCGCTATGGATGTCCAGATACTCCGCCGGATCCATCCCGTCCGGCAAGCAGAGAGCGCATATCTCCACCTGCGTGCGACCCGCCTCTGGCGTTGAATCATGATCTATGAACTGCAGGGCGCGCTCCGTTGCGCGCTGACCAGCGGCATCACCGTCGAACAGATAGACGATGCGCTTGCCAGCATGTCTGGAGAGCATCCTGATGTGGCTCTTCGTGAGCGCGGTCCCAAGTGTGGCCACGCTGTTGGTGATGCCGGCCTCGTGCATGGCGATCACGTCCGTGTACCCTTCCGCCACAACGGCGCATCCAGTGGAAGCCATCTTCGCCTTGGCCTTGTCCAAGCCGAAGAGCACGTTCGATTTATGGAATATGGGGGTCTCTTGGCTGTTCAGGTACTTCGGCTCACCGTCACCGATGATGCGGCCACCGAAGGCGATGCACTCCCCTGACACGTCATGGATGGGGAACATCACGCGCTCATAGAACCTGTCATTCAGGCGGCCATTCCTGTTGACGGCAAGGTTCGCCTCCACTATCTCATCTGGCTTGAACCCCGCTGCCAGCAGATGGTTCACCATTAGCCCGCGCCCCGGCGCATAGCCCAGCATCCACTCCTTGGGAACCTCGCCCCCAAGGCCACGCCGTGAGAGGTATGACCTGGCCTTGCTCTCCCCGTCTGAAGGATCGCGCATGAGGCGCATGTGGAAGAACTCCTGCGCCGCCTGGCACGCATCGCGCAGGCGCTGCTTCCGGGAGTTCGGGATTCCGCCCTGCGCATCTTCTGTGATGTCCACCCGAGCGCGCTCGGCTAGCTTGCGAACGGCTTCCGGGAATGTGACCTCATCGGACTTCATGATGAACCCGAACACGTCCCCGCCCTCACCGCAGCCGAAGCAATGCCAGAGCTGGGTTGCAGGGTCCATCTTGAATGAGGGCGTCTTCTCATTGTGAAGAGGACAGCAGCACCAGAACTCGCGTCCCCTTTGCTGGACGCGCGTCCTCTCGCTCAGGAGCTCCACGAGATCGGTTGCCTCACGGACCTTTTGTATGTCCTCGTCAGATATGCGCCCCATGAGGGCCTCATCACCCTTCGGATACAGAACGTATGTGCTAGTGCTTTTGCTATGATAGCGAAGTTCATGAAGCCGATGCACGTAAGGGACCAGATGCACACAAAGCCCAATTCAGAGATCCCATACCTTTCGCTTGATCCTGAGCTAGAGCGCCAGATAGAAGCCGACATACAGGCGAACGTCCCCAATGAGCTAGCTTTCAAGGACGAGGACATCACCAGGCGAGAAGACCTTCCCAATGACCGGGCAACGCTAGCGCGTCCTGCCTTCATGCGTGACGTGGAGAAGATCGTGAACGTGCCCGCCTACAACAGATACGCTGGCAAGACGCAGGTCTTCTCGTTCGTGAACAATGATGACATCACGCGCCGTGGCCTCCATGTGCAGCTGGTGAACCGCGTGGCGAAGGGGATCGGCCGCCTGTTGCGCTTGAACACTGACCTCATCGAGGCCATAGCGCTTGGGCATGATGTGGGGCACACTCCATTCGGGCACGCCGGCGAGAGGTTCCTGTCCCAGAACTACCATGACAGGACTGGGCGCTACTTCAACCACAATGTTCATTCCGTTCGCGTGCTGGATGAGCTCTACCCTAGGAACATCTCGCTCCAGACCCTTGACGGGGTGCTGGCGCATAACGGTGAGTTCGCATGCCAGACGCTCTCCTTGGGAGGCTGCACCACTTTCGATGAGCTTGACCGCGCCGTTGAAGCTTGCACCGAAGACGCCCAGAACATCAAGCACCTTCGCCCGTCAACGCTTGAGGGATGCGTAGTGCGCGTGAGCGACATGATCGCCTATATAGGCAAGGACAGGGCCGATGCGCTCCAGATGGGTGTGCTGGATGATATAGACGTGTTCGAAAGCTCCGTCATGGGCAAGGACAATGCGCGGCTCATCAACAACATCACCGTTGACATCGTGAACAACAGCTACGGCAAGGACACCATCTCCATGAGCCAGGAGATGTTCGAGGACCTGAAGATGGCCAAGCGCCAAAACTACCAGATAATCTATGAGCGCGAGGGCATGCTGGAGGATGCGTCGAATGTGGTGGAGCATATGTTCGGGCGCCTCTACGAGAGGATGCTAGAAGAGCTGGAGTCAGGGGATGAATCCTCCCCCATCTTCACTCATCATGTGCATCCGCTGACGAGAACGTCCCAGACCATCACGCAGGAAGAGTATCTTGACCAAGATGCGAACAGGATAGTCTGTGACTACATAGCTTCCATGACCGATGGATACTTCACCAGCATCTATGAGCATCTGTTCCCTGATGAGACGTATCAGATAGAGAAGCGCGGCTACTTCGCAAGCTTCAGCTGATCCATCCTGCTGCCCCTGAAGAGCGTACGGGGCAGTGTCATTTGCCTAAGTGATCATGATTGGGTCTTCCATCCTGTGGATGCTCGCCCACCGAGAGGGGGCTGAGGCTATATTGCGCATGCCAGCAGTCTGAGTTGCAGCGTTGCGGCACGGCATAAGAACGATGCCGTGCCCTACGTCAACCTGAAACACCTACTTTGTTGATAACGAGTCTGACCAGAGATTGAGTCTCTGGTGGACGTAGGGCAAGGCACCGTCCCTGTGCCTTGCCGCCCATTGGCTAACGAGAGCGCTAACGTGCGAATGCGCCTGCAACCCTATATATGACCCAGTAGGTCAATGACATTGCGCACGGGGCAGTGTCATTGATGAGGGTGATAACCCGAAACACCCGGATAGCTGGTCTGCGCCAGGCTAGGTTGCCTGACCAGTTGCTGGGTCCCGGGTGTTCGCAGGCTATCGCCTGCGTTACGCATTGCTCATCGCAATGCTGCGCTTCCAATGGAAGCGCCCACTATTGAGGAGGGCCAACGCTGCGGCTGCAACGCAGCCGCCTACCGCAAATTGTTTCGGTTGGTTAGGTGGCCGGTAGGCCACCAAGGTCAGGCAGAGCCTACATATCCCTCGTCCACAGAGAGGTGCTTGCCGTCTGCGGCGGCGGTGGCTAGAGCATCACAGCGCTCGTTCTCAGAATGCCCGGCATGGCCTTTGATCCATGAGAACGTGACCTCATGACCTTCTATGGCGTGCAAGAGCTCTTCCCAGAGGTCCCTGTTCGCAACCGGATCCTTCTTCGCGTTCTTCCAGCCCCTGCGCTTCCACCCAGAGATCCAATCCTTGTTGAAGGCATCCACCACGTACTTGGAATCAGTCTGGACGAAGACGCGGCAAGGATGCTTCAACGCCTGGAAGGCACGGATGACGCCTAGGAGCTCCATGCGGTTGTTCGTGGTCATCTCGAACCCCTCCGACAGCTCTCTCTCATGCGCTGCCCCATTCGCATCCACATAGCGCAACAGCGCGCCGAAACCACCGTTTCCGGGGTTCCCGCGCGCCGAGCCGTCAGAGAATATCTGTACCTCTTGCAAGGCCTTATGTCCGAAGATGGCCCTAGAGGAGGCTCTGGATCATGATGAACAACGGGCTGAAGGTCAGGGAGACGATGGTCATCAGGTTGATGAGGATGTTCATGGACGGACCAGAGGTGTCCTTGAAGGGGTCACCCACGGTGTCACCCACGACAGCAGCCTTATGAGCCTCAGAGCCCTTGCCACCGAAGTGACCTTGCTCGATGTACTTCTTGGCGTTGTCCCATGCGCCACCAGCGTTGCTCATGAAGATGGCCATCAGCATGCCGGTTGCCACAGCGCCTGCAAGGAAGCCGCCGAGCATGGCTGGATCGATGCAGCCGATGACGATGGGAACCACGATGGAGATGATGCCAGGAGCCATCATCTCATGCAGAGCTGATGTGGTGGAGATGCCCACGCACTTGTCGTACTCAGGCTCAGCCTTGTACTCCATGATGCCCGGGATC
Organism: uncultured Eggerthellaceae bacterium; assembly: GCA_910588435.1. GTDB lineage: Bacteria > Actinomycetota > Coriobacteriia > Coriobacteriales > Eggerthellaceae > MGBC163016. The sequence continues at coordinate 38,723 of CAJUPL010000001.1, read as the reverse complement.
TCACGGAACTGACGGCGAACCTCTTCCACCATGGCGTGTGCCGCACGAGAGACAGCGCCCATGGTGAGCGCTGCGAACATGAACGGCATCATGGCGCCGATGAAGATGCCTGCCACGATCAGCGGATCGGTGAGAGACAGCTCGAAGGACGGGATGTAGTTGTGCATCGTAGCCTGGTAGGACACGAACAGAGAGATCGCAGACAGGCCAGCAGAAGAGATAGCGAAGCCCTTCGCGATGGCTGCCGTGGTGTTGCCCACTGCATCCAGTGCGTCAGTGCGGTCGCGAACCTCTTCAGGCAGTCCCGCCATCTCAGCGATGCCGCCTGCGTTGTCAGCCACAGGGCCGTACGCATCAACGCCGATGGTGATGGCGGTGTTGGAGAGCATGCCGGTTGCAGCCAGACCGACACCGAACAGGCCAACGGCGATTGCGTTCTCAGTGGCTGCCATCGGGAAGGCCATGTTGCCGAAGAAGAATGCACCGATGATGGCAAGCGCCACCAAGCAGATGGGAGCTATGGTGGAGAGCATGCCCGTGCCCAGGCCTTCGATGATGACAGTGGCTGCACCGGTCTCAGCGGCCTCTGCCAGCTTGTGGACCGGCTTGTAGTGGTCAGAACAGAAGTACTCCGTGATCTTGCCGATGGCAAGGCCCGCGATCAGGCCGCAGAGAACGCTGCCGAAGAGCCAGAGCGGCTGCGCTTCCACTGCATTGCTGTTCCAGATGAAGAAGATGCACAGGATGACAAGGATCTCTATGACAGCTGCCACATAGGTACCACGATTGAGAGCTTTGTGAAGGTCAGCGCCTTCCTTCGTACGCACGGCGAACAGGCCGATGATGGAGGTGATGATGCCGCATGCCGCGATGACGACAGGGACCACCATGGCCCAGATCAGGTCAGAGCCGACGAAGTATCCGCCAAGAGCGCCGAACGTGATGGCAAGGATGGTGGGAGCCAAGATGGAGCCGGTGTAGCTCTCGAAGAGGTCAGCGCCCATGCCAGCAACATCACCCACATTGTCACCTACATTGTCAGCGATGGTAGCCGGATTGCGCGGGTCATCCTCAGGGATGCCAGCCTCAACCTTGCCTACTAGGTCAGCTCCAACGTCTGCTGCCTTGGTGTAGATGCCACCACCAACACGAGCGAACAGTGCCACAGCAGATGCGCCAGTGGCGAAGCCCTCTACCATGCCGATATGCTCATGTGCAAGGTGCATGATCTCACCGTTGATGTCATAGCCAGTGATCCCGCTGAACACCAGGAGGACCAGCCAGAGAGACAGACCCAGGAGCGCAAAGGATGCAACGCAGAGGCCCATCGTGAGTCCTGAGCGGAAGCTCACGGTGAGCGCCTTCGCAACGCTTGTCTCAGCAGCATAGGCCGTGCGCGTATTCGCACGAGTTGCCACATGCATTCCCACGTACCCGGCAGCTGCTGAGAGGACGCCGCCTGTGATGAACGCCAGAGCAGTGATCCATGAAAGAGCCACGGCCATGACTATCGCAACGACCACCATGAATATGGCGAGCAGCTTGTACTCGCTCATCAAGAAGGCCTTTGCGCCCTGCTGGATCTTGATGGAGATGGAATTCATCTTCTCCGAACCAGGATCTTGGCGCAGGACCCAGCTCCCCAGATACGCCGCGACGATGATGCCGATGACGGCGCAGACAGGAGCCATCCACGCTATTGCTGTAGTCACTTTCCCTTTCCTTTCTTTGAGGTGCTACATGGAACCTATTGTAGGGAATAGAGAGAGTGCGTCATGCCAGATAATCCATGTTCGAGCCCATGAATCAGGCGAAGAGACACGCAAGCGTCAGATAGCAGAGCGAATGACCCCGTCAGGGAAGACGCATTCGGGCACCAGCCTCACAGAAGCTTGCTCATAGCGGTATATCGCCTTCAGCTTGTTGTCAGCCACCATGCAGACAAGCTCACCATCTACAAGAGGCCCATCAGATGATTGCGAGCTTCCCATGCAAGCGCATGCATCAGCGCTGGTAGCGCGCATGAGACCGCCAAGCTCAGGGCCCATCTTCATTGCCGCGCCATTCGCAAGCGCGCTTGCCGCATCTCCCTGCAAGACCATGAAGCGAAGCCCCAGCACCTCCACCGGGTCTATAGCAGCAGCATCAAGCACATGAGGCAGAGCGTCCAAGCTCACGCACCTGTCAAGGGAGATGGCACCTATGCTCTCTCTCATGAGCGCGGAGAGATGCGCCTCGGTGCCTGCGGCATGTCCGATATCCCTAGCAAGCGCGCGTATGTAGGTTCCCTTCGAAACCTTGAACCTGACATCCCAGAAGGCCTCAGGACCATCAGCTCCGATATCCACAAGGTCTGCGCTGAAGACCTCTATCGGCCGGGGCTCCAGGTTCACCACCTTGCCCTTGCGCGCTGCCTCATACGCCTTGACGCCGTCCTTCTTGATGGCTGAATAGATGGGCGGCATCTGCATCTGTGGACCCAGGAAGCCCTTCAGCACCTCTTCTGCGAATGCAGGATCGAACACCTCAGAGGGAACATTGGCAGTGCGGATGGCCTCGCCTTCCGCATCGTCTGTGTCAGTGCGAACGCCGAAGGAGATGCGCGCAAGATAGCGCTTATCATGGCCTTCTATGTATCTATTGAGCCTGGTAGCGGGACCTACCAGCAAGATGAGCACGCCTTCTGCCATTGGATCCAATGTGCCACCATGGCCTATGCGCTTCTCCCCGAAGGCACGCCTTGCCGCATTCACCACATCATGGGAAGTCATGCCCTTCGGCTTGAACACAGGGCACACGAGGCTCTTGCCGCTTTGACCACGCTTCATCTTGACACCCTGCTAAGAGAGAGCTGCTTCCAGGGCGCTTACGACATCACTGCGAGCCTCATCCAGGCTTCCGTGGAGCGTGAATCCAGCCGCTGCCTTATGTCCGCCTCCACCAAAAGATGCTGCAATGGCAGCTACGTCAGTGCCATCCTTGGCACGGAAGCTTCCGCGGATGCGATCAGGATTCTCCTTGAGAACGCATGCAACTCGAATGCCAGATATGGATCTGAGGACGTTGATGGCATCTTCGCAGTCATCCTTGGTTGCTCCCAGGCGCTCCATGTCAGCCGCGGTTATCCAGCTGATCACTGCTTGACCATCGCATATGAACGTCATGTTCAGCGCAGTCAGCGCATCTATCATCACGGATGCGACGGACTTGTTCTGAAAGAATGCAGCTGAGAGCTTCGCCACATCAGCGCCTGCTGCCACCATCTCAGAGGCTTCGGCGAAAGCGCGCGTGTCCGCGTTCTGATACTGGAACCTTCCCGTATCAGTCATCAGCCCCACATAGCAGCAAGCTGCCATATCCTTGGATGGAGCCACGCCTGACTCCTTCACAACATCCCAGATGATGCAGCTTGCAGATGGGCAGTCTGGCTCTATCCTGCAGATATCAGCATCACATGAGCTCACCTCATGGTGATCCAGCACCATGGTGAAGCTTGCCTGGCGCCTCAGATCCGCAGCATCATCCCCAAGCCTATCAAGGCCGCTTGCATCCACGGTGATGAAGCATGATGCAGGCTTGGCGTCTTCCGCAGATATGAGGGATGAGGCTCCGGGCAATGACATGAGCGCCTCATCTATCTGGCTTCCTGTGGCGAAGATGGGCTGCACGCTCTTACCCATTGCCTTGAGCAGATGGGACATGCCCAAGACAGACCCTATGGAGTCCCCATCAGGATTCACATGGCCGCAGACGATGTAGTCATCATGTGACCTCAGCTCACCTACGATCTGCGAAAGCTCTGCTTGCTTCAAGAGCGTCTGCTGCATGCCCTCAGTACTCTTCGCCTTCGCCAACAGTGTCCTCATAGGTAGCTTGGCGCTCCTTCTCAGCATTGAGGTACTTGCCAAGCTTCTCAGCGGCATCCACCGTCTCATCCAAGTGGAATCTGAGCTCTGGAGCTTGCCTCCAGTCCAGCTTCTTCGCCATCAGAGAGCGGATATGGCCCTTTGCAGCCTCAAGCGCCGCCAAGACCTCTTCATAGCGGTCTGGCTCACAAGTGACATACACGTCACAGTACGCACGGTCATAGCTGACCTTGCACCCCGTGACCGTCACCATCTCCAGGCGTGGGTCAGATACGTCGAACAGCATGATGTTCGAGATGACCTCGCGCGCCTGCTCATCTACTTTGCGATTGCCTTCTTTCATGATGAGGACCTCCTAAAGCCTCAAGGCCTACTCTGTTCTCTCAACTTCCTTGACAGTGTAGCCCTCGATGGTGTCCCCTACCTTTATGTCTTGGTAACCTGTTATCCCAATGCCACATTCATAGCCATGTGCAACCGTTTTGACATCATCTTTGAACCTGCGAAGGGAAGCGATGTCACCCTCATAGACAACAGTGCCGTCACGTACCACGCGCACCTTGTCGTCACGTGATATCTCACCCTCCACAACGTAGCAACCAGCGATGGTGCCCACCTTCGGCACCTTGAACGTCTCACGCACCTCTGCGATGCCGGTATCCTCTTCCACGATGTCTGGGGACAGCAGACCAACGCGCGCGGCGTTGATGTCCTCTATGGCCTGGTAGATGACACGGTACAGGCGGATGTCCACCTTCTCCTTCTCGGCCTGCTGGCGTGACTTGCCCGTTGGGCGCACGTTGAAGCCGATGATGATGGCGTCTGACGCAGCCGCCAGCGTGACATCCGTCTCAGTGATTCCACCAACGGCTGAGTGCACGATGTTGATGCGAACCTCTGATTGATCCATCTTCTCGAAAGCATCGCGCAGCGCCTCGATGGAGCCCTGCACGTCAGCTTTGATGATGAGGTTGAGATCTGTCTGCTTGCCCTCTTCGATCCTGTTGAAGAGGTCATCCAGGCTCATGTGAGACGTATGCTGCTGCTCAGCCAAGCGCTCGCGAAGAGCACGCTCCTCAGCAAGCTTACGCGCATCGCGCTCGTCTTCGAACACGCGGAACTCATCACCAGCAACAGGGACAGAAGAGAGACCCAGGATCTCAACAGGGTCAGACGGCAGAGCCTCATCAACGTGGTTCCCGTGCGGGTCTACCAGAGCCCTCACGTGACCGTAGGACGTGCCAGCCACGACGGCATCGCCTGGATGCAGGGTGCCGCGCTGTACAAGAACGGTGGCCACAGGGCCGCGTCCCTTGTCCAGGTTGGCTTCGATGACGAAGCCAGATGCCAGCGCGTCCGGATTGGCCTTGAGCTCGAGCACCTCAGCCTGGAGGATGATGGTCTCAAGCAGATCATCTATGTGCAGGTTCTTCTTGGCGGAGACGTTGACGAACATATTGGATCCGCCCCACTCCTCAGGGATGACCTCGTATTCGGTCAGCTCCTGGCGAACGCGGTCCGGATTGGCGCCGTCCTTGTCGATCTTGTTCACCGCCACGACGATGGGAACGTTGGCCGCCTTCGCATGGTTGATGGCCTCGATCGTCTGCGGCATGACGCCGTCATCAGCGGCCACCACCAGCACGATGACGTCTGTGACCTGTGCACCGCGGGCACGCATGGCCGTGAATGCCTCGTGACCAGGGGTATCGATGAAGGTGATCTGACGGCCGTTGATATCAACCACAGATGCACCGATGTGCTGCGTGATTCCGCCGGCCTCAGAATCCACCACACCCGTATCCCTGATGGCGTCCAAAAGGGACGTCTTGCCATGGTCCACGTGGCCCATGACGGTGACCACCGGCGGGCGGGGCTTCAGATCATCTTCGGTGTCGTTGTAGACGACCACATACTCTTCCTCAGGAGAGACGACGCGGACCTTGCGTCCCATGTCATCAGCCACGATCTCTATCAGGTCATCGCTCATGGACTGGGTGACCGTGAGCACCTGACCCAAGAGGAACAGCCTCTTGATGATGTCATTGGGCTGCACGCTCAGAAGCTCTGCCAGCTTGCCAACGGTGGCGCTCTGGGGAACCTCCACAACGGAGTCATCCAGCACCAGCGTTGGGTCTATGCCGCGCTCGATGGCCTCTGCCTCAGCCCTCTCACGAGCCTCAGCCTCGCGCTTCTGCTTGCGCTTCTTGCGCCTGCCCTCGCCTTCAGTGCTGCCAGCAGCAGCTGCCACAGCAGCGCGAGCCTCAGCCAGCACCTTGTCACGCTGCAGCTGCTCTGCCTGCACTGCCATCTGAGAGTAGCGATCCTCGCCCTGCTGGCCCACCATCTCAAGCTCAGGCACGGACTGGGTCTTGCCGCGACGTCCCTTCTTGCCGCGCCCGGCGCCAGCATCTTGAGCCTTGCGCTCATCACGCTGTGCGCTCATGCGTGCCTGCTCAGATTCGATCTGAGAGAGCAGGGAGCTGAACTTCGCAGACCCGCCAGAGGTAGGTGCCTTCGCGGTGCTATGCGAAGCTGGCTTCTCCTCAGCATGCCCCTTGCTGGACGTCTTGCGCCCCTTGTTGCGAAGAGCCTCTTCCACGGCCTGCTTCTTAGCAACCTCACGGGCGCGCTTCTCAGCTTGCGCCTTTGCCTGCGCCTCAGCCTTCTCACGCTCAACGCGCTTCTTCTCTGACTCTATCTGGGATGCCAGCGTCTCGAATCCAGAAGACGCCTTCGTCTCTATCTTCTTCACCACATGATCGCGCTTTGGCTCAGAGTCCTGCTTGGAATCTCCGCGGGCCTCCTTGGCCGCTTGGCGCTCAGCAAGCTCCTTCTCTACTGCCGCCTTGCGCTCAGCCTCTTCCTTGGCCTTCTTGGCTTCGGCCTTCTTCTGCTCCTTCTCCAAAGCCTGACGCTCTTCATCGTTCAGGTCATTGGAGCGCTGCAGCACCTCAGGCTCAAGGGATTCCTTCGCCTTGGCCACATCCTCATCTGACAGGATGCTCGCGTGGGACTTTGCGGCTATCCCGATCTCACGAAGGCGCGTGAGCATCTCCTTGCTAGAGAGCTCATATTCCTTCGCCAACTCATGAACTCGCATTCCCGCCATCTAAAACTCCTTGCATCCCTCATCGCCGAAGGCCTTAGCAGCTATCGCGATGAGCCTTCCATACGTTCTTTCATCCACCCTGCATCTGAGCGCTTGAGACACGCGCCCTTTCGAACACGCCTTCTCAAGGCATTCAATAGAGCACGCATAGGCTCCACGTCCAGGCCCTTTGCCCGAGGCATCCAGTGAAACGGATCCCGAGTCCCGGAAGATCCGCACCATCCCATCCTTAGCTGCCTTGGTGCCGCACCCTATGCATGTCCTGATCTTGTTCAAGCTCCTCAGTGCCTCACGCTTCGCAATCTGCATGTATGCCGCAATAGCGAGAGCCTTCGCGAGCATGGTTCCTGCAACGGGTGCCATCTTCGCTCACATAAGCGCAGAGCTCATCATCCGTTGCCTCTTCGCCATCGATCAGCACGTCCTCATCGATCAGCGGCTTGCCTTGGAAGCTTGCAGACTTGATGTCTATGTGCCAACCAGTGAGCCTTGCAGCCAAACGAGCGTTCTGCCCCTCCTTGCCGATGGCCAGCGAGAGCTGATCGTCGGGCACTATGACGGTTGCATAGTTGTTCTCAGGATCGATGCTCACCTGAGAGACCCTTGCAGGAGAGAGGGCGTTCGCAACGTAGGTTGCTGGGTCCTCGCTCCATTGGATCACATCCACGCGCTCATTGCGGAGCTCTTCCACCACCATGCGAACGCGAGAGCCCTTCGGCCCCACGCATGCGCCCACGGGATCCAGATTGGGCTCCCTGGATGCAACGGCAACCTTCGAGCGGGCACCAGGCTCACGAGCGATAGACTTGATCTCAACGATGCCGTCATATATCTCAGGCACCTCTATCTCGAACAAGCGCCTGATGAGGTCTGGGTGCGTGCGCGATACGATGATGGGAGGCCTTGACTGCTCCCCGCGAGCACGCGTTTGCTCGCTTGATGGGTCACGCACATCTATGATGAGCACCTTCAAGCGCTGGTTGTGGCGGTAATGCTCATTGCTTGGGCGCTCATTGCGCTCGCCAGGATTCTTCTTCGTGTCATAGTGAGGAAGCTCTGCCTCAACGCCCTCACGGATCTTGATGATGGTGAAGTCCTGCGTACCCTGCAGCACAGTGCCCGTGATGAGATCCCCCACCCTATCTGAGAACTCCTCATAGATGGACTTGCGTGCAGCATCCCTCACGATGGAGGAGATGACGCTCTTCGCATTCTGAGCTGCGATGCGGCTGATGTCAGCAGGTGTGACGTCGCGCTCTTCGAACTCATGGTATATGTGCTGCTCTTCGCCGGTCTCAGGATCGATCTTGATCTCAGGCTCACCTTGCGGCACCAGCTCATAGACGTAGATCTTGCCAGTCTGGCGGTCGATGGTCACGCGTGCGTCATGGTCAAGGTCCAGTATGCGCTCATAGCTGCGCGCCAAGGACTCCTCAAGACGCTCGATTATGTAGAACTCATCTATCTTGCGCTCATGCGCGAGCATTTGAAGCGCCTCGATGAGCGAGTAATCCCCTTCAGACATCTTCGCACCTGCTCCCTTCGCTAGAACTCCACTTTGCCTATGACGTTAGCCTTGCTGATCTCATGATGCGGAAGCGTGACGCTGCCAGCCTCCGTTTCGATGACGATGTCATCCCCATCGACGGATGCGAGCTTGCCCTTGAAGCTCTTTCGCCCGTCAATGGACGTGAGCATCTTCAACCTGACATCCTCCCCCACATGCGCCCTGAAATGATCCAGCGTGCGAAGGGGCCTGTCTATGCCAGGGGATGAGACTTCCAGCACGTATGCGCCAGGGAATGGGTCTATCTCATCCAGCATCTCCCCCATCCAGCTTTGCGCATCCGTCAGCTCATTGAAGGAGATGCCGCCTTCCACATCTATGTAGACGCGGATGACGGGAGACCTGCTGGCACCCGTGACCTCAATGGTCACGATCTCAAGCCCATGCTCTGTGGCACGCGGCTCAAGGGCGTCTAGCAAGCTCTGCTCTTTCGCTGACAGCATGTCCCCTCCTTCGAATGCTCTGGAGCTTCTCACATGGCAATAAAAAAAGCGGGACATGTGCCCACTTTTCTCAAACGATGTGAAAAGTTCAGTTGTTACGCTGTAGCGGAGATATTACCATACGAGGCGAACTATCGCAAAGGAGGATCGGCCATCTTGCGCAAGCTCATAGCCCAATTCATGAAGTTCGGCGTTGTAGGAGTCATAGCATTCATCATCGACTACGGCCTCATGGTCCTCCTCACCGAAGCGTTCCATGTGAACTATCTGGTGAGCGCAACCATATCCTTCACGGTTTCGGTCATCTTCAACTACGTGGCTTCCATGCGGTACGTCTTCCGACACAAGGAAGATATGTCAAAGAGGCGCGAGTTCGTCATCTTCGTGGTGCTATCCGTCATCGGCCTTGGGCTGAACAACCTCATCATGTGGGTGGGCACCAGCCTCTGGGGCATCTCTTATCTGATCACGAAGCTAGTGGCCACTGCCATCGTCATGCTCTGGAACTTCATCACCAGGAAGAAGTTCCTAGACGCAGGCGATGAGCCCGTTCTGGATGACCTGGAATAGCACGCATCTAGGATAGATGCATGCTTGCTTGCCTTCTGCACGTCCTTCATAGGTGCGCATGCGCCCTCCATGCGCACGCTGAGCGCTAGCGCTTGTCAGACAGCAGGCGATTCAGGGCGTTCAGGTATGCCTTGGTGGAAGATACGATGATGTCCCCATCAGCGCCGCGCCCAGTGTAGATATCACCATTCTCAGCTTTGACGCGAACAGTGACCTCACCAAGAGCGTCTATGCCGCGCGTCACAGACTGCACTGAGTATTCCATGAGGTCATTCTCGGTGCCGATGACCTGGTTCACTGCCTTGTACACCGCATCCACAGGACCTGTGCCCCAATCGCAAACGGTGATGGATTCACCTTGCGGATTGCGAACGGTGAGCGTTGCCGTGGGCTTCAAGGGGAAGCCGCAGCTTATCTGCACGCTCTCAAGTGCATAGAGAGCATCCGCTTCCCTATCGCGCTCATTCACGAGGCTCTCAAGGTCCTCGTCGTAGACTTCCTTCTTCTTATCCGCAAGGTTCAGGAAGGCCTCATAGAGCTCATCCAGCTTCTCGGGCTCGAACTCATATCCAAGCTCTTCCAGCCTGTGCTTGAGCGCTGCGTGTCCGCTGCGAGCGGTGAGCACGATCTGGCTGGCACCTGCGCCCACGTCAGCTGGATCGATGATCTCATAGGTGTCGCGCTTCTTGAGGACGCCATCTTGATGGATCCCCGATGAGTGCGCGAACGCGTTCGCTCCTACGATGGCCTTGTTGGCCTGAACGTTCATGCCGGTTATGGAAGACACCAGGCGCGATGCCTTCACGAATTCGCGAGTATTGATGTCAGTGTGAGCATCCAGCTCCTCACCGTGCATCTTGATGGCCATCACCACTTCTTCCATGGCCGTATTGCCAGCGCGCTCTCCCAGGCCGTTTATGGTGCATTCGATCTGGCGGGCTCCGTTCGCCACGCCCGCCATGGCAAGCGCCGTTGCCATGCCAAGGTCATTGTGGCAATGCACCGCGATGGTGACGTCATCTATGCCGCGCACGTTGTCAACCAGATGCTTGATGCGACGCCCGAACTCCTCTGGGAGCGAATAGCCTGTGGTGTCAGGGATGTTCACAACGGTTGCACCCGCATCCACCACAGCCTGGATCACGCGAGCTAAGAAATCATAGTCAGAGCGTCCTGCGTCCTCAGCGTAGAACTGCACGTCATCCACGTACTTCTTGGCGCACTTCACAGCGGCAACTGCGCGCTCCACCGTCTCATCGGGCGTCAAGCGCAGCTTGTCACGCATATGGCTCTCAGACACGCCGATCCCCGTATGGATGCGCGGCCTCTTCGCGAACTGGAGCGCATCTGCGGCAACGACGATGTCCTTCTCAACAGCGCGTGTGAGAGCACAGACCACAGCGTCATATCCAGCCAGCTCAGAGATCTTGCGAACGCTCTCGAAATCCCCCGGGCTTGAGATGGGGAATCCCGCCTCTATGACGTCCACGTTCAGGCGAAGCAGCTCACGCGCTATCACCAGCTTCTCCTCGGTGTTCATGGAGGCTCCTGGAGACTGCTCTCCGTCACGCAATGTTGTGTCGAAGATGTCTATCTTGCGCGTCATGCTGCTCCCTTCCGATGATCTTGGACCGAAGGCTTGAGTTTACAACTCTGACAGCATGATGTCACATGGATATCTGCCAGATCTCCTTGTAATCCATGGCGCCTTCAAGCTCCTCCATCACCTGCGGCGTGACATCTCCCTCCACGTTCATGTAGACCAGAGCGCACTTCTCCTCATGCTTGACTCCGATCTGCATGGTGGTGATGTTGACATCCGCGCGCCCGAGGATGGATCCGATGGTGCCTATGCGGCCTGGCGAGTCAACGTACTCGAACACGAGCGCCGAAGGAGCAGGAGCTATGTCTATCCTGTAGCCGTTGAAGGAGATGAGGCGTGGGTTGCGATCCAGCCCATAGAGGGTGAATGCCACCTCTGAGCCATCAGCCATGACCCTGATGGCTGACTCATAGCCTTGTGCATCTGCCGCCGTGCTGACATCCACTTGCATCCCATGACGCGCAGCCATCATCTTTGCGTCAGCGATGGTCATCGATCCCACATCCTTGTAGCCCAAGATCCCGTCAACCACACCTGCAAGGAGCGGCGCCGCATCGCGATCAGCCAACGAGCCCTCGAGCTGCACCGTCATATGCTCAGGTATGCCGGTGAGGTTCGATATCATGCGCCCAGCCATCTTGGCCGCCGGGATGTAGGGGCGAACCTCATCCATCACCTCAGGTGGGATGGATGATGGATTCACTACGGTTGGCACGATAGAGCCTTCCAAGGCAGCCCAGATGTACTCAGCTATCTCACACCCGGCCCTCACCTGCGCCTCATGAGTGACAGCGCTTATATGTGGCGTCAAGATGGCGTTGCTGAACTCATGGAGGGGACTGTCAGTGCACGGCTCCTCTTCGAAGACGTCTATCGCAACAGCGCCTATCTTCCCAGCAGCCAAGAAGTCTGCCAGCGAATCTAGCTGGAAGATGCCTCCGCGAGCAGGGTTCACCAGTATCACGCCCGTCTTCATGGCAGCGTACTCTTCAGGCCCGAACATGCCGTATGTCTGTTCTGTCAGCGGAAGGTGCACCGTTATGAAGTCAGCTTTGGGCAGGATGTCCTGAACGCTGTCCATCAAGGTCACATCAAGCTGAGAGGCTCTTTCTGGAGAGCAATAGGGGTCATATGCGATGAGCTCCATGCCGAACGCCTTCGCCCTCTCAGCAACCAGAGAGCCGATGCGCCCTAGCCCGAAGATGGCGAGCGTCTTGCCATATAGCTCACATCCCATGAACCTATGCCGGGCCCAAGAGCCAGAATGCACAGAAGCATTCGCCTGGCAGACGTTCCTAGCCGCAGCCAGCAGGAGCGCCATGGTGTGCTCAGCTGCTGAGATGATGTTGGATGTTGGCGCATTGCAGACCATGACGCCGCGCACATCGGCAGCTTCGATATCTATGTTGTCAACGGTGACACCAGCGCGACCGATGACCTTGAGCTTCGGCGCGGCAGACAAGAGGTCATCATCCACATGCGTTGCAGACCGCACTATGAGCGCGTCAGCATCAGCAATGGCCGCCTTCAGCTCATCGGGCTCTGCATCCACGAGCTCAACTACGCTGAGACCCCGCTGCTTCAGGGCATCTATGCCCTCATCCGCGATCTTCTCAGCGATCAAGACCTTCCAAGCCATGGTCTAGAGGTTCTCCTTCTCGAACTGCCCCATGAAGTCCACTAGAGCCTGCACGCCTTCCTTCGGCATTGCGTTGTAGATGCTCGCGCGCATCCCGCCAACGCTCCTGTGGCCCTTGATGGATTCGATCTTGTGATCCTTGCACTCAGCGATGAACTTCGCATCAAGCTCTGGGTCCCCCGTCACGAAGGGCACGTTCATGAGAGAACGGCAATCCTTGCGAGCGGTTCCCTTGAAGAGCTTGCTCTGGTCCAGGAAGTCATAGAGGATGGCTGCCTTCTCCTCATTCATGCGCTTCATCACATCAAGGCCGCCAAGGCCCTTGAGCCACTTGAAGACCAGTCCGCACACATAGATCCCCCAGCATGGCGGCGTGTTCGAGAGGCTCTTCGCATCAACCTGCGTCATGTAGCGCATGATGGTTGGCGTCTGCGGGATGACGTCCTCACGCACCAGGTCATCGCGCACGATGACGATGACCACACCTGCCGGGCCCACGTTCTTCTGAACGCCACCGTAGATGATCCCGTAATCAGAGACGTTCACCGGCTCAGACAGGAACATGGAGGATACGTCTGAGACCAGCGGCAGAGAGCCCGTATCTGGGAGCTTGGGGTAGCGCGTGCCGTATATGGTCTCGTTCTGGCAGATGTAGACGTAATCAGCGTCTTCGTCGAACTTCAGCCCATCAACGTCCGGGACATATGAGAAGTTCTCATCCTCTGAAGAAGCCACCACGTTCACATCCCCGTAGAGCTTGGCCTCCTTCGCCGCCTTCTTGGACCAAGAGCCTGAGACGATGTAGTCAGCCTTCTTGTTCTGCATGATGTTCATGGGGATGGCGGCGAACTGCTGCGTGGCACCGCCTTGCAGGAAGAGCACATGGTATCCGTCAGGTATGGCCATGAGGTCTCTCAGGTCCTGCTCTGCCGTCTCTATGATGTTCGCGAAAGCTGCAGAGCGATGGCTCATCTCCATGACCGACATGCCCGTGCCCTTGTAATCCAGCATCCCTGCCTGCGCTTCACGCAGGACCTCTTCGGGAAGGACTGCTGGCCCTGCTGAGAAGTTGTATACACGCGCCATAGTACTGAAGCTCCTTCGAACCTTATCCTTAAGCCTACTTTTGCTATTGTATCCCTAATCTGCAAGACGAAAGCCCTATGGAAGAGGTAGAGCAACACCATGCTAGCTGAGAGGTTCTTGACGCGGCTTCTGAAGCCGATGATCCGCCAGAAGCTGATGTCCAGCCCAACGGATGAACAGTACCTGCCAGGCCCCACTCCTGGAGAGCGCTATATGCTCTACCTGCATGTGCCCTTCTGCGAGAGGCTCTGCCCGTATTGCAGCTTCAACCGCTACCCCTACACGGACAAGATGGCGAAACCCTACTTCAAGAACCTGCGCGAGGAGATGCGCATGCTCAAAGGTCTGGGCTATGACATAGAGACCTTGTACTTCGGCGGTGGCACGCCCACCGTTGAGATAGATGAGCTCTGCGAGACCATAGACCTTGCGCATGAGCTCTTCTCCATAGAAGAGGTTGGCGCGGAGACGAATCCGAACCATCTGATCCCCTCATACCTGGAGAAGATGACAGGGCGCATCCAGCGCCTCTCGGTTGGAGTGCAGAGCTTCGATGATGACCTGCTGCGCCAGATGGACAGGTATGAGAAGTATGGCAGCGGAGATGAGATCTTCCAGCGCATAGGTGAGGCCGTTCCCTATTTCGATTCTCTGAACGTTGACATGATCTTCAACTTCCCGTCTCAGACAGAGGACATCCTCTTCTCTGACCTAGAGCGCATCTGCACGTGCGGCGCACGCCAGACCACGTTCTCCCCTCTGTATGTGTCGAACTCCACCATGAAGATGATGACATCGGCCTTAGGTGACATGGACTATGGTCGCGAATGGGACTACTACCGCATCATCGACGGCGTGCTGGCTGGTGGAGACGATCCCATGTTCGAACGCGAGACGGTCTGGACGTTCAACAGGGCATCTGAGGACGGCCATGCCGATGACGCAGTGCGCATCAACGAATACCAGACCTCATACAACGAATACCCGGCCATCGGCTCCGGTTCCATCACGCATCTGAACGGCGCACTCTACGTGAACGAGTTCAGCATCCCGAAGTACAACGAGATGATCGAGAGCGGGCGCATGTCCGTGAAGGAGAAGACGGTCATGTCCAAGCGAGACCTGATGCGCTATAGATTCTTACTGGATCTATACAGGCTGCGCTTGGACAAGAAGCGCTTCCGCGATGAGTTCGGATGCAGCGTTGAGGCAGGATTGCCTGGTGAGATGGCGTTCCTGACTGCGAACGGCGCCTTCTCCGTGAATGACGCGAATGAGATCCTGCTGACCGAGCGTGGCAGGTATCTGGTGCTGGTCATGTACCGCCAGTTCCTATCAGGCATGAACAACCTCCGCGAGCAAGCAAGGCAGCGCCTGACCGGCTACGAGCGAACCCTGCACTTCGGCGACGGCACAGCTTAAGAGCCAGGGTGTCAGCTCAGCCGACCCCTGACACCTTCTAGAACTTGGCGAAGCGGCGGGCGCGGTGGGCTACCAGCTCATCCCCTGACATCTCAGAGAGGCCCTCAAGCGCGCTCTCCACATACATGCACACGTTAGCGATGGCCACGTCTGGGTTCTCATGCGCAGGCCCTTCGCCTTCCAAGATGACCTCTTCGATGACGCCAAGCTCGAGCACCTGCTCAGCGCTCATGCGCATGACCTCGGCTGCCTCAGGCGCGCGCTTGCCATCCCTCCAGAGGATGGATGCGAACCCTTCAGGTGACAAGACTGAATAGACCGCATGCTCTTGCATGGCAACACGGTTGGATAGCGCAAGCGCAAGCGCACCTCCGCTTCCGCCCTCACCCAAGATCACGCTCACGATGGGGACGCGAAGCGACGCCATGAGCTCCAGGTTCTCCGCGATGGCGTTCCCCTGCCCGCGCTCTTCTGCCTCCATCCCACAGAATGCCCCTTGTGTGTCCACAAGGCAGACGATGGCGCGACCGAACTTCTCGGCCTGCCTCATCAGACGGGCAGACTTCCTATAGCCCTCCGGCTGCGGACAGCCGAAATTGCGCTGGATGCGGTCATTCAGGTCTGAGCCCTTCTCCTCCGCTATCAAGGTGACGGGCATCCCATCCACGATGCCTATGCCGCCCACGATGGCGCCATCGTCACCGAAAGCGCGGTCACCATGCAGTTCGAAGAATATATCCGTCATGGCGTTGATGTACGCCCTTGCGGTTGGCCTGTGCACGTTCCGCGCAAGCTGCACGTTCTCCCAAGCGCTCCCAGGCTCAGCTGTGGTGCTGATACCGGCGCGCTTCTGCTCCTTGCGTGCGTGCCTCTCAAGCTCACGACCATCGCGCTCGCTGACGGGCGCCCCCAGCTCACGCTCTTCATCTGTGAGCTTGTCTGCTTGCTGGTCAGGCATGACCGCACCTGTGAAGGTATCCACAAGGCCTGCGAACCAGCCCTTCGGCTGATCCAGCTTCTGCACCCTTCCTTCGAAGCGCTTGCGGGAGAGCTGCTCTACCAGCTCAGCTTCCCCATTCTCCTCGAACCCTTCCATGTCATGGAGCGCAAGCAGCGTATGGAGCGCATCTCGCATGTGCTCGCGCTTGACTATGGCATCTATGAGCCCATGCTCCAGTGCGAACTCAGCCGTCTGGAATCCTGGAGGGAGCTCTTGCTTGATGGTGTCACGGATGACCCTCTGCCCGGCGAAGCCGATCATGGCACCAGGCTCAGCCAAGATGATGTCCCCCAAGGTGGCGAACGATGCGGTCACGCCTCCAGTGGTGGGGTCTGTGAGCACCGAGATGTAGAGGAGCCCCGCCTTATCATGCCTGCTGACAGCAGCCGATGTCTTCGCCATCTGCATGAGGGAAGCCAAGCCCTCCTGCATGCGCGCGCCCCCAGAAGCGCAGAAGATGACCACGGGCAAGCGCTCTTCTGTTGCGCGGTCGAACAGGCGCGATACCTTCTCGCCCACAACAGAGCCCATGGATGCCATCAAGAATCGCGTATCCATGAAACCAACGGCAACGGGCATCCCGCCGATCTTTCCCACACCAGTGAGGATGGCCTCATCCGCATCGGTCTTCTGACGTATGCCCTCCAGCTTCTCTGGATAGCCCGCGAAATCAAGCGGGTCCACATCTGAGACATCTGCATCCCATTCGGTGAAGGAGCCCTCATCCAGCATGGAGGATACCCTCTCAGCCGGGGTCAAGCGTGCCAGCGTGCCGCATTCGGGACAAGCATGGTCCCCTTCGGTGAACTCAGCATCATCGAACGTGAGCCCGCAAGCATGGCATGTCCTCCAATGCGTTGGCTCTATGCCAGACCCTTCTTCAGGGAGGAATTCTATCCACTGCGTATACGTTGCATCAGGCTCCAAGAGCGCAAAGACGCGCTTGCCGGACGTTTGCGCGCGCTTCAAGAACCTCTCATCCAGTATAAGCTCACGCGCGTCACGGCCCAGGAAGATGCACTGAGCATCGCTGTCTTCTGCGGCCCTCAAGATGGCATATGCATTTCGAAGGAGCGCTCTTGATGGCTTTCCAGCCAGCTTGACCGACTCATCAGCCAGCTTCTTGCTAGCATCCAGGCGACTGTCCCCAGTCTCAGGGATGATCAGATGGAAGCCCGCGTTGTTGAGAGCAGTGAACGCCTGGCGCGCCGATGTCCTATTGCAGACGAACAGAGCGCGCGGGCTCTCCCCTGCAGCTAGGCTATCCAAGGCTATGGCTCCATCCAGCTCCTCTTGGGGCTCAGCCTGCTCACCCTGCAGCTTTCGAAGAGCATCTGAGCACTCATCTGCTATGCGCTCCAATATGAAGACGACGTTCGTGCGAACATCATCTATAGATGGGCGTTGTGGAGCAGGGGACGTGTTCGCATCCGCATCTTCCACCTTGCTCTTGCGGATGCTTCCTCCGCTCAAGTTGATGTAGCTCTTTGCCATCTGATCCCTCTATGCCAGCATGTACTTCTGAGTGGCCGTGGCGCACACCACATCCCCTACAGAGGCCTTGACCTCAGCCACGCAGAACCTGCGCGACGCCTTCACTATCTCAGCCTCAAGAGTGAGAACATCCCCCGGCTTCACCTGTTGGCGGAACTTGGCGCCATCTATCCCTGCGAAGAAGCCCAGCGCATCTGGATCATCTCGCTCTACCAGAATGGCAAACGATGCCGCCTGGGCCAGCGCCTCCATGATGATCACGCCCGGCAGCACCGGATATCCTGGGAAATGCCCTTTGAACAGCGAGAGATCTGGATCCACGTCAAGCTCTGCGCGCACGCTCTTGCCTGGCACGCATTCCACCACGCGCGTAAGCCACAGGAACGGATCCCTGTGAGGGAGCACCTTCTCTATGTCCTCCTTGCTGCAAGGAAACGCGATATCCATCTCTCATGCCTCCTTACAGCTCATCTGACACAGGGCTGATGGCCAGGCATGCGTTGTGCCCGCCGAACCCAAGGGATGTTGACAAGGCCACCTTCTGCGGAACGCCCTCGGTGTATTCGGTCACCACTGACAGCGGCACCTCAGGATCAGCCTCAGCAAAGCCGCACGTTGGCGTGAGCGCCCCGTTCGCAACCGAAAGAGCGCACACGATGGCTTCAAGAGCGCCAGCCGCACCAAGCGTGTGGCCAACAGACCCCTTGATGGACGTGACCGGGATGCGGCGTGCTAGGTCCTCTCCGCAGAGGATGGCAAGGGCTGTGGCTTCCGTCTTGTCATTCATGGGGGTGCCAGTGCCGTGCGCGTTCAGGTGCCCGATGTCCTCAGGGACGAAGCCGCCCTCAGCAAGCGCTTGCTCCATGGCAAGGGCGATGCCATTGCCATCAGGGTCAGGCGCTGTCACGTGATAGGCGTCTCCAGTAGTGCCATAGCCCACGATCTCAGCGATGGGCTTGGCTCCACGTGCCTTGGCATGTTCCAAGGACTCTATGATCAGAGCGCCTGCGCCTTCACCGGCAACGAAGCCCTCACGACGGGCGTCGAACGGAAGGGAGGCGCAAGTTGGGTCCTCAGACTTGGAGAGCGCGCCCAAGTTCGCGAATCCTGCGATGCAGATGGGAGAGACGGACTCCTCCGCGCCACCCACAAGAGCAACGTCAGCATAGCCATGGCGGATGGCGCGCACGGCCTCGCCGATGTTGTGCGCACCGGTTGCGCATGCAGTGACCGCGTTCATGCACGAGCCCTTCATGCCATAGCGGATGGCAAGGTTGCCCGCAGCGATGTTGCCGATCATGGTTGGCACGAACAGAGGGCTCACGCGCTTGGGACCCTTCTCAGATAGCGTGTCAAAGCCCTTCTGCAGCTCATCTATGCCGCCTATGCCTGTTCCGAAGTAGACCGCCACGCGGGTGGGATCCTCAGAGTCCATGTCAAGGCCAGATGAGGAGATGGCCTCATCCGCCGCGACGATGGCATACTGCACGAACCTTTCGAACCTGCGCGCTTCCTTCTTGGTGAGGCCATGCTCTGTGCCGTCGAAGCCACGGACCTCAGCGGCGTTCTTCACTTCATAGCCCTCCACGTCAAAGCGCTCTATGGGACCGATGCAGCACTTCCCATCCTTGACAGCGCTCCAGAGCGCGTCAACCCCAACGCCTGCAGGAGACACAGCTCCCATCCCGGTGATGACCACGCGCTGGCTCCCGTCAGGGCGCTTCATGTCGGTTCCTGTCATAGGGACATCCCCCCATCAACGCAGATGACCTGTCCTGTTATGTATGCTGCCCCGTCGCTTGCGAGGAAGCCCACCATGTTCGCGATATCCTCAGGGCTGCCAAGGCGCCCAAGACCTATGTGAGAGGCGATCGACTCTTGCTGCTCTTCTGAGAGCGCGGCTGTCATGTCGGTCTCTATGTAGCCCGGAGCAACGGCGTTCACCGTCACGTTCCTTCGGGCCAGCTCCTTTGAGAGAGCCTTCGTGAGCCCGATGACCCCCGCCTTGGATGCCGCGTAGTTGGCCTGCCCAGCATTGCCGAAGACGCCCACCACACTGCTCATGTTGATGATGCGGCCATGCCTTTGCTTCATCATGCGCTTCGCTGCTGACTTGCTGCAATTGAACGTGCCCTTCAGGTTCACGTCTATCACAGCGTCGAAATCCTCTTCGCTCATGCGGCTGACCAGCTTGTCACGAGTGATGCCGGCGTTGTTCACCAAGACATCGATGCTGCCAAGCTCCTGGGCGCAAGTGGCAACCATGCGCTCTGCGTCCTCTGCGTTCGCAACATCTGCAACGCAGACGCAAGTGCTGACGCCCGTATCCTCAGAGATGGCGCGCGCCGCCTCTTCCGTACGAGCGCGGCTGCCCTCAGAGGAGCAATTGAAGCATATGTTGAAGCCAGCCTCAGCAAGCCTCCTGGCGCACGCAAGGCCTATCCCGCGCCCTGACCCTGTCACCAGGGCTACGCGCGGCGTGCATGCAGCTTGAACGTCATCACTCATAACGCCTATCCTCTCAAGATGATGGGCTTGCCAAGTGAGGCAAGCCCATCTTTCAGCTCAGCTCTTTCGCCAGCTCTTCCAAACTGGAAGCGTCCTGCACGCAGGCGCGTTCAGCATCCTTGCAGGTCCTTCGCACCAGCCCGGAGAGCACGCCTCCGTATCCTATCTCCACGAAGTTGGTCACACCATCGCGCGCAAGCGCCTCGACGCTCTCCTGGAATCTCACAGGGTTCGTCAGGTGCTTCACCAAGCGCTCCTTTGTGCTTGCAGCATCCAAGGGACTTGCATCCGTGTTGCAGATGACAGGGATGCTTGGCTCCTTGAGCTCAACGCCTTCCAAGTATCCAGCGAATGGCTGGCACGCATCCTGCATGAGTGGACTGTGGAACGCACCTTGCGTTGCAAGGCGAGAAGCGCGTCCACCGCGCTCCTTCCAAGCCTCTTCAGCGCGCGTGACAGCTTCAACGTCTCCGCTGATCACTATCTGCCCTGGGCAATTGAAGTTCGCAGGGACGACGGTGTGCCCCTGGGCGGCTTCATCGCACACAGCGCGAACGTCATCTGTGGTTGCCTTCAAGAATGCGCTCATGCAACCAGGATGCGCTGACGCAGCCTCATCCATCACCTTGGAGCGGACGTCTATCAGCTTGAACGCTTCCTCATCAGAGATCATCCCAGACAAGGCTATAGCCGGGATCTGCCCCAGTGAGAAGCCCAATAGGCAGTCAGGCATGATCCCGCGCGCCATCAGCGCGCGCCCGATCCCGATGGATGTTGCCGCAATGGCTGCCTGAGCGTTGCGCGTCTGGTTGAGCGCATCTTGCGCACCTTCGGACTCATCCATGACAAGAGCCTTCACGTCAACGCCAAAGGCGTCTGAGGCAGCCTCGTATGCATCCATGACCTCAGGGACATCAGCTAGCCCTAGTCCCATTCCGGCCTTCTGGGAGCCTTGGCCTGAGCACATGAATGCAAGCTTGCCGCTCATGCTCATCTTGTCACACGCCCGCTCTCAGCGTTCAGGTCAGCCATCTGCTGAAGGTCAAGCCCGCTCAGGGCCTCCGCCTCTTCCATGATGGAATCTATGACAGAAGCAGCCGTTCCGCGCTCAGAGATCACAGCTGAGATCTGACCGGCCAGGATGGAACCGTTCTCCATGTCACCCGCAACAGCGCGTGAGAGGGAACCTGAGTACATCCCCTCAAGATCCTCTGGGTTCGAGCACTCAAGCTCACGCTTGCGGCACTCCCTAGCGAACTTGTTCTTCAGCCCGCGAACGGGATGCCCAGTGCCCCTGCCCGTGACTATGGTGTCAGAGTCCTTCGCGGAGAGCACCTTCTCCTTCCACGGATCGCACACGGTGCATTCCTCCACAGTGAGGAACCTAGTGCCCATCTGGATGCCCTCAGCGCCCAATGCGAACGCCGCCACCATGCCGCGGCCATCCGCGATGCCGCCTGCAGCCACCACTGGGATGGATACGGCGTCGCGCACTGATGGCAGGAGCGCCATGGTAGTGAGCTCACCCACATGGCCGCCTGATTCGGTGCCTTCCGCCACAACGGCGTCACAGCCGACGCGCTCCATGCGCTTGGCCTGAGCCGTAGTAGCCACCACAGGCATGACCTTGATGCCGGCTTCCTTCCACATGGGAAGGTAGTCAACAGGGCTGCCAGCACCTGTGGTGATGACCTCGACCTTGAGATCAGTGAGGAGCTTCGCCACATCCGCTGCCTGCGGATCCATGAGCATCACGTTCGCACCTATGGGTGCCGAGGTCAAAGACCTGGCCTTGCGGATCTGCTCCTCTATCCATTCAAGCCTGGCTCCTCCGCAAGCGATGATGCCAAGGCCGCCGGCTTCGCTCACAGCAGCCGCAAGGCTTGCATCTGCTATGCGCGCCATAGCCCCCTGGATGATGGGGGCCTTGATGCCGAATAGCTCTGTGATCCTAGTCCTCATCAAAGAGCCTTGCCTATTTCAGAGAGTCGATGTGCTCCACGATGCCACCGATGGTGGTGATACCCTCCGGCTCACCGAAGTCGATGTCGCACTTCTCCTCGATGTCGCAGATGAGCTCAGCCATGTCCAGAGAGTCTATCCCCAGAGAATCCATGGTGGCCTCAGCCGTGATGTCATCAGGGTTCAGATCCAGGTTGTCTACGAGCACCTCGCGTACGATGTCAATGGTTGCCATGTTGAAGATCCTTCCATGCGTTGTTCGAAAGATTGCAGACTGCATTGTAAATGAAACAGAAGGCAAGATAAGGTAACCTTGACTCTCACATTTACCGAAAGGGACTGATCATGGGTTGTAGGATAGCCGGCTGCGCAAAAGAGCTTCCAGATCTGACCGTCACCAATGACGATATGTCTCGCATCGTGGATACGAGCGATGAGTGGATCGTCAAGCGGACTGGGATCCATGAGAGGCACATCGCCGTGGGTGAGACCTGCACGGACATGGCGTCCGCGGCTATCACCAAGGCCCTTGCGAACGCTGGCATCCAGCATGAGGAAGTGGATCTGCTCGTCTGCATGACCATCACGCCAGACACCATCATCCCCTCCCAAGCATGCCTGATACGCGCTCGTGCCGGGCTTTCGAATGCTGTGGCTTTCGATCTGAATGCCGCCTGCACCGGCTGCATCTATGGCCTGGAGGTTGCAACTTCCATGATGGAGTCTTCCATGGCGCAAGGCTCATCTGAGCAGAAGAACCCCATTCGCCATGCGGTGATCGTTGGCGTTGAGAGGCTCTCACGCATCATAGATTGGACGGATAGGGCATCCTGCGTGCTCTTCGGAGATGGTGCAGGCGCTGTGGTCCTTGAGTGGGATGAGAAGGCGAAGGGCATCCTCAGCAGCTTCCTCAAGAACACAGATGACCTGGATATGCTGCTCTCTTGCGATCAGCATTATGACTTGAGCACCTTCCCCTTTGGGGATGCGCAAGTGGAGACGGGAAGCTCCATCATGTGGCAAGGACCGAACGCTTCTCATCTTGACCCTGAGCGCTCAACCTGCGGATCCATCGGAATGGAGGGCCAGCAAGTCTTCAAGTGGGCTTCATCAGCGATGGCAGAAGCTGCTGAAGAAGCCTGCAAGAGAGGTGGCATCTCACTAGAGGATGTGGATGTCATCATCCCCCATCAGGCCAATGAGCGCATCATCCGCTTCGCGGCGAAGAAGCTTAAAGTCCCCATGGAGCGCTTCCAGGTCTCCATCGGAAGCGTTGGCAACACCAGTGCCTCCAGCGTGCTGATGGCACTGACCGATGCTTATGATGCAGGCCGCGTCAACCCAGGTGACAAGGTCTTGCTGGTAGGCTTCGGCGGCGGCCTCACCTCTGGCGCCATGCTGCTTGAAGCATAGCGAAGCCAACGGAGCCCTCTTGCCTAGATAGTTGCCTACTCCACGCTCTTCAGGCTGGAGATCATATCTATGCTGGATAGCTTCTTGCGCATGAACAGCATCACCAATGCGGCGAAGAGCATCGTCACTGCGAACGCTATGACGAAGCTCAACAGGTGTATATCACGTCCGAACATCACATAGTCAACCTCAGCGGTGACTATCACGAAGCCCTCTAGCACAACCCCCAACACAAGCCCGAACAGCGCACCTAGCACTGTGAGCAAGATTGTCTCCCTGTAGATGTACATATCAACCTCATGCGCTGTGAAGCCAAGCACCTTGAGCGTTGCTATCTCCCGCTGACGCTCGGTTATGTTGATGTTGGTCAGGTTGTAAAGCACGATGAAGGCAAGCGCTGCAGCAGCCACCACAAGGACGACCACGATCATGTTCACGCTAGAGAGCATCTTTCGGTAGGCATCGATGGTCTCATTGTTGAACGTCACCGTCTTGACGCCCTCTATCTGGGTTGCCTCTTCACGGAAGCGCTGGTGGGCATCCCCCTCATCCCCTACCTTCGCGAACATGGTCTGCGGCACAGGTTCCACTCCGAACGCGTCCGTGAATATCTCATCGCCCAAGAACACATAGTTGGCAACGTAGTTCTCCATGATGCCCGTCACGCGAAGCCCATGAACGTCAGTGGTGGCGTTGCCCATGAGATCCTG
Source organism: uncultured Eggerthellaceae bacterium (assembly GCA_910588435.1). Lineage (GTDB taxonomy): Bacteria > Actinomycetota > Coriobacteriia > Coriobacteriales > Eggerthellaceae > MGBC163016. The sequence continues at coordinate 14,328 of CAJUPL010000001.1, read as the reverse complement.
CTCGGCTAGCGTGAGGTCATCTCCAACGCTGACCCCCAGCAGGTTCGCAAGCTTCTCCGTCACGATGACGCCATCCGGCCCAAGCTCTAGCGCCTTGCGCCCTATCCGCTCGCGCATGACCCAGAGCTGTTCGAATCCGTCTGTGTCTTCTGGTGTGATCACCTCAACGGAGACGTCTGACTTATCAGGCCCGGATGCCATAATGGTATCCACGTGCGCGAACGCATCCTCCTCCGTTAGCGCCTCCAGATCACCTCGCGCCTCATCTGTGAAGCCGTCCTCAGATGCCACGCGAACATTGTAGAGCACCGTTTGCCCGAACTGCTTGTCGATGATGTCATTCACAGAGTCATACAATCCGAGCCCCGTCAGCAGCAGCGCCGTGCATCCAGCTATGCCGATCACGGTCATGATCAGGCGCTTCTTGTACCGGAAGATGTTACGGAACGTGACCTTCCATGAGAAGGACAGATGCTTCCATATGAAGCGAACGCGCTCCAGCAGGATGCGCTTCCCCTCTTTCGGGGCCTTCGGCATCATCAGCTGGGACGGGGTCTCACGAAGCGTGCTGGCCGCAGCAGCCCACGTTGCTATCAGCGTCACCCCAACGCCCAAGGCAGCAGCGCTGAGCGCTATGGGGAGGCTCAACGGCATGATGGCCGTGTGCGGAACGCTGTAGATGATGGCGTATGCGTCCATGATGATGGGCGGCAGCACCAATGACAATATGACGATCCCAAGCACTGCACCAGTGAGCGAGGCCGCGGCTGCATAGACCAGGTACTTTGAGGTGATGCGCGCCCTTGAGTAGCCAAGCGCCTTGAATGTTCCTATCAGCTGGCGCTCCTCTTCCACCATGCGGGTCATGGTGGTGAGCGCCACCAATGCGGCCACAAGGAAGAAGATGAACGGGAAGAACGATGCGATGGAGTCTATCCTGTCAGCGTCGGATCCGAAGCTTACCGCGCCTGGGATCTTCGTGCGATCCATGACCAGCCACTCAGGCATGGATATATCATCTATCTTCGCTTGCGCGTCTGCTATCTCAGACTCAGCCTCAGCGAACCCCTCATCGGCCTCAGCGCGACGCTGCTCGTATTCTGCAAGACCGCTATCGTATTCAGCCTCTCCTGATGCCAGCTTAGCTTCACCGTCCTTGAGCTGCGAGAGCGCGCTTGAGAGCTGCAACTTGGCGTCCGATATGCGCGAAGACATCTCTTGCCTTCCGGCCTCGAGCTCTTCCCTTGCAAGGGTGAGCTGCTGAAGGCCGCCCTCATAGCTGGCCATGCCAGCATCATATGCAGCTTGCCCCGATATCAGCTGCTCTATCATCGACGCTTGCGCCGCAAGAGAAGCGTATTGAGGTGAAGAGGGGTCCAACGCTCCCATCTGCGCCTTCAGCGCTTCTAGGGCAGCGCTAGCATTATCCTTCGTGATGCCTGCTGCTGCAGCTTGAGCCCATCCAGCATCAAGCTGCGCGCCGGACGCATCAAGCTGTGCCTTGGCCTCATCGAGCTTCGCGCTCTCCTCTTCTATCTGCGCCTCGGCTGACGCAAGCTGGCTTTGCGCTGATGCCTCCTCTGCCGCAAGCGCACTCGCTCCTGAGGCGTGCTCTGCGCGACCTCGTTCGATCTGAATGCGGCTGATCTCTATCTCAGCTGCGGCATCGTCCAGCTCACGTCTTGCGCTTGCCAGCTGATCCTCCGCCTGAGCGCGCTCCCGTTCGAACTCAGAGCTCTTCTCATCAAGCTCCTCTTGCGCTTCTGACTTCAGCTGGGCTAGGCGTGCTTCCTCACGCTCGTCCGCTATGCCATGGAGCTCCTTCACCACCTCATCCACACGCGCTTGATACTCATGGCTTCCGCTTGTGAGCTTGTCTGCACCTGAGACGGTGATGAAGGCTTCTGTGTATGGGAAGCCTTCGGCGAATGCATCTGGATCCACGTACATGAATTGATCTATGGTGCCAGAGCCTAGCGTTGTGGAACCCATAGCGGTAGTGGATACGTAGAGCGGCGAATGCGCCAGCCCTACCACCTTGAGCTCGCGCACGGACAAGACGTCATCCAGGTCTTGGACGCCCTCATCTATCTGGACAGCATCCCCTAGCTGCACAGGCTGCGCCATCACGTTGTCAGCAGATATCACGCACTCATCTGGTGATTCCGGAAGCCGTCCTTCGGTCAGCACCAATGAGTTGATGGGCAGAGCAAGTCCAGAAGAGACCTCTGGAGACTGAGGCCCTAGCGGGAAGGGATTCGGCACGGATTGGATGCGAACGGCATACTGCTCATCGTTGAGCGTGACCATTGCGTCCGTCTCCATCTCCCCGGACACCTTCTCCACGCCATCTACCTGTGCAATAGTCTTGATGTCATCGTCAGTGAGCCCCATGGTGGACACAACGCGGATGTCCATGAGGTTGGTCTGGTCATAGTACTCATCCGCCGCCATGTCCATGTCAGGCGCGGTCATCCTGAGGCCCGCATAGAACCCGCAGCCCAAGGCTACTATCCCCATGATGGCCAAGAAGCGCCCGAGGGAGCCCTTGATGGAGCGGAGGATCTGTATGCTGAATGCGCTTCTCATGAGATGCGGGATGCGCCTACCAGCTGAGCGTCTCAGCAGATGCTGGTGCACTATTCAGATCCACTTGCGCCACGCTGCCTTCGCGAACGTGGATCACCCTGTCTGCTATGGCGCAGAAGTCAGTGTTGTGAGTGACCATGATGATTGTCTTCCCGTATTCAGTGCACATGCGCTGCAACAGCATCAGGATGTGCTTTCCTGTGTTGAAGTCAAGGGCGCCCGTAGGCTCATCGCAAAGGAGGAGCTTCGGGTTCTTCGCAAGCGCTCTGGCTATGGCCACGCGCTGCTGCTCACCGCCTGACAGCTGCCCCGGGAAGCTGTCCTTTCTGTGCGCCAGTCCAACGCTGTCAAGAACCGCATCAACATCAAGCGGATCCTTGCAGATCTGGCTTGCAAGCTCCACGTTCTCACGCGCTGTCAGATTCTGCACCAGATTGTAGAACTGGAACACGAAGCCGATGTCATATCTCCTGTACATGGTCAGCTGCTTGGCATCGTATGAGCTTATGCGCTCGCCGTCCAGGGAGATGACCCCACTGGTTGCGCTGTCCATTCCACCCAGCATGTTCAGCACAGTGGTCTTCCCGGCACCCGATGGCCCCACCACCACGCAGAACTCGCCAGCTTCGATCTGGAAGGTCATCCCGTGAACTGCTTCCACCTTGACCTCGCCCATCTGGTAGATCTTGGAGACGTCATCGAACTCAACGAAAGCCATCTTCTGGGTACCTCCAGCAACGTTTTGTATTCGCGCAGACGCATGAAAGATGCGTGGTCTTCACCTAATGATAATGTATCGGCAATACGCAAGGAAAGGTTCCATGATGCCCGATCATCTTCAAGACATCCTGTTGATAGCCAACCCAGCATCCCAGAACGGAAAGGGTGCGCATCTGGCTGAAGAGGCTGTGGAGGAGCTCTACACGCGCATGAATGATTCCACGCTGGATGTATTGCTCACGAAGGATGCCCATCACGCAACCGAGATAGCGGCAGGAGCTGCAGGATACTCTTCCGTGATCATACTCGGCGGAGACGGCGTGATCCATGAAGCGGTGAACGGGATCATGTCCATCCCCAAAGAGGAGCGTCCTTGCGTGGGTGTGATCCCAACAGGATCTGGGAATGACTTCGCCAAGGCATTGGGCATGCCAAGCGGCGTCCACAGGGCATGCAAGGCGCTATGCTCAAGCATCCCGAAGGCAACTGACATAGGCAGCGTGAACGGCTCATGGTTCACAGAGACCCTCTCCTTTGGGCTTGATGCAGCGATAGCGCTTGACACGGTTGAGAGGCGCAAGACCTCAGGGCGAAAGGGAACGGCGCTCTATGCTGAGAGCGCGTACCATCAGCTGAAGGACAGCTTCAGATCGTATGAGTATGAGCTGGTCATTGACGGAAGGCATCCTGTGTGCGGGGAGTCCATCACGTTCGCAGTTCAGAACGGACCCTACTATGGAGGCGGCTTCTGCATATGCCCAGAAGCGAAGCTCGATGACGGGCTTCTAGATATCTGCATCTCCCATCCGCCAGTGACTCGAGCAAAGGCTGTGATCGGTTTCCTGAAGGCGAAGACAGGCCATCATGTTGGCATGCATGAGATGGAGCTGTTCAAGGCTGAGCATCTGGTCATCGATTTCAAAGAGATGCCACCCACGCAAGTAGACGGAGAGGCAGTCCACTCAACCCATTATGAGGTTGGGATAGAGCACGATGCAGTGAGATTCCTCTATCCACAGTCTCGCTGACAGCAAAGAAGGGGCCTGCCGAAGCAAACCCCTTCCTCATAGCGCTTGGATGAAGAGCTAGTTGTTGCTCTCCTCAGATGAGCCCTCTTCGCCACCCTCTTCATCAACAGAGGGAAGCTCAGGAACCTCAGTGGTCCCATAATCAGTGAAGATGGTCTTCGTCTCCATGGTCACCTGCTGGCTGGTCCCGTCATCCCCAGCAAGGGTGCCCTTGATGGTGTTCAGGAACACGCTCAAGGTGCCATCCTCATTGAAGGTGTACTCTGCCACGCATGAATCTATCTGCGTGAAATCCGGGAGGATGCCTGATGCCATGAGCTGCTCGGGGTTCACCTGCAGCTGCACCACCTCAGTGCCATCCTTCTCGAAATACGAGATGCTCTCAGCACAATCATAGTAGACGCGAGCATCATCATTGGCAGCCTGTGAGCTCAAAGACTCAAGGTAGGAATCCTCGAATTCGATGGAGACCTTCTCGTCTTTGGTCTCTAGGACGCCTTCCTTGCCATTGATGTAGTAGTTGGCCTCTGTTCCATCAGCAGGCTCAGATGCTGAGCTGATGAATCCGCGAACCTGATCCCCAGTGAGATCCAACATGGTCAGTGTGCTCTTGGTGTTGCTGCCCTCTTCACCATTCACCTCGGTGATGGTGGTCACATTGCTGGCAACAGTGTAGTTCTTGCTTGCCTCTTGGGCGAAGAGGCTTTCCATCAGCTCACGGGCCTTCGCCACGCTTGCCTCATCTGTCAGACCTTCATACTGCTGCAGCTCTTGCTGGCTTGACTCCTCAGAAGAGCTGCCCTCAGAGCTTGAACCGCATCCTGCAAGCCCCAGGACCAATGCCATGGAAAAGCCTGCTGCCAAAACCTTCGTGAGCTTCAAATCTACTCCTATTCCGAACTTACCTGTTCAACGCTCAGGGATTATAGACTGCGTACATGCGTTTGCATACAGCCTGCACATTCTCCACACTATATGCAAAGAGGCCGGCTTGATGCCGGCCTCACAAGCTTCCTGCCGCTAAGCTGAGAAGATCTCTATGGTGTCCCCTTCAGCAAGGGTCACCATGGCCTTCTTCCAAGAACGGGTGTAGCCCTTCTTCTGATAGCGAACGCGCTTCGGCTTGGGCTTGACGTTCAGCGTATTGACCTTCTTCACGGTCACACCGAAGATCGCCTCGATGGCCTGGCGGATCTCAACCTTGTTGGAATCCTTGGCCACCTCGAACGTGTAGACGTTGTTGTCCATCACATCGTAGGAATGCTCAGTGATCACTGGCCTGATGATGACCTCTCTTGGGTCCCTCTGCATTAGCCCAGCACCTCCTCAATGTACGGGAGGCAGGTGTCAACGATCACGAGCCTCTTGTTGTCGATGATGTCATAGGTGTTGATGGCATTCACCGGAAGGATCTCAACACCCGGGATGTTCCTGAAGGACAGGAACGTATCCACAGCATCATCAGGGATGATGAGCTTGATGCGCATGCCGTCCAGCTGAAGAGCCTTGAGCGCTGCCACGGCGTCCTTCGTGCAGGGCTTCTCGAACTCGAAGGGCTTCACGATGACCAGCTCACCGTCTGCAAGCTTCGCAGACAGAGCGCTCCTCATCGCAAGCTTGATCTCCTTCGAATTCACCTTCTCTGCGTATGAGCGAGTGTGAGGACCGAATACGGTGCCACCACCCCTCCACTGTGGGCTCCTGATGGAACCCTGCCTTGCACGGCCGGTGCCCTTCTGGCGCCAAGGCTTCTTGCCGCCACCAGAGACGAAGCCACGCGTCTTGGTATTGGCAGTCCCCTGCCTCCAGCCAGCGCGCTGAGCCTTCACCGTGCGATGCATCACGTGCATGTTCGGTTCGATGGCGTAGACCGAATCAGGAAGCTCGGCCTTGCCTGCAGCCTTGCCGGCTGCGTCCTTTATCTCCAAAGTTGCCATTGCTCTTGATCCTCCAAGCTCTATTGCTGCGTCTTCGTCATGCGAACGCGGACAACGCCGTTCTTGGAACCAGGAACCGCGCCCTTGATGAGGAGCAGGTTCTGCTCTTCATCCACGCGGATGACCTCTAGGTTCTTGACGGTGACCGTGTCACATCCCATATGCCCAGGAAGGCGAACGCCCTTGAACACGCGTGAGGGCGTTGCGCACTGGCCCACGGAGCCAGGAGCGCGATGGAAGTGCGCGCCATGCCCACCAGGGCCGCCACGGAAGCCGTAGCGCTTCATGACGCCTGCGAAGCCCTTGCCCTTCGAGGTGCCGGTGACGTCTACCTTCTTCACATCAGCGAAGGCAGCAACCGTCTGCTCGTCGCCAACCTTGTGCTCAGAAGCATCCTCCACGCGAACCTCGCGCAGGTGCTTCTTCGGATCGATCCCAGCCTTGCTGAAATGACCCTGCATCGGCTTGTTCACGCGGGTTGGCTTCACATAGCCAAAAGCCATCTGCACCGCATCGTAGCCGTCGGTCTCCTTTGACTTCACCTGGCAGATGACGTTCGGCTCAGCCTGCACAACGGTGACAGCCACCACTTCATCGTCTTGCCAGACCTGGGTCATGCCCAGCTTCTTTCCGAATATCGCGTTAATCATGCTCTTGCCTCCTACAGCTTGATCTCAATGTCCACGCCAGCAGGAAGGTCAAGGCGCATGAGCGAATCCACGGTGTTGGCCGTAGGCTCGATGATGTCGATGAGGCGCTTGTGGGTGCGCATCTCGAACTGCTCACGAGAATCCTTGTCCACGTGCGGCGAACGGATGACGCAGTACATATTGCGCTCCGTTGGCAGCGGGATGGGGCCAGAGATCTTGGCGCCCGTCTTCTGTGCCGTATCCACGATGAGCTTCGTGGACTGATCCACTATCTCATGGTCATAGCCCTTGAGGCGGATACGTATCTTCTGGTTTGCCACTTGCATTACCTCCAAATATCCAGTGTCTCTTAGGCGTTGCCGCCGGCTTTGCTGATGATCTCTGTAGCCACGCTCTTCGGAACAGGCTCATATGAGTCGAACTGCATGGTGTATGTAGCCCTGCCCTGAGTTCCGCTTCGAAGATCCGTTGCGTAGCCGAACATATTGTTCAGCGGGACCTTGCCGCTGATGGCAACAGCATTGCCAAGCTGCTCCTGGCCTTGGATCACACCGCGGCGTGAAGGGATGTCTCCCATGACGAAGCCGGTGTACTCCTCCGGAGTCTCCACCTCAACGGACATGATGGGCTCCAAGATCACAGGATCAGACTTCTTCAAGGCCTCCTTGATGGCCATGGAGCCTGCAACCTTGAACGCTGCCTCAGAGGAGTCAACCTCATGGAAGGAACCATCGACCAGCTCAACCTTGACATCCTCAACAGGATAGCCTGCCAAGACACCAGAGTTCAGAGCCTCCTTGATGCCCTTGTCAACAGCCGGGATGAACTCCTTCGGGATGACTCCACCGACGATCTTGTTCTCGAACTCGTAGCCCTTGCCAGCCTCTTGCGGATACATGTTGATGACCGCATGACCGTACTGGCCGTGACCACCGGACTGGCGGACGAACTTGCCCTCAGCGCCAAGCACCTCATGCCCCGGACGCTCACGGTAGGAGACCTGCGGCTTGCCCACGTTAGCCTCAACCTTGAACTCACGGAGCAGGCGGTCCACGATGATCTCCAGGTGGAGCTCACCCATGCCAGCGATGATGGTCTGGCCCGTCTCATGGTTGGTGGACACGCGGAATGTGGGGTCCTCCTCGGCCAGCTTCTGCAGCGCGATGGCCATCTTGTCCTGCTCAGCCTTCGTCTTCGGCTCAACGGCGATGTCGATGACGGGGTCTGCGAACTCCATGGACTCCAAGATGATGGGGTGGTTCTCGTCGCAGAGGGTATCACCGGTGGAGGTGTCCTTGAGGCCAACGACAGCCACGATGTCACCAGCTGAGCACTCATCAACGTCCGTACGCTGGTTGGAGTGCATCTGCAAGAGACGGCCGATGCGCTCCTTCTTGTCCTTGACAGCGTTCAGAGCGTAAGAGCCAGAGTCTATCTTGCCCGAGTAGCAGCGGATGTAGGTGAGCTTGCCAACATAAGGATCCGTCATGATCTTGAACGCCAGAGAGCTGAACGGCGCCTTCGGATCGGCCGGGCGGTCCTCAACCTCATCGGTCTTCGGGTTGACGCCCTGGATCGGTGGGATGTCAACGGGTGACGGGAGGTAGTCAACCACAGCGTCAAGAAGCTCCTGAACGCCCTTGTTCTTGTAAGCAGAGCCCACGAACACCGGGTTGATCTTGCAGTCGATGACGCCCTTGCGGATGGCAGCCTTGAGCTCCTCAACGCTGACCTCTTCCTCCATGAGGACCTTCTCCATGAGGTCATCATCGCAGTCCGCTGCGGCCTCCAAGAGCTCCTGGTGGCGCTCTGCAGCCTCTGCTGCGAACTCATCCGGGATGGCATCCATTGGCTCTGGATAGGTCATGCCCTTGTCATCTGCCTTGAAGTCCCATGCGGTCATGGTGACCAGGTCGATGATGCCCCAGAAGCCGTCCTCAGCGCCCATCGGGATCTGAGCTGCGAACGCGTTCGCACCAAGGCGGTCGCGCATGGTCTGGATGGCATGCTGGAAGTCAGCGCCTACGCGGTCATACTTGTTGATGAATGCGATGCGCGGAACGCCGTAGCGCTCAGCCTGGCGCCAAACGGTCTCTGACTGGGGCTGCACGCCTGCAACTGCGTCGAATACGGCAACGGTGCCGTCGAGCACGCGAAGCGAGCGCTCCACCTCAGAGGTGAAGTCAACGTGGCCTGGGGTGTCGATGATCTGGAAGCGGTATTCCTTGCCATCCTCAGCACCGCTGGGGTACTTCCAGAAGCAAGTGGTAGCAGCCGCGGTGATGGTAACGCCGCGCTCCTGCTCCTGCTCCATCCAGTCCATGGTAGCTGCGCCGTCATGGACCTCGCCGATCTTGTGGGTCTTGCCCGTGTAGTAGAGGATGCGCTCAGTCGTGGTGGTCTTGCCCGCATCGATGTGGGCCATGATCCCGAAGTTGCGCGTCTCCTTGAGTGAAATCTTCGCCATGTTCTTATCCTCTAGAAGCGATAGTGGCTGAAGGCACGGTTGGCCTCTGCCATCTTGTACATGTCTTCGCGCTTCTTAACAGCGGCGCCTGTGTTGTTGGAAGCGTCCATGATCTCCATTGCAAGGCGCTCTGCCATGGTGTGCTCACGACGTGCACGTGAGTAATCCACGATCCAGCGGATAGCCAGAGTGGTTGCACGACGGGAGTTGACCTCCATTGGCACCTGATAGGTTGCGCCACCAACGCGCTTGGGCTTGCACTCAAGGGTTGGGCGAACGTTGTCCATGGCCTTCTTGAACACAGACAGCGGATCCTCGCCGCTCTTCTGCTCCACGATGTCGAACGCGGTGTAGACGATGCGCTCTGCCAGGGACTTCTTGCCATCCATCATGATCTTGTTGATCAGCTGGGTGACCAGACGGTTGTTGTACTTTGCGTCAGGCTGTATGGGCCTGCGCTGTGCTGCTGCACGACGTGGCATCTAGATGCTCCTTCTTCTCTGCGCGCTTCTGGCTGGCTGCCTTGTCACTTGCGCCCTGCCTCCAACCATTAGGCTCCACTTCAGAGCCCGCGCGGCTTAACGACTGTTTACTTCGGGCGCTTCGCACCATAGCGGCTGCGTGCCTGCATGCGGTTGTCCACCGATGCGCAGTCAAGCGTGCCGCGGATGACCTTGTAGCGAACACCAGGCAGGTCCTTAACACGGCCGCCCCTGATGAGCACCATGGAGTGCTCCTGGAGGTTGTGGCCGATGCCTGGGATGTAAGCGGTGACCTCCATGCCGTTGACCAGGCGGACACGGCAGACCTTGCGAAGAGCTGAGTTCGGCTTCTTCGGGGTTGTGGTGTAGACGCGCGTGCAAACGCCACGCTTCTGCGGATTTCCCTTGAGCGCAGGCGTCTTCTTCTTGTCCTCTTGCTTCTTGCGGCCCTTGCGGACCAGCTGGTTGATTGTAGGCAAGACCCTCTTCCTTTCCTTCACTGCATTTCCGTGCTCATATTTCATGTGCGCTTCGCGAATGCGCACGCGAAAAAATGCGCCTGATCAAGGCGCGAGGTGGAATATTAGATATGTCTTCCCAGTGTGTCAAACGCCACGCATCCGGGCGTGTCCATTACACTCCCGGTGGGCGGCGTGCGGGGGATCAAAGGAGCTTGAAGCCTGCCGCCTCATCCATGATGTTGAACATCTCACGCCGGGTGAGCTTGCAGTCAACACTGAAGATGTCGAACAGGATCTGCACCGTGTCCACAGCTTGGCAGACGAGCATCCCTTGCCCCGCGAATATGCGCGCCCCTTGCTCTTCTGCGGCCTTGACCAGCGCGGTCTGGCCGTGACCGTAGACCACATCCATGACGGCCTGCCCTTCGTGGAGAAGGTCTGTATCGAACGGTGCCGGGTCACCTTCATGCATGCCAAGAGGCGTGGCGTCTATGATCACGTCTGCCTCTTGTATGGCGCGCCTGGATGTGCCGTATTCGCCGAATCTGAAGCTCACCTGATCATAGGCTTCAGCTAAGCTCAGGTGATCCGGGTCAGCTGCAGGCATGGGAATGGCAGTGCTCAGAAGCTCACGGCACCTGTCAAGGTAGCCCCCAACAGCCCGCTGGCACTTCGCCTTGTCACGACCTAGCAGCGTGACATCATGCGCCCCAGCCTCAGCCGCAGCATTCATTATGGCAAGCGATGTTGGACCCGTTCCACACACCACCACGCGCTGCCCCTTGAAGACAACGCCTGCCATCTCAAGCCATCCGACGCATCCCTTGCCATCCACGTTGTAGCAGATGAGGCACCCGTCCTTGTTGATGAGCACGTTCGCACCACCCGCAAGCTTGGCGCTTGCTGCCTGTATGTCAGCAGTTGCGAATGCCACCCCCTTGTAAGGCGTGGTGACATTGCATGCCAAGTACGCCTTGTCTTGAAAGAAGCGCTTTGCATCCTCGTCACAGGCAAGGTCCTTGAACCCGTATTCCCAATCAAGCCCAATGGCCTCATACAAGGCATTGTGCATGACAGGGGACTTCGAATGCGTCACAGGGTGTCCTGCTATGTAGAGCTCCTTCATGCTTGCTCCTCCGAATTCATCACCAAAGGCGCGCCCTCTGGCTGCCTTGTGCCTATCATCATCCGCTCGAGATTCCTGAGCACCAGCGTGTGCTTGATGTCAACCTCAGACAGCGGAAGCACCAGCCACGCCTGGATGCCTGCAAGATGAGCGCCCACCACATCTGTGAGCACTTGGTCCCCCACCGCAACGGTGCTTCCCTTCTCTGCTCCGATCAGCTTCATGGCTGTGCCATAAGCGAGAGGCAGCGGCTTGCACGCCTTCGCAACGATGGGCATATCAAGCTCCCGGGCGAACTCATATGCGTCAGCGTGCCAGTTGTTGGACAGAAGGCAGAAGCTGACGCCCATCTCACGTGCACGACTGAGCCACGCCTTGACGTCACGCGGGATGTCATGAGTGGCGCGCGATCTCACAGTGTTGTCTATGTCCAAGAGCACGCTACGAAGACCTGCATCCAAGAGGTCCTTCTGGATGTTCACCGTTGCCAAGCTTGAGAGGTACCTCTCTGGATCGAACAGGCCCATCTATAGCGCCTTGCCTTTCGAGTGCTCTAGCTGGCCTTAGGCTCAGTTGATGGAATCTTGATGCTCATCGAAGGTCTCAGAGAAACTGAAGGAGCCATCATCTGAGAAGTAGAAGAACATGTAGCTGGTATCCGGCGGATCCAGCACTGCCTTGATGGCCTCAAGGGATGGATTGCATATGGGAGTAGGTGGAAGCCCAGGGTTGGCATAGGTGCCATACGGAGTATCAGCATGGACCTCTTCCGCTGTGGGCTCGCGACCTACTTCGTAGGCAGTGGTTGCGTCTGACTCAAGGTAAGGCCTGTCAGATGCCAGGCGGTTGTAGAAGACAGAAGCGATGTTGCCGAACGTATCAGGCGTCCCTTCGCCCTCCACGATGGAAGCCAAGATCAAGGCCTCGTACTGTGAGAGCCCCTGATCTTGAGCATAGGCCCAGTCAAGCTGGCTGGTCTCCTCTTGGAACTGAGCCAGCATCATGCGCGCAACCTCAGCTGCGCCGTCAGTAGCAGTGATGCTGTAGGTCTTCGGGAATAGGAAGCCCTCAAGGCTTGCGTTGCCGGCCTCGCTCAGGAACGCGAACTCTTCTGCATATGCGGACGCATCAGCCGTTGCGCTCATGAAGTCATCTGACGTGATGCGGCCAGATGTTGCCTTCTGCACCTCATCAGCTATCCCCTGGCGCGTGAGGCCTTCCGGCACCGTCAGGAAATCAGCAGTGGATGCGGGGCCTTGCATCAGAGCGGATAGCACCTCTGACTGGGACATCCCTCCGTGGAAGAGATACGTTCCGGGGATCAAGGCGGCCGCTGCATCGTTCTTGTTCACGTAGCTCACGAACTTATCAGCATTGCCGATGATCCGTGCATCCAATAGCGCCTCTGCTATCTCCTTGGCACCAGCACCATTCTCAATGGTGATCACTGCCTCCTGGCCTTCCGGCAAAGTCTCTGCATCAGCTGTGCAACCGCGAATGGCGAATGCCGCACCGATGATGACCAAGAGCACCACAACCACGCAGATGACGATGGGTGCCTTCGATGCCTTGGGCTTGATGGCGGATGTGTCATACGTCTTGAACTGCTGGCTTGCCTTTGCGTGTGCGTTGCGCGCTGCCATGCTGTTCTTGGATGAGATTGGGACTTGTCTCTTGCCAAATGCCACGTTGGATCTGCCTTTCCTCAGCAAGCCCCTATGCTATCACAGCTTGCCCTCCCCTTGAGAGTGGGTGGCTGCATTGCCTACCGCAGCTGTGCGCCCTCAAGAGTGGGCATAGGCATTGCCGACGCAGCCCCCCCCCTCCCCCCCCTTTTTTTTTCAGGAGCGGGCGTTCGCATTGCGAACGCAGCTGTGTCCTCCCTCCTGTGTGGGCGGCTGCATTGCAGCCGCAGCTGTGCGCTAACACAGCGAAATGAGGGCGGTAGCCCGAAATGCCCGGATAGATGGTCTGCGCCAGGCCAGGCTGCCTGACCAGTTGCTTCGTTCCGGGTGTTCGCAGGCTATCGCCTGCGTTACGCATTGCTAGCGCAATGCTGCGCTTGCAATGCAAGCGCCTACAAATAAGGAAGATGCAGAAAGCAAGCCTCTTCGGAAGGTGCGCAGTTGATCTGCGCACCTCTGTGAGCGGATCTGACCTGCAGAGGTGCGCACATGAAGTGCACACCTTCCAAAAAGCATTCAGAACGTAGGCATTTTGGATTGCAGCGTTTCGGCATGATGGACAGGCTGCAAGGACGGTGACGCTTGTGTGCTAAACATTCATCAACCCTATACATGACCCATCCCCCCCCTCACAAGGAAAAGGGGTACTCCCCCTATGAGTGAACAGCTGCATTTCCCACCCCCCCCTTCATGTGGGTATCTCTATTAGAAACCTAACATTGCCCCTCTCTTGTGGGCGTCTCCATTGGAGACGCAGCATTGCGATGAGCAATGCGAAACTTGCCCGACAGGGCAAGAACACCCGGATGACTGCTGCAGATCAGACGGTTCGGCCTAACTCACAACTAACGCCCAAACAAAAAGGGCGGGCCCTTCGGACCCGCCCTCACTCACCTCACGCTAGCAGCCTATCCCTGCTGCTTCATCCTTCTGCGAACAACCACCACGCTTGCGGCTGACGCAAGAGCAAGCAGGCTGAACGTCACAACGAAGGCACCCATTGCATCCCCTGTTTGGGCAAGGTCCCCGCTCACACTGGTGTCATTCCTCACGCCCTCATCCACAGCACCAGACTGCTTGTCCTTCGCAAGCACAGCATATGTGCTGAAGTGAGTGGTATTGAACATGAGCTGGCTTCCCTGAACCCATGTCTCCATCATCTCTTTTGACCCCAGGTCATCAG